>NZ_JBDOQT010000001.1:1424111-2136166 GCF_039839785.1 Pelagibius sp. CAU 1746
CGCCAGATCCGCGACGATGTGGTCGTCGTTTCCGGTGTAGAGCGTGATCCGGTTTTCCGCGCGGGCCTCGGCAATTCCCGACACGACATCCAGGGTGCGGTAACGGTCGAAGGGGGCGACCTTCACGGCGACGGCGTTGTCGATCTCGGCGAAAGCGCGCCAGAACGCGCGATCCAGGGAAATGCCGCCGACCGCCTGTTGCATGTAGAAGCCGATCAGCGGAATCTCCTCCGCGACGCGGCGGCAGTGCGCCAACAGCTCCTCGCGCGATGCCGAGCGCAGGGCGGAGAGGCTTAACAGGCCCGCATGATATCCCAGGGAAACGGCCGTCTTGGCTTCCGCCACGGCCTGCGACGTGGACCCGCAGAGTCCGGCGATCAGGAACAGCGGCCGGTCGCTCCAGGCCACGCTGTCTTCGGCCGCCGCGGCCAGTACGCTTTCGAAAAGACCGGTTTCGCGGATCGCGAACTGGGTCGTGTGGACACCCACCGCCAAGCCGCCGGCGCCGGCATCCACGTAGTAGCGGGTCAGGGCGCGCTGGCGTCTCCGGTCGAATTTGCGGGCCGCGTCGAGCGCCAGGGGATGCGCCGGGATGACCGCGCCGCCGCGCAGGACTGCGATCCGCTCCGCGGCAATATCACTGTGATGCAAAGCCATACTAAGTCACGCGTCCTCTTGTCTCTCGTGCCGGCGTCTTCAGCCGAATTCGGGGCCGGCAATGGCCGCCAGGGCCGTGGCCCGCGGGAGGTGAAGCTGCCCGCGTACCATGCGTCTAAAGGTCCGCTGGCGCCGGAATCCGCGGGCCGCCAACACCGCCGCCAAGCCTGGCCGATCGCCGGCGATGTCGATAAAGACGGGTCCGCGCAGCTTGGCCAGGGCTTGGCTCAGCAGCCCTTCTGCGATCTTGTCGTCTTCGGCGATGAGCGGCCCAAGCTGCGTCGCGCTCGCGCCGTCGCGCCCCAGGACAAAGGCGCGTCCGTCGGCGGTGGTCCATGCCGCCTGCGGCAGCCGCGCGGCGATCTGAGTCAGAAGATCTCCCCGTTCGGCACCGAAGGCAGCGGCATCCAGCGCGATGACGGCGGCGAGTCGTTCCGCTGTATCGATGGGCAGGAAAGTCCGATTGCCGGCCGGCTCCGGGCAGTCTTCGGCGAAGCCCTCCCAGCGCTCGATCTGCCGTTCGCCGTCGAAACCGAGATCGCGATAGACCCGCTCGCCCGCCGGAGTGGCGTCGAGCACGGCGGCGCGCCCCATCCCCTCCAGCGCTTGAAGGCCGTGCTGCAGCAGGCGGCGCGCGGCCCCGCGCCCGCGCTCGGAAACCTTCACCAGCACCATGCTGAGCCAGGCAAAGTCCTCCCCATAGGGCAGGATCGCCGCCGTGCCGATCAGGGCACCGTTCTTGCGCAAACCGAAGACCCGGCCATGGTCGAAGAAGAAGCCCCAGTCGGCGGGAAGCTGGTTCCAGCCGGCCTCCTCTGACAGCGCCATGGCTTCTTCCACCGCCGCCTGCGTCAGGGTCTCCGCTGCGGGAGCGTCAGTAAGCGCCATCGCGAACCTCGAAGTGGGTCGGCTTTTGGTAGCTCGGCAGATCCTTGGACACCCAGTCCGCCGTCCAGGCGATCATGCGCTCCAGCGGCACGATGGGGTAGCCGAAGAGCCCGTTGGCCTGGCTGGTGTTGCTGAGCCAGGCTTGCGGCGCCTCCGCCCCCTCGATGACCGGCTTGCGGTCCAGAAGCGTGCCGAACTGCTTGGCGAGCCAGCGCACGGAGACGGTCTCCGGCCCGGTGACGTTGATCGGCGTCGTCGGCGTCGTCGCCTGCTTCAAACAGCGCAGCGCCTGGGCATTGGCATCGCCCTGCCAGATGACGTTCACATGCCCCATGGTCACGTCGACGGGCTGTTTGTCGCGCACCTTCACGGCGATGTCGTGCAGCACGCCGTAGCGTAGGTCGATGGCGTAGTTCAGCCGGAACAAGCGGCCGGGCGTGTCATGCTGCTGCGAAAAGTACTGAAACAGACGTTCGCGCCCGATGCAGGAGTTCGCGTATTCGCCCGGTGGCGTCAGCTTGGTCGTCTCGTCCGCCCCGCCGCCGTCCACCGGCACGAAGCTGTAGACGCAGCCGGTCGAGAAACTCACCAGGCGCGACGCCCGGAATGTTTGCGCGACCAGGGCCGGCACATAGGCGTTCATCGCCCAGGTCAGGGGCTCGTCGCCGCCCGAGCCGAACTTGCGGCCCGCCATGAAAATCACGTTCTTGCAGAACGGCAGCCGCGACACCGCCTCCGGATCCAAGAGGTCGCAGGCGATCGTTTCGACGCCCTGTTCATCGAGGCCCTCCCGCAGGTCGGGCTCGCTAAAGCGAGCTACCGCGATCACGCGCTTGCCCGGCGCCGCGCGCCGCGCAAGACAGGCAAGGCTCGGCCCCATCTTGCCGCCGGCCCCGAGCACCATGATGTCGCCGTCGGTGGCTGCCAGATCGTCGATCAAGGCCTCGCTCGGGCGCGCCAGAAATTCTTCCAGCGCCGCCACGTCGGCGAAGCGCTCCGGCAGCTTGTGCGCCGACAAGAGGCAGGGAGTCGTCTGAGATTCTTTGCGCGCCTTGCTCATCGCGCCCACCACTTCGCTCACGACATCCTCGCATCTTTGGGAACGGAAAAATACTCGAGTACCAACACCAGCAGGTAGAGCAGAACGCCGAGGCCGGTGATCAGGATCACCGCCATGAACATGGCCGGCGTGTCCAGGCTTGCCTGCACTTGGATCATCAGATAGCCGAGCCCACGCTCGGAGGCGATGAACTCGCCGACCACCGCGCCGGCGACCGCCAGGATCGAGGCCACTTTCATGCCGGAGAAGATATAGGGCAGCGCGCCGGGCAGTTGGATGTAGATGAACTTCTGCCAGCGCGAGCCGCGCAGCGAGTTCACCAGGTCCAGCAGATCCGGCTCGATCTCCCGCAGGCCGCGAATGGTGGTCAGCAGAATCGGAAAGAAGCAGAGGCTGAAAGTGATGAGAATGTTGGTGCCGATCCCGTAGCTGAACCAGACGATCACCAGCGGACCCAGGGCGACCTTGGGGATCATGTTCAGGGTCACCAGCAGGGGGAAGACCAGGAGTAGGAGCGCCTTCGACCAGGTGAAGACCAGCGCGCAGGCAACGCCCAGGATCACCGCAAGGGCATAGCCGCCGAAGATCTCCAGCGTCGTCACCCAGGTGTTCTCGAGCCAGCCATAGTGACTGCCTGACAGGGTCGCCAGAACGTCGCTGGGCGGCGGCAGAATGAAATTCTTGACCTCCAGGAGGACGACGAGAACCTCCCAGACCGCGAGGGCGGCGAGATGCACCAGGATCACCACGGCGCGGCGCTGCAGGACTTGGCGGCGCTCCGCGGCGCGGCGATTGGCTTCGGCGTCCAGAGCCGCCATGTCTTCAGGCGCACTTCCGGAGACCGGTGGGGACTCGGGCATGTTTACCACCAAGACACTCCTCTCATGAGCCTCGAGCCTACAGGCGGGGTGCCTGGGTGTCAACCAACTGGTTGGTTATTTATCTGGGCGGAGGGCGGAGAGAACCAGGTCGATAACGTGCTGACGCCGGCGGGCAACCTCTCCCGGCGCCGCCATGTCGCGGTCGAAGATGGCCGAGAGCGTGCTGTTGTTGGAGAAATAGAAGTACGATAGTCCGGCGATGGAAATGTAGAGATTGACCGGCCCGAAGCGGTCGTTGAAAACGCCTTCGCCGATGCCTCTGCCGAGGGTTTCCTTGATCAGTTCGACCAGCGGCGAGTGCATCGCCACCACCTCGCTGGACTCCGCCAGGTGGCGCGCGCTCATCCGGTTTTCGTCGTTGAGAAGGGCGATGAATTCAGGGTGTTCGGCAAGATAATCGAAGGAAAAACCGACCAGGCGCTCCATCGCGGCCGGCGGTGACAGATCGGAGAGCTGCAGTTCCTTTTCCCGCTCTCGGATGCGGCCATAGACCTCCTCCAGCGACGCGAAGTAGAGGTCTTCCTTGCTGCCGAAGTAGTGGTAGACGAGCTGCTTGTTGACCGCGGCGCGGCGCGCGATCTCGTCGACCCGGGCGCCGGCCAGCCCCTTGTCGGCGAACTCCGAGATCGAGGCCTCCAGCAGCGCCTGGCGGGTGGCCTGGGGGTCACGGCGCGCCCCACGGGCGGGCTGGCCGGCGCGGCGGGAGGCGGAGGGTTTCGGCATACAGACCTCGTTTCAACCAACTAGTTGATTATTTATTGATCGGCTAAGAGAGAATGGGTATCGTCCCGAAGAGTGGTTGCCAATCCCGTAGTTTACTTTCTGTCCGCACAAGGCGTTCCCTGCAAGCTTACAGCAAGGGGCCAAGGCGGGGCGAAGACAGAAGCGAAAGGGCCGTAACGGGCGCCGGTTCGGGATTTCTCATCAAGGAGACGAAGGGCGACGGGAACGAGAACAGGAGGCACTGGTGAAACAGCTACGACTTTTGGCCCTGGCGGCCGCAGCCCTGACCCCTATGAGCGCGGCAGCCGAAGAAATCGACATGATCCTTAACTGGGTGCCCACGGCCGACCACGCCCCCTACTTCTATGCCGTCGAGGCCGGTTGGTACGAGGAAGCGGGGATCACCCTGAACATCGAAGCCGGGCGCGGCTCCGGTGCGGCGGCACAGCGTGTCGGCGCCGGCATCTCCCCGATCGGTGTCGCCGACATGGCCACCGCCCTGGTCGCCAAGAGCAAGGGCGCGGACTTCGTTGCCGTGATGGCGGTTTATGCGAATTCACCCCAGGGCTTCTATTGGCTGAAGAGCAACGGCATTTCCGGTCCGGCCGACTTTGCCGGCCGCAAGATCGGCAATCCGCCGGCCGACGCCTCCCGGGTGATGTGGCCTATGTTCGCACAGGAAGTCGGCATTGCGCCGGATTCCGTGCGTTTCGTGAACGTCAGCCCGCAGGCCAAGCTGCCTTCCCTGAAGAGCGGTGCTATCGACATTACGAGCGACTTCTACAACGAGCACGACCTTAAGGTGCGGGAGTTCGGCGACGATCTCGGCTTCGTCGCTTGGCGCGACATCGGGGTCAACCCCTATGGCAACGCGGTGATCGTCAATGCCGAATTCATGAAAGACAATCCCGATACCGTCGCGACCTTCACCAAGGTCACCCAGCGCGCCTTCAAGGCCTGTGTGGAGAACGTCGAGCCCTGTCTCGACGCGCTGCTGGCGAGCGTTTCCGGATTGGACCGGCAGAATCAGCGCGATCAGTGGAACCGGATCAAGGAACTGATGCGCGACGACACCACGACTTCCGTAGCTCTCGGCGCCTTCGACGACTCCCGCATGGCCGCCGACTACCGGATGGTCGAAACGCACTTCGGTGTCGAGCAGCCCTTTGACGTGAAGGCCGTGTACACGAACGCGTTGCTCGACCTCACCATCAAGATGGCGAAGGAATAACCCGCTTGTTCCCGGCCGCTTCCGGGCGGCCGGGCCCGCCTCCCTCTTCGCCGCCTTTCCGAGGGAGCGGCCCTGGCGAAGACGCCTACCGGGAACTCTCGTTGCCGAGCATTTGTTTTTCATAGACCGACGAGATGTTGCTGCCGTCCCAAATGTAGCAGAGGTGACGTTCCTGACGGGCGTTGGACAGAAGCCGTGGGCGGAATACGGCGGCGCATTCTCCCGCCGTGCGCCGCACGCTGTCATAGGCGATTCCGTCGGAGGCTTGCCGGCGCAGGCTCCGCGCCAAATGCTGACTCGCGGCGTAGTCGTTCTTGTCGTAGACGAGCGCGTAGTCCGCCTTCCTTTTGCGCAGATCATGCAGGTCGCCCGCGAGGTCGATGAGGTAGACGCGCATGTCCAGCTCCATGCGCGCCTGCGCCGTCGCCCTCATGAAGCGCTCACGATGGTGCTTCGTCTCGGCGATCGCGGTGGCGAGATCGCCGGCGGCGTAGAACACGCCGTAGCTGCCGTCGGAGAACCGGCTGCCGTCGGGGTTGAGATGGGTGAAGGCCGCCATGACGATGCTGGTGCCGGGACCGCTGATCCGGTCTTCGGGCGGGATCAGGCGAATGTCGCCAACCTCGTCCCGGATGCGCGGGTTGGTCAGAGCCTCCAGTTCGAAGACCGCTTCCAGGTCGTCCGGGTCGGTTATCCGCTCGAACAGCTGGATAGGCGGAAACCGGCTCGGGATGATCCGCCAGCACGGTTTCCACTCGATGCTGGCAAGCGGCGGCGTCACGCCCAGCCGCCGCGCTGCGCATCCAGGTATTGCCGCACGACGAAGAGGTCGGCGACCTGGCCCGACAACATCCGTTCGAGCGCGGAGCGCCCACCGAACAGCGGCGCGGCGTTCGCTCGCCGCACCCATTCGTCGGCTGCCCTCTCGTCGGGAAGCAGCACCTGCAGGGCCTTGTAGATCCCGAGGATATAAGAGAGGCGCTCCAAGGTGTCCTTGGGCAGGGCCGTGTTCGGGTCTTTTTTCCATTTGAAGAAGGTCGAGCGCGCCGTCAGTCCGAGCAGCGCCATCTGTTCGTCCACGGAAAGCCCCCAGAGGCCGGCAATTCTGAAGAAAGCGCGCAGGCCGGCCCCCGACAGGCTCTTGCGGTCGGCCGCTGCCGCGCGGGGTTCGGTCTTCATCATAATACTCCATAAGTAGTCTATAATAAATATATAGTCTATTTATGGACTTTCCGCAACAACCAATTCGGGGCGCCCCAAGCCGCCGGGAAGGCTGGCTTCTTGCCGGCTTCCTGGGGGACAGGGGCTTCCTTGGCGTTTGACAGCGCAATCGGATTGGTCAAAACTCGGAGGTCAGGCGCCGCGCGACGGCGCGTCATACAAACATGCGGAAAGACCGCGCGAGGCAGCGTTGCCCCAGAACCGCCCTGACAGAAGGGACGGGTCTTGGGGCTTTTTTCGTTTTAGGAGCGGGTTTTGATGTCAGGGGAGATCCCCCTCGGGATCCTGTTTTCGGTCACCGGGACCTACAGTCTGATCGGTCAGGCCTGCCTGGCCGGCGCGCGTCTGGGGCTGGAAGAGGTCAACGGCGACCCGCGCTATCCCTTCCGCTTCCGTGCCGAGATCGAAGATCCCGGCGCGAATATCGACGACTATCACGCGCTGAGCGAGGCGATGCTGCGCGAGCGGGGCTGCCGCCACATCATCGGTACCATCACCTCGATCGGGCGCAAGGAAGTCATCCCGATCATCGAGAAGTACGATGCGCTGCTCTGGTACATGTGCCCCTACGAGGGCTTCGAGTGCTGCGAGAACGTCATCTACACCGGCGCCAGCCCCAACCAGCACATCGTTCCGCTGTTCCGCCATCTGCTGCCGCGCTACGGCAAGCGGGTTTACCTCGTCGGTTCCAACTACATCTGGGGCTGGGAAACCAACCGCACCGCGCGCGAACTGGTGCAGGCCTCCGGCGGCGAGGTGGCGGGCGAAAAATATCTACCCTTCTCGGCGCAGGACGTCGGGCGCCTGATCGAGGACATCCGCGAGCAGCGGCCCGACTTCGTCCTCAACAATCTGGTGGGCACTTCCAGCTACGCCTTCCTGGCCGCCTATCATGCCGCCGCGCGCGAAGACGCTTCCTTCGCGCCGGGACGCCGCCCGGTGGTGAGCTGCAACCTGACCGAGGCCGAGCTGGACAGCGTCGGCCCGGCGCAGGCCGGCCTGATCTCCACCGCCATCTACTTCGACAGCCTGGAAACCCCGGCCAGCCACGCTTTCCGCCAGCGGGTCCGGGCGCGTTTCGGCGCGGCGCGGCGCAACTCGGTCTACCTGGTGAACGCCTATGTCGCCGTGAAGCTGCTGGCCGAGGCGATCCTCGCCTGCGGCAGCGACGAGATCGAGGCGGTGAAGGAGGCGCTCTTCGCGCTCGACCTGGATACGCCGCTGGGGACGACCCGGATCGATCGCCGCACCAATCACGCGGCGCTCAGGCCCTACATCGGCCGGGTCGAGGGAGACGGCGTCTTCAAGGTCATCGAGGCGGCGCCGGAGCCCATTGCTGCGGACCCCTACCTGGTCGATTTCGACGCCCGCGCCTTCGCCGCCGATGTCGAGCGCCGCTCCGCGGCGGGCACCGGCCCGGCCCGCTTGAAGGTGGTGAAATGAACGGCTTCCGCACGCCCAACTTCCGCGGCTGGCAGGTGGCGGTCCTGCACCGCGAGGATGCGGGCATGCAGCGGCTGGCCCGCCAACTGGAGCGCTTCGGCGTCGCCACGCAATTCGCCTGGCCCTGCCTGGAACGCCTGGAACCGGCGGTCAAGGCGGTGTTCTTCGACGGCGACAGCGGCTACGACGGTCTCTTTCCCTGGCCCGCCGGCCAGCCGCCCGTGCCGCTCATCGCGCTGATGCGCTCCGAGGCGCCGGGGCGCCTGGAATGGGTGATGGCCCAGGGCATCTCCTCGCACCTCGTCAAGCCGGTGCAGTCCAGCGGCGTCTACAGCGCCCTGGTGCTGGCCAGCCACAGCTTCGCCCAGGCCCGCGAGCAGGAGGCGCGCATCGAGGCGTTGCGGAAGCGCCTGCGCCAGCGCCCGGAGGTGATCCGCGCGGTGCTGACGCTGATGCGCCTCGGCGGCCTGGACGAGGACAAGGCCTTCGCGATCCTGCGCGCCGCCGCCATGGAGCGGCGCGTCACCGTGGAAGCTCTCTGCGCGGCCGCCGACGAGGTCGTCCTGCGCGCGCTCTTGCCCCGGCGCCAAAGCGGTGGTTTCGGCGTGCGATGACGGTGCTCAAGGAACTGCTGCGGCGTAAGCTTGCCGTCTTCGGGCTGCTGATCATCGCCGTCATCGTGATCATGGCGCTGCTGGCGCCGTTCATCACCCCCTTCGCGCCGGACGCACAGCTCTTCGAGGGGCTGACCTTGGAGGGGGCGCCGCTGCCGCCGGGCGGAGACTTCATTCTCGGCACCGACCTTCTGGGCCGCGACCTCTTCTCGCGTCTGGTCTACGGCGCGCGCACCTCGCTGGTGATCGGCATCGTCGCCAACGGCGTCGCCGTGCTCACCGGCGCCATCATCGGCATCACCGCTGGGTTCCTGCGGGGCTTCGTGGGTGCCCTTCTGATGCGCTTCACCGATCTGATGATGGCCTTTCCCGCACTTCTGCTGGCGATCGTTCTGGCGGCGATCTTCCGTCCCAGCCTGTGGATCGTCGCGCTGGTCATCGCCATGGTGAACTGGGTGCAGGTGGCGCGGGTCATCTACACCGAGACCATCTCTCTTTCCGAGCGTGATTTCGTCGAGGCGGAGCGCAGCCTCGGCGCCTCGCGGCTGCGCATTCTGGTGCAGCACATCGCCCCGCACCTGGTGTCGACCATGGTGGTCTGGGCGACGCTGGGCATCGCGACCACGGTGCTACTGGAGGCGACGCTCAGTTTCCTCGGGATCGGCGTGCAACCGCCGACGCCAAGCTGGGGCAACATCATCTTCGAGAACCAGACCTACTTCACCACCGCGCCCTGGCTGGTCTTCATTCCCGGCGCGGCGATCCTGCTGCTGGCATTGTCCTTCAACGTCGTCGGGGACGCCCTGCGCGACATTCTCGACCCCAAGCAGAAGGGCCGAAGCTGATGGCGGCTTACCTGCTGCGGCGGCTGCTCGGGTCGGCGTTGATCCTGCTGGGGATCAGTCTGGTGACCTTCGTGCTGCTCTATCTGCTGCCGGCCGACCCGGCGCGCCAGATCGCCGGGCGCAGTGCCACCGCGGCAACTGTGGAGAGCATCCGCGAGCAGCTCGGTCTCAATCTGCCGTTCTATGAGCGCTATCTGCACTATCTGGCCGGCCTGTTGCAGGGCGACCTGGGCCGCTCCTACATCCAGAAGACCGAGGTCAACACCCTGATCGCCTCACGGCTGCCGCCCAGCCTGCTGCTCATGGCCGCCGGCATCTGCGCCGAGCTGGTAATCGGCCTGACTGTCGGGATCGTCGCGGCGGTGCGTCGGCGGACGAAGCTCGACCAGGGTCTCATGGTCTTTTCCTTCGTCGGGGTCTCGGCGCCGCAGTTCGTGGTCGGCATCCTGTTGATCTATGTCTTCGCCTACTGGCTCAACTGGTTTCCGCTCAGCGGTTACGGCACGCCGCAGCACGTGGTGCTGCCGGCCCTGACTCTCGGATTTCTGGGCGCCGGCTGGTACGCCCGCATGATGCGCTCCTCCATGCTGGACGTGCTGCAGCAGGATTTCGTGCGCACGGCGCGGGCCAAGGGCCTCAGCAAGGGGCGGGTCGTGCTGCACCACGCGGTACCCAACGCCCTGCTGCCGGTGGTCGCCATGGTCGGGATCGACATCGGCCTGCTGATGAGCGGCATCGTGGTGGTCGAATCGGTCTTCGGTTGGCCGGGCATCGGTCAACTCGCCTGGCAGGCCATCCAGCGCGTCGACATTCCCATCATCATGGGTGTCACCCTGGTGGCCGCCTGCGCCATTGTCATCGGCAATCTCGTCGCCGACATCGTGGCGCTTTTCATCGATCCCAGGATCAAGCTCAGGTGAGTGAAGCAGTGTTGTTGCAGAAGGGGAGGAACGCCTCCGGGCGTTCGATCAAGTTCAGAACAGGGAGACTTGAAATGAAAAAGTGGTTGCTCGCAGGTGCCGCCGTGCTCCTGCTGTCGGGTTCAGCCGTCGCTCCGGCGCTGGCGCAGGTAAAGCAAGGCGGTTCCATGACCGTCACCTACAAGGACGACGTGTCGACGCTGGACCCGGCCATCGGATACGATTGGCAGAACTGGTCGATGATCAAGAGCCTCTTCGACGGCCTGATGGATTACAAGCCGGGCACCACCGAGCTGGTGCCGGATCTGGCCGAGAGCTACGAGATCTCCGGCGACGGCATGACCTATACCTTCAAGCTGCGCAAGGGCGTGAAGTTCCACAATGGCCGTGAAATGACGGCCAAGGACGTGAAGTACTCGCTGGAGCGCGTGGTCGACCCGGCGACCCAGAGCCCGGGCGCCGGCTTTTTCGGCGCCATCAAGGGTTTCGACGCTGCCTCCTCGGGCGATGCCAAGGGGCTGGAAGGCGTCGAGGCGGTCGACGATTCGACGGTGAAGATCGTGCTGTCGCGGCCGGATGCGACCTTCCTGCATGTCATGGCGCTGAACTTCGCGCATGTGGTTCCCTCCGAGGAGACCGAGAAGCACGGCGCGGACTTCGGCAAGCACCCGGTCGGGACCGGCGCCTATAAGCTGGCGGAGTGGACCCTGGGCCAGCGCGTCGTCTTCGAGCGCAACAAGGACTACTATCACGAGGGCCTGCCGCGTCTCGACCAGATCGTCTTCGAGGTTGGGCAGGAGCCCATCGTCGCCCTGCTGCGCCTGGAGCGCGGCGAGGTGGACATCGCCGGCGACGGCATTCCCCCGGCGAAGTTCCTGGAGACCAAGAACAATCCCAAGTTCAAGGACCTGATCGTCGAGGGCAGCCAGTTGCACACCGGCTACGTCACCTTGAACGTGAAGACGAAGCCCTTCGATAACCTGAAGGTCCGCCAGGCCGTGAACATGGCGATCAACAAGGATCGCATCGTGCGCATCATCAACGGACGCGCCGTGCCGGCCAACCAGCCGCTGCCGCCGCTGATGCCGGGCTACGACGAGAGCTACGAGGGCTTCTCCTACGATCCGGCCAAGGCCAAGGCGCTGCTGGCCGAGGCAGGCTTGGCCGACGGCTTCGAGACCGAGCTCTTCGTCGCCAACACCGACCCGCAGCCGCGCATCGCCCAGGCGATCCAGCAGGATCTGGCCGAGATCGGCATCAAGGCGGAGATCAAGTCCCTGGCCCAGGCCAACGTCATCGCCGCCGGCGGCGAGGCCGACCAGGCGCCGATGATCTGGTCCGGCGGCATGGCCTGGATCGCGGACTTCCCCGATCCCTCTAACTTCTACGGCCCGATCCTGGGCTGCGGCGGCGCCGTGCCGGGCGGCTGGAACTGGGCCTGGTACTGCAACGAGACGCTGGATGCCCGCGCCATCAAGGCGGACTCCATGGCCGATCCTTCCCAGGCCGCGGCGCGCATCGAGGAGTGGAAGAAGATCTTCACGGAAATCCAGGATGAGGCCCCCTGGGTGCCGATCTTCAACGAGCAGCGCTTCACCATCCGCTCCAGCCGTCTCGACGGGCCGGAGGGGATCTTCGTCGATCCGGTGCACATTCCGGTTCACTACGACTACGTTTACGCAAAGGACGCGCAGTAACCATGTGCAAAGCCCATGACTACACCATTCATGGCACGCACCATCATTTCGGGTGGGATCGTTCGATCCCACCCGTCATGACCGTCGCGCCCGGCAGCACCATCGAGTTCGAGTGCCTGGACGCCTCCGGCGGCCAGCTCACCAAGGACTCCACGGTGGATGACGTTGCCGGGCTCGATTTCGGCAAGGTGAACCCGGTTACCGGCCCGGTCTTCGTCGAGGGCGCCGAGCCGGGCGATGCCATCAAGGTGACGATCCATGAATTCAAGCCCTCCGGCTTCGGCTGGACGGCCAACATTCCCGGCTTCGGCCTGCTGGCCGACCAGTTCGGCGAGGCGGCCCTCAACATCTGGAAATACGACGCCGCCGGTCTCGCTCCGGCGCTTTACGGGCCGGGCGGCAGGGTGCCGCTGAAGCCCTTCGCCGGAACCATCGGCCTGGCGCCGGCGGAGCCGGGACTGCATTCCGTGGTGCCGCCGCGGCGCGTCGGCGGCAACATGGACATCCGCGACCTGGCGGCGGGCACCGAGCTCTATCTGCCGGTGGAAGTCGCGGGAGCGCTGTTCTCCATCGGCGATACCCACGCCGCCCAGGGCGACGGGGAGGTCTGCGGCACCGCCATCGAAAGCCCGATGGATGTGGTGCTGACGCTCGACCTGGTGAAGGACGCCGGCCTCAAGATGCCGCGCTTCACCACGCCGGGCCCGGTGACCCGTCATCTGGACGAGAAGGGCTACGAGGTGACCACCGGCGTCGGCAGCGACCTCTTCGAGGGCGCCAAGGCGGCGGTCTCCCAGATGGTGGACCTGCTGGCGGCGCGTCACGGCATGGCGCCGGTCGAAGCCTACATGCTGTGCTCGGTCTGCGGCGATTTGCGCATCAGCGAGATTGTCGACCAGCCGAACTGGATCGTGTCCTTTTACTTCCCGCGTGTCGTGCTGGATTGATGGGCGCGGGCCGGGCCGATCCAATGCCCTCGGGCGCGGGGGCGAGCAGTGCCAGGAAGGTGCTGTCGCTGCGCAGCCTGGCGGTCGCCGTGGCCACCGAGGAGGGGCCACGGCGGGTCGTCGACGATGTGAGCCTCGATCTGTACGAAGGCGAGACTCTCTGCATCGCCGGCGAATCCGGATCGGGCAAATCGATCACGGCGCTCTCGCTCATGGGGCTGCTGCCCGAGGGCGCCGGGGTCGCCGCCGGAGAGGCGTGGCTGGGCGACAAGAACCTCTTCGCCCTGCCGGAGCGCGAGATGCTGAAGGTGCGCGGCGGCGAGGTCGCGATGATCTTCCAGGAGCCCATGACCTCTCTGAACCCGGTGATGACCGTGGGCACGCAGCTTGTCGAGGCCCTGCGCGCCCACCGCGACCTCTCCCTTCCCGCGGCCCGGCAGGAAGCGGTGCGGGTGCTGGAGGCGGTGCGCATCTCGGAGCCGGTGCGGCGTTTCCGCCAGTATCCCCATGAGATGTCCGGCGGCATGCGCCAGCGCGTGATGATCGCCATGGCGCTGTGCTGCAATCCCAAGGTATTGATCGCCGACGAGCCCACCACGGCCCTGGACGTCACCATCCAGGCGCAGATCCTGGCGCTGATGGAGGACCTGCAACAGGAGTTCGGCACCGCGATCCTGTTGATCACCCACGACATGGGTGTGGTGGCGGAGATGGCCGACCGGGTCGTCGTGATGAATCAGGGCCGCGTGGTCGAGGCCGACGGGGTGGAGAGCCTCTTCCAGGCCCCGAGGCAGGCCTATACGCGAAAGCTTCTGGCGGCGGTGCCGAAGCTGGGCAGCATGGCAGGGCGCGACCGCCCGCTGCGCGCCCGGAGCGAACGCAAGGAAGCGGCGCCTGCGCCGGTGGTGCGGGTCCGCGATCTCACCGTGCGCTTCGACATCGTCGGTGGCCTGTTGCAGCGTCCGCAGCGCCGCGTGCATGCCGTGGAGCGCATATCCTTCGACATCGCCGCGGGCGAGACCCTGGCTCTGGTCGGCGAGTCGGGCTGCGGCAAGTCGACGACCGGCAAGGCGCTGTTGAACCTGGTGCCCTGGGAGGGCGAAATCGCCATTGCCGGCCGCGATATCGCCGGCCTCTCGGCAACCCGGATGGCGCCGGTGCGCCGAGACATTCAGATGATTTTCCAGGACCCTTTCGCCTCGCTGGATCCGCGCATGACGGTCGGGCGCCTGGTGGCGGAGCCTCTTGTCATCCACAAGATGGCCCAGGGTCGGGAGCTGGAGGACCGGGTGGTGGAGCTGTTCCGCCGGGTCGGTCTCGGTGCGGACGCAGTCCGTCGCCACCCCCACGAGTTCTCCGGCGGCCAGCGCCAGCGCATCTGCATCGCCCGCGCCTTGACGCTGAATCCCAAGGTCATCGTCGCCGACGAGAGCGTTTCGGCCCTCGATGTCTCGGTGCAGGCGCAGGTTCTCGACCTGCTGCAGGAACTTCAGGACGACCTGGGGCTCTCCTTCCTCTTCATCTCTCACGACATGTCGGTGGTCGAGCAGGTAAGCCACCGGGTCGCGGTCATGTATCTGGGGCAGATCGTCGAGATGGGGCCGCGCGCCGCGGTCTTCGAAAATCCGCGCCATGACTACACCAAGCGGCTTCTGGAGGCGGTGCCCATCGCCGATCCGACGCGCCGGCGCGGCGACCGCCTGCGTCTTACCGGCGAGGTGCCGAGCCCGGTGCGGAGCCTCGACTTCACGCCCGACTACGTCCGCCTGCACGACTTCGGCGGCGGCCACTTGGCCGCGGTCTAGGCAGCCGCGGTCACAAAGGTCAGACGCCGGGGCGTTCTATTCCTCGAACAACGGTGGCGTCTTGTCGTCGGACTCCACGCCTTCCACCGAGCTGCGCTTGTCGGCGGGGGTGCTCTCCTCGATATCCACCGGCTCCTCCTCCAGCAGCGAGGGCGACTCGTCGCTGCCCTCGCTGTAGCTGTAGGGCCGCTTCGGCCCCTTGCCCTTGCGGGGGTCGGCTGCGGCACAGGTCATGGCGTCCCTCCTTCCCGGTCCGGGAGCAGCAAGGCAGCGGCACAACGCCGCCACCTTCATGTGGGTCAGGACCCGAGTATGCGCCCTTTCACCAGCCGGTGCAGCAGCCAGGTCGCCAGCAGCGCGAGGACGAGCAGGACAAGGGCGGTCAGGCCATTGTTCAGCAGATCCGGCGCGGCGACCAGCACCACGGCGAGGCCCAGCATCATCAAGCCCGACAGCAGCTTCAGCACGCGGCCTTCGCCGGCGCTCAGCTTGCGGCTGCCCAAGGCGAAGGTGAAGACGACGACGATGGCCAGCAGCGGCAGCACGTAGACCAGGTTGTAGAACGCCAGGTAAAGGTAGTAACCGCCGGTCGAAAGCTCGTTCAGCGTCAAGGCCCGGGTGTAGACCAGGGGGAAGCCGGTGGAGCACAGCAGTTCGTAGGTGTTCGCCGCCAGGGCCAGGACGACCGTGCCGGCCAGCATCGCCGGCAGGCTGTCGGCCGCCAGCAGGCCGCGCATGCGCGCGAAGAGCTCCGGCTTGCGTCCTTCGGGGATTTCCAGCGAGGGGCCCCGTCCGGCCAGGAAAAAATCCTTGAGATTGATGACCGCCAGCGCGCCGGCGACAAGGCCGGCGATCAGGGTCACCGCGCGCAGCCCCTCCAGCACCAGGAAGAAATGCAGCCAGGCGGCCATGAAGACGAAATAGAGCAGGCCGGAGAACAGCACGAAGACGCCGCCGACCAGAAGCATGCGGCGGCGGCTGTGGGCGTGGGCCAGCAGGCTCAGCAGGAACAGCAGCACGAAGAAGGCGCAGGGGTTGAAAGCGTCGACGCCGCCCAGCACCAGGGTGAGGACGGGCAGGGAAAGCTGTCCGGCCTGCAGGGCGCCGAAGAAGGGCAGGGCGACCTCCTGCGCCGGGGGCTCCGCCGCCTTCAGCTCGGTAGCCTTCAGCTCGGCCGCCACATCCTGTTGCAACAGCTCATGGCAGTAGTCGGCGGTGGCGGCCAGGACTCCTCCCGTGCTCTCGTCGAAGCCCACGATCATCTGGCCGCAGAGGAAGAAGGCGGGCACGCCCAGAATCTCCTCGTCCAGGGCGGCGGCGAAATCGGCGAAGAGGGCGCGGTTCTCCGCCGAGGAGTCCACTTCGTAGGATTCCAGCTTCAGCCAGGGCCGCCGCAGCAGCAGCCCCGGCAGGAAGCGCTCGGCCTCGGCGCAATAGGGGCAGGTCGCGGAATAGAAGAAATGCAGCGAGATTTCGACCTCGCCCTTGGCATCGGTCCGGTACCAGGGGTTCTCCCCGCCATCCTGGGCCGCGGCCGGACCCGCGGTGACGAAGACGACGGCCAGCAGCAGGAAACAGAGGGCGAGTTTCCTCACGGCGGTCATGCCGCTGCGGGACATCGAGGTCCCCCGGCGGCGATCAGCCCGCCGCAAAGGGCGCCACCTCGATCTTGTTGTGGACCCGGTCGACGCCGAAGACGTACCAGGCATCGCACTCCGCCATCTCGCGCTCGCTTTCGCTCGGCACCAGTCCGGCCAGGGTGACCACGGCGTCGACGGTGCCGACGATGATCTGCCCGGCGTTGACGAAGGGGTCCTTCTCCAGGGCCATGCGCACGGCGCCGGTGATCTCCGCGTCGTTGTCCGCCTCCTCGGGGGTGATGCCCAGGCCGTTGACGACGTCGCGGCTGCCCGGCACCCACCAGGCCAGCACGCCGGCCAGGCGCTTGAACTCCAGGCCCGGCACCTCGCCGTCCAGCGTCACCACCCCCTCGGCGACGGAAAGCCGGATCCAACCGCGTTTGCGCTCGGCCGGGTCGCGCAGGATCTTTTCCCCGCCCTTGACGATCTCCGACAGCGCCAGTTCGGCGAAGGCCGGCTCCTGTTCCAGCGCGCGGCTCACCAGATCGCGGATCTCGCCGTCCTCCAGGCGCTCGGCCGGGGCGACGTGCAGGCGGTCGACGATGCCCGTCACGCCCGGCACCGCGGCGGCCAGCTCGAGGGCCAGCTTCTTGGCGGCGATATCCGGCATCTCGCCTTCCAGGGTCAGGGTGCCGGCGTCGAATTCCATGTTGCCGTGCGGTGCCTTGGGGCCAATGCGCGGCGCGCTGCGCCAGGTGCGGCGGACGGCGTTGAGGACGTCTTGCGGGGTCGGTGCGCTGGACATGGAGCGGCTCTCCCTGGGCCAAGGTGGTGCTATGCTGCGGCGGCGGCGGGCTGCCCACATTGACGTGGGTCAAACGCCGCGGCAAGGCAGCACAGGAGCCCCGTGACGATGCAAGCTCACACCGTGGAAGACAAGGAAGAGGCGTTGGAAACGGCCGCCTTTCACATGGTGACGGGAATTCCCAAGGCCACCGCCGACCTGCCCGTGGCGGTGGTGGAGGAGGAGTTGCGCGGCCATCGCTTCGACTGCGCGGATTGCATCTTCGTGACCGACGGCGAAGGGCGCTTCACCGGCGTCGTGCGCATCAACGACCTGCTGGCCGCCGCGCCCGAGGAGGAAATCGGCGGCATCGTCGAGGAACGCCACGGCACCGCGCAGTTGGACGACGATCAGGAACACATCGCCCTGCTGGCCATGGAGAAGGACATGATCGCGGTGCCGGTACTGGACAGGGCGGGCCGGCTGGTGGGCGCGGTGCCGCCGGAAGCCCTGCTCGACATCCTGCGGCACGAGCACATGGAGGATCTGCAGCGCCTGGCGGGTATCCAGCGTCACGCCGACGGCGCGGCCGAGGCCTTGCAGGCGCCGATCCACGACCGCGTGCGCCGCCGCCTGCCCTGGCTCGTCGTCGGCCTGCTGGCATCCACGGCGGCGACGGCGGTGGTCGCCCTTTTCGAGGAAACGCTGAATGCCAACGTCACCGTCGCCTTCTTCGTGCCGGCGCTGGTCTACATCGCCGGGGCCATCGGCACCCAGGCGGTCTCCGTGGCGGTGCGCGCCCTCTCGGTGGTGGAGGTCGGGCTGCTGCGCCTGGTGCGCGACGAGCTGATCATCGGCCTGACCATCGGCCTGGCCATGGGCGCGCTCTCGGCCTTGCCGGTCTATCTGGTCTTCGGCGACGGCCCTTTGGCCGTGGCGTTGGGACTGGCGGTGCTGGGCGCGGGCACGGTGTCGGCGGTGGTCGGCTTCGGTCTGCCCTGGGCCTTCCAGCGCCTCGGCTTCGACCCGGCGCTGGGCAGCGGCCCGGTCTGCACCATCATTCAGGACGTGGCCAGCCTGGCCATCTACTTCGCGCTGGTGACGCTGGTGGTCGTCTAGGTCCGGGAGGACCTGCGCAGGACCCCCGGAAGGCCTGGGCCGGATGCCAAGGCCTTCGGACATTCCACTTTCGAGGGAACTGTGTCAGACTTCTGGCGAAAGATGCGGACTCTCTGATCCAGTGCTTCTTGCGGCAAGACACGGCGGGGCGGCATGACGGATACCGGCGACGGGGGCGCCAGGGCGCGCGAAAGCGTAGCCAAGTGCCTGGATCTCATCCTTGACGACCATTTCGAACTGCGTGAGCTCCTCGACGACCTGAGCAAGGCCGTGGCGGCGGGCGACACGGCTTTCGCCAAGCAGGTTCTGCTGCGGTTCCAAGTCTGGATGGAGCGGCACTTCGCCATCGAAGAGGACGCCATGCGCAGCTTTGGCTTTCCGGATTACGAGGCGCACCGCGGCCACCATGAGAGCCTGCGCGACAGCCTCGCCGCCATCGACCGTTTCCTGCTGCTGGACGAGCCGGGCGCCCTGCATGACGGCGTCGTCGACTACGTCGAGCAGACATTAACGCACGTCGAAGAGCTTGACCGGCCTTTGGACGCCTTCCTGCGTGCCGCGATGCCTTGAAGCGGGCGCCTCAGCCTTTCCAGCCGCGCGATACCTTCACCGCTTCGGCGAACCTGGCCAGCAGCTCGCCGCGCGTCGCCGCCGGGCGCACCGCCTGTACCGCGCCGCCTTCGGTCACGCCGTGGCCGCAGGCCAGGGCGGCCAGCCTCGCCGTTCCGCTGCCGGTCAGTTCGGCGTTGGTCGAGACGTTCAATTCGCGCTCCAGGATGTCGGCCAGGAACTGCAGGAAGTAGGGATTGGCCGACATGCCGCCGTCGACGGACAGCGGGCCGCTGGCCGGCAGCAGGCTGGACATCGCCTGGACCACCTCGGCGGCGCGGCAGGCCACCCCCTCCAGGATGGACTTCATCAGCTCCGCCGGCCCGTGGTCGATGGAAAGGCCGACCCAGGTGCCGCGCGCCCGGCGGTCCCAATGCGGACAGGCCAGACCGGAGAGCGCGGGCACGAAGGCGAGGCCCGCTTCCAGGGACGGCGGCCCCTCCAGGCGGTTCAGCCAGTCGAAATCCTGGAACAGGCCGAGCCCGCGCCCCCAGTTGACCGCGGCGCTGGCCGAATAGACGCCGCCGTCCAGGGCGTAGACCGGTTCTTCGCCCGCAAGCTGCCAGGCCACGGTGGGCAACAGGCCCTTGTCCGGCGCGCGCAGGATCTCGGCGCCGGTCAGCATGAGGACGAAGGCGCCGGTGCCGAAGGTGATCTTCACGTCGCCGGCCTTGCGGCAGCCGTGGCCGTAGAGCGCCGCCTGTTGATCGACCAGGCTGGCGGTCACCGGGACCGCCCTGCCCGCGACCTCCAGCGCGCCGAAATCGCCGGTGGTGGGCACGATCTCCGGCAGAGCCTCGATCGGCACGCCGAAGAGGCGGCAGAGTTCTTCATCCCAGAGGCCGCTTGCCAGGTTCATCAACGAGGTGCGCGAGGCGGTGGTGATGTCGGTGACGCAGCGTCCGGTCAGGCGGTCCAGGAAGAAGGCGTCGGTGGTGCCGAGGCGCAGCTTGCCCTTGTCGAGCAGCCGCTTTGCTTCGGGCAGGGTCTCCACGATCCAAGCCAGCTTGGCGGCGGAGAAGTAGGCGTCGAGCGGCAGGCCGGCGCGTTCCAGGGTCAGCGCTTCGGCGCCGTCGCGCTTCAGGATCTCGAGGGTCTCCGCCGTGCGGCTGTCCTGCCAAACGATGACCGGTGAGACGGCCTCTTTGGTTTCCGCATGCCAGGCGAGGCAGCTTTCCCCTTGGTTGTCGATCCCGAAGGCCTCCGGCGCCTCGACCGCTTCGGCGCAGGTGCGGATACTGGCGATCAGTTCCTCCGGGTCATGCTCGACCCAGCCGGGCTGCGGATAGATCTGGCGGTGCTCCACCGCTTTGACCACGCGCGCGGCGCCGCCGGCTTCCAGGGCCAGGGCGCGGGTGCTGGTGGTGCCTTGATCGATGGCGGCGATGGTCATGTCAGGCGACCTCGGAGAAGCTGAGGGAAAGAGTGCCGCCACGCACCTTGCGGGCGACCTCGTTGAGCGGCAAGAGCACCCGGCGCTCCGGCAGGGCCGACAGGGTCTTCGACCAGACGACGGTGTCGCCGTCGCGCGCCTCCAGCCGTCCGGCGGCGGCACGCGTCATCCGTAGCTGCAGAGGGGGCAGGGCGCCCTCGGTGAAGGGCAGGGCGATGCGCTGGGGCAGCGCCAGCTTGATTGCCGGGTGATCGGCGACGATCTTCAGGTGGCGCTCGGCGGGCGGCAGCCGGCCGGCCAGGCTGTCGGCCAGCACGTCGCCGGCGGCGACGCCTTCACGCCAGCTCCAGCCGGCGGTCTCCACCGGGCGCAGCAAATTGCCGGCGGCGAAGAAGTCGGGATCGGAACAGCGGCCGAACTGGTCGATGACCGGGCCGCCGCTGCCCCCCTTATCCGTGGCGTCGAGTTCCAGGTGGCCCAGGCGGCAGAGCGTCGCCTCCGGCGTGAAGGCGCCGGTGACGATGACGCCGTCGCAGGCCAGTTCCTGCTCCGCGCCGCCGGGCCCGCGCAGGGTGACGCCTTCGACCCGGCGCTTGCCGTGAATGGCGAGCAATTCGGTGCCGAGATGCAGCGGGATGCCGGAGAGGAGCGGCAGGGCCTGGAAGAAGCTGCGCGCGGTGATTCGCTCGCCTGCTTCGATCATGGCCGCGGGGCGGATGCCCGCGTGGCGGCAGGTGAGAATGGCGGAAAAGGAAACCAGTTCGCTGCCCAGGATGACCGGGCGCGCGAAGGGGCGCTTGCCGGCCAGGTAGACCATGGACTGTAGCGCCCCGGTGGAGACCACGCCCAGCGGGCGCTGGCCGCCGATGAAGCGCGCGGCGCGGCTGGTCTCGCGCACGCCGGTGGCCAGCAGGACTTTCCTGGCGGACAATTCGCTCAGATCCTCGGGCGTCGATAGAGTCAAGCGCGGCCCAGGGGCGATGGCGGTGACGGTTGTCTGCGGATAGATCTCGACGCCGGCCTTCTCGGCGCGGGCCACCAGGCGCCGGGCGTAGTCGGGGCCGCGCAGCAGGCGGTGGAACTCGCGCAGGCCGAAGGGGTAGTGGCCGCAGTGGCGCGGGATGCCGCCGGCCCGGGGCTCGCGGTCCAGCACCGCGACCGAGGCGACGCCGCGTTCCTTCAGCCGCGTCGCGGCGGCGAGGCCGGCCGGGCCGCCGCCGACGACGGCCACCTCGACCGCCTGCGGCAGGGTCTTGCGATCACCCCGCATCGCCTTCGTCCTCCGCCAGCGGTTCTTCAAAGCACCCTTCCGTGATCTGCGAGAGGGCGCCCAGGCAGTAGAAACCCTGGCAGCGTCCCATGGTGGCACGGGTCCGGCGCTTCAGGCCGGCGAGGCTGCGCGCGGCCAGCGGGCCGTCCAGAGCCGCCTCGATCTCGCGCCGGGTCACCAGTTCGCAGTGGCAGACGATGCCGCCGTTGTCCGGCCGGGCCCAGGCGCGCTCGGCGTAGTCGGTCAGCACGCCGGCCCGGGGCCAGGCGGCTTCCTGCGGCGGAGTGTAGCTGTCGCCGAAGGAGACCAGCAGGCGGTGGACCTCGCGCGCCAGGCCGAGGGCGCTGCTGAGCCCCGTCGAGCGGATGCCGCCGACGGTGACGTAGCGTTGCGCCGCGCGCGCTTTCACCTGGTAGTCCTTGTCCTCGCTGGCGGGGCGCAGGCCGGCGTAGGTGGCGGTGACGGGCATCCCGGCCAGGGCCGGCAGCATCTCGATGCCTTTGTCGCGCAGCATCTTCAGCGTTGCGCCGTCGGTCGAGGCGTCGTCGCGGCTGTCCTGGTCCTCCGCGGTCGGCCCCACCAGCAGATTGCCGAAGCTGGTGCGGCAGATGACCACGCCCTTGGTCTTGGCGGTCGGCACCGGCAGGATGATGGCCTCGGCGAGGCTGGCCGCCGCCTTGTCGAAGACCACGAACTGGCCCTTGCGCGGGCGGATGGTGAAGCTGGCCTCGCCCAGCAGGCGGCGGTCGACGATATCGCCGTACAGCCCGGCGCAGTTGACGACGGCGCGGGCCCGCAGCGGCCCGCCGCCCGTCTCCAGGTCCCAGGCTTCCCCGTCGAAAGCGCCACCCAGCACCTCGCAGCCGCGCCGGCAGGCGGCGCCGTTCTCCAGGGCCTGCCGCAGGTAGGCGGTGGGGGCGCTCCAGGGGTCGATGACGTACTCGCGCGGCACGCGGAACCCAGCCCGGACGCGGGGCGAGAGATTGGGCTCCAGGGCCAGGATCTCGGCCCGGCTCAGCGCCGCGACGTCGTCGACCCCGTTGGCCCTTGCCTGCGCCATCAAGGCGGGCAGCCGGGCCTCCTCCTCTTCGTTCCAGGCCAGCACCAGGGCGCCGCAGGCGAGCAGAGGCAGATTCAGCCGCTCGCGGATTTCCAGGTATTCCCGGTAACCGGCGGCGATGCAGCGCTGCTCCAGGGAGTCCGGCGGCGCATCGAAGCCGGTGTGCAGGATGCCGCTGTTGCCTTTGCTGGCGCCGTCCAGAATGTCGCTGGCCTTTTCGATCACCACCACTTTGGCGCCTTCAAGGGTCAGCCGCCGCGCCACGGCGCAGCCGACGACCCCGGCGCCGATCACCGCGGCGTCGAAGGTCTCACCGCGTTGCGCCGGATGGTCTGCCGGGGCGTCGGGCATAACGGAGGCGTGGTCCTCGTGGCTGGCGGCGGCGGGGAGCATCCTCACGGCGCCGGCGGCTTTCGGAAATTACACTTGCCCCGTAAGGAGCAGACGCCTACCGTACTTGAGATTGCCCTTTCGGTCAATAAAATGCCAAACATATGGGCGCAGAATATTTGAGCAAAAACAATAAGATAATAGATATTTTGTGGATTCGGGCATTGCATATGGATGCCTGGAGGCGCACATTTTCGGGTCGTTCCGGCGGGGGCCGCTCTTGACGGCAAAAACGAAGAGCAAGGCGCGTTTTCTCGGCCCCAAGCTGCGCCGGGAGAAGATCGCCGAGGCGGTGCGCCGCCACGGCAAGGTCAGCGTCGAGCAGCTTGCGCTCCGCTTCAAGACCTCCCACGAGACCATTCGCCGCGACCTCGCCGCCCTGGCGGAGACCGGCAGCATCCAGAAATTTCACGGCGGCGCCAAGCTGCCCGGCCGCCAGGAAGAGGGGCCGTTCCGCGAGCGCATGGTCCTCAACGCGGTGGCCAAGCGCGTGATCGCGGAAAAGACGGCGCGCCTCATCGCGCCCGGGGACACGATCTTCATCGACACCGGTTCCACGACCCTGATGTGCGCCGAGGAGATCGCGAAGATCGGCGGCCTGACGGTGATCACCAATTCCACACGCATCGCGGCGGTGATGTCCGGAGGCGGCAACCGAACGGTGATTTTTCTGCTGGGGGGACGCTTCGACGGCGATAATCAGGAAACCGTCGGCCCGACGGCGATTTCGGAGATTCAATCGTTCCATGCGGACCACGCCCTGATTACCATCGGTGCCTTGGACGCGGCGGCCGGCGCCACGGACTTCAACTTCGACGAGGCCCAGGTGGCCCGGGCGATGATGGAGAACGCCGATAATCTGATCGTGGTGGCCGATGCGTCGAAGTTCCAGCGCCGGGCGGCCTTCGCGGTCTGCCCGCTGGAGCGCATCGGTGCGCTGGTCTGCGACCGCGTGCCGGCGGGCGCGCTGGCGGGGGAACTGGCGGCGGCGGGGGTATCCGTTCATTGAAGCGCCGAAGCCTCGATGGACGCTTTGATTGCGGGGGATGGTGACCAAGGAATTAGAGAGACATCTACCGGCCGGGCGCGCAGCCGCGCCAGAGGGGCATCCTCTCGGGAGGTTTTCCAGGGCGGCCGGTACGTGTGACGGGCTTCCCCGAGTTCGCATCCAAGTAGGGCGAGACTTCGGGTCGGATCGAAAGGTCGCGTTGGGGGAGGCTGGCTGAGAAAGTGAATCCGTATGAAACAGGAGAAGGCAATGACGAAGAAGTCACAACCTAACAAGGCAGGGAAGGCGGCCGACAAGACGGTCAACACGGGGCGCCGTTCGTTCTTGAAGAACGCCGGTGTCGGCGGTACGGCGGTCGCCGCCTCCACCCTGGCGGCCCCCTACGTTCACGCCCAGAGCGGGCCGATCAAGTGGCGTCTCCAGACCTATTCGGGTGCACCGCTGGGCGCTCACGTCATCAAGCCGCAGATCGAAGCCTTCAACAAGGCGGCGAACGGCGAGATGGAGATCGAGCTCTACTACGCCGATCAGCTGGTCCCGACGTCCGAGCTGTTCCGCGCCCTGCAGAACGGCACCATCGACGCGGTGCAGAGCGACGACGCCACCATGGCCTCGCCGGTCGACATATCCGTCTTCGGCGGCTATTTCCCGTTCTCCACGCGCTACAGCCTGGATCTGCCGGTGCTGTTCCAGCGCTATGGCCTGAACGAAATCTGGAAGGAGGCCTATGACGAGGTCGAAGGTGTCGAGTGGCTGAGCGCCGGCGCCTGGGACCCCTGCCACATCTTCACCAAGGAGCCGATCAACTCCCTGGCCGACATGAACGGCAAGCGCGTCTTCGGCGTGCCGACCGCCGGCCGCTTCCTGGCCCGCTACGGCCTGATCCCGGTCACCGTTCCCTGGGACGACGTGGAAGTCGCCATCCAGACCGGCGAGCTGGACGGCGTCGCCTGGTGCGGCTTCACCGAGGCCTACGAGGTCGGCTGGGCCGATGTCTGCAACTACGCACTGCTGAACAACGTGACCGGCGCCTGGTGCGGCTCCTATTTCGCCAACACCGATTCCTGGGCGAAGGTGCCGGATCACCTGAAGGAGCTGTTCCTCATCTCCGTCGACCAGTCGCACTACTACCGTCAGGTCTGGTACTGGGGCGGCGAGGCGCAGCTGCGCGCCGAGGGCAACAAGATGGAGCTGACCACCATCCCCGCCGAGGAGTGGGATCAGGTGGTCAAGGACGCCGAGCAGTTCTGGGACGAGATCGCTTCGATCTCCCCTCGCGCCGCCCGCGTCGTCGAGATCTACAAGAAGTACAACGCCACCATGGACAAGGTCGGCGTTCCCTACCGCTACTCCTGATCTTTCGGATCGGCGAGTTTCCAAAGGGCGGCCGCCGGAGCGATCCGGCGGCCGCTTTTACTTTCCGGCGCTTGAGGCAGGTCAATGACCTTGGCTCCGCGAAAGGGCATCGATTAGCCTTCCGGGGCTGACTCTGAAGAAGGAGTGATGCGATGCCCTCTCAAGCGAAGAACAAGGGTGCGGCGGGTCTCCCGGCCCCGCACCCGGCAGAGGAAGATTTTTCTGCCCAGGGGTTCGAGAGCCTGGTGCAGGCCAACGCCAAGGCGGCCGAGATATGGCTGGAATCCTGGGCTAAGCTGGCCGGCGAGTCGGCCGGCTTCGTGACCCGGCGCTGGAAACAGGATCTCGACCTCGTCGAGAAGATCTGCGCCTGCAGGACACCGGTCGAACTGCTGAGACTGCAGAGCGAGTTCATGCAGCGGGCCCTGGTCGACTATATGAAGGAAGCCACGCGCCTGGGCGACATGGAGACTGAGGCGGGAGTGTCGGAGATCGAGGTTCTCGACCAGGGCCTGCGCGGCGCCGGAGGCGAGAGGAAGCGCGCGAAGCGAAAGTGAGCAGGCTGCGATGAGGGACGACGAAACCGGCGCCGTGTCGGGGCTGCCGGAAGAGCTGGATCCGCTGCACATCACGCGTGAGCAGTTCAATCGCGCGCGCGCCCACCTGGAAGGTTTCAAGCGCGGCCTCATAGAGTTCTTCGAGGTGCCCAAGCGCACCATCTCGGTCTGCTTTCCCGTGGAGATGGAAGACGGCTCGGTACGCACCTTTCACGGCTACCGCGTGCTGCACAACCGGGTCATGGGACCGGGCAAGGGCGGCATCCGCTATCACCCGGAGCTGACCCGGCGCGAGGTCGCGGCCCTGGCGGCGCTCATGACCTGGAAGTGCGCCATCGTGAAGGTGCCTTTCGGCGGCGCCAAGGGCGGCGTGGTCTGCGATCCGAAGGAGCTGACCGAGACCGACCTGCGGCGGATCACGCGCCGGTTCATCCACGAACTGGGCGACAACATCGGGCCGCACACCGACGTGCCGGCGCCGGATCTCTACACCAACGAACAGACCATGGCCTGGATCTACGATACCTACGATGTCCTGCATCCGGGCAGCAACAACCGGCCGGTGGTGACCGGCAAGCCGCTGGACCTGGGCGGCTCCGTCGGGCGGCGCGAGGCGACGGGCTACGGCGCCTTCCTGGTGACCGAACGTTTTCTGGAGCTGGCGCCGCCGCCGGGGTTCGGCGGCCTGAAGGACGCGCGCGTCGCCATCCAGGGCTACGGCCAGGTCGGCGCCGCCGCGGCCGAGGCGTTCCGCGCGGCCGGCGCCAGGATCGTCGCGCTCAGCGATTCCCAGGGTGCGATCCTGGACGAGAAAGGCCTCGACCTGGAGGCGGTGGCCGCCCACAAGCGCGAGCACGGCACCCTGGTCGGCCTGCCGGAGAGTCGCACTCTCACCAACGAGGATTTGCTGGCCCTCGACTGCGATATTCTCATTCCCGCGGCGCTGGGCAACCAGATCCGCAGCGACAACGCCGCGGCGGTCCGGGCCAGGCTGATCGTGGAGGCGGCCAATGCCCCAGTCACACCAGCAGCCGACGACATTCTCTGCGCCCGCGGCGTTACCGTGCTGCCGGACATTCTGGTGAACGCCGGCGGCGTGACGGTCAGCTACTTCGAGTGGGTCCAGAACATCGAAAATTCGGAGTGGGACTTGGAGGAGGTGAACCATCGTCTGCGCCACCGCTTGCGCCGCGGCGTCGACAGCGTGGTGGAGTGCCTTCAGGAGATTAAGGGCGGCGCAACCCTGCCGCTGGAGAACTCGGGCGAAGCCGCCGCGCAAAGCGAGAGCGGCGCGAAGCCGGCGCCGGTGAAGCGTCCGCCGGACCTGCGCACCGCCGCCCTGGTGGTGGCCGTGCGCCGGGTCGCGCGCGCCACCCTGAAGCGCGGCATCTGGCCCTAGAGCCTAGTCAGGCAGGAAGGTCCCGAAGAGCCAGCCGACCGCCGCGTAGGCGGCGCCGGTGATCACCAGGATACAGAGCAGGTTCAGCAGGAAGCCGGCCTTGGCCATCTGCGGGATGCGGATGCGGCCGCTGGCGTAGACGATGGCGTTGGGCGGTGTCGCCACCGGCATCATGAAGGCGCAGCTTGCCGCCAGCGCGACCGGAACGGCGAAGAGCATCGGATCGGCGGAGATGCAGGCGCCCAAGGTCGCGGCGATGGGAATGAAGACAGAGGCGGTGGCGGTGTTGCTGGTCACTTCGGTCAGGAAGACCACGACCGCCGTCACCAGCAGGATCAGCGCCGGCACCGGCCAGCCGCTGCAGCCGGCCAGCACTTCTCCGATCCAGGCCGCCAGGCCGCTGGCCTGGATCGCTTCGGCGAGGCTGAGGCCGCCGCCGAACAGCAGCAGCACGCCCCAGGGCAGTTGTTTGGCGGTCTGCCAGTTCATCAGGAAGACTCCGCGCCGCAGGTCGGCCGGGATGACGAAGAGGGCAAGGCCGCCGGCCAGCGCGATGCCGGTGTCGGAGAGCTGCAGGCCCGGCAGCAGGTCGTTCAGCAGCGGGCGGGTGATCCACAGCAGCGCGACCGCCAGGAAGACCAGCGCGACCAGCCGTTCCTCGCGGCGCGGCGGGCCCAGCGCCTGAAGCTGACCGGCGATGGCTTCGGCGGCGCCGGCGATGGGCCGGCGGTCGATGCGGAAGACGACGCGGGTGAGCAGCAGCCAGGTGAGGAACAGCAGCGCCGCGGCCAGCGGCACGCCCAGCAGCATCCACTGGGCGAAGCCGATGGCGATCTCGTAGCGTTCGGCCAGGAAAGCGGCCAGCAGCGCGTTGGGCGGCGTGCCGATCAGGGTGCCGAGGCCGCCCAGGCTGGCGGCGTAGGCAATGCCCAGCAGTAACGCCAGACCGAAGCCGTCGGAGGGATTCGGCGCGGCATCGCTGTTGCTTTCGTTGTCGCCGCCGTTTTCCAGCAAACCGACAACCGCCAGGGCGATGGGCACCATCATGATGGTGGTGGCGGTGTTGCTGAGCCACATGCTGAGCAGCGCCGTGGCGCCCATGAAGCCGCCGATCAGGCGCGCCGGCGAAGAGCCGACGACCGTGAGCAGGGAGAGCGCCAGGCGCCGGTGCAGATTCCAGCGTTCCACCGCCTTGGCGATGAGGAAGCCGCCCAGGAAGAGAAAGATCAGCGGATGGGCGTAGGGCGCCGCCGCGGCCTTGACCTCCACCACGCCCAGCAGCGGAAAGGCGACGATGGGCAGCAGCGCGGTTGCCGCCACCGGCAGAGCCTCGGTGATCCACCAGATTACCATCAGTGCCGCGGCGGCCGCGACCGACCAGGCCGCCTGCGTGAGCCCGGCCGGCGGCGGCAGCAGCAGCAGGCCGATGAAGACGAGCGGCCCGGTAGCTAGGCCGATGCGCGGCAGGAGGCTGGTTTGGCTGTCGGTCTCTGAGGTCATCGGCGGCGGGCGCTCGCGGCGGGGATCGATGACCGTAGCCTAGCGGCTTCGCTTCCGCGAGCAAGCGGTGTCCGGGCGGCCGCTCAGCCGTTCTGCTTGGTCGGCGCCGCGTGCGCCGCACCGCGGCTGCCGGTGAGTTCCTCCAGGGCCAGGAGCACGCGGCGCAGCATCAGCGGGTGCTCCGCCTGCATGCCTTCCTCTTCGGCCACCGCGTCCTCGCTGGCGTCGTACTCCCAGCGGCGCAGGATTTCGATCTTTTGCGCCTTGCTCAGCCGGTCCTCGGTCAGGACCGATTCCGGTGTCTTGAAGACAGCGGCTGGATTCAACAAGGCTTGCTCATAGTCGATTGACGTGCTCATCGGACCCTCTCTCGGCTTCGAGTGGGAGATGTCGGCTTGCTTCCTCACCTGGGCAGCCGCGGCACCGAGATCAAGGTCAGGCGAAGCCTTCTTCGCCGGTCCGGCGGGAAAAAAGCCGGGATGCCCTCCGAGGGACGCCGTCACATCGCCCTGGCCGTCACTTTACCGTCAGGCAGCAGCAATCCACAGCCTGCGAGACCTTATGGGTCACGCTGCCCAGCAGCAGGCCACCGATGTCGCCGAGGCCGCGCCGGCCCATGACGATCAGGTCGGCACCGCGGCTCTTTGCGGCCCGCACGATGTGGCCCGCGGGATCGCCGCTTTCCAGCAACGTGGCGCAGTCGCTGGCGCCGCGGTCGCGGGCACGCTGTTCGGCCTTTGCGAGGATCTCCTGCCCGGCGCCCTCGATGATGTCGTGCTCGGTGACGCGCAGGTGTTCGATCTTTTCGAAGGCCATCAGCTCGCTGGGCACCTGGTAACCGCCGGCGCGGGTCAGCACGTGCAGCAACGTGACCTTGGCGCCGTAGTGCCGCGCCAGATCGCCGGCGACGTCGACGGCGCGCGCGGCATGCTCCGAACCGTCGACGGGTACGAGAAGATGCTTGAACATGACAAAGCCTCCCGGTCGCTGAAGAGATTTCGAAGCCATATCACCCTAGCGGCGGCCGCGGCTGCGCCTCCTTGACCTGCATCAAGCCCGGTCGTGTGGCGTGGCTTCTTCGGCAAGCCGTTTCAGCGGCTGCGAAACCACGACCGGGTAGCTCCGCGTCCGTTCCAGGGCCGCCAGATCGGGCGGCAGCCGTTCCAGCCGCGCCAGGGTGGCGGCACGGCTTTCCTCCAGGCTGGGCAGCGCGGCGATACAGCGCCCGCCGCGCATCACCGGATTCAGCAGCGGTGTGCCCTCCTGCCGGTCGTCGATCAGGGTCAACAGGTCTTCGCGCGGGCGGCCGTCCTCGTCATAACGGCGGTAGACCTGCTTGCGGCCCGGCCATGTGGCCTTGCCCTCCGAGAGCTTGCGCTTGGGCTTGCCTGCGTAGACCTGCAGCTTGTAGGCGCAGTCCAATGCCGGGGCGTCCTGCGAGGTGGTGAGGCCGGTGCCGATGCCGTAGCCGTCGATCGGCGCGTCCTTGTCCCGCAGTCCGGCCAGCGCCCATTCGTCGAGGCCGCCGCTGGCGAATATCTTTACGGCGGTCAGCCCGCCGTCGTCCAGGATCGCGCGCACCTTTACCGCATGGGCGCCCAGGTCGCCGCTGTCCAGGCGCACTCCGCGCAGGGGAATGCCCTCGGCGGCCAGCTCCGGGGCCAGGGCCACGACCTTCCGCGCCGCCGCCTCGGTGTCATAGGTGTCGAGCAGCAAGACCACGTTGTCCGGGCGTGAGCGCGCGAAGTGGCGGAAGGACTCCGCTTCGTCGTCGTGCGCCTGCACGAAGAAATGCGCCATGGTGCCGCTGAGCGGAATGCCGAAGCGCCGTCCGGCCTCCACAGTTGCCGTGGCGCCGAAGCCGGCCAGGTAGCTGGCGCGCGCGGCGCAGGCCGAAGTCGACCAGCATCTAGCCGCCGGCGGCGAGGCGCAGGCGCGCCGCCTTGCTGGCGATGACCGTTTCGAAGTGCAGCAGATTCATGATGCGGGTCTCCGGCAGCTTGCGCACGAAGAGCTCGAAGACGGCCGTCTCGGCCATGCCGGCCTCTTCGTAGGCCTGCATCATGTTGAGCTGGTAGAGGTCGGTCAGCAGCAGGCCCGGCGGCGCCGGCCGGCCGCGGCTTTTGCTGCGGCCCCGGCCCTGATTCTGATTCTGGTCGTTCATGACCGCACCTCAGTGCGAGCCGGCTTCGCCCTCGGTGATCTGCAGGATCTGGCGCCCCAGGATGTCGATCTCGGCCTTCAGCCGGTCGATCTCCTGGCCCTGGGCGACGACGACGTCGCTGAGGTCGCTCAGCATCTTCTCGTTGTAGGCGATCTGGGCCTCGAGTTCCTCCAGCGCCTTGGGATCGCTGCCGGTCATGACGAGCCTCCTGTCGAATGCAATCTCACGGTTTGCGTCTTCTTGCGCCATTGTGGCGCCGCGCGGGTCCAAGCGGCATTGATCTATCGTAAACGGGCGCGCGCCTCAGTCCGAATCGTCCTCGCGCTCGTGCAGGCGGGTGATGCTCCGCACCGTGCGAAGCACTTCCTCCTCCGCCAAGGGCGGGCGGCAGCGTACGCGGTTCCAGCACAGCAGCATTTCGCTGACAACGTCCGGGTCGATGTCGTGCCACAGCAGATGGCCGGCGAAGGAGGCGATGGTGCTGTTGCGCCTGCCTTCCGGTACGCCTTCGGCCACCAGGTCGCGCCAGTAGGCGAGGGGGCGGCCCTGGCGGCTGCCCCGGGCGGTCAACTCGGCCCGCAAGCGTTCGGGCAGGGGCGCCGGGTCGGCCTCCCGCGGGCTGTGGTTGGCCGCCCAGGTATAGCGCTTGCCGGAAGGATGGACCGAGGGCGGCACGATGATGATGCCGCCGTCGCCGCGCAGGTCGATGCCGGGACGCAGGCCGGCCCGGTTGCGCAGCCGGCGTCCAGGATAGGCGAAGTAGAGATGGCGTCCGCCGCCTCCGGTCAAGGCTTCCACGGTGCTGGGAATCGGTCCTGTCTCGTCCTCCAGCAGAGCCAGCGAGGCCTCGCCGCCGTGGCGCGGATCGATGTCCAGCACCACGATGTTGGAGATCTCGCCGGTGACCACGGCGATGTTCGCCTCTGGCCAGCGCCGGAACCAGTCACGGATTTCCTCGTCCGAGGCGCGGCGTTGCTGAAACTCCAGCCAGGACAGTAAGGGCTGCTTCCCGCGCGGCGCCATGGGCACCACGGACCAACCCGCCGCGCCATAGGCCAGGGCGGCGGCCTGTCGATCTTCGGACAGTCTGTTGTCGGGCGCTTTGGCCATGGCGCTTTCGCTTCCCGTCAAAGGTCGGTTCCAGTCTGGCTCTATCCGGTCCCAGGACAAGCCCCGAAATTTCCCGCTGCCGCCAGAGGCCGGGGGCGATTTGCAGCCATTGCGTCGGCTGCGGCCAAGGCGCATCATTCTCGCTGTGCCGGTGGCCCCGGGGACACCTCGGCGCGCCCGGGTAACCTGGCCGACGGGGCAACCTGGCCGACGAGGCGGCCTGGCTGGCGCGGCCCGCCGATTTCTACGCCATCGGCGCCTGTTGCCGCAATTTCACGCAGGTGAAGGACGCGGAGGTTATTCGCTTGTTATCTCAGTATAGTCCCGATCGGCCCGAAGAGGCGCTGCGCCGCAATTGATCAACCTCAATGCGGCCGCCGCCTCTCTTACGGGATGATTCTGGACGGAGTTTAATCGCCCCAAGGTAATGGAGGTACGACGCAGCCATGCAGACACCCCTGGAAATCACTTTCCGCAACATGGACCACTCCGACGCCGTCGAGGCCCGAATCCGCGAGAAGGTGGATAAGCTGGAGCAGGTCTACGACCGCATCACGTCCTGCCGGGTGCGGGTGGAATCGATCAACCGCCAGCACACCAAGGGGAACCTCTTCCAGGTCAACATTGAGCTGTCGGTGCCGGGCAAGCAGGTCGTGGTCGGCCGCAACCCCGGTAAGAACCATGCTCATGAAGATGTCTACGTGGCGGTGCGGGACGCCTTCAACGCGGCACGGCGCCGCTTGGAGGATCACTCGCGGCGAAAGGCGGGCAAGGTGAAGACGCACGAGGTGCCGCCGCACGGAAAGGTGGCGCGTTTATTCCCCTACGAAGGCTATGGCTTCATAGAGACGCCGGACGGCGGCGAGATCTATTTCCACCAGAACAGCCTGGTGGATGGCGATTTCACCAAGCTGGAGCAAGGCCAGGAGGTGCGCTACGTGGTCGCCGAGAAGGAGAGCGAGAAGGGGCCGCAAGCCAGCACGGTGAAGCTGATCGGCAAGCACCATCTGGCTTGAACCACGGTCAGGCGGGTGAGGGCGCCTTTTCCGTCTGCAGGACGATGGGCACCTTCGCCCGCTCGATGATCTGCTCGACCTGGCCGTTCTCGAACCAGGGCTCGTCGGCGGGCAGCACCAGCAGGCCGCGGTCCAGCGCGCAGAGCCGGTGAAGAGCGGCCCTGCGGTCGCGGGGGATCCAGATCTGCAGCGGCGGCAGGGGCTCCCTGCCGCCGGCGGCGCGGATGCTCCCGGCCATGTCCTCCACCGAAGGGGCGGTCTCGCCCAGCAGCATGATCTCCAGCGGCGCGCGGCGGGTGACCGCCAGGTCGGCGGCGATGGCGAGCATGTGCTCGGCCGCCGGCGAGGCATCGTAAGGCAGCAGCACGGGGCCGGCCTGCAGGGTCCCGCCGGCGCCGGCGAGCAGCAGCGGCCCCGGTGCCCTGGCGGCGATGAGACGAACCTCGCGGCTGATGCGGCCGAAGCGTGCCATCGGGCCGAAACCGCGCGCCACGGCGATGACGTCGCCGGCCGCCGCGGCCAGCAGCAGCGCTTCCTCGCTGCGTCCCTTGGCGACCTGGAAAGACCAGGCGAGGCGGTGCAGGGCGGCCTGCTTGGCCATGGCCTCGCGCGCCACGGCGGCCTGGGCGCGCAGGTCGCGCAACAGGACGGCGGGATCGAGGTCCCGTGACAGCGACTCGCCGGGCCGCACCTTGCCGAGCTGGACTTCGCGGGCGAAGGGCAGTCCGGCGAGATGCAGCAGATCCTGGTCCTCGACGAAGAGGCCGCTGAGTTCGCTCGCCGTGGCGGCGGCGAGGCTGGCGGCGACCTCCAGCGTCACGGCGCAGGCCGTGGAGCTGTCCAGCGCGACCAGGACCCGTCGTATGTGCCGGGCCTCGCCTCCGCCCGGCCGCGCCGTGGTTTCAGCCGCCGGCACTGCCGCCTCCCTGATTGCCGTTCGCCGCGCCGGCTTCGTCGCCATCATGGGCGGCAAAGCGGCGGCGCGCCTCGGCAAAGGCGATCAGGCGATCCTCGACCAGGCGGTTGACCGACGCCTCCGGGAAGCGGCCCCTGCCATCCGGGGCGTCGCTGCGTTCGCCGGCGGGCCGCCCAGTCAGCAGCTCGAGGCCCTGGGCGATGGTCTCCACCGGATAGATGTGGAATTGGCCAGCGGCCACGGCGTCGATGACATCCCGGCGCAGCATCAGGTGCATGACGTTGCTTGCCGGGATCAGCACGCCCTGGTCGCCGGTCAGGCCGCGCTGCCTGCAGATGTCGAAGAATCCCTCGATCTTCTCGTTGACTCCGCCGATCGCCTGAACCTGTCCGTTCTGGTTCACCGATCCCGTGACTGCCAGGCTCTGCTTCAGCGGCACATTGCTGAGCGCCGAGAGCAGGGCATAGAGCTCGGCGGAGGAGGCGCTGTCGCCTTCGATCCCGCCGTAGGACTGTTCGAAGACCAGGCTGGCGGCCAGGGACAGCGGCCTGTCGCCGGCAAAACGGCTGGCCAGGTAGGAGGAAAGGATGAGCACGCCCTTGGAGTGGATGGGGCCGCCCAACTCTACCTCACGCTCGATGTCGATGACCTTGCCGGCGCCCAGGCGCACGCTTGCGGTGATGCGGCTGGGCCGTCCAAAGGCGAAGTCGCCCAGTTGCAGGACGCTGAGGCCGTTGATCTGGCCCACGGCGGCGCCATCGGTGTCCAGCAGGACGATGCCGCGCTGAATGGCTTCGTAGCTGCGCTCGCGCAGGCGGTCGGCACGGCGGATCTGAGCGTCGATGGCTTGCTGCACGTGCGCCGCGTCGGTCACCGCGGCACCGGCCTTGCCTGCGAAGAAGTTCGCTTCGCGCGTCAGGTCGCAAATGGCCCGCAGGTTGATGGAGAGCTTCTCGGCGTCCTCGGCCAGGCGGGCGCCGTGCTCCATGACGCGGGCCACGGCGGCGCGGTTCAGCGGCCGCAGCTTCGCCTGCTTCACCATGGTCGCCAGTTGGCGCGCGAAGAGCGCTTCGCCCGGGCCGCTGCGGTCCATGGCGCCCTCGAAGTCGGCGGCGACCTTGAACAGTGTCGCGAACTCGGGGTCGTAGGCGCTCAGCAGGTAGTAGTAGATCGGCTCGCCGCAGAGAATCACCTTGGCTTTCAGGGGAATGTCGCCGGGCTCCAGCGATACCGTGCTGATGAGGCTCATCATCTGCCCCGCCGATTCGATACGGATCTTGCCGGCCTTGAGAGCCCTCTTCAGGGCATCCCAGGCCAAAGGCTGGCTCAATACCTTCAGAACGTCGAGGATCAGGTAGCCGCCGTTGGCGCGGTGCAGCGCGCCGCCTTTGATCAGGGTGAAGTCGGTGATCAAAGCGCCCATCTCGGAAATGTGCTCCACCCGGCCGATGAGGTTCGCCAGGGTGGGGTTGTTCTCGAAGATCACCGGGGCGCCTTCGCTGTCCTCGCCGTTGACGACGAGGTTTACGGCATAGCGCTTGAAGCCGTTGCCGAGGGGATGGCCGGGAGTTACGGACTCGGCCTCTCCTGCGCCCTGCTGCTGCGCGGCGCTCTCCAGCTGCAGCAGGGAGTGCACATTGTCCAGCAGATCCTCGCGGACCTCCTCCAGATGATCGCCGATGCCCTCTATCTTGCCGAAGCGCGCGTTCAACTTGTCGATGGGATGGTCGATGGTCTGGGCGGTCACTTCGCGGTTCAGCTCGTGCAGGGCGTCGCGGTGCTCCTTGGCCCAGCCGGGGATCTGCTTGACGATCTCCTCTAGCTCGGCCTGCAGCTTCTCGATTTCCTCCTGGATACGCTTGCGCTCCTCGGTGGGCAGGGCGTTGAAGGTCTTTGGCTCCATCACCGCGCCGTCCTCCATGGGGGCGAAGGCGAAGCCCATCGGCGTGCGCACCAGAGCGATGCTCCTTTCCTCGGCTTTTTCGCGCAGGGCCTGAAAGGCATTTTCCTGCCGCTCGCGCGCGCCTTCCTCCAGGGCTTGGCGGCGGTTGCGATAATCCTCGCTCTCGAAGGCCGCGGGCACCGCGGCGCGCAGCTCATCGACCAGCTGCTTCATGGCGCTTTGCAGCTCGCGGCCCCGGCCGGTAGGCAGAGAGAGCGCCTTGGGCTGGTGCGGCGTGACGAAGTTGTTGAGGTAGACCCAGTCCGGGGGCACCTGCTCATTCGCCGCCTTTTCCTTCAGAATGCGCGATACCGTGGTGTGCTTGCCGGTGCCCGGCGGGCCGAGAACGAAAAGGTTGTAGCCTTCCTGCTCGATCTCGGCGGCGAAGCGGATCGCTTCCAGCGCCCGGTCCTGGCCGATGACTTCCTCCAGGTCCTCGAGGTCTGCCGTGGTCTCGAAATCGAGGCCGCCGAGCTTGCAGTGCGTATAGAGCTGTTCCGGCGCAAGCGCTGAAGGTGCCATGGTTCCTTTCTGCCCGGTGATTTTCCGATACCCGTCGTGACCGCGACCTTGCGGGCTGCCGCTCGGTGCGGCATTGACCGGGATCAAAGCCTATCGCCTGCCCGGCCGTCGCGATAGGGGCTTGATATAGGTCATAGAGAAGCTGAGCCGGCTCGGGCGACGATGAAGGCCCTGACGAAAAGTACCCGGCGAAGGATCACGGCGGGAGGGCCCTTTTGGATATTATCCACAAGCAGGATCCGGCTCTGCTCGCGCAGGCCAATTTGCGCGACTATGACGCCGTTTGCGGCAGTTTCTCCTGGGACAGCGCCCGCGCGGAGCTGGACGGCCTGCCCGGCGGCGGCCTCAACATCGCCTACGAGGCAGTCGACCGCCACCTGGCCCGCGGCGACGGCGAGAAGGTCGCGATCCGCTGGCTGGGCAAGGATGGCGGCCGCCGGGATATTACCTACAAACAAACGGCGGCGGCCAGCAGCCGCTTCGCCAATGTGCTGAAGTCGCTGGGCGTGGCACGCGGCGAGGCGGTCTTCGGCCTCATGGGCCGGCGCCCGGAACTTTACGAGGCGATGCTCGGCATCCTGAAGAACGGCAGCGTCTTCTCGCCGCTGTTCTCCGCCTTCGGGCCGGAGCCCTTGAAGGCGCGCATGGCCATCGGCAGCGCCAAGGCGCTGGTCACCACCGACGCGCTTTACAGCCGCAAGGTCGCGGCCTGGCGCGGCGAACTGCCGGACCTCGACCACGTGCTGCTGGTACGCACGACCGACAAGCCGCTGCCCGAAGGCTGTGTCGATCTGGCTGCTGCCATGGCTGAAGCTTCCGAAGACTTCGCGATCGCAGAGACCGGGCCGGAAGACCGCGCCCTGCTGCACTTCACAAGCGGCACCACCGGCAAACCCAAGGGCGCCCTCCACGTGCACGGCGCGGTGGTGGCGCACCACATCACCGGGCGCTACGCCCTGGACCTGCATGCCGACGACATCTACTGGTGCACGGCGGATCCGGGCTGGGTGACCGGCACTTCCTACGGCATCATCGCGCCGCTGACCAACGGCACGACGATGATCGTCGACGAGGCGGAATTCGATGCCGAGCGCTGGTACCGGACCCTGCAGGACGAGAAGGTGACGGTGTGGTACTCGGCGCCGACGGCGATCCGCATGCTGATGCGCGCCGGCAAGGAAGTGGCGGAAAACTATGACCTCTCCAGCCTGCGCTTCCTGGCCAGCGTCGGCGAGCCGCTGAACCCCGAGGCGGTGGTGTGGAGTAACGCGACCTTCGGCAAGCCCTTCCACGACAACTGGTGGCAGACCGAGACCGGCGGCATCATGATCGCCAACTACGCCGCCATGGACGTGAAGCCCGGTTCCATGGGGCGGCCCCTGCCGGGGATCGAGGCAGGCATTGTCGAGCGCAAGGCCGAGGGTGGCGTCACCGAGGTCACCAAGCCCATGGCGCTGGGCGAACTCGCCTTGCGGCCCGGCTGGCCCTCGATGATGCGCGGCTACCTGAACGAGGAAGCGCGCTACAGGAAGTGCTTCGCCGACGGCTGGTACCTCTCCGGCGACCTGGCGATGCGCGATTCCGACGGCTACTTCTGGTTCGTCGGGCGCGCCGACGACGTGATCAAGTCGGCCGGACACTTGATCGGCCCCTTCGAGGTGGAAAGCGCGCTCATGGAGCATCCCGCCGTCGCCGAGGTCGGCGTCATCGGCATCCCCGACGAGACGGCGGGCGAGGTGGTGAAGGCCTTCGTCGGCCTGAAGCCGAAGGTCGAGCCCAGCGAGGAACTGCGCAAGGAACTGCTGGGCCACGCCCGCAAGCGCCTGGGCCCCGCGGTGGCGCCGCGCGACATCGCCTTCCGCAGCAACCTGCCGAAGACGCGCAGCGGCAAGATCATGCGCCGCCTCTTGAAGGCGCGCGAACTGGGCCTGCCGGAAGGAGATCTCTCGACCCTTGAAAGCGACGAGCAGAAATGACCAAGCCCCGCCTCAGCCGCGCGCACGCCCTTCATCTGCTGAAGCAGATGCTGCGCATCCGCCGCTTCGAGGAAAAGTGCGCCGAGCTCTACACTCAGGAAAAGATCCGCGGCTTCCTGCACCTCTACATCGGCGAGGAGGCCAACGCCGTGGGCGTCATGGAGGCCCTGCAGCCGGAGGACGCCATCGTCGCCACCTACCGCGAGCACGGCCACGCCCTGGCGCGCGGCCTCTCCATGAACGGCGTCATGGCGGAGATGTACGGCAAGCAGGAGGGATGTAGCCGCGGGCGCGGCGGCTCCATGCACATCTTCGACAAGGCGGCCAATTTCTATGGCGGTAACGCCATCGTCGGCGGCGGCCTGCCGCTTGCGGTGGGCCTGGCGCTGGCCGACAAGCTGCAGGGACGCGATCGCGTCACCGCCTGCTTCTTCGGCGAGGGCGCGGTGGCCGAGGGCGAGTTCCACGAGAGCCTGAACCTGGCGGCGCTCTGGGACCTGCCGGTGCTCTTCGTCTGCGAGAACAATCTCTACGCCATGGGCTCGGCTCTCGACCTGACGGAGTCCGAGACCGACATCCACAAGAAGGCGGAGAGCTACCGCGTCGCTTCCCAGGTGGTGGACGGCATGGACGTGGTTGCTGTGGAGGCCGCGGCCCAGGCCGCCGTCGAGGCGGCGCGCCGCGACGGCAAGCCGCAGTTCCTGGAATGCCGCACCTACCGCTTCCGCGCCCATTCCATGTTCGATGCCCAGCTCTACCGCGAGAAGGGCGAGGTGGAGGAATGGAAGGGCAAGGGCCCGATCCTGCGCTACCAGACCTGGCTGCGCGAGACCGGCATCGCCCACGAGAGCGACTTCGACGCCATGGAGAAGGAGGCCGCCGAGGAGGTCCAGGCCTCGGTCGACTTCGCCGAGGCGGGAACCTGGGAGCCGGTCGAAGAGCTGCTGCGCCATACCTATGCCGAGGAGGGGGGCGACCCTGCCGTCACCGTCGGCGCCGCGCCGCCGCCGGAGATGACCTACCGCGAGGCCATGCGCGAGGCCCTGCGCGAGGCGCTGAGCCAGGATCCTCGGGTCTTCCTCATGGGCGAGGACGTCGGCCACTACGGCGGCTGCTATGCGGTCTCCATGGGGCTGCTGCAGGACTTCGGGCCGGAGCGCATCCGCGACACGCCGCTTTCCGAATCCGGCTTCACCGGGGCCGGCGTCGGCGCGGCGGTCAACGGCCTGCGGCCCATCGTCGAGGTGATGACCGTGAACTTCAGCCTGCTGGCCCTCGACCAGATCCTCAATTCTGCGGCGACCCTGCGCCACATGTCCGGCGGCCAGTGCGGCGTGCCCCTGGTGATTCGCATGGCGACCGGCGCCGGCAAGCAGCTCGCCGCCCAGCACTCGCACAGCCTGGAGGGCTGGTTCGCGCACATCCCCGGCATCAAGATCCTGGCGCCGGCGACGGTGGCCGACGCGCGGGCCATGCTGGCCCCGGCGCTGGCCGACCCGGACCCGGTGCTGATCTTCGAGAACGTCATGCTCTACAACCGCAAGGCCGCGGAGGAAGCGGGTCTGGCGCCGGCGCCGGAGAGCGCCTGGCGGGCGGCGCTGCGCCGCCCCGGCAAGGACGTGACGTTGATTTCCTATGGCGGCGCGCTGTGGCGCACCCTGGCGGCGGCGGAGGTCCTGGCGGGCGAGGGCATCGAGGCGGAGGTCATCGACCTGCGCTGTCTCAGGCCGCTGGACGATGAAACCATCGCCGCCTCCGTGGCCAAGACGCGGCGCGCCGTCATCGTCGACGACGGCTGGCGCAGCGGCAGCCTGGCGGCGGAGATCTCCGCGCGCATCACCGAGTGCTGCTTCTGGTCGCTGGACGCGCCGCTGGAGCGGGTCTGCGGCGCCGAGGTGCCGATCCCCTATCCGCAGCACCTGGAGCAGGCCTCCATCCCCCAGCCGCCGCAGATCGCCGCCGCGGCCAGGCGCGCCCTGCATCGGTCATGAGGCGGGGATTATGAGCGACTTCCTCATGCCCTCGCTGGGCTCCGACATGGAGGCCGGCACCCTGGTCGAGTGGCTGAAGCAGCCGGGCGAGGCGGTGCAGCGCGGCGACGTCGTCGCCGTGGTCGAAACCCAGAAGGGCGCCATCGAGATCGAGTGTTTCCAGGACGGCGTCCTGGAGCAGTATCTCGTCGACATCGGCCAGACTGTGCCCGTCGGCACGCCGTTGGCGCGCATCCGCGGGGCGGGGGAAGCCGCGGCGCCGCCAGCGGAAAAACCGAGACCGGCGCCGGAAGCGTCCCCAACGCCCCTGCCGCTACCGGTGGCCCCGCCGCCCGTGGCGTCCAAGGCGGCAAGGACCAGCGGCGTCGCCGCCTCTCCGGCGGCGCGGCAACTGGCCGCCGAACGCGGCCTCGACCTCGCCGCCCTCGAGGGCAGCGGCCCCGGCGGCGCGGTGGTGCTGGCCGACGTGGAGGGCGCCGCGGCAGCCGGGCCGAAGCCAACAGCGAAAGCCGGCGGCTTGAATCTCGACGAGATGCGCAGGGCCATTGCCGCGGCCATGAGCCGTTCCAAGCGCGAGATCCCGCACTACTACCTGTCCCATGATATCGACCTGGCGGCGGCAACGTCCTGGCTGGAAGCGACCAACGCGGCGCGCGAGCCGGCGCAGCGCCTGCTCATGGGCGCGCTGTTCCTCAAGGCGGTTGCGCTGGCACTGAAGAAGCACAAGGCCTTCAACGGCTTCTATCGCGAGGGCGGCTTCGTGCCGAGCGCGGCGGTCCACATCGGCATCGCGGTCTCCATTCGCGGCGGCGGCTTGGTGGCGCCGGCGGTCCACGACACCGACACGCTCGGCCTCGACGCCATCATGGCGAAGATGCGCGACCTGGTGGCGCGGGTGCGCGCCGGCACGCTGCGCTCCTCGGAGCTGGCGGACCCGACGGTGACGGTCTCCAGCCTGGGCGAGCGCGGCGTCGAGGGCATGTACTCCATCATCTACCCGCCGCAGGTCGCCATCCTCGGTATCGGTAAGGTGACCGAGCGGCCCACGGTCGTCGGGGGGGCGGTTGACGGTAAGATAGCGCCGCGGCCGCTGGTCACCGTCACCCTGGCCGGCGACCACCGGGTGAGCGACGGCCACCGCGGCGCCCTCTTGCTGAACGACATCGACCGACTGCTGCAGGAGCCCGAAGCCCTATGACTCCAGACGAAGCGCGCCAGGTCTTCTTCGAAGAGCTGGGCAACATCGCCCCCGAGTGGGATCCGGCGGAGATCGATCCCGGCGCGGACATCCGCGAGGCCATGGACATCGACTCCATGGACCTGCTGAACCTGGTCATCGCACTCCACAAGCGTACCGGCATCGACATTCCCGAGGCCGACTACGCAAAGCTGATCACCATCGGCGGCGCCGTCGCCTATTTGAGCGCCAAGAGCGGCGGCTAGCCCCCGCTCATTGGGTCATACGGCCTAGCCCTCCAGGCGGCGCTTGCGGTCCTGCCACAGCTCCAGCAGTGCCAGCGCCGCGACCGTGGCGCCGAGCAGGAAATGCGCGAGGCGCAGAGTCCCGCCGTAGCCGAAGACCAGGGGCGAAACCACGACCCAGAGGCCGCAGGCGAACTCCAACACTTCTTCCCAGCGCTGCAACTGCATGACCTCCAGCAGCGCCAGCATGGTGATGAGGACGCCGGCCAGGCCGGCACTGATGGACACGGCCGCAACGGCATCCCCGGTGCCCAGGATCGGCGAGAGAACGATGAGCAAGCCGCAGCCGGCGGAGCAGAAGTCCTCCCAGCCGCGGTGCTCGGTGAGCCAGCCGTGTTTTATAGAAGTGGTCATGACATACCTCCTTCCAAGCTGTCTTGAGGGCGCTCGAGCGTCCGGAAGGAGGGGGGGCGGCGGTGCCGGACCACCCCATATTCGGGAGCTCGGACACCATCTTCGCCTAAAAGAGTAGGCCCGTCGCGGGGCGCGGGCAAGGTTTCTGTGCAGCCGCGATTCCGGCCGGCCCCGGCGGTTTTTCCGCAGTTCAGCGGTAGCGGGAGAGGATTTCGCTCTGGGTGCCGTCGGCGATGATGCCGATCAGTGCGCTCTGCATGCGGTCGACGATCTTGTCGGGGGTCTGGGGCGAACAGGCGATGGAGAAAATCTGCTCGTAGAGCACGGCGACTTCCTCGATCGGAACGCCCTCGCCCTGCAGCCGGCGGAAGAACGACTCGGAGACGGCCATGAGGTCGACGCGGCCGCTCAGCAGCTTCTTCAGGGTGAGGTCCAGGTCGCGCGCCAGGTCGATCTCGGTGAAGCCGGCGTTGCGCAGCAGTTCGACGGTGTAGTCGCCGGTCTGCGTGCCGGTGCGGTAGCCCGTCGCCTCGGCAACGCTGGAGGCTTCGATAGCGGAGCCGGCGGCGCGGATCAGCAGGGTGCGCTCGATCAGCAGCGGCTCGACCCATTTGAATTGCGTGTCGCGCTCCGCCGTGTGGGCGGTGGTGAAGACGCAGGTCATCGGCTTTTCCCTGGCCAGGCCGATGGCGCGCGACCAGGGCAGCAGTTCCATGTCGTAGTCGATGCCGCTGCGCTTCATGATCTCGCGCACCTGATCGGCCCCGAGGCCGAGAATCTCGCCGTCGCTGTCGAAGTTGAAAGGCGCGTACTGCTCGGTCGTCAGATGCAGCACGTCCTGCGCGCCGGCGGAGCCGGCAGCGAGGGCGGCAGCCAGCGCCGCAGCGAGGAAGGGCGGCGCGAAACCGCGAATGGCCCGGCGCATCCTGCATCTCCGTCAGTCAAAAGCGGGCGAGCCAAGACGGCCGGTCGGCCGAATAAACAAAAAGAATAAACAAATAAACTAATTGGCTCGAGTCCCAAGCTATACCGTATAAGTATGTCGCTTTGCGTAAAGATTCGTTTAAGGACAACGGGCTAGTGTCCGGTGGCCTCATTGCCCAGCAGGAACGTTTATTTGGTCTGTCACGGTCCGGATATTGGGCAGTGCTGTAGAATTCAGATCAACGGCCTGCATGCGACAGAAAAGCAAGAGACTCACCGGCACATCGATCCGCAACCGCATCGTCCTGACCGTGCTGGCGACGGTGGTCGTCGTGTCGATGGTCGGCACCGGCCTTTCCGGCCGCGAACATGCGGCGCGGCTGATGAGCGGGCTGAAGGCCGAATCCCAGATCCTCACCAGCGTTTTTGGCGACACCCTCTCCGACCCGCTGTGGGACTACGACTACGAGATGGTCCAGCAACGCCTGGAGCGCCTGGCGGCGACGGGGTCGATCGCCGGCGCGCGGGTCCTGTCGACCGATGGCGAGAAGCTGGCCGAGGTCATGATCGACGGCTTCCGCCCCGAAGATTCGAGGTCCGGGGAAAGGGGTGGCGTCCTGCTCTTCAACCGCGAGATCACGGCCGAGACCGGCGAAGCGGTCGGCACCCTGCTGGTTTGGGTGTCCACCGCCGGGGTAGCGGCGGAGGTTTGGAAGACGGTGCGCGCCGATGCGACGACCGCGGCGATTCTCGCGGTGATCACGGCGGTGGTCGTGTTTCTGGGCGTAAACCTGATCACCGGCTCCCTATCACGGATCACCGACGCCATGGTGCGCATCGGCGAGGGTGACCTGGATACCGAGGTGCCTTCCGGCGGGCACAACGACGACCTCAGCCGTATGGCCGCGGCGCTGGAGCGGCTGCGATTGAACGGCCTGCGCGTCGAACAGGCCGAGCGCGACCTGCGCCGCGCCAACGCCTACCTGGAAGAGCGTGTCACCGAACGCACGGCGGAATTGGAGAGCGCGCGTTTCCAGGCGGAGGAGGCCAACCGCGCCAAGACCGAGTTCCTCGCGAACATGAGCCACGACCTGCGCACGCCGCTGAACGCGATCCTGGGCTTCAGCGAAATCATGCGCGCCCGCGCTTACGGACCGCTGGGCGATGCCCATTACGACGAATACGTCGAGGATATCCACCACAGCGGTAGCCTGCTGATCGCCTTGATCAACGACCTGCTCGACATTTCCAAGGTCGAGGCCGGCAAGTACGAACTGGCCGAGGAGAACGTGGACCTGGACGCCCTCATCCAGAGCTGTATCCGGCAGGTGGCCGCGGCCGCCGAGGCCGGCGGGCAAGTCCTGTCCTCGACGGTCGCCCCCGACCTGCCGGCGTTGTGGGGCGACAAGCGCGTGGTCACGCAGATCTTCAACAACCTGCTGTCCAATGCGGTGAAGTTCACGCCGCAGGGCGGCCGCATCGAGGTCAGCGCCTGGACCGACAGCCGGGGACGCATCCTGGCCTCCGTCGCCGACAACGGCATGGGCATGACCGAGGAGGGCGTGGCCAAGGCCTTGCGCCCCTTCGAGCAGGCCCACAACGCCCGCGCGCGCGAGCACGCCGGCACCGGCCTGGGCCTGCATCTCTGCGACAACTTCATGCGCCTCTTCGGCGGCACCCTGGAGATCGAGAGCCGGGCCGGCGAGGGCACCACCGTCACCATCGCCTTCCCGGCCGAGCGCGCCACCGACGCCCGCCGCACCGCCTGAAGCCCCTGCTTCCGGGGCGCGCGCCAACTCCCTGGTACAAGCGCCGGATCTCTATCTGAAGCGCCAGGCCTCTACCTGAACCGCCACGCTTGGGTGCGCTTCAGCACGCCCTTGGAGATGGCCAGGTGGAGCAGGCGCGCCCCGGCGTTGGTGTAGAAGATCATCATGCCCATGGCCGCCGCCGGGGCGATGTCGCCGGCGTCGTTCATGTTGAGGACAGCGACCGAGGCCAGAGTGGTGGACGGCGAATAGAGGAAGATCACCGCCGAGACCGTGGTCATGGCGTTGACGAAGAGATAGATCGAGATGTCGAGGATGGTCGGCAGGCAGACCGGCACGGTCACCACCCGGAACAGCTTGGTGAAGGGCTGCTTCAGCGAGGCGGCGACGGATTCGAACTCCCGGTCCATCTGCTTCAGCGCCGTTACCGCGGTCAGGTGCGAGACGGTGTAGAAGTGGGTCACCGTGCAGATCACCAGGATCGCCATGGTGCCGTAGAGGAAGTTCAGGGGATTGGCCGGATTGTTGAAGAAGAAGATGTAGGCCAGCCCCAGCACCATGCCGGGGATCGCCATGGGCAGCATGGCCAGAAGCTGGAACAGCGAGCGCCCGGCCTCGAAGCCCTTGGTCTTCTCCACCATGTAGGCCCCGACGAAGACTACCGCCGTGCCGGCCACCGCGGTCAGCAGCGCCATCTGGATGGAGTTGTAGTAGGAATCCCAGCCGCCGCCGTCCATCAGGTCGAAGGCGTAGTTCTTGAGGCTGAGGCTCAGGTCGTAAGGCCAGAACTTGACCAAGGCGGCGAACTGGCAGACCGCCAGCAGGCCGAGGATGAAGACGGCGATGAGCCCGCAGTAGGCGAAGGCCAGCCAGTCGAAGCGCGGGTTGGGCTTGGGCTGGTAGGGCACCGAGCGGGCCGAGAGCAGGGCGACCTGTTTCTTCTGCACCTGGCGGTCGACGGCGAAGGCGATGAGCGCCGGCATGAGCAGCACCACCGAGACCACGGCGCCCATCTCGAAGTTCTGCTGGCCGATGACCTGCTTGTAGATGTCGACCGCCAGCATGTTGTACTGCCCGCCGATGACCTTGGGCAGGCCGAAGTCGGTGATCACCAGATTGAAGACCACGAAGGCGGCCGAAATCAGGCCGTAGCGCGCGCCGGGCACGGTGACGGTCCAGAAGATCTTCCAGCGGCTGGCCTTGAGGCATTCGGCGGCCTCGTAGAGGCGCGCGTCGGAAATCGCCAGCGCCGTGGTGATGATGATCATGGCGTGGGGGAAGGTGAAGAAGACCGACCCGATGAGAATGCCGATGGGCCCATAGATCGGTTCGCCCAGCAGCAGCCCCTTGATCATGCCCTGGTTGCCGAAGAGGTAGACCAGGCCGATGCCGGGCAGCAGCGAGGGCACCAGGATGGGCGCCAGCGCGACCAGGCGGAAAAAGCCCTTGAAGCGCATGCAACTGCGGTTCAGCGCATAGGCGAAGCCGAAGGCCAGCGTCACCGTGATGAGGGTGCTGAGCGCCGCGATGAAGACCGAGTTCTCGATGGACTGGAACAGCGCCGGCGTCGAGAAGTAGGTCGCGTAATTAGCGAAGCCGATGTCGCGCGACGGGCGCAGCATGACCCGGCGGAAGGTGTTGGAGTCCACCTCCTTCCATTGGGTGCCGGCAAAGCGCTCGGTCCCGACCAGATAGACCGCGTCGTCGTGGGTGCCCCGGATCTTGTACATGACCGGGCTGCGGAAGCTGAAGTCCGGGAAGAAGGAGGTCGCCGGCAGGCGTCCGTCGTTGGAGGTGGACAGGTCCTCCGGCGGCACGGCCTGCAGTTCGTCGTTCAGGGCGGCGGCGCTGACCGGCGGGCCGGCGAAGGCGCCCGCTTCGTCGCTGACCTGGAACTCGTAGGCCGTGAGGTCGAAGCTGTAGGTGGAGAAGGACTTCGACAGCATGGCGTAAAGCGGCAGGGCGATGGCGATCACCAGGTAGAGGGCGATTACCGCCATGAAACCGCGCATGATCAGGTCGTCGCGCCCCAGCCTGGGTTTGACGGGCCTGGGTTTGACGGGCTTCGTCTTGGGCGGCCGGCCGGCCGCCACCGCCTCAGACGTGCTCGCCATGGCTCTCTCCGGCACTCTCTCCCGCGGCAAAGGCGATGAGGCGCGAGGGCGGCAGCTCGATGGTCAGGGTCTTGCCTTCGCCGATCGACAGGCGCCGTACCGCGTTGATGGAAAAGTCGGCGTAGAGCACCTCGTCGTCCAGCGCCGCCCCGGTGAGGCGCGAGCGCCAGAAGGAGCCGAGGAACTCCATCTCGCCCACGGTCACTTCCAGCAGGCTGTGGTCGTCCTCGGCCTCGCGGAAGGCCGGCTCGTGCGGAACGATGTCTTCCGGACGGATGGTGGCGACGACCTTCTGGCCGGAGGCCAGCTCGCCGGTCTGGCCTTTCAGGCGCGTACGGCCGAGGGCCAGGCAGCCCGGCTCCGTGACGGTCGAGTGGATCTGGTTGGTTTCGCCGATGAAGTCGGCGACGAAGAGCGAGCGCGGCGCGCGGTAGATCTCCGTCGGGCTGCCGACCTGCTCGATGACGCCATGGTTCATCACCACGATGCGGTCGGCCATGGCCAGCGCCTCCTCCTGGTCGTGGGTGACCATAATGGTGGTGACGCCCAGCTTCCGCTGCAGCTCCTTGATCTGGTGGCGCAGGTGCACGCGCACCTTGGCGTCCAGGGCAGACAAGGGCTCATCGAGCAACAAGAGGCCGGGGGAGGTGGCGATGGCGCGGGCCAGGGCGATGCGCTGCTGCTGGCCGCCGGAGAGCTGCGCCGGGTATTTCTTGCGCTGGTCGGCCAGGTTCACCAAGTCCAGCAGTTCGGTGACCCGGGCGGCGACCTCGGCCTTGGGCTTGCCGAGGTTCTCCAGGCCGAAGGCGATGTTGCGCTCGATGGTCAGGTTGGGGAAGAGGGCATAGGACTGGAAGACGATGCCGAAGTCGCGCTGGGTGACCGGCAGGTCGGAGATGTCGCGCCCGGCCTGCTCGACGCTGCCGTAGCTCTGCAGGTCCAGCCCCGCGACGGCGCGCAGCAAGGTGGTCTTGCCGCAGCCGGAGGGCCCCAGGAAGCAGACGAATTCCCCCTCTTCGATGTCCAGGGAGATGTCCTTCAGGGCCGTGAAGTCCCCGAAGTTCTTAAACAGATTGCGGATGCGCAGATAGCTGGACAAGTAAACGCCTCGCCTTGCTCGAATTGGCTGCTTCGCCGCCCGTCTTTCGCCCGGCGCGCTGCGCGCCGGCCCCCGCGGGCCTTGCGGTCAGTATGCGGGAGGGGGCGTTGAAGCGGAAGAGGGCGCCGCAAGCGGCGCCCTCTCCAGGGGATTCAAACCGGGATCAGCCTTTGGGATCGGACTTCGAATCGTAGCGCTTCTGCCACTCTTCCAGGATCGCCGCACGGTTGTTGGCGGCGAACTCGAAGTCGTTGTCGATCATCTTGTCGACCAGGTTCTCCGGGAAGAACTCGACCGGCTTGGCCACGCCCGGCATGGCGACCACGGCATAGCCGGTGTTGTACATCTCGTTGGCCTTCTTGGAGATCGACCAGTCGACCAGGGTCTTGGCGGCCTCCAGCTTGGCGGTACCGGCGACGATGGCCGTGGCTTCCATGTCCCAGCCGACGCCTTCCTCGGGGACGACGATCTCCAGCGGTGCGCCCGCGGCCTTGGACTTGGCGCCGCGGAAGGCGAAGGATACGCCGATGGGAATCTCGCCCGCGGCCGCCAGCTTGCAGGGGGCCGAGCCGGAGTGGGTGTAGCGCGCGATGTTCTCGTGCAGCGCGTCCATGTACTCCCAGCCGCCCTTCTCGCCGAACAGCTGCAGCCAGGAGGAAACGTCCAGGAAGCCGGTGCCCGAGGAATTCGGGTTCGGCATGATGACGTGGCCCTTGTAGACCGGCTTGGTCAGGTCCTTCCAGGTCTTGGGCACCGGCAGGCCCAGCTTCTCGCCCTCGACGGTGTTGAAGCAGACCGAGGCCACCCAGGCGTCCATGCCGACCCAGGCCGGCGGAGTGCTCTTGTCGACGAACTTCTTGTCCAGCTTCTCGACGCCCTTGGGCGCATAGGGTTCCAGCATGCCCTCGGTCTTCAGCAGCAGCAGCGAGGTGGCCGCCAGGCCCCAGACCACGTCGGCCTGCGGATTGTTCTTCTCGGCCAGCAGCTTGGCCGTGACGATGCCGGTCGAATCGCGGACCCAGTTGATCTTGATGTCCGGGTGGTCCTGGTTGAAGGTCTCCGCGTAGCGCTTCAGGTCTTCCGCCTCGACGGCCGTATAGACCGTGAGCTCGACTTCCGCTTTCGCGGCCGCCGCGACCAGGAGGCTGGCCGCGGCCGCGGTCAGCAGAGTTTTCCGAAATGCCATGATTGTCTGTGCTCCCTGTTGCTAGCCGAACATCCGGTTTTCAAACCGGTTTTCCTTGGCAGTCTGTCGTCTCTTCGGGCGTTTCCCCCTGACCGCCGGCTTCATGGTGCCGCCACCTCTTGGGCTGCCGCTTGCGGGCCCCCGGCGGCCGTGTCGGTTTCCGATCGTTAGTGTGATCGGATGGCTACAATAGAGGAAATCTATTATTTTTATGAAATAAAAGATTTCACTGATATATGGATTTCTCAGCGGGTCAGCGTCAACACCAGGACTCCCGCGCCCACCGTGACTGCGGCGGCGAGGCGGCTGATCCAGGGGCGTTCGCGGAATATGACAACCCCGAAGAGAGCTGCGATGATGACACTCGACTCGCGCAGGGCCGAGACCATGCCCAGCGGCGCCAGGGTGTTGGCATAGATGACCAGGGCATAAGCGGCCACGGCGCAGAGGCCGCCCAGGTAGCCGACGCGCAGGGTGGCGCGCACCTCCGGAGTGAGGCGCGGCTTCAGGCGGACCAGGACGAAGAGGGTGACCAGGAACTCGGTGAAGAACAGCCAGCCGATGTAGCCGAAGGGGCTGGCGGAGAGCCGCACGCCGATGCCGTCGATCACGCTGTAGCTGGCGATGATCAGGCCGGTGGCGACGGCGGCCAGGGTCGAGCGCGGGTCGGGCACGCTGGGGCCCTTGGAGAAGAAGGCGAGCAGGCAGATACCGAGCGAGACCAGGGCGACGCCGCCCCAGCCGAAGGCCGAAAGCTGCTCGCCGGCGAAGATCAGCGCGCCGAGGGAGACCAGCAGCGGCGCGATGCCGCGCGAGATGGGGTAGACCCGCGAGAGGTCGCCCCACTTGTAGGCCATCGACAGGAAATAGTAGTAGCCGTAATGGGTCGTCGCCGAGGCGGCGATGTAGGGCCAGGAGGCCGGCTGCGGAGTCTCGAACCACAGCAGCATGATGAGGCCGACGGTGCCGTGGGTGCCGGCCACCGCGGCCAGCACCAGGGCACGCGCCCGGGTGCCCTTGACGATGGCGTTCCAGGTGGCGTGCAGCACCGCCGCGCTCAAGACCAGCGCAACAGCGAACTCAGACAATCAAAACCCTAGCTTCTTTTCGTCTACTCGTTTCGGCGCGGCTTCTGCGGCCGCCCCTTGCTTGAACATCTGTCCCGCGCCTCTGCACGGCAAGCGGGAAAGGCGGAGAAAAATTCTCTTCAATTGCTCTGCCACTTCTGGCTCAATGGTTGCGCCGAGGGGAGGCGCGTTTTGACCGAACAGATATCTGATCCGCAAATATGGCAGCAGCTCAGGCAACTGCTGCCTCTCGCGCTTCTTGCACTCGCTCTGCTCGCCTGGCTTGTGATCATTGTCAGCGCCCTGTGCATTCCCTTCAATGCCGTTCCCGGGACCTATCCGAAGGTCTTCAGCCTGCGTAACTGGTTCAAGCCGGACAGCTTCCAAGACTGGATGTTGCTCAATCGATTGAACGTGATCTTTTACAGCGACCTGCTGACGCCGAGAGGCAGGTTCTTTCGCAAGTGCCTCTTCGCTGCCGTTGCGACCTTCGTTATGTGCATCGTCCTGTTCTTCTTTCTGCTTCCGCCGGAGCGCGTTCACTGAAAGCCGATCCTTCGCCCCTCACCCCCAGGGCAGCGAGCCCTACCCCCACGGTAGAGAAAACGTCTTCACGTTGGTGTAGCTCTTGGCGGCCTCGATGACGCCTTCCTTGTAGCCCAGGCCGGAGTCCTTGATGCCGCCGAAGGGCGACATCTCGATGCGGTAGCCCGGCACCTCCCAGATGTTCACCGTACCGACCTTCAGGCCCTTGATGTAGGCCTGCATGCGGCGGAAGTCGTTGGTGCAGACGCCCGACGACAGGCCGAAGGCGGTGGAGTTGGAAATGCGCATCACCGCCTCGTCCTCGTCGGGCACGCGCACGATGGGGACGATGGGGCCGAAGGTCTCCTCCATCACCAGCTCGGACTCGTGCGGCACGCGGTCGACCACGATGGGCGGCAGCAGCGCGCCCTGGCGGCCCGGATTGTAGAGCACCTCCGCGCCGGCTTCCGCGGCGGCGTGGACGCGGTTCTCGAAAGCCTCGGCGGCCTGGGCGTGGATCACCGTGCCCAGGTCGGTGTCCTTGGCCATGGGATCGCCGAAGCGGATCTTCTTGGCGCGCTCCAGCACCAGGGGCACGAAGCGCTCGGCGACGCTTTCCTGGCAGAGGATGCGTTTGACCGCCGTGCAGCGCTGGCCGGAGTTCTTGGTCGCCCCGGCCACGGCCAGGTCGGCGGCCTTGGCCAGGTCGTCGTCGGTCAGGTCGTTGAGGATGATCAGCGGGTCGTTGCCGCCCAGTTCCAGCACCGTGCGCTTGTAGCCCGCCTTCTCGGCGATCATCTTGCCCACCGGCACGCCGCCGGTGAAGGTGATGAGCTCGATGTTGGGGTTCTGGATCATCTCCAGGCCGATGTCCTGCGGCCAGCCGGTGACCACGGAGAGCATCTCCGGCGGCAGGCCCGCCTCGTAGAGCACGTCGGCCAGGACCAGCGCCGTGAGGGGGGTGAGTTCGGTCGGCTTCACCACCATGCAGTTGTTGGTCATGACCGCCGGGGCGATCTTGTGCGCCACCATGTTGAGCGGGTGGTTGAAGGGCGTGATGGCCGAGATCGCCGTCAGCGGTTCGCGCGTGGTGAAGATCTTGCGTGCCTTGCCGTGCGGAGTCAGGTCGCAGGAGAAGATCTCGCCGTCGTCCTGGATGCACATCTGCGCCGACAGCGTGAAGACGTCGTAGGCCCGGCCCACCTCGTAGAGCGAGTCGGCCTTGGAGATGCCGAGCTCCAGGGTGATGAGATCGGAGATCTCTTCCTTGCGGGCGACCAGCAGTTCCGCGGTCTTGAAGAGGATCTGCTGGCGCTCGTAGCGGGTCAGCTTGGGCGTGTAGCTTGCGGCGATCTCGAAGGCCTCGCGGGCGTGGGCGGTGTTGCCCGCCGGCACCGTGCCGATGACCTCGTCCGTGTAGGGATAGCGCACCTCGATGACGCCCTCGGCGTCGACCTTGCGCCCGGCGATGCGCAGGGGTTCGTGGCGGGGGGAGGCTGCGAAGCTCTCGGCGATACTCATGGTACTGGGTTCCTTTACTCGGCCGCCGCGGTCTGGCGGGCCTCGACGTGGTTGAGGGCGATGTCGAAGGCGTCGAAATTGCGCAGGCGCCGGCCCTCGAGGCCGCCGACCGGGCGGTTGACGACCAGCGGCACGCGCTGCTCGCTGACCCCGCCGTGGGAGCGCAGCGGCACTTCCAGGCCGGAGAGGTCGTGCCTGTCGGGACTGGTGCCCACCGCGCGGGTCTTCTCGGTCACCACCACCAGCTCGCCGATGCGGTCGTCCGGCAGCTCGAAGAGCTGCGCCGCGCTGTCGCGGGTCAGCACCTGCTCGACGCCCTCCAGGCCCTCGATGAAGGCGGCGACGCTGCCCACGTCGGCCTCCTCGGGCAGGTAGACCGTGGCGTAGGAGCCCAGGGCCCCGTGATGGACCACGTAGGGGTCGGTGATCGGCAGGATGGTGCGCGCCTTGCCCGCGCCCAGGAAGTCGTCGAGCGCGCTCTGCAGGTACAGCACGTTGGGCGCGCCGTCGGGGCTGTGCTTGGCGTTCATGCCGTGGTCGGCGGTCAGCACGATGACGGCGCCGGCGGCGTCGAGCTGTGCGAAGTAGCCGTCCATCATGGCATAGAAGTCGTTGGCGCCCTCGCTGCCCGGGGCGTGCTTGTGCTGGATGTAGTCGGTGGTGGAGAGGTACATGAGGTCGGGCCGCAGGCTCTCCATCAGCTTCACGCCGGCGGCGAAGACGAATTCGGAGAGGTCGGCCGAGTAGACGCTGGGCACCGGCTTGCCGACCAGTTCCAGCAGGCCGTCGATGCCGTTCTCGGCGACCGTCGCCTCGTCGGCCTTCTCGGCGGAGAAGCAGACCGCCTCGCCGGCCTTCATGGTCAGGCCGTGGCCCAGCAGGCGGCGCAGCTTGTCCTTGGCCGTCACCACCGCGATCTTCGCGCCGGCCTGCTGAAAAGCCGCGAAAATCGTCGGCGCGCGCAGGTAGGCCGGGTCGTTCATCATGACCTCTTCGTCCTTGGCCGGGTCGTAGAAGAAGTTGCCGCAGATGCCGTGCACCTTGGGCGGCCGGCCGGTGACGATGGAGAGGTTGTTGGGGTTGGTGAAGCTGGGCACCACGCAGTCGGCGCGCAGGTCGGCGCCGCCCGGCAGCACGGACTTCAGCCAGGGCATGCGCCCGGCGGCCACGGCCTCTTCCATGTAGTCGGGCTCGGAGCCGTCGATGCAGACCACGACGACCGGCGCCTTGGGGAAGGCGTAGCTGCGGCCATTTACGGTTACCGGGGGGACGGTGATGGGGGCGGAATCGGTCATCGGGTGTCCTTTGTCTTGTCAGGCGACCAGCTTGGCGCGCTCGTCCATGGCGGCGGCCGGCGGCGTGGCGTCGTCGACGCCCATTTCCCTCAACGCCTCGGCGACGGCGCCCACCAGGCGGCGCATGACCGCCGCGTCCAGGCGGCCGATGCAGCCGATGCGGAAGGAGTCCACCACGGTCAGCTTGCCGGGGTAAATGATGAAGCCCTTGGCCTTCAGCAGGTCGTAGAAGGTCTGGAAGTCGAACTTCGGGTCGGCGGGGTTGAAGAAGGTGACGATGATGGGCGACAGCCAGCCGTCCTGCAGCAGGGTCTCGAAGCCCAGCTCGCGCAGGCCCGCCACCATGACGTCGCGGTTCTCGGCGTAGCGCGCGCCGCGCCCGGCAACGCCGCCCTCGGCCTCGTGCTCGGCCAGCGCCTGCAGGAAGGCGGCGACCACGTGGGTCGGCGGGGTGTAGCGCCACTGGCCGGTCTTTTCCATGTAGTCCCACTGGGCATGGAGGTCGAGGCTGAGCGAATGGCTGCGGCCCTTGGCGGCTTCCAGCTCCGCCTTCCTGGCGACGACGAAGCCGAAGCCGGGCACGCCCTCGATGCACTTGTTGGCCGAGGACACCATGGCGGTGTAGGAGATCTCCCGCACGTCCAGCGGCAGGGCGCCGAAGGCGCTCATGGAATCGATCAGCAGCTTGCGGCCCCTGGCCGCCACCACCTCGGCGATCTCGGCCACGGGGTTGAGGATGCCTGAGGAGGTCTCGCAGTGGACCAGCACCACGTGGGTGATGGCCGGGTCGGCCTCCAGGGCGGCGGCGACCTCGGGCCCGCGCGGCGGCAGGTAGTCGCCCTTGTCGATGACCCGGCAGGTGCGGCCCAGGATGTTCAGGGTCTGCACGATGCGCTGGCCGTAGGCGCCGTTCACCAGCACCAGGGCCTTGCCGTCGCGCGGCAGGAAGCTGCCCAGCATGGCCTCCACCGAGAAGGTGCCGCTGCCCTGCATGGGCACGCAGTCGTAAGCTCCTTCGGTATCGCCGGCGATATCCAGGAGGCGGCGGCGCAGCTCGGCGGTCATGGCGCGGAAATCGCCGTCCCAGGAGCCCCAGTCCTTCAGCATGCAGCGCTTCACGCTGGCCGAGGTGGTCAGCGGGCCGGGGGTCAGCAGGTAGGGCTCGCCGCAGGCGGGCGGCTCGCACACAGCGGGTTTGGGGGGCACGGCTGCGCCGCTGTCACGGGTCATCAGCGTCGAACTCCTGAAGGGGGAGGGGCCCGGATGGGCCGGCGGCCGGTGTCGTCCCGGCCTCGGCGGGCATCCTGGGCGCTCCTGATATATCTGTAAAATCGTTATTTTGTATAAGTTGGATAGGTTATGCTGATGGGTCGAGTGGACGCTTTTCTGACCGCCCCCTGGCGGAGAACCGGAGCCGGAGAGCCTTGCGCTACGTTCAACTGCGGGCCTTTCACTACGTCGCCATCTGCGGCGGCTTTTCCCGCGCCGCCGAGGCGCTGTGCCTGACCCAGCCGGCGATCTCCGACCAGGTGCGCAAGCTGGAGGAGGAATATGACGTCATCCTCTTCAACAGGCACAAGAAACAGGTCAGCCTGACCAAGGCGGGCCAGCAGCTGTTGGAGATCACCCGGCGCATGTTCGAGGTGGAAAAGCAGGCCCTGGAGCTGCTGTCTGAATCGCGCGCCCTGCGCTCCGAGTCGCTGCGCGTGGTGGCGGACTCCGCCCACCACATGCTGCACATCCTGGGGCGCTTCCGCGAGCGCTACCCCGGCATCGCGATGGTGGTCAGTTCCGGCAACTCCGAGGAGGTGATCGCCCAGCTCTACGACTACGAGGCCGAGGTCGGTATCCTGGGGGAGGTCCCGGAGAGCCGCGACTTCGAGGTCATCAAGCTGAGCTCCACCCCGCTCATCGCCTTCGCCAACAAGGATCATCCCTTAAGCCGGCGCAAATCGATCACCCTGGCCGAGCTCGCCGAGCAGATGCTGGTGCTGCGCGAGCGCGGCTCCAAGACCCGCCAGAGCATCGAGGCGGCGGCGCGCGGGCGCGGGCTGACCCTAGCGCCCTCGATCGAGGCCGAAGGCCGCGAGGCGGTGCGCGAGATCGTCGCCACCGGCGGCGGCGTCGGCGTGGTCTCCGCCGCCGAGTTCGGCCAGGACTCCCGCCTGGTGCCGGTTCGCCTCTCCGACTGCGAGGTGCTGATGGACGAGGCCCTGGTCTGCCTGCGCGAGCGCGCCGGCGGCAAGGTCATCAGGGCCTTCTTCGACACCGCCCGCGAGGTCGCCGCGGCCGGATGATCCGGCCCGTTCCGGGATACCGCTCGTCGCAGTTGCCGCCAAGCCGGCGCACCGCTTCTCAGGCGTGCTGCGCCGGGACATCGCCGTTGCGGCGGCACAAATCGATTGCCAGCCGCCGCGAATGAATTGTAAGTTTTCTTACATATAACTGTAATAAATCGTTCGCCCGTCTGGAGCCACAGCGCGCGGCATCAGGCGCTGCGGAAAAAAAGAGGTGGGCCTGCAGAGGAATGCCAGGGAGGAAGTCATGAGTTCCAGATTTTTCGCACTGATCGCCGGTCTCGGCCTGATGTGCAGCGCTTTGCTTTTCCAGGCGTCGACGGTTGAAGCCGATGAGTGCAAGAACCGCGGCACGCTTGACGAGATCTACTGCGACGAAGACGGAGATCTTGTTGCGGATGCCCCGACGGACCCGTCCAAGTGGCGCGATCCGTCGACCTTGGTCTTTACCTACACGCCGGTCGAGGACCCTGCCGTGTACCGGGATGCTTTCAGGCCGTTTCAGGATTACCTGGCAGAGAAAACCGGCAAGAAAGTCATTTACTACACAGTGCAGTCGAACTCCGCCGAGATCGAGGCGATGCGTTCCGGCCGCCTGCATGTCGCCGGCTTCTCCACCGGCCCGACCGGCTTCGCAGTCAACCTTGCAGGGGCCGTGCCGCTTGCCGTCAAGGGCACCGAAAGCGAGTTCCAGGGCTACAACCTGATCGTCATCGTCAAGACGGATAGCCCCTACCAGACACTGGCCGATTTGAAGGGCAAGAAGGTCGCGCACACGTCGCCGTCGTCCAACTCGGGCAACTTGGCGCCGCGCGCACTCTTCCCGGATCAGGGGCTGGTGCCGGAACAGGACTATGAGGTGCTCTACTCCGGTAAGCACGATCAATCCGTGCTTGGCGTCAACAGCGGTGACTATGACGCGGCGCCCGTCGCTTCCGACGTGTTCACGCGGATGGTCGAGCGCGGCGTCGTCAAGGCTGAGGACTTTCGGATCATCTATCGCAGTCCGAAATTCCCGACCTCTTCGTTCGCCTATGCCCATGACCTCAAGCCCGAACTCGTCCAGCAGATCCGCGAGGCCTTCAGGGATTTCCGATTTACCCCGGAGATGCAGGAAACTTTCGGCGGTGCGGATCGCTTCTTCCCGATCACCTACAAGCAAGACTGGGCCGTGATTCGTCAGATCGCCAAATCGATCGGCGAGGAATATGACCGCAAGGGGCTCGACGCCATGGCCAAGAAAGAAGCTGAAAAAGCGGCCAAAAAGTCGAACTGATGGACGGAGAAAACGGCGGCATGTCGTCGCAGATGGGTTCGCGGGGCCTTGGCCCCGCGGACTCCGCCGGTCTGCCGGCGCATTCGATGAGCATACACGGCCTGGTCAAGGAGTACGTGCCCGGCGTGCCCGTTCTCAGGGGCATCGACCTCGACATCGAGGGCCTGGGGATGACCGCCATCATCGGTCCGTCCGGCACCGGCAAAAGCACGCTTTTGCGTTGTATCAACAGGCTTGTGGAGCCCACCCAAGGCTCCATCGTGTTCGAGGGCGAGGATATCACCCGCCTTGGCCGCGCCAGATTGCGCCGGGCGCGGCGCAAGATCGGCATGGTGTTCCAGGAGTACAACCTGGTCGAACGTTTGACGGTGGTCGAGAATTTGCTGTGCGGGCGGCTCGGCTACGTGTCGCCGTTTAAGGCTTGGCTCAGAAAGTTTCCCCAAAGCGACGTCGACCGCGCTTTCGACCTGCTTGACGCAGTCGGGCTCGGCAAGTTCGCATATCAACGCGCAGATGCCCTTTCCGGCGGCCAGCGCCAGCGGGTCGGCATCGCCCGGGCACTCATGCAAACACCGCGTATCCTGTTGGCGGACGAACCGACGTCGTCGCTCGATCCGAAGACCTCGGTCGAGATCATGGACCTGATGTCTCAGCTTGCCGGCGAGCGGGATATTCCTGTTGTCGTCAACATACACGACGTCACCCTCGCCAGCCGTTTCGCGCGACGCATGATCGGCATGTCGGGCGGGCAGATCGTCTTCGACGGCCCGCCAAGCACGATCACCGACCAGCACCTCAAGCAGATCTATGGGGGTGAGGACTGGCTGCAATGACGGCGACTGCAGAGAAACCTGCGCGGCGCAATCCGTTTCCGACCAATTGGCGCTCACGGCTGCTGTGGGGGCTGGTTCTGGCTTATGTCGTTTATGCGTTGAGCCTGATCGACATCAGCGCTCAACGGGTTTTCGATGGCTTGGGACACGGAGCGAACATGCTGGGCCGCATGGTGCCGCCCAACTTTTCGCGCTGGAGCCTGCTTTTGGAAGGCCTCGTGGAGAGCCTCGAGATTGCCATCCTGGCCTCTTCGATCGGTATCCTTTTGTCGCTGCCTATCGGCTTCCTGGCCGCACGCAATATGATGCCCCCCTGGGTGACCTGGCCGGCCCGGGCGCTGATCGCGCTATGCCGCTCGTTCCATCCGGTGATCGTCGCCATTCTGTTCGTGAAGGCCGTGGGTTTTGGCGCCCTCGCGGGCATCCTGGCGTTGATCGTTGCGTCAATCGGCTTCATCGCCAAGCTGTTCGCCGAGGCGATCGAGGAGATTTCGCTAAAGCAGGTGGAAGCGGTGCGTGCGACCGGGGCTCCCTTTGGCAACGTTATCATCTTCAGCGTGGTGCCCCAGGTGCTGTCGCGTTTCATCGGTTTTTCGACCTATCAGGTCGATTCAAACCTGCGGAATTCGACCATGGTCGGTATCGTCGGGGCCGGCGGCATCGGTGGCACGCTGTTCTCGGCCTTCCAGCGTTTCGACTATGACTTCGTCGCGGCGATCCTGATTTCGCTGATTGCTATTATCATGGTCGGAGAATACCTCAGCGGTTGGGTCAAGGAAGTTTTCAAGTGAGCGGCGCTGCTTCTCCTCTCGAGCACACGCGCCGGCGTCTCGAGCGGCATACTCCGATAGAGCGTTTCTCCCGTTGGCTCATTCTGTTCGTCACAGTTGCCGCAATCGTCGTATCGATCCGCCACGTCGAGGTGATTCCCGAGTTTCTCTACGACGCGCCTTCGCAGATGCTGGACCTGCTGCACCGGCTGTGGCCGCCGGACCTTTCCTATTACCGGGAAGGTGTCCACGACGCGCTTATCGAGACGTTGCATATCGCCAGCCTCGGCACTCTTCTGGCGCTGATTCTGGCGGTCCCGGTGGCGCTGTTCTCGGCGCGAAACATCACCGCCAATCCGATTCTGAACTTGCTTGCGAAACTGGTGCTGGTGTCCTCCCGCTCCGTCAACTCGCTGGTCTGGGCACTGCTCTTCGTAGCCGTGTTCGGACCGGGGACCTTGGCGGGTGTGCTCGCCATCGCCTTTCGCTCCGTCGGCTTCGTCGGCAAGCTTCTCGGTGAGGCGCTGGAGGAGGCGCATCCGGGCACCATCGAGGCCTTGGTCGCGACCGGCGCCCCGCCGGCAAGTGTGCTGCTCAAGGGGTATTGGCCGCAGGTTAAGCCGGCGCTTTGGTCGATCGCCTTGTTCCGCTGGGACATCAATGTCAGAGAATCCGCCGTCCTTGGCCTGGTTGGCGCCGGCGGCATCGGGGTTGCCCTCGACCAGGCTCTGGACACCTTCTACTGGGACAAGGTGTCGACCGTTCTACTCAGTATCTTCGCCGTCGTCATCGCGGCGGAATTGATCGTGACGCAGATCCGCAAGCGAATCATCTGATTTCCCCAGCCTTGCCTGCCCCGTCGTCGTCCCGCGGCTTGGCGTTCCAGACCTCTTGGCGCACGCAAGCGATGATGCTCTGCCCGGCATATTCGGGTGGGACGGCGGAGAATTGGGTGCGGCAATAAGCGACGCGAGGACGGAGGAGGGGGCGTGAGGGATCGCCTCCGCGTCAGCCGTTCCGGCGGGCGGCGTTCTGCTGGGCGGTGAACAGCGCCACGTTGTTGTCGCTCAGCATGCGGCTCAGGCGCCGCGGCGGGACTTCGTCGGTGAAGACCGTGTCGATATCGCGCAGGTGGGCGACGCGCACCATGGCATCGGAATCGAACTTGGAGTGATCCAAGGCGACCAGCCGTTTCCGCGAGATCTTCATCGCCGTGCTGGAGACGCCGATGTCGCGGAAGTCGTAGTCCATCAGGTCGCCGTCCTCGGAAATACCGCCGATGCCGAAGATACCGTAGCCGACGCGGAACTTCTCCAGGAACTCTCGCGTCGCCTCGCCGGTGGTGGCCTGGTCATTGTGCTTCAGGACGCCGCCGGCCAGGATCACCTGGAAGTCGCGCTTGCGGTTCAGGGTCATGGCGACGGTCAGGTGGTTGGTCACCACGGTCAGGCGGCGGTGCTGCAGCAGCGCTTCGGCGACGGCTTCCATGGTGGTGCCGATATCGATGAAGATGGTGGCGCCTTCGGGGATCTGGCTGGCGACCAGGGCGGCGATCCTCCGCTTTTCCTGGGCGTGGTGCCGCTTACGCTTGTCGTAGTCGACGTCGCCGGCCACCGGCGGCAGGCCGGCGCCGCCGTGGTAGCGCGTCACCAGGCCGCGTCGCTCCAGGTCGTTGAGGTCCCGGCGCACGGTCTGCTCGGAGACGGCGAAGGACTTGGCCAGGCTGCCGATGGAGACGAAGCCGCGGCTTTCCAGCAGGTTGAGAATGCGCGCGTGGCGGCCCGCGATGTCGTCGCGGGTGCTCCCGCTGGCTATGCCGCCGATGCCCCTGCCGCCGACCAGAGTCATCACGCGCCGCCGTTCGTCTTTTTGCCGGAAGGGCCAAGTTCCGGGGTGTCGGACTTGGGCAGCTTGCCGGCGATGCCGTACTCGGCTTCGCGTCTGTCCATCTCCTCCCAGATTTCGGCCGGGCGGATGCCCATCTCCGACAGCAGCACGACCCAGTTGTAGATCAGGTCTGCCGACTCGTGGATCACCTCGTCGCGGTTGTTGGTGACGAACTCCAGGGACACTTCGGAGGCTTCCTCGACCAGCTTCTTGGCGATCTTGGTGCGCCCGCCGTTGAACAGCTTGGCGGTGCGCGAGAGCTTGGGACTCTGCCCCCGCTCCAGCGTTACCGCAGCGTAGAGTCTCATGATGGCGTCGCTCATGGCCCGACCTTTTCCTGGCCTGGTATCTATCCTAGGGAAGGGGCGCGCCGATCACGAAATGTCCGGTGCAGTGACGCCCCGCGGCTGGCATCCGCCGGCCTTGACCTTCTCGCGCAGGCGGCTGTCGGAGAGTTCGCCGGCGCGCTCCAGAATGGTGTAGGCGGCTGAGGTCAGATGGCTGTTGATGCGCTTCAGGTCGCGCAGCACATCGAGGTGCAGCGACGAGGAGGTGATGGAGTCCGGCCGCCCTTCGCCGATCCGCTCGTAGTGGTTCTCGATGTAGCGGCGCTCCAGTTCGCGGACCTGGGACTTCTGGCGCAAGAGCTGACGGGCCAGTTCGATGTCGCCGGAGGCGAAGACGTTCATCGCCAGGTCGAGGTTGGCGACGATGTGGGCGTGGAAGTCCTCCAGTTCCTCCATGCCGGGGGCGGAGAAGGAGGTGCGCTGCTTGATCTTCTTGCTGGCCAGCTCCATCAGGTTCTTGTCGATGATGTCGCCAATGTGCTCCAGGTTGGTGGTGAAGTTCAGGATCTCCACGCAGCGGCCGCTTTCCTGACCGTCCAGCTCTTCGTTGTTCAGCTTGGTGAGGTAAAGCTTGATGGCCTCGTGCAGCCGGTCGACCATGTCGTCGGCGGCTTCGGTTTCCTTCTTCAAGGCCTCGTCGTTGCTGCGCAGCACCCGGCCCGTGGCCAGCAGCATCTTCTTCACCTCGTCGCCCATGCGCAGGGCCTCGCGGGTCGCGCAGGTCAACGCCACCGCCGGGGTTTCCAGGGTGCCGTCGTCGAGGTAGCGGGGGCGGCCCGGATCGTCGGCCGCCGCCTGGTCCGGCAGCAGGCGGGTGACCAGCGCGATGACCTGCCTGACGAAAGGCAGGAAGAGCGCCGCGATGGCCAGATTGAAGAGGGTGTGGAAGTTGGCCACCATGCGCTCCGGCGAGGCGCCCAGCAGTTCCAGGTAAGGCAGCAGCCAGTGCAGCGCCGGCAGGACCGCCAGCACCCCGGCGGTGCGGATCACCAGGTTGCCGATCGGCGGGCGGCGGGCGGCGACCGGCGAGGCCCAGGTCACGGCAAGGGGGGTGATGGCGGCGCCCAGGTTGGCGCCGAGCACCAGGGCGAGCGCCAGCGGCGCGGCCAGGACGCCGGCGGTGGCCAGCGACATGATCAGCAGCACGATGGCGACGCTGGAGTGCGAGGCCCAGGTGAGCACGGCGGCGACCAGCACCGCCAGCAGCGGCTCGCTGCCCAGCGGCTGCAGCAGCACCGCGAAGACCTGCGATTCGCGCAGCGGCGCAGAAGCCTCCACGATCAGTTGCAGCGCCAGCAGCATCAGCCCGAGACCCAGGGTGATGCGCGCCAGGTTCTTGTGCCGGGTGCGTTTGGACGACAGGAAACCGAAAACGCCGCAGGCGATGAGCAGCGGCGAAAGCCAGTGAAGACCGAAGGACAGCACCTGCACCACCACGGTGGTGCCGACATCGGCGCCCAGGATGATAGCCAGCGCGGCGGCGCCCGTGACCAGGCCCTGGGCCGCGAAGGAGGTGGTGATCAGGGTCGTCGCGGTGCCGCTCTGCAGCGCCCCGGTTACGACCAGGCCGGAAAGAAAGCCGGTGAAGCGGCTTTTCGCGGACAGGGCCAGCAGGCGCCGCAGCTCGGCGCCGAACGACCGGGTGACCCCGGTGCGCACCATGCGCACTCCCCACAGCAGGAGGGCCACGCCGCCGGCGATACTGACAATGGTTTCCACGTGAGAGTCTCAGAGATTCCAGGTGTTTAGAGGTTGTAAGAAAACTTACATTTTCTGGCGTTCTGTGCAAGTGGGCAGAAGCCGGCCCAGGGCGAATCCCTGACGATCCTGCGCCTTATCGCTTAAATCTTCGTGTGTTATGGGAATTTGATCCTGATTCCGCTCCACTGTCGCGGCCGCCTGGATGGATGGCGGGGCTTGCACGGGCGCGGCAAAGAGATTATATGTGAGTGAACGTTCACTCACATTCCTTCGGCCGGAGAGAACCCCATGGCCGCCACCATGGCCCGCGTAACGCCGTCCCGAGGCGCCCGCACCCAGGAGAAGATCCAGGAAGTCGCCCTGGCGCTTTTCGCCGAGAAGGGCGTCGACCGCACCACCATCGGCGACATCGCCGGTGCGGCGGGCATCGCCGAGGGCACCATCTACCGCCACTATCCGGGCAAGGAAGAACTCATTTGGCAGCTCTTCTCCACCAACTACCTGCGCCTGGCCGCCGAGGTGGAGGCGCTGCAGGCCGAACGGCACGACCTGCCCGGCAAGCTGCGGGTCATGGTCGGGATGTTCTGCAGCCTCTTCGAGCAGGACCCGGACATGTTCCGCTTCCTGCTGCTGGTGCAGCACGGCCAGCTCTCGCGCGTCACCGAGGACATGCAGACCCCGGTGAAGGTCATCAAGACGGTGCTGGAGACGGCGATGGCGCGCGGCGAGATCCCCAGGCAGGACGCCGAGGTCGCCACCGCCATGGTGATGGGCATCGTCCTGCAGGTCGCGGTCTTCAGGGTCTACGGCCGCGTCACCCGGCCCCTTGGTGAGGTCGCCGACCAGCTCGCCGAAAGCTGCTGGCGGGCCTTGGGCGGCGGCCTTCGGACTGAACGAGGGGAGGGCTGAAGCCATGCGCGTCAAGCTCACGCGGCGCCGCGTCCTGCTGCTGCTGACCCTGGCCACCCTGATCGCCGGGGCCGTGCAGCTCAATCGCACGCAGCTCTGGGAAGACAGCCAGGTCTATGCCGGCTGGCGCGTGCAGCATCACGTGATGCTCCCCACCTGCCGCCTGCTCGACGATGAGCAGCGGGTCCGCGAACACGGCCTGTTCAGCGCCTGCTTCGATGCGCTGCAGCGCTTCAAGCGGACGGAACGACTCGCACCGCGCAGCCCGCACCTGGTGATCCTGCTGCACGGCATGGGGCGCTCGCCCGCCCTGTTCCGCGCCATGGAGCGCGACCTGCGCGCCGCTGGCTTCGACGCGGTGGCGGTCAGCTACCCCAGCCTGACCAAGGACATCGCCGGCCATGCCGATCAGGTCGAACTCCTGCTTGCACGGGCGCGGGGTGTCGAGAAGGTGTCCTTCGTCAGCCACAGCCTGGGCGGCTTGGTGGTGCGCGAAGTGCTGAGCCGCGAGGGGGACCCGATAACCGCAATCTGGCACAACAAGCTGAAGCTGGGCCGCGTGGTCATGATCGCGCCGCCGAACCAGGGTTCGGAGCTGGCCGAGTCCGTTGCCGGCCTGCCGCCCTATCACTGGATCGGCGGCCCTGCGGCGCGCGAGATCGCCGCGGGCCCGCCCTTCGCGCCGGTGTCTCCGGAGATCGAAGTGGCGATCATCGCCGGCGGTACAGACGGCGGGAGCGGCTTCAACCCGCTGCTGTCGGAGAACAACGACGGCGTCGTGACGGTGAGCGAAACCCGCCTGCCGGGCGCGCGCGACCACATCGTGGTGCCGGCGTTGCATACGGTGATCGCCGGCGACCCGCAGACCATCGCCGCAACCCGTAATTTCCTGGAGACCGGGCGGCTGCGCTGAAGCGCCGTTCGCCGAGAGAAACCGAACACCAGAGGACCGCACCTTATGTCCGACCGTACCCTCGATATCCTGAAGAGCCGGCGCTTCCTGCCGCTGTTCGCGACGCAGTTTCTCGGCGCCTTCAACGACAACCTCTTCAAAAACTCCCTGGTGATGCTGATCCTCTTCCGTCTCGCTGCGCCGGGCGGCAGTGTCGGCGGGCTCAGCGGCGAGTTCCTGGTCACCCTGGCCGGCGGCGTCTTCATCCTGCCCTTCTTCCTCTTCTCCGCCACCGCCGGGCAGCTTGCCGACAAGTACGACAAGGCGAAGATGATCCGCGGCGTCAAGCTGGCCGAGGTGGCGATCATGGTGCTGGCCGCCCTGGGCTTCGCTTGGGCTCGGGCGGACTTTCTCATCGCCGTGCTGTTTCTCATGGGCACCCAGTCGGCCTTCTTCGGCCCCTTGAAGTACGGCATCCTGCCGCAGCATCTCGAAACCAGGGAACTGGTCGGCGGCAACGCTCTGATCGAGGCGGCGACTTTCCTCTCGATCCTGCTCGGCACCATCGCTGGCGGACTCCTGATCCTGACCGAGGGCGGTGTTGCCGTGATCTCCGGCGGGATCGTGGTGGTGGCGCTGCTCGGCTGGGGGGCCAGCCTGACGATCCCGGCGGCTCCGGCCCCCGCGCCGCAGTTGAAGGTCAATTGGAACTTCGCCTGGGAGACGGGGGAGATCCTGCGGCACGCCGCGGCGCGCCGCGACATCTTCCTGTCGATCCTCGGCATTTCCTGGTTCTGGCTGGTCGGCGCCACCTTCATCCTGCTCTTCCCGCCCTATGCCAAGGACGTATTGGGCGGGGATCAGACTGTGGTGACGCTGTTTCTGACGGTCTTTTCGATCGGCATCGGCGTCGGCTCGCTCGGCTGCGACCGCCTGCTGAAGGGCGAGGTCTCGGCGCGCACCGTGCCTTTCGGCGCCCTGGGCATGGCGGTCTTCTCCATCGACCTCTACTTCGCCAGCCTCGCCGTGGCGCCGGCCGCGCCGGCCGAGACGCTGCTGGGCGTCGGCGCTTTCCTGGCCCAGGCGGCGCACTGGCGCATCCTCGCCGACCTGCTGCTGATCTCCATCTGCGGCGGCCTCTACATCGTGCCGCTCTATGCCATCGTGCAGGCGCGCGCCGAGGCCGGGCACCGCGCCCGCACCATCGCCGCCAACAACGTCATGAACGCGCTCTTCATGGTGATCGGCGCGGGTGCGGCGGCGGCCCTCTTCGCCCTGGGCATGACCGTCACCGGCGTTTTCCTGATTATCGCCGCGGCCAACGTGATTGCCGCCTGGTACGTCTGCAAGCTGCTGCCCCAGGAGCTGCTGAAGGGCATCTTCGCGGCGGTCTTCCGGCTGTTCTATCGGGTCGAACTGCACGGCCGCGAGAACATCAAGGCGGCCGGCGCCAAGGCGGTCATCGTGGTCAACCACGTCTCCTTCCTGGACGGCGCGCTGCTTGCCGCCTTCCTGCCGGGGCGGCCGATGTTCGCCATCGACTCCCACATGGCGACACGCTGGTGGGTGAAGCCCTTCATGGCCCTGGTCGAGGGCTTTCCCATGGACCCGACCTCGCCCTTCGCGACCCGCGCGCTGATCCGCGAGGTGGAGAAGGGCAAGCACTGCGTCATTTTCCCCGAAGGCCGCATCACCGTCACCGGCGCCTTGATGAAGGTCTACGAAGGTCCGGGCATGATCGCCGACAAGTCGGGCGCGCAGATCCTGCCGGTACGGATCGACGGTGCGCAGTTCAGTTATTTCTCGCGCCTGAAGGGCAAGTTCCGCCTGCGTCTCTTCCCCAAGATCACCATCACCGTGCTGCCGCCGCGCCGCTTCGAGATTCCGGCGGAGGCGCGCGGGCGCAAGCGCCGCCAACTGGCCGGCGACGCGCTCTACGAGGTGATGTCGGACATGATGTTCCGCATCCACCACCAGGAACCGCGTACCCTGTTCCAGGCTTTGCTGGAGGCGCGCTCCCTGCACGGCGGCGGCAAGGCGGCGGTGGAGGACATCGAGCGCAAGCCCTTGACCTACGGCCGCCTGGTGACCGGCGCGCTGGTGCTGGGCCGCCGCATGGCCAAGGCGACGCGCAGAGGCGAAGTCGTCGGCCTCATGCTGCCCTCGGCCGGCGGCGCCGCAGTTTCCTTCTTCGCGCTGCAGGCCTTCGGGCGGGTGCCGGCCATGCTGAACTTCACGGCGGGCAGCGCCAACCTGGTTTCCGCCTGCAAGACGGCGGAGATCGCGACCGTCTACACCTCCCGCCGCTTCGTCGAGCAGGCCAAGCTGGAAGAGGTCGCCGAAGTGCTCTCCAAAGAAGTGAAGCTCATCTATCTGGAGGACCTGCGCCGCAAGATCGGCGCTTTCTCGAAGCTTCTGGGGCTGGTCCTGCGGCCCTTCGCCGGCGCGCTCCACGCGCGGGCCTGCGGGGCGGCGGGCCTGGACCCGGCAGCGCCGGCCCTGGTGCTCTTCACCTCCGGTTCGGAAGGCGCGCCCAAGGGCGTGGTGCTGAGCCACGACAACCTGCTGGCCAATTGCCGCCAGCTCGCCGCGCGCATCGATTTCAATCCCACCGACAGCGTGTTCAACGCCTTGCCGGTGTTCCATTCCTTCGGCCTGACCGGCGGCCTGCTGCTGCCGCTGTTCTCCGGCGTGAAGACATTCATGTATCCCTCGCCGCTGCATTACCGCATCGTGCCGGTGCTGGCCTACGACACCAACGCCACCATCATGTTCGGCACCGACACCTTCCTGGCCGGCTACGCCCGCATGGCGCACCCTTACGATTTCTATGCCATGCGTTACGTCTTCGCCGGCGCCGAGCGGGTGCGCGAGGAAACCCGCCGCCTGTGGATGGAAAAATTCGGCCTGCGCATTCTGGAGGGCTACGGCGCCACCGAGTGCGCGCCGGTCATCGCCGTGAACTCGCCCATGCACTTCAAGGCCGGCACCGTCGGCCGCCTGCTGCCCGGCATCCACCACCGCCTGGAGCCCGTGCCCGGCGTGGACCATGGCGGGCGCCTGCAGGTCGCCGGGCCCAACGTTATGCTGGGTTACCTGAAGGCCGAGAACCCGGGCGACTTGGAGCGCCTCGATGACGGCTGGTACGACACCGGCGACATCGTCGATGTAGATGCCGAAGGCTACGTCACCATCCTCGGCCGCGCCAAGCGCTTCGCCAAGGTCGCCGGCGAGATGATCTCCCTGGGCGCGGTGGAGAACCTGGTGAGTGCTCTCTGGCCCGACGAGATGCATGCCGTCGTCGCGCTGCCGGACGCGCGCAAGGGCGAGCAGTTGGTGCTGCTGACCGAGCGGGAGGAGGCGAAGCGCGAGGACATCTCTGCCCACGCCCGCGCCGAAGGCGCCAGCGAGCTGATGGTGCCGAGGCAGATCTTCAGCCTCGACAAGCTGCCGCTGCTGGGCAGCGGCAAGGTCGACTACCCCGCGGCCAAGTCCCTGGCCGAACAGCTCGTGGGCGCCCCCGTCGGGGCCGCCTGAGCGGGCGTTACGCGAAGGAGCGGGATCATGGACGAAGTCTTCTGGGTTCTTCTGGGCGGATCGCTGGTGCTCTACCTGCTGATCGGCCCGGCACTCGGCATCGCCGCCTTCGCGCGGCGCGGCGCACCGGCGGTGGAACTGGCCGCTTTGCGCAAGCGCCTCAACGACCTGGGTGACGAAGTCGCGGCGCTGCGCCGGCGGCTCGACCGCGGCGCGGCGGCGCCGCCGCCGGAGGAGGCGCCGGCCCCCGAACCGGAGCCTGAACCCGAGCCCGAACCGGCCCCGGAAGCCGTTGCCGAACCCCCCGCTGAGCCTTCCGCCGCGCCGCGGCCGGCGGCCCCGGCCGCACCCCCGGCCGCCGCGGCGCCGGGCCTCGGCATCGAGCAGTGGCTGACCTCGCGCGGCCTCATCTGGCTGGGCGGCATCACCCTGGCCCTGGCCGGCCTGTTCCTCGCCAAGTACACCTACGAGCGCGGCTGGCTGGCGCTCGGGCCGGCGGCGCGCTGCGGCGCCGGCTTCCTCTTCGGCCTCGCGCTGACCGCCGGCGGCGAATGGCTGCGCCGCCGCCCGCTGCAGCAGGCCATCGCCGCCATCGGTCCCAACTACCTGCCGCCGGCGCTGACCGCGGCCGGCCTGTCCTCGGCCTTCGCCAGCATCTATGCCGCGCACGCCCTCTACGGCCTGATGCCGCCGCTGATGACCTTCCTGCTGCTGGCGCTGGTCGCTTTCGCGGCCTTCGCGCTGGCCATCCTGCAGGGCCCGCTGATCGCCGTCCTGGCGCTGCTCGGCGGTTTCGCCACCCCCTTGCTGGTGACCACGCCCGAGCCTTCGGCCTGGGGCCTGTTCTCCTATCTCTTCGTGCTCACCGCGGCGGCCCTGGCGCTGACCCGCTACATGGCCTGCTGGTGGCTCGCCTGGGGCGCGCTGGCCGGCGCCGTGCTGTGGCCGCTGCTGTGGTTCGCCGCCCTCTGGTCGCCCTGGGACAGCCCGGCGCTGGCGTTTTACGTGGTGGCGCTGGCCGGGCTGTTCCTGGCCCTGCGCTACCGTGTCGAAGCGGCGGCGGACGGCGGCCCCTGGCCGAAGACCACGCCCGACCGCATCGCCTGGGCCGGTGCCCTGGCGGGCGCGGTCCTGGGCTTCATCCTGGTGCGCATGGACGGCTACGACCCGGTCTCCCTCATCGCCGTTTTCCTGCTGGCCGGGCTGTTCCTTGCCGCCGCCTGGCGCGAGCCGGCCTTCGAGGGGCTGACGGCCGCCGGCGCCCTGCTGGCCCTGGCGGTGGTCGCCTGCTGGCACCTGCCGGCCATCGCCGACTGGCCCGCCTTCACCCACGACTACCGCGGCGAAGGCTATGCCGGAGAGCTGGGGCCGGTGGTGCCGCCGCAGCTCTCGGCCTTCGTGCTGGTCGCTTTTCTGTTCGGCGCGCTCTTCGCCGCGGCCGGCTTCCTGGCGCTGCCCGCGGCCCGGCGCCCGGTGATCTGGGCCGGGGCCTCGGCCGGTCTGCCGGTGGCCCTGATGGCGGTCGCCTACTGGCGGGTCACCGGGCTGGGCATCGATCTCGCCTGGTCGGCGGCCGCCGCCGGGCTGGCGCTGCTTGGCCTGGCCGCGACGGCGCAACTGCACCGCCGCCCGCCGCGCCCCGCCGCCGAGCGGCTGGCGGGGGACTTGGCCAATGACCTGCTGCTCGGCATCTATGCCCTCGGCAGCGTGGCCGCGCTGGGCTTGGCTTTCACCATGGCCCTGCAGCAGGCCTGGCTCACCGTCGCCCTGTCGCTGCAACTCGCCGCCGTGGCCTGGATCGCGGGCGCCCTGAAGCTGCGTGGCCTGCGTCCGGCCGCCTTTGCGCTTGCCGGCACCGTGCTGGTGCGCCTGGTGCTGAACTACAACGTCCTCGACTACCCGCTCGGCAGCCTGCCGGGAGTGAACTGGATCTCCTACGGCTACGGCCTGCCGGCCCTGGCCTTCTGGTGGGCGGCGCGGCGCTTCCGCAGCCTGGTTTCCGGCTGGCCCTCCGACAGGCCCGGGGAACTGCTGGTGCTGCTGCTGGAAGGCGGCGCCCTGGTGCTGGCCTGGTTGCTGGTGACCCTGGAGATCCGCAGCCTCATCGCCGGCGACCTCGCCAGCCGCAGCTACGACCTGGCCGAGCAGTCGCTGCAGACCGTGGCTTGGCTGGCCATGGCCTACGGCTGGCTGCGCGCCTATCGGGTCACGGGCCGCAAGGTGCTGCTGTGGGGCTGGCGCCTGCTGGCCGGGCTCGCCGCCCTGCACTCGGCGCTCTTCCCTTTGCTGCTGGGCAATCCGCTGTGGACCGCGGTAAACGTCGGCGACTGGCCGCTGCTGAACCTGCTGGCGCTGGCCTATCTGCTGCCCGGCGTCTTCGCGCTGCTCTTCGCCTGGGAGCTGCGCCGAGACGGCCAAACCAAGGCGGCTATGGCGGCGGCGGTCTACGCCCTGCTGCTGGTCTTCACCTGGCTGAGCCTGGAGGTGCGTCATGCCTTCCAAGGTCCCTGGCTGTACCGCCACGCCACCACCAATGGCGAACTGCTGGCCTATTCGCTGGTCTGGCTCGGCTACGCCTGGGTCCTCTTCGGCCTCGGCCTGAAGACGGGCTTCGCCAGCCTGCGTTACGCCTCCCTGGCGGTGCTGGCCGTCGCCACCGGCAAGGTGCTGCTGTTCGACTGGGGGGCGCTGGAGGGGCTGTACCGCTTCCTCTCCTTCGCCGCCCTGGGCTTCAGCCTCTTGGGCATCCCCTTCCTCTACCAGCGCTTCGTCTTTCCGCCGCAGCGGAAGCCGGCGGCCGGGGAGGCGCCATCCGCGCCCGCCGGGTCCGGCTAGGGCTCCCGCGGCTCAATCAGGCATCGCGCTCCTCCTTTGCCGTGCTATGCTGGCTGGAAGAAACCGCAGGCGGGACCGGCGGCCAGGGCTTTCGGGGGCCCCGCGCATAAGCGGGAGGGGAGCAGGGTGTCACAGAGGGTTCTCGTCGTCGAAGACGAGCCGAATATCGTCGAATCCCTTAGTTTTCTGATGAAGCAGGAGGGCTTCGACGTGAAGATCGCCCAGGACGGCACGACGGCGTTGCGCATGGTCGAGAGCGACGTGCCGGACTTGGTGCTGCTGGACGTCATGCTGCCGCGGCGCGACGGCTACGACGTCTGCAAGGCGATCCGGGCCAACCGCAAGCTGGACGCTGTGAGGATCATGATGCTGTCGGCCAAGGGCCGCGAGCTGGACCGGCGCAAGGGCCTGGAACTCGGCGCCGACGATTACGTCACCAAACCTTTCTCGACCCGCGATCTGGTCGACCGGGTCCGGGCGCTGCTCGGCCTGCCATCGGAGTAGCCCGATGGCGCCGGCGGCAACGGGCCCGCGGGACGCGCGCCCGGGAGGGACGGCATGAACCGGCGCCGCAGCGGCGAGTGGTCGGTGGTGCTCTTCATCGTGGCGCTGCTGGCCTTCAATCCGCCTGTCCTCACGATCTTCTCCGTGCCGGAACTGATCTTCGGCGTTCCGGTGCTCTATCTCTATATCCTGCTGGCCTGGGGGGCGGCGATCGCTCTGCTGGCGCTCAATGTGCCGGGCCTGACGGAGCCGGAGGACGCGCAGCCGCTGCACATGCCCGGTCCTGTGCCGGCGCGGCCGCCGGAGGATCCCGACTCCCTCCCGGCCGGTGACGGCGCGGTCGCGTCGGACCCTCGCGAGGCGAAGGACTGACGATGCTGTCCGGTTGGGGCATCATTGCCGTGGCGCTCGGCTATCTCTGCCTGCTCTTCGCCATCGCCTACTATGCCGACAAGCGCGCCGACGCCGGGCGCAGCCTGATCCGCAGCCCCTGGATCTACACTCTGTCGATCGCCGTCTTCTGTACGTCCTGGACCTTCTACGGCTCGGTCGGGCGGGCCGCCTCTGGCGGTATCCATTTTCTGCCGATCTACCTGGGGCCGACTCTGGTCTTCCTGCTGTGGTGGTTCGTGATCCGCAAGATCATCCGCATCAGCAAGGCCCACCGCATCACCTCCATCGCCGACTTCATCTCCTCGCGCTACGGCAAGTCGACCATTCTCGGCGCGCTGGTCACGGTGATCGCGGTGGTCGGCATCATCCCCTACATCTCGCTGCAGCTTAAGGCGGTCTCCACTTCCTTCAACGTGTTGCGCCAATATCCCATGGTGGCCATGCCGCTGCAGGAGAACGTCCCGCTGCTGGCCGACACGGCGCTCTGGGTGGCGCTCATCATGGCGGCCTTCGCGATTCTCTTCGGCACCCGCCATATCGACGCCTCCGAGCATCACGAGGGCATGGTCGCCGCCATCGCCTTCGAATCCCTGGTGAAGCTGGTCGCCTTCCTGGCGGTCGGCATCTTCGTCACCTTCGGCGTCAACGACGGTTTCGGCGACCTGTTCCGCCGGGCGGCGGCGGACGAATCGATCTCACGTCTGTTCCTCGCCGATTCCGGCGGCAGCTACCTGCAGTGGATCACCCTGACCCTGCTGTCCATGGCCGCCATCATCTGCCTGCCGCGCCAGTTCCAGGTGACGGTGGTGGAGAACGTGAACGAGCGCCACCTGGCCCGGGCCGTGTGGCTGTTTCCGCTCTACCTGCTGACCATCAACATCTTCGTGCTGCCGATCGCCATGAGCGGACTGCTGCACTTTCCCGCGGGACTGGTCGATGCCGACACCTTCGTGCTGACCATTCCGATGAAGGAGCAGGCGGAGTTCCTGGCCCTTCTGGCCTTCATCGGCGGCCTTTCCGCGGCCACCGGCATGGTCATCGTCGCCGCCATCGCCTTGTCGACCATGATCTGCAACGATCTCATCATGCCGGCGCTGCTGCGGATCGGCTGGCTCGCGCTGACCGAACGCGGCGATCTCTCCGTCCTGCTGCTGCGCATCCGCCGCTTCGCCATCGTGATGATCCTGCTGCTGTCTTTCGCCTACTTCCGCTTCATCGGACAGCCCGAAGCCCTGGTCACCATCGGCCTGGTGTCCTTCGCGGCGGCGGCGCAGTTCGCCCCCGCCATCATCGGCGGCATTTTCTGGAAGAGCGGGTCGCGGCTGGGGGCGCTCACCGGCCTGACGCTGGGTTTCGTCACCTGGGCCTATACCCTGCTGCTGCCTTCGTTCGCCCGGCCGGGCTGGCTGCCGACCTCCTTCATCGAGCAGGGGCCGCTGGGCCTCGCGCTGCTGAAACCCTATGCGCTGTTTGGCCTGCAGGGCCTCGACAGCCTGTCGCATGCCATGTTCTGGAGCATGCTCGCCAACATCGGCGGCTACGTGGTGGTCTCGCTGCTGGCCCGTCAGAGCGCCATCGAACGCATCCAGGCGGTGCTTTTCGTCGATGTATTCCGGCATTCCGGCGTGCAGAGCGGCTCGCACTTCTGGCGCGGCTCGGCCACGGTCCCCGACCTGAAAAACCTGGTGGCCCGTTTCATCGGCCCCCGGCGGGCCGAGCGCGCTTTCGAGGACTACGGGCGGACTCACGGCATCAACGTCACCAAGCTGCGCGAGGCCGATCCGGGCCTGGTCAGTTTCACCGAAAGGCTGCTGGCCGGCGCCATCGGCGCGGCCTCGGCGCGGGTCATGGTGGCCTCCGTCGCCAAGGGCGAGGTGTTGGGGATCGAGGAGGTGATGGAGATCCTGGAGGAAACGTCGCAGGTCATCGAATACAGTCACGGCCTGGAGCAGAAGTCGCGCGATCTGGAGGCGCTGACGTCCGAGCTGCGGGGGGCCAACGAGCGCCTGCAGGAGCTCGACCATATGAAGGACGAGTTCCTTTCCACGGTCAGTCACGAGCTGCGTACGCCGCTGACGTCGATCCGCTCCTTCAGCGAAATTCTCTTCGACAATCCGGATCTGGGGGTCGGCGACCGGCGCAAGTTTCTGACGGTCATCGTCAAGGAGAGCGAACGCCTGACACGCCTCATCAACCAGATCCTCGACCTTGCCAAGATGGAAGCCGGCAGCATCGATTGGGAGATGGAGACCCTCGATCCCCGTTCCGTGGTGGAGGAGGCCATAGCCGTCACCTCGGCCCTCTTCACGGAAAAGGCGGCCCGCCTGGAGGTGCAGATCGCCCGCGGCCTGCCCACGGTCCATGCCGACCGCGACCGCCTGATCCAGGTTCTCGTGAACCTGCTCTCCAATGCCGCCAAGTTCTGCGACGAGAAGGCCGGCTACGTTGTCGTCAGCGCCGCGAACCACCCCGAGGGGCTGCAGATCTCCGTCGCCGACAACGGGCGCGGGGTGCCGCCCGAGAACCGCCTGCTGATTTTCGAGAAGTTCCAGCAGGTCAGCGAGAACCTGACCGACAAGCCGCGCGGCACCGGCCTGGGGCTTACCATCTCGCGCCAGATCATCGAGCATTTCGGCGGGCGCATCTGGGTCGAGTCCTCGCCCGGCAACGGCGCGCGCTTCTGCATAGTGCTGCCCCGCCGCTCCCGCGAGGCGGCCCGCCGGGCGGTCTGAGCCCCGGTCCGGCCCGCGCGCGCAGGGCCCCGATTGCATAGGGTGGGGCGATGGGCTAAAAACCGCGCCCAGCAGTCCCTATCTATAGTCGCTGACGATCCAACCACAGCGTTAACTTTCTCAAGGCCGGAGACTTCATGGCTTCCTATCAGTACGTCTATCAGATGGACGGCGTGTCCAAGACCTATCCGGGCGGCAAGCAGGTCCTCAAGGATATCCGCCTGTTCTTCCTGCCCGGCGCCAAGATCGGTGTGCTGGGCCTGAACGGTGCCGGCAAGTCCACCCTGATGAAGGTCATGGCCGGCATCGATACCGAGATCAACGGCGAGGCGCGGGCCGCCGACGGCATCAAGGTCGGCTACCTGCCGCAGGAGCCGCAGCTCGACCCGAACAAGGACGTGGCCGGCAACGTCTTCGAGGGCGTGGCCGAGACCAAGGCGCTGCTCGACCGCTTCGAGGAGGTCAGCAACGCCTTCGCCGAGGCCGATCCCGACGAGATGGACAAGCTGATCGCCGAGCAGGCCGAGCTGCAGGAGAAGATCGAGGCCGCCGACGCCTGGGACCTGGACCGCACGGTGGAGATCGCCATGGACGCCCTGCGCTGCCCGCCGGGCGAGGCCGACGTGACCAAGCTGTCGGGCGGCGAGCGCCGCCGCGTGGCGCTCTGCCGGTTGCTGCTTCAGAAGCCGGACATGCTGCTGCTCGACGAGCCGACCAACCATCTGGACGCCGAGTCCGTGGCCTGGCTGGAGCGCTACCTGGAGGAGTATCCGGGCACCGTCGTGGCCGTGACCCACGACCGCTACTTCCTGGACAACGTCGCCGGCTGGATTCTGGAGCTGGACCGCGGCCGCGGCCTGCCCTTCGAGGGCAACTACACGTCTTGGCTGGAGCAGAAGGAAAAGCGCCTGGCCCAGGAAGAGAAGACCGAGTCCGGCCGCCAGAAGGTGCTGAAGCAGGAACTGGAGTGGATCCGCCAGAGCCCCCGCGCCCGTCAGGCCAAATCCAAGGCCCGCGTGCAGGCCTACGAGACCCTGGTGGCCGAGGCCGCCGACAAGGCGCCGGAGCCGGGCAGCATCTCCGTGCCTCCGGGGCCGCGTCTGGGCGACATGGTGATCGAGGCGCAGAACCTCTCCAAGGCCTTCGGCGACAAGCTGCTGATCGACGACCTGAGTTTCAAGATCCCGCCGGGCGCGATCGTCGGCATCATCGGCCCCAACGGCGCCGGCAAGACCACGCTGTTCCGCATGATCACCGGCCAGGAGCAGCCCGACAGCGGCAGCCTGAAGGTCGGCGACACGGTGAAGCTGGGCTACGTCGACCAGAGCCGTGACGCCCTGGACGGCAACAAGAACGTCTGGGAGGAGATTTCCGACGGCCTGGACGTGATCCAGCTCGGCAAGCACCAGACCCCGTCGCGCGCCTACGTCGGCGCCTTCAACTTCCGCGGCTCCGACCAGCAGAAGAAGGTCGGCCAGCTGTCCGGCGGTGAGCGCAACCGCGTCCACCTGGCCAAGATGCTGAAGGAAGCAGCCAACGTGCTGCTGCTCGACGAGCCGACCAACGATCTGGACGTCGACACCCTGCGCTCGCTGGAGGAAGCCATCTCCGAATTTCCCGGTTGCGTCCTGGTGACCTCGCACGACCGCTGGTTCCTGGACCGCATCGCCACCCACATCCTCGCCTTCGAGGGCGACAGCCAGGTGGTGTGGTTCGAAGGCAACTACGAGGCCTACGAGGAAGACCGGCACCGCCGGCTGGGCGCCGCCGCGGACCAGCCGCACCGCATCAAGTACAAGCCGCTGACACGTTAGCCGCGGCGCATACGAAAAAAGGGCCCCGGAAAGGGGCCCTTTTGCTTCGCGCTGCGCGCTGCCGCTACTGCTTCGGGGTGAAGGCGCCGGCGGCGACCTTTTCGCGCAGGGCTTCGGTCAGCGGCGGCAGCTTGCCGCCGTTGTTCTTCAGCACCGTGCCGTATTCGGAACGCAAAGTGATGGCCATGCTGACGCCTTCGGCGACGATGTCGAGGATCTTGAAGTCGCCGTCGGTCTCGCGCACCCGCCAGCTCACTTTGTAAGGCTCGCCCTCGGGGCGGTCGATACGGGAGTCGATCAGAACCATGTTGTCGTTGCGCGCGTCCATGGTGACGTTGCCGATTTTGAAGCGCTCGCTGCTGTTCTCGGCCAGCAGCGGCAGGAAACGCTGCACCATCGCATCCTCGAAGACCGCCAGGAAGGCCTGCTGGTCATCCGGCGAGGCGGCGCGCCAATAGCGGCCGATGACGAAGCGGCCGATGGCCGGCACGTCGAAGTTCTCGTTGAAGAGCTTGCGGAAGTGCTCTTCCTTTTCCTGATCGCTGATCGAGGCGTCGCCCAGGCGCGAGGCCGCCTTTTCCTGCAACTCCTCCAGGAAGCTCGCGGCCTGCTTGGTGTCGAGGGCCTGGGCGGCGGCCGGCAGCACGAGCAGCGCGAGGGCCAGCAGGCTGAAGGCGAGGGACGGTCTCAGGTCGCGACGGCGCATGGCTTTACTCCACGGAAGACGCGCTTTGCCCCGGAGCCGCCGGGAGTGCTTCCGAGAAGTCCGGCGTCTCGCCGGAAGATGCGCCGTTGTTGATCTCGTTCTCCCGGTTCTGACGATAGAGCGAGCGGATGCGGGCATAGAAATCCAGCGAGTCGGCTTCCAGCGAATCCAGTTCCTCGATGTTGCGCGAGCGGAAATCGATGCCGGTCGCCGCCGAGCGGCCCAGGTTGAACTCCTGGGGGGCGATATAGGTCAGCGGATCCAGGAAGATATCGACGATCCTGCCGGACCCGTCGCGCAGCGAGGAGGGGCCGAGGATGGGCAGCACCAGATAGAAACCCTCGCCCGCGCCGTAGGTGCCGAGCGTCTGCCCGAAGTCCTCGTCATGGTAGGGGTAGCCCGAGTCCGCGGCGATGTCGAAGAGGCCGAGCAGGCCGATCGTCGAATTGATGAAGAAGCGGGCGAAGGTGTTCTCCGCGCGCTCCAGGTCGCCCTGCAGAAGGTCGTTCGCCAGCACCACCGGGCTGCGCAGGTTGCGCAGGAAGTTGCGCACGGAATTGCGCACGCCGGTCGGCACGATGAAGCGGTAGGTCACCGCCACGGGCCGGATCACCGCGAAGTCCAACGCCTCGTTGAAGGCGAAGATCATGCGGTTGGGGATCTCCAGCGGGTCGTTGTCGTCCGGCTCCGGGCCGAAATCGCCCGATTCGCTTTCCGACCAGGCGTCGCCGCCGTCGCTTTGGCCGCCATCGCTCTGGCCGCCATCGCTCTGGGCGATCTGTGTCGACTGCGGATCGGCAGCCAGCGCTTCGCTGCGCGGCGCCCCCGTCTCAGGCGTGCCGGCGCAGGCGCCCAGGACGACGGAAACGGCGACAACGGCAAAGATGGACCGCAGAGCCTGCGGAAATGAGGAACTCAAACTACCCCCGAACAAAACCTTACCCCCGAAAAAGGCAGAACCGAAATGCCGCAGGTGAAACGACGCCGACGCGCGCCCGGGGGCGGTCCCCGATACGCGGTCAAACCGACCTGTGCAAAACCAGAAGATTCCCGGAACTCCACACCAATCAGAGCCTGAAAAACTGGCAAAATTCTCTTAAGGAACCCTTAGGCGCAAGCGACCGCGAACTGGCCGCTAACCATAGTTCCCCTATCACAGCGCGTTGTGCCTGACTAGTGATCTGGCTTCGCCGACTGTCGTCCCTTTGCATCACTGTTGCAAATTTGCATCAATTTGCGAGTCCGGTTGCCGCGGGGGCTGGCGGGGCTTCTCAGCCGGCGGGCGCCGAGGGCCTCGGCGCTTCGATCTCGGGGCGCACCAGCCGCCGGTAGAAAGGCAGCAGCATGGCGGGCAGCATGTACATCGGCAACTGCGCCACCGCGAAGTAGAGCACCACGTCGAAATCTGTGCCGGGTGGAAAGGCGGCCAGCAGCAACCCCATATTGCAGTTGCCGGAGATCAGCCCCACGGTCAGCGCCCGGCGGCGGCCCAGCCAGGCAAAAGCGAGGGTGCCGGCGATCTGCAGGGCCGGATTGGCGACGAAGGCGACGGCGAGCCACAGCGCCACCGTCATCGGCCGCGTCATCAGCGTGGCCGTGACGCCGTCCATGATCGCCACCGCGAAGACCAGCATGACCGCCACCACCAGTCCATCCAGGTGCGTGGCGACCCGGGGCAGGCGGTCGCGGCCGATCAGGCGGCGGATCACCAGGGCGGCGGCGAAGGCGGCGGCGACCACCAGCGACAGACGGGTCATGAACTCGACGACTCCGATGTCGAGTTCCAGGCCCAACAGCGCCAACGCCAGGGGCGGCACCGTCAGCGGCGTCAGCAGCGTGGCGGCGAGCGCGGCCACCAGCGCCAGGGCGCCGTCCAGCCCCAGGATCATGGCGATGGGTGCGGCGCTGAGGATCGGCGGGGCAGCCGCCATCAGCACCAGGGCGGTCGACAGGGCCGCCGGCAGGGGCAGGAAGGCGAGGACAGCGGCCGTGAGCAGCGGCGCGCCGAGCAGCAGCCAGGCGGTGATCACCACGGCCAGCCAGGGGCGGCGCAGATATCCCAGCATCACCTGCCAGTCGATGCGCACCAGGGTGGCGGTCAGCAGCACCGCCACCGCGGGCGCCAGGAGGGGACGCGCCAGCGCGGCCAGCGACGGCAGTGCGAGGCCGAGGAAAACCCCGATGAAAAGCACCCAGGTTGCGTGTCCGCCCAAGAAGGCGAGCAGTCGGCTCATGCTGTCCCCGTTTCGTTTCCCGGCGGCGGACGGGCTTGGCGACCCGCCCTCGTGAAGTGGCGACGCTAGCGGCTTTGACCCTCCGGGCCAATGCTCTATCGTGCTGCCCGCGGGCAATCCCGCTGCGAGACGAAAGCGGACGCGAGGGAGCCGTCACCATGATCGAAGCGCCATTCGACCAGCACCGTGCCGTCGTGCTGCCGGAATGGATCGACTACAACGGCCATATGAACGTGGCCTACTATCTGCTGGCTTTCGACCATGCGACCGATGCCTTTCTGGATTTCCTCGGCCTGGATGGCGCGCACCGCGAGGCCACCGGCGGCACCACCTTCGCCGGCGACATCCACCTCACCTACCAGCGCGAGGTGAAAGAGGGCGATCCTCTGCGCATCACCACCCAGTTGCTGGGCTACGACGAAAAGCGCATCCGCTTCTTCTGCCGCATGTACCATGCCGAAGAAGGCTTCCTGGCCTCGACCATGGAGAGCCTGAGCCTCTACGTCGACCTGAACCGCCGCCGGGTCTCGGTCATGCCGGCGCCGGTCCAGCAACGCCTGGCCGAGGTTTTCGCCGCCCACGGGAAGCTGGCCCCGCCGCCCGAGGCGGGACGGGTGATCGCCAAACCGCCGCTGGCCGGCATGCCGAGGCCGGCTTGAGGCGGCCTCCATGCTTGCGGCCGGTCAGTTTTCCATTGCCCTCGCGGGCGCGATGGTGATCCTTAGAGCCATGCTAGCTCAGCGTTTGTGGCTTCTTGCCTTGACCCTCCTGTTCCTGGCGCCGGCTTCCGAAGCTCTGGCCGACTGCACCGACCCGCCGTCGCCGGAGGTCAACTGGCGGCGCTGCGTCTTCGACAGACTGGAATTCCGCAAAGTCGACCTGACCGGCGCGGAGCTGCGCGACGCCAGCTTCTTTCGCGCCGACCTGAGTGAAAGCCGCTTCGACAACGTGAAGGCCTTCCGCGCCAAGTTCGTCAACGCGACGCTGGCCGGTGCCGGCTTTCCCGGAGCCGATCTGCGCGAAGCCGACTTGACCAAGGCCGACCTTTCCGGCGCGAACCTGGTGGCCACCGATCTGCGCCGGGCCCGCCTCTTCGAGGCCAACCTGCGCGGGGCCGATCTCACGGATGCCAAGCTGGGGGGCGCCGACCTGACCAACGCCGACCTGTCCGGCTCCACCTGGATCGATGGCGAGCGGACCTGCGGCGAGGGCTCCATCGGCCGCTGCAACTAGGCCGGCGCGGCATGCCGGGGCGAGGAGTTTTCCCACGCCATGCGGTCTATAGTGACTTCCCCGGACGTCAGCAGTGGTTTGTTGGTTCCCGATGTTCGCCGCCCGGACTTGAAACCAGGACTGAGGGTGTCATGAGCGCCGCCGTTCCAACCGCTGGCCGCCGCTTCCGAGCAACCGCCGCGGCCCCAGCACGCGCCGGGGCCGGGAGGGCCTGATGCAGACGCGCAAGATCAAGCGCCGTGTCCGGGTTTCCCTGCTGCGTTTCGGACGCAACGATCAAGTCGTGCTGTCGATCCTGGCCGTGGTGATCGGCGCTGCGGCGGGCGGCGCCGCCATCGCGTTCCGCGACGCCATCTCCGGCATCCAATGGCTCGTCTACGGTTTCGGCGGAGAGAACGTCGCCTCCCTGGCGGCCGGGCTGCCGTGGTGGCAGTTGCTGCTGGCGCCGGCGGCAGGCGGTCTGGTGATCGGGCTGTTCATTCGCTACGGCCTGCCGGACGGGCGGCCGCAGGGCGTGGCCCAGGTCATCGAAGCCTCGGCGCTGAACGATGCGCGCATGTCGCTCACCACGGGCATCCGCGCGGCGCTGGCCAGTGCAGCCTCCATCGGCGTCGGCGCCTCGGTCGGCCGCGAGGGCCCGGTGGTCCACCTCGGCGCCTCGCTCGGCTCCTGGGCGGCCAAGCGTCTGCATCTCGGCCGCGTGCTGGCGCGCACCCTGTTGGGCTGCGGCGTCGCCGCCGGTGTGGCGGCTTCCTTCAACGCGCCCATTGCCGGCTCCTTCTTCGCGCTGGAGGTCGTGGTGGGGCACTATGCGCTCTCGGCCTTCGCGCCCATCGTCATCGCCTCGGTGACCGGCACCTTGATCAGCCGCGCGCGCTACGGCGACTTCCCGGCCTTCATCCTGCCGGAGAACTGGACGATCGTTTCGTTTTGGGAGTTCCCGGCCTTCGCGATCCTGGGGCTGGTCTCGGCGCTGGCGGCGATCCTCTTCATGTGGTCGATCATGTTCACCGAGGACGCCGCCGCCAAGCTGCCGGTTCCTCCCTGGCTGCGCCCGGCGCTGGCCGGCCTGCTGGTGGGGGCGATTGCCCTGGTCTTCCCGCAGGTGTTGGGCGTCGGCTACGAGGCGACCGACGCCGCGCTGTCCGACAGCTACGAACTGTGGCTGCTGCTGGCGCTGATCGTCGCCAAGACGGCGGCGACGGCGATCTGCCTGGGCAGCGGCTTCGCCGGCGGCGTGTTCTCGCCCTCGCTGTTCATCGGCGCCATGGTGGGCGGCGCCTACGGCATCATCGCGACCCAGGCCTTCCCGGAGCTGTCCTCGGGCCACGGCGCCTACACCATCATCGGTATGGGCGCGGTGGCCGGCGCGGTGCTGGGGGCGCCGATCTCGACCATTCTGATGATCTTCGAGATGACCAACGACTACGAACTGACCATCGCCGTCATGCTGGCCACGGTCATGGCCAGCGTGGTGACGCAGCAGGTCCACAAGCGCTCCTACTTCATCTGGCAGTTGGAGCGCCGCGGCGTGTCGATCCGCGGCGGTCATCAGACCGGGCTGATGCGCCGCGTAAAGGTTTCCTCGGTGATGGATCACCGCTACTCGGCCGTCGCGCCGGAAACTCCCATCGCGCAGGTTCGGCTCAAACTCCAGGCCGCGCCCTGGGGAGAGCTTTTCGTCGTCGACGAGGAAGGCGTGCTTTCCGGCGTCATCACCTATGCCGACCTCCACGAGGCCGCCTTCGACACCAGTCACGATTCGGAATTGATCGCCAGCAACGTGGCCCGCAACGTGCCGGCCATGCTGCAGATCGGCGATCATCTCGAAAGCGCGGTCAAGGTGTTCAACGTGATCGGCGAGCCGCATATCCCGGTGGTCGGCGACAAGAAAACCATGGTGATGCGCGGACTGGTGCACGAGCACGAGGTCATGCTGGCCTATCAGCGCGCGTTGAACCAGGCCCGCGCCGAAGAGCGGGGCGAGGCGTCCTCCCGGCAGCGGACGTACCGGCCCTAGATCGGATCACGTTTAGACGGAACCACAATGTGGTCCCGTCTAAACGTGTGAATCCGGCCTATTTCAGAGCTATAGGGCAGATTCACAGGGCCGGCGGATCGCCTTCGGCGACTCCAGCCGACCCTGATCTGTCCTAGGGGCCGGGCCTGCCTGAGGAGAACGCTGCGGCCGGCTCAGGCGGCGGCCCGGACCCGGTTGGCGAAGCCGGCGCTGTCCTTGCTCTTGGCCTCCAACTGCTCGTAGAGCGCCAGCGGCGGGAAGCGCAGCAGGTGCTGAAGATCGCCGTGGCCCATCCACACCAACCATTCGTCATAGACTTCGTCGCTGTCCTTGCGGTGCCACAGGATGCCGCCCGGTTCCAGGTGCATGTAGCCTTCGCGCGCCGGCAGGCCCTTGCAGGCGGCCAGGGGATGCACCAAGCCGAACATGTAGTCCGGCGACCATGCCATGTGCGCCAGCGCCAGGGCCAGGCGCGGCAGCGCGGCGGTGAGGCCGTGCCCGCGATAGCCGCCGGGCCCGCCCTTCAGCCACAGTTCGCCGTGATAGCAGACCTTGCCGGTGATCCGGTGCGAGGCCGGCGTGGCGGCATAGTCGGTCCGCTCCAGATCGACCTCCACTCCCGGCGGGGCGTAGACGTGACGGTGCTGGTAGAGGTGCTCGGCCAGGCAGAGGCCGCTCATGTCCTCCAGGCGCACGGCTTGCAGATGCACCAGTTCGCCGTCGCTGCTGGTGCCCTTGATCCAGAAACCGTTGGCGCCGTTGAGCTCGGTTTCCTGGCAATCGAAGATCGGCGAAATCGGCAGCCGCTTCTGCTGCGCGCCGCGCAGTTGGCGGAAGGCCTCGAAGTCGGCACTGACTTCGATCTTCATGCCGTGCCGTCCGGCTATGTGGTCAATGTTGCTGATGTATTCGAATTGCTTGTAGAGATCACAAGGTGGCATTGGAAGATAATCCTTTGCTGGGGTGAGGTTCGCCAGCAAAGGTTAGCCAGAAATATTGCACAAGAATGCAATCTTAGTTTGGAAGCACTAAAAATTTACACCTAAATGTCGTCTTCCATCAGCAATTCCGCCGGCATTTCAGGTATCTCGTCCGGTGCGCGCCCGGAAATTTCCACCCGGTTCGTGCGGGCGACGAAGAGCGCCAAGGCGGGCTCCCCATCGGGAAAGACGCAGCCGAGGAGCAGGCGCTGGAAGCGTGCCGGGATGGCCTCGGCATTGCGGGCGCGCGGGATCAGGCCGGCGATATGGTCCAGGCGCGCACCGCCGGCGACGAAGACGCCGTGATAGGCCTGGGACATGAAGTTGTCGAAATCGGTGCCGACGGGATCGTCCTGCGAAAAGCGGCCGACGGCGCTCTTGGCCCATTCCCAGCCCAGCCAGGTGGCATAGGACGAGGATTCGCCGACCTCGACGCAGAGCCAGCTGTCCTGCAGGCGGCGGTAGACCAGGCGGTAGGCCTTGATGCTGGACATGGCCGGATGCTCGAGCTGCAGTTCGGCCTGCGACCAGGCTTCGAAGGCGCGGCGGAGCAGCGGCGGCGCGTCGACCCAGAGACGCCCGAGGTGGTGCTGCTGGGCATGGAAGCTGTAGCCCTTCTCGTCCTTGTAGGAGACCCGCTCCAGGGCGTCGCGGCTGCGCGCCCGCACCGACCTGTTGCGCAGCCAATCCTCGGTCTGGTCGAGGATCGCTTGCGCCTCCAGGCGGCATTGCACGCCCGCGTCGGTGAGGGAGTAGCTGCGGTTGCGCAACTCGAACAGCTTGGCGCCCTTCAACTCTTCCAGCGTGTTGATGTGACGGCGCACCGTCTGGCGCGTCACGCCCAGGCGCTGCACGGTTTCACTCAGATTGAGCGTGCTGGCCAGGGTCGTGAAGGACCTCAGGATCTCGAAGAGGGTTGAGGGTGTCGTTTCTTGCGGCACGGGGTTGGGGCGCTTTTCTCGCTGTTTGGCTCTGGCCGGCGGGTTTCCGCGTTGGGGTCAGTCTAGCAGGAACTTATCCTCAATTAGGAACAATTTTGTTCCGGTACTGCAAATTCGCCTTCACGGCCGGCAGAGAGAATCCTTTTTGCCGGCCAATCAATTTACCTCCTACGGTGAGGATTTGGTGAATTGATTCGCCCCAAAGTTTCATGGGATCAGTGTCTATGAATTCAGCGCTTCGGCAAGCGAGGTGGACGGCTTGGACCCCAGTGGCGAGATCATCGGAAAACAAATCGCCTTTGCAAGGGCTGAACGGAATCTCACCAGGCAGGATCTAGGCGTCATCCTCGGGATCAAGTCGGAGCAGCTCGAAAAGTACGAGTCCGGCAAGGAAGCCATGCCGGCGGGGTTGCTGTGCCGCCTGTCGGATGCCTTCGACCTGCCGGTCACCGCGTTTTTCCGGCCCGCGGCGGAGAGCGGCTCCGCCGGACGAGGGTAAGGGTCATAGTTTCGGGGAGGGCAGCCACTTTCCCCCGGCCGGCGTAGCCCCCAAGCTGCTGAGGCCAAGAGAAGGTGGCGGTCGTCAAGGTGCCGGTCGGATGCTGTCACATCCGGCCGGCACTTTTTTTGGTCCGTCCCCCTTCCGGGGGCGGCCTAATAGCTCGGATCGAGCTTCAGATAGTCGTAGCGGTCGCCGGAGGTGACGGTCACCCGCTGCGTGCCGAGGCGGCTGTCCAGCAGCGTCAGCGGCACTTCGACGCCGGCCTCTCCCAGCGCCCAGACGGCACGGTAGAATTCGGACAGGCTGGAGACGGCGTGCCCGTTTACCTCGGTGATGATGGCGTTGGCGGCGACGCCGGCGCGCGCGGCGGGTCCATCCGGCGCGACCCGGTTGATCAGCACGTGGCCGCGCAGTTCCTGGGCGTAGAGCCCCAGCCAGGGCCGCGCCGGCTTGGCCGAGCGGCCCTCGCGCAGCAGGTCTTCCATGATCGGCGGCAGGGCCGAGATGGGCACGAACATGTTGCCCGGGAAGGTCTCGCCCGGCCGGGCCGCGTCGGCCACGATCAGCGAGCCGATGCCCAGCAGCCGCCCGTCGGCGCCGATCAGCGCCGCGCCGCCGAAGCTGCGGTAGGGCGGGGCGGTGAAGATGGCGTCGGGCAGCAGGTACTCCCAATAGCCGGCGAACTCGCGGCGCGAGACCACCAGGGCCGCGCTGGGCCCGTCGGGACCGGCGACCAGAACCTGGGTCTCCTCGGGCAGCCGGGTGGAATCGCCCAGTTCGATGGGCGTGGCGTTCAGCTTGGCCAGCGGGCGCAGCAGGCCGAAGCCGGTGTCGTAGTCGTAGGCGACGACGTCGGCCGGCACCACCGAGCCGTCCTGCTCGACGATCTCCGTCTGCACCGCTTCCATGATCAGGTAGCCGATGGTGAGGACCAGGCCGTCTTCGCCGATGACCACGCCGCCGCCTTGGCGCTCGGCGCCCAGGGTCTCGGCGGTGCGCGCCGAGGGCGGCACCTTTGCGCGCACGCCGACGACCGCATTCAGCGGATTGCCGCGCGGCGCACCCTCGGCCGCCCCCAGGGGCGTCAGCGCGGCAAGGCCGAGGACGCCCAGAATCAGGAAACTCAACGTCTTGCCCATATTCCGGGCGGTCAACCTGGCAGGCATGCCGCTCTCCTCGTCGTGGCGGCATTCTCCCGGATTATTCAGACGATGCCGCTGACTCGGACATAGCGCGTCCTCGGAGCTTGTCCAGTGCGCGCCTCCCGGCGGGCTGCTCAGTCCTCCAGCAGGTAGGCGCCCTGGCGGTGGACCAGCGGCTCCTTGCCGACCACCTTGGCGATCGCCAGGCCCGGGCGCACGTAGCGGTGGCTGCGCCGCGACAGCACCAGGCCGCTGGCCTGGGTGGTGACGGCGGTGCGGGCGGCGCCGGGCGCGGCCGAGGGGTCGACGATCCAGGCGATGACGTCGCCGGCTTTCACCTCCTGGCCCAGTGTCACATTGTAGGCGATGACCCCGGCGGCCGGGCTGCGCACCGAGTCCGTGGCCTCCAGCGCCGTCGCCTCGCAGAGCGCGGCCGGCGGGGCCGGCGGCTGCCCGGCCACGGCGCCGAAACGCTGCAGGCTGTGGTAGAGCGCCTGGGCGTCGGCGCGGGCCGTGGCGTCGTCGACGTCGGCGCGCCCGCGCAGCTCCACCGTGCCGGAAAAACAGGCCGGCGGGATGGGCACGTCGGGAAAGCGCTCGGCCAGGCGGGTCCAGGGCGTCGAAAAGGTCTCGTCGAAGGAATTACCGCCGGAGTCCTCGGCCAGCAGTACCGCGCGGCATCCCAGGTCGGCGGCGAAGTCCGCCCCCTGCGGCCACAGCGCCGGGGTGAGGAAGAGGTGCATCAGCGCTTCGTCGTCGCAGTGCAGGTCCAGCACCACGTCGGCGTCGGCGGCCAGCCGCGCCAGGTGCAGGCGCAGCGACTGCAACTCGCTGCCGGCTTGCTGGGTGGCCAGTTGTTCGATCATGGCGTGGCGGATCACCGCCACGTTGCCGGCCTCGTCCTCGCTCAGCCTGTCCTTCACCGCCTCGACGATGGGCTCGTAGAGGTCGGGCCAGTTGCGGTTGAAGTTGCCGCCGCCGCCCTGCTCGTAGCGCCCCAGGTTCTCGCCGTTGGTGAACTGCGCCAGGCCGATGGGGTTGGCATAGGGCACCATGACGATCTCGCCCTGGATCTCGCCGCGCCGCTCGGCCTCCTCCAGCAGGCCGTAGAGATGGTGCTGGACCAGCAGGCCCGGGGTTTCGTCGGCGTGCAGCGCGGCCTGCAGATAGACCTTGGGCCGGGCGCCGGGGTTGCCGAAGCGGTGGACGTTGAGGTGCCGGGCGCTGCCGGGGCTGGCGGTCAGGAGAGGCAGGCATTCGCTGCGGACGGGCATGGGAAGATCCTGGGAGATGAGGGCGATGGGAAAGTGAGCAGCCGCATCAAAGGCCCGTGGCAGGATCGGGTCAAGAGGCCTATGCGGCGGGTGAAAAAAGTGCGCCTTACCGCGTGAGCCCGCCGCCCGGCTGCGCTATATAGGGGGCATGTCCGATCTTTTCGCGGCCCCCCCGGCGTCTTCGCAGGGCGTGGGGCCTTATCCCTATCTGGAGGCTCTCAATGAGGGCCAGCGCGCCGCCGTCGAGGCTCTCGACGGCCCGGTGCTGGTGCTGGCCGGCGCGGGCACCGGCAAGACCCGGGCCCTGACCACCCGCCTGGCCCACCTGCTGATCACCGGCAAGGCGCGCTCGCCGGGCGAGATCCTGGCCGTCACCTTCACCAACAAGGCGGCGCGGGAGATGAAGGACCGGGTGGCGGCCCTGCTGAACCGCGAGTCGGTGGAGGGCTGGTGGCTCGGCACCTTCCACGCCATCGCCGCGCGCATCCTGCGCCGCAACCCGGAGGCGGTGGGCCTGAAGAGCAACTTCACCATCCTCGACACCGACGACCAGATCCGCCTGATGAAGCAGATCCTGCAGGCCGAGAACGTCGACGAGAAGAAGTGGCCGGCGCGCGCCCTGCTGGCCATCATCGGGCGCTGGAAGGACCGCGGCCTGTCACCCGAGAAGGTATCGGCGGGCGAGGCCGGCGACTTCGCGCGCGGCCGCGCGGTGGAACTCTACAAAGCCTACCAGGAGCGCCTGCGCACTTTGAACGCCTGCGACTTCGGCGACCTGCTGCTGCACAACCTGACGCTCTTCCAGAACGAGCCGGAGGTGCTTGCCGACTACCACCGCCGCTTCCGCTACGTGCTGGTCGACGAGTACCAGGACACCAACGTCTCGCAGTATCTCTGGCTGCGCCTCCTGGCCCAGGGCCACAAGAACATCTGCTGCGTGGGCGACGACGACCAGTCGATCTACGGCTGGCGCGGCGCCGAGGTCGGCAACATCCTGCGCTTCGAGGAAGACTTCCCCGGCGCCAAGGTGGTGCGCCTGGAGCGCAACTACCGCTCCACCGGGCGCATCCTGGCCGCGGCCTCGGGCCTCATCGCCCACAACGAGGGGCGCCTGGGCAAGACGCTGTGGACCGAGGACGACGAGGGAGAGAAGCTCCGCCTGCGCGGCCTCTGGGACGGTGAGGCCGAGGCGCGCTTCGTCGGCGAGGAGATCGAGGCCCTTATCGCCCGCGACAAGACGCACCCGCTGAACCAGATCGCCATCCTGGTGCGCACCGGCGCCATGACCCGCGAGTTCGAAGAGCGCTTCATCACTCTGGGCCTGCCCTACCGGGTCGTCGGCGGCCCGCGCTTCTACGAGCGCCAGGAGATCCGCGACGCGCTGGCCTACCTGCGCGCGCTGCATCAGCCCGCCGACGACCTGGCCTTCGAGCGCATCATGAACAAGCCCAAGCGCGGCCTGGGCGACGCCACCCTGCAGACGCTTTACCAGGCCGCGCGCGCCGGCGGCGTGCCTCTGGCCCTGGCCGCGCGCCGCCTCGCCGACACCGACGAGCTGCGCCCGGCCGCGCGCCGCAGCCTGACCAAGCTGCTGGACGACTTCGACCGCTGGCGCGGGCTGATGGAGACCACGCCGCATCCGGAGCTGGCGGAGATCGTGCTGGAGGAGTCCGGCTACGTCGAGATGTGGCAGAACGACAAGTCGCTGGAGGCGCCGGGGCGGCTGGAGAACCTGAAGGAATTCGTCAACGCCCTGGGCGAGTTCGAGAACCTCGCCGGCTTCCTGGAGCACGTCTCCCTGGTCATGGAGGCGATCACCCAGGAAGGCCAGGACATGGTCACCATCATGACCCTGCACGCCGCCAAGGGCCTGGAGTTCGACACCGTCTTCCTGCCGGGCTGGGAGGAGGGGCTGTTCCCCAACCAGCGCGCCCTCGACGAGACCGGGCGAAGCGGCCTGGAGGAGGAACGCCGCCTTGCCTACGTCGGCCTGACCCGCGCGCGCAAGCGGGTCATCATCTCCTTCGCCGCCAACCGGCGCATGCACGGCTCCTGGGCCGCGGCCATTCCCTCGCGCTTCGTCGACGAGCTGCCCAAGGAGCAGGTCGAGGTGGAGAGCGACCAGGGCGTCTACGGCGCCGCGGCGTCGGCTTTTGGCGGCATGGGGGACGGTTGGGGCGGTGCCGAGTGGCGCGAGGCGCGGGTCAGTCCCGGTCTGCATCGCGCGCGCCAGCGCCGGGACAAGGGCTCCTCGCCCTTCATCGACGTGGTGCCGACCCGGGTCGAGACCATCGGCAGCGGCGCCTTCCAGCGCGGCGACCGGGTGTTCCATCAGAAATTCGGCTACGGCAGCATCAAATCCGTCGAGGGCGAGCGCCTCAACATCAGCTTCGACAAGGCCGGCGAGAAGAAAGTCATCGCCAGCTTCGTGGTGCCCGCCGACCAGGCCGGCTGAGTTCCCTTTCCACCTGACAGAGACAGCTTCCCGTGAGTGCGACCTACTGTTTGTCCCTGAGCGTCCCTGCACAGACGTTGGACACCTTCGAGGCGATCTTCGAACCCCTGGACGGCGCCATCGTCACCGGCGCGCGCGACAGCGTCGGCATCGTGCCCTGGCAGCTCTACCTGGCCGAACGGCCGGAGGACGCCGAGGTCGAACGCCTGATCGCCATCGCCTGCGAAGTTGCGGATCTTGCGGAAACGCCCGCCTACAGCCTGGAGGCGTTGCCCGATATCGACTGGGTGGCGGAGAGCCAGAAGGCGCTGCCGCCGATCGCCGCCGGGCGCTTTCGCGTCCGCGGCTCCCACGTCACCGAGCCGGCGCCGCCGGGCGCCATCGACCTGTTGATCGACGCCAACGCCGCCTTCGGCACCGGACGCCACGAAACCACGCGCGGCTGCCTCCTGGCCCTGCAGGACATCGCCAAGAAGCGGCCGGTCGGCCGGCCGATCACCCGCATCCTCGACATGGGCTGCGGCTCCGGCGTGCTGGCCATGGCGGCGGCCAAGCTGTGGCCCTGCCGGGTGCTGGGCGTCGACAACGACGCGCCCTCCATCAGGGTCGCCCAGGAGAATCTCGAGGCCAATGGCGTCGCCGACACGGTGCATTTGTTGCTGGGCGACGGTTTCAAGGACGCGCGGGTGCGCCGCGAGGGACCCTACGAGCTGATCCTCGCCAACATCCTGGCCGAGCCGCTCTGCGCCATGGCCCGGGAGGTGACGCGCCACCTCGCCCCCGGCGGCACGGTGATCCTCTCCGGCCTCTTGATCTCCCAGGAGCGCCAGGTCACCGCCCGCTACCGCGCCGCCGGCTTGGCGCTGGTGAAGCGCTATCGCCTGGGCGAGTGGTCGACGCTGGTGCTGGGCGGCGGCGTGTGAAATGACACCGGCGGCGCTTCCGTCATGGAGGCGCCGCCGGCCGCCGCCTCTCGGCAGCTACGTCCTTCCGGTTTGGATTAAGCGGGGAGGACGATCTCGGGGCAGGAAGCTCTGCCGCTGTTGATTTGGGATGTTCCGCGGGGTTTTCCAGTCGCCTTTTGGCTGTTCCGGCGGAAGAAATTCTCAACTTTTCGTGTTGTGGCCGGAGCTGAGAAGCGACGGCGGCGCCTCCTTCTTGGAAGCGCCGCCGGGTGCCGCCGTCCTGGCGGCGGGAGCGGGATGGTCCTTGCGGGACCGCGCTCCGGTTCTCGTCCCGTGGCTAACCGTGTTCAGACGAGCTTTTCTTGCGGCTTCCCGGATGCCGGCCTCAGGCGGCCGGACGGTCGAGGTTCTGATTGGCCGCCTGCTGCAGGCTGCGGCGTACTTCCACCAGGGCCAACAACTGGGCCGGAACGGGTTCTGCCGCCGGGATGCCGGCGATGCCGGCCGTCGCGCCGGTGGTATCCGGGGTCCGGCCGGACGAGAGCGCGTCGACGATGTCGGGAATCTCCGCGCGGGAGATGCCGATGTCGGCGAGCATTTCGTCGGACAGGGCCGAGAGCTCACGCAGGGTGCGGCGGCGGTTCACTTCGCGCGCGGCCCAGGCGGCCAGCCCGTGCCAGGCGGAATTGCCGCCGCTCGGGGCCGCATCGCCGGAGGCGTCGCAGCTCAGCGCCGCGGTCGCGGCGATCTCCGCGCGGTCCACGCCGATGTCGTTCAGCATACGATCGTCGAGCGCGGTCAGGGCCTTCAGGGTGCGGCGGCACTGCCGGCGGCGGCGCCAGGCGGCGAAGAAGGCGGAGAGGCCGCTCCGGAGGGCGATGGCTCGGGCAGCGCTGCGCAGGTGATCGGCGATGTACTCGGCCCGCAGGGTCCGGGCCGTGTTGATGACAGTATCGACGTCAAGGGATCGCTGATCCCACCGCACTGCCTCGCTGCCGACAGGGCGACCGGGGAAATCAGATAGGCGGGTCATGACAAAGGACTCCAAAAAACGCGGCTTTATGGTTTTCGAAAAGGGTTCGGGAATTGCGGCTGCCGAAGGGGCTTGCCAAGTCGGGCGCGAGCCCTGACCTTCAAAGAAGAGATGAGGGGAGCGGCAAAGGCTTGAAAGCGAGTTTTTCGCACTGCAGCATTGCAGCTCCTGCATGAGTGCCGATGGATGATCGAGGAAAGACCTGATTCTATGGCGAAAACCGAGGCTCTTGACGTTACCGCCGAGACTGCCGCCGGCCGCTTGGCCGCTCTGCGCGCGGAACTGGCCCAGTGCGGCGTGGACGGTTTCCTGGTCCCGCGCGGCGACGAGCATCAGGGAGAATATGTGCCCCCTTCGGCCGAACGCCTGGCCTGGCTGACCGGCTTCAAGGGCTCGGCCGGCATGGCCTGCGTGCTGAGCGGGGCGGCGGCGATCTTCGTCGACGGGCGCTACACCCTGCAGGTCCGCCAGGAGGTCGAGGAGAGGCTCTTCACGCCGCGCCACGTCACCGAGGAGCCGCTGTCGGAGTGGCTGAAGGAGAACCTGCGCCCCGGCCAGCGCCTGGCCTACGATCCCTGGCTCCACACCGAGGACCAGGTGCGCCGCCTGGAGAAGACGCTGGACGGCCTCGGCGCCAGTCTGGTGGCCCTGGAAGAGAACCCCCTGGACGCCGTCTGGCGCGACCGCCCGGCGCCGCCCAAGGCCGAGATCCAGCTGCACGACCTGGCGCTGGCCGGGCGCAGCAGCGCCGACAAGCGTGAGGAATTGGGCGGCGAGCTGGACAAGGCCGGTGTCGCCGCGGCGGTGCTGACCCTGCCGGACTCCATCGCCTGGCTGCTGAACGTGCGCGGCGGCGACGTCACCCACTCGCCGCTGCCGCTGTCCTTCGCCCTGCTGTACGCCGACGGCGGCGTGGAATGGTTCGTCGATCCCGACAAGCTGACCCCGCAGGTGGTCCAGCAGCTCGGCAACGCCGTTTCCATCGAGGCGCCGGAGCGCCTGGGCGACAGCCTCAGCCGCCTCGGCAAGGCCGGGCACAAGGTGCTGGCCGACCCCGCCACCGCGGCGCGCTGGATCTTCGAGCGCCTGCGCGCGGCCGGGGCCGAGGTGCTGCCGGGCGCCGATCCCTGCCTGCTGCCCAAGGCCTGCAAGAACGCGGCGGAGCTGGAGGGCATGCGGCGCGCCCACCGGCGCGACGGCGCCGCGGTCAGCCGCTTCCTGCATTGGCTGAGCGTGGAGGCGGAGGCGCGCGCCGCGGGCGACAGCGATGGGGGGCCGGTCAGCGAGATGGAGGCGGCGAAGAGGCTGGAGGCGTTCCGCGCCGAGACCGGGGAACTGCGCGACCTTTCCTTCGACACCATCGCCGGCTCGGGCCCGAACGGCGCCATCGTCCACTACCGGGTCAGCGAGGAGAGCGACCGGGCGTTGGGGCAAGGGGAGCTGTTCCTCTGCGATTCCGGCGGCCAGTATCCCGACGGCACCACCGACATCACCCGCACGCTGGCCATCGGCGCGCCCAGCGAGGAAATGCGCCGGCGCTTCACGCTGGTGCTCAAGGGCCACATCGCGCTCGCGCGGGCGCGTTTTCCCAAGGGCACCTCGGGCAGCCAGCTCGACAGCCTGGCCCGCTATGCCCTGTGGCAGGAAGGCCTCGACTACGACCACGGCACCGGCCACGGCGTGGGCAGCTACCTGAACGTCCACGAGGGGCCGCAGCGCATCTCCAAGCTGCCCAACAGCGTCGCCCTGAAGCCGGGCATGATCGTCTCCAACGAGCCGGGCTACTACAAGACCGGCGCCTACGGCATCCGCATCGAGAACCTGGTGGCGGTGACCGAGAGCCCGCGCGGCGAGGGGGAGGAGCGCGAGATGCTGGCCTTCGAGACCCTGACGCTGGCGCCCATCGACCGGCGGCTGGTGCTACGCGATCTGCTCAGCGCGGAGGAAGCGGCTTGGCTGGACAGCTACCACGCAAGGGTGCGCGCGGAGATCGCTCCCCAGTTGGAGGGAGCGGCAAGGTCCTGGCTGGAAGCGGCGACGGCGCCGCTGGCGGAATAGCGGCGGCCAAGAGCGGATCAGGGGCAGCCGGAATCGCCAACTGCGATCCACCGGCCCTGTGAGTCCGGTCTAGCCGGCCTTCTCGGCGCCGGTTTCGAACAGGGCCTTCATGTAGGCGTGCTGGATGTCCTGGATGTGGCGGGCGATATCGGCCAGGTCCTGGCCGATGCGCTCGGCCATCTGCAGGTCTTCGCTGATATAGAGGTCGGTCGGCTCGGCCCAGCGCTGCGTCATGTGAATGAGCGCCCGGTAGGCTGCCTTCTCATGGGACTTGTCCCCACGGCCCAGTTCCTGGACCTGGTCGAGAATGAATTCGAGGCTATCGTCGGCCGTCAGCATGGTCCTGCCCAGTGTAGCTGTTGCCCGGCGAAACTACGCGGAAGCTGGTAAAAAGACTGTTTAGCTCACTGAAAGAACGGCTCGAATCCGACGATTTTTGCCGCACCCGCGTGTGTCCTGCGTGCGTGGTTCGCCCGGAGGATGAAGGATTTGATCTTCGGGCCTGACGACGGGATCGATCCAGTTGAGTGAACTAAACCATAAGGATTAGCGCACGTTAGGATTCCTCAACGATCACGCTGGCCGGCAAGCGGCCCCTTTCCGGCGGCGGCGCTGGACGATGACGAGATTGGCCCGCTCAGCTAGTGTGCCACAGGCTGCCAGTGGGGCGCCGGCTCGCCTCTGCGAATGCCGTCGTTCAGCCAATGGTCCCATTCCGCGTCGATGTTTGCATAGGTGCCATCGCGGCGGATTTCTCTCAGCCCCTGATCGAGCAGTTCGGCAAGTTCCGTCGAGCGGCCGCCGAGGCGCTTGGAAAAAGATATAAAAAGGTCCACTTCCGCGAGGCGGAGTATCGGTACCGGGGCGGGATCTATGCGCCGGGCATTCCTGCTGATGTGATACTTGGCGACTTTTTCGTAAACCAGGGCAAAGTCCGCCCGTTTGCGAGCGACCAGTGCGAGTGTCTGGAGATCCGACTCGACGTTGATCTTGTTGATCGATGTGTTTGCATCCAATTCATCGGTATAGGTGTAGCCGCGCACGATGGCGACGGTTCCCTTGGCGATGTCGTCGACCTTGAAGTCGCTGCCACGCTCGGGATGGGCGTAGACGAGAAGGCGGCTCTGGAACAGCGGCTCTTGGTGAAAAATGAAAAGCTTGAGATTCTCCGGCGAGTTGCTCGTGTTGAAACAGCCGACCTGCCGTCCGGCCTCGACCTCCCTGCGGCAGCGCGCATAGGGTGAAATCAAAAACCTCACCTTGCAGCCGACTGCATGATAGGCAGCTGAGATGATATCGAGAGAGATTCCGCGAAGCTCTCCCTCGTAGAGTCCCGAATATGGGAACCAGGCATCTTCCGCTGCGATTTCAGGGGCTTCGAATACCGGACAAGCGTCATCCGCGTTTGCCGGGTTTGCCCAAGCCGGCAAAATCACAATAAGGCCGAGCCTCAGGAATTTGCGCATCGCTAGCCGCATTGCCGGATCTAGTCATTATGATGTAGCTCAATCTACTAAAATTTGTTGTCATCTGGGTAGGGTGTCATGGCCTTCGCTTCGAGGTTGAATGAAGAGGTCATTTGCCTTCTATGCGGCATCATTTCGTGAGATAGCAGCGCCTCATTCAGGCGGGCGCAACAAGCGGCGCTGATGCCATGACTAGCAGATGAAATCGCGGATTTGCAGCGACCAGCAAGAAGCAATCATGTCGAAAAGCAGCGTTCCGTTCTTTCGGCGGCTCTCTGTGAAACAGGCCCAAGTTGCAGTCGCACTGGCCTTGGTGATCGGTCTTGTCTTCGCAACTACTCAGATCCTCCTTGATGCCAGTGAAGAACAGGAGCGGCTTCGTCGGGATGCGGAAGCGATTCTGGACTATTCGGAGCGGACGGCTGCTAGGGCTGCCTACCGGCTCGACACCTTGGCCGCGCAGGAGCTCGCCGAGAGCCTGCTGAGCGATCCGGCCATCGTGCTGGTTCAATTGACGGACGACTTCGGGGACCAGTTGGCGCGAGTGCAGCGAGCGGTCGACCCGGATCAGTCGGCCATTGCGGGCTTCCTGCTCGGGTCCGACACGGTTTCCTTTTCCCGCGTCCTCAGGGTCCGAGAGCCGGAGGCCAACGTCGGCGATCTGCTGATCAAGCTCGACCCTGTCGCCGCTGCGCCCGGATTTGAAAAGAGGACCATCAACGCGATGATCTCCGGCGTCGCGAAGAGCATGCTGCTCTCCGTGATTCTGCTGATCGTCTATCAAGCTATGGTGACCCAGCGAATTACCAGGCTGGCTGAGTCGGTCCGTGTTGCGAAGCAGCCATCGGATTTGCCGGCGAAGGGCGACGAACTGGACCACTTGAGCCAGCAGATGAAGCAGTGGTCGGACGAACTCAGGGCAGCGGCCGGGCGGGCGGAGATCGCAAACAATGCCAAGTCGATCTTTCTGGCCTCAATGAGCCACGAGATGCGGACGCCTCTCAACGCCATCATCGGCTTTGCCGAGGCGTTGGAGCTGGGGATCGGCGCCGATAGTGAGGTGTGCCGCCGCGCCTATCTGGAAAACATCATTAAGGGCGGCCGCCTGCTCAGTACTTTACTCGGGGATATCCTCGATTTTGCACGGGTCGAAGCCGGTTCGATCGATCTTGATCTTGTTCTTTTGTGTCCCGCGGAGGAAATCGAGAGCAGTCTGTGGCTGATCCGTGAACTTGTCGAACAGGAAGGGCTTACCCTGTTTACGAGCGTGCAGACGGACCAGAGGATCATGGCGGATCGCGCGCGCCTGCGGCAGATTGTTCTCAACTTCGTATCCAATGCGGTGAAGTACAACAAGGCTGGAGGGCATGTCGAGGTTGGTTGCGAAGCCATGCCCAACGGTGTGCTCCGCTGTTTTGTCCGGGACAGCGGCATCGGCGTTCCGCGAGAGAAGATGAGCGGGATTTTCGACGAGTTCGATCGCGGGGAGAATCAGTGCAGAGATATACCCGGCGCCGGCCTGGGATTGTCGATTTCCAAGGTTCTGACCGAAGTCATGGGCGGCAAGGTCGGCTGCGAGAGCAAGCCCGGTGAAGGATCGGTTTTCTGGGCGGAGTTTCCCATCGTGTATGCCGAAGAGGAATCGGCCGTGGCTGAATAGGAGCCGGTTCGCGCGACGCGGCTTCCAGTCGGGGTTGTGCAGTTGGCGCAGATGGGCGTCGCGATACAGTGAATGGCGGAGATCCATCCGTGCTTGGCTTCACGGTATCGGTTCTGCTCTACGGAGTGCGCCCGGCTGAGGGAGGGCGTGACGATTCCCACAGCAAGGCATGCGAGATGGCGCTAGTTATGAGGTGAGCATTCTTTTCGGCAGTTTTTTGGTACCCGCTTTCCGACGGCTTTCCTGCAATTCCAGGAGGCATTGATGAATAAGATTGAACCCGGGCACCCGAGAGTCGAAGTCGATAGTTCGCGCTACGAATTCTCGCCACTCGTGAGTCTCGTGCTGGAAACGGCGACATGGATCCATCAACGCCATGCGAAGCGAGGTAGGTCCCAGGTCTCTCCAAGCGACCGTTTCGGCGCGCCGCCGTCGCTATTGCGGGTCGTCGGCCGTGAGCCGTCCTCGCCCTTCGGAACCCGGACAAGCAAGACTTGGCGGCGGCACTCTTGACCGCCTGAACCTCTCGCGAGGTTCGTGTGATCTTGCATCATCCAGAAAGTTGGCCTGAGTCGCCTTCAGGTCGGGAGTAACCCCGGAGATAAAACCGCCAGGCGGCCGGGTCTGGGTTGGCAAGCGGACTTTGCGAGTTACCGTCTGGCTTACCCGCCGATCAACTTGCGCCACTCTTCTTCGCTGAGGATCGAAACGCCCAGTTCCGCAGCCTTCTTGGCCTTGGAGCCGGCGTCGGCGCCGACCACCACGTAGTCGGTCTTCTTGGAGACCGAGCCGGCGACCTTGGCGCCCAGGGTTTCGGCGCGGGCCTTCGCCTCGCTGCGGGTCATGGTCTCCAGGGTGCCGGTGAAGACCACGGTCTTGCCGGCCACCGGCGAGCCGCTGGCGGCGGGCGCTTCCACCGCCTCGATGGTCAGTTCGCCTTCCAGGTCCTTCAGGACCTTCAGGTTGTGGTCCTCGCCGAAGAAGAACACCAGGTCGTCGGCGACGCTCATGCCGATGCCCTCGATGTTGCAGAGTTCGGCGTAGTGCTCGCCTACTTCCTCGGGCTTGCGCGCTTCGGGCTGTTCCTTGCGTTCGCCGTAGGCGGCGGTCATGGCGCTGCGCCAGGCGTCCAGCGTGGCGTAGCTGCGCGCCAGCAGCTTGGCGGTGGCCTCGCCGACCTGGCGGATGCCGAGGGCGTAGATGAAACGGTCGAGGCCGATGCTGCGCCGCGCCTCGATGGCCTTCATCAGGTTGGCCGCCGATTGCCTGCCCCAGCCATCGCGCTCGCTGATCGCCTTTTCCGCTTCGTGCAGGCGGAAGATGTCGCCCGGCGTGGTGATCATGTCGTCGTCGAGGAAGGCCTGGATGTGCTTGCCGCCCAGGCCCTCGATGTCGAAGGCGTTGCGCGAGACGAAGTGGCGCAGACGCTCGTAGTTCTGCGCCTTGCAGACCAGGCCGCCGGTGCAGCGGCGCACCGCCTCGCCTTCCTCGCGCAGGGCGAGGCTGCCGCAGACCGGGCAATGGTCGGGGAAGACGTAGGGTTCGCTGTTCTTCGGGCGCTTGTCCTTCAGCGCCTCGACGACCTGCGGGATGACGTCGCCGGCGCGCTGCACGATCACGTGGTCGCCGATGCGGATGTCCTTGCGGGCGATCTCGTCCTCGTTGTGCAGGGTGGCGCGGGAGACCACCACGCCGCCGACGGAGATCGGCTCCAGGTGCGCGACGGGGGTGAGGGCGCCGGTGCGCCCGACCTGGATGTCGATGGCGTTGAGGATGGTCTGCGCCTGCTCGGCCGGGAACTTGTGGGCGATGGCCCAGCGCGGCGCGCGGCTGACGAAGCCGAGGCGCTGCTGCAGGTCCAGTCGGTCGACCTTGTAGACCACGCCGTCGATGTCGAAGGGCAGCTCCGGGCGCTCGGCCATGATGTGCCGGTAGAAGTCGAGCAGCTCGTCCAGGCCGTGGCAGAGGCGCGAGGGCTCGTTCAGCTCGAAGCCCCACTTCTTGAAGCTGCCGCGCACCGCCTTCATGGTGCCGCCCAGGGTCTCGGCCGGATCGCCCGAGACCTCCCCCCAGGTGTAGGCGAAGAAGTGCAGCGGCCGCGAGGCGGTGATCTCGGGATTGAGCTGACGCAGGGAGCCTGCGGCGGCGTTGCGCGGATTGGCGAAGATCTTGGCGCCGGCTTCCTCCTGGCGCTGGTTCAGCTCCATGAAGGCCTGGCGCGACATATAGACCTCGCCGCGAACCTCCAGCACCTCGGGCCAGCCCTTGCCCTTCAGCTCCTTGGGCAGGTCCGCGATGGTGCGCACGTTGGCGGTGATGTCCTCGCCGGTGGCGCCGTCGCCCCGCGTCGCGCCCTGCACCAGCTTGCCGCCCTCGTAGCGCAGGGCGCAGGACAGGCCGTCGATCTTCGGCTCGGCCATGATGTCGACGGCGTCTTCCGCGCCGAGGCCCAGGAAGCGGCCGATGCGCGCCAGGAATTCCTGGACGTCCTCGGTCTCGAAGGCGTTGCCGAGAGACAGCATGGGCACCTTGTGCTTCACCTTGCCGAAGCCGGCGGCCGGCTCGGCGCCGACCCGCCTGGAGGGGCTGTCGTCGCGGAGCAGTCCGGGGAAGCGCTGTTCGATGGCCTCGTTACGGCGGCGCAGGGCGTCGTAGTCCGCGTCGCTGATCAGCGGCGCGTCCTTCTCATGGTACAGCTTGTCGTGGTGGGCGATGACCTTGGACAGGCGCGCCAGCTCGGCGGCGGCCTGGGTTTCGTTGAGATCCTCGGCCGGCAGGTCGGCGGTCTTCCCAGAGGTTCCGGTCTTGGCGGCTTTGCCCGGCATAAAGCGGCGGTGCTTCCTATCGGATTGTGTGGCTCATGTGGCGCCGATCAAGCGCTCGGCGGCGGCGCGGGCTTCTTCGGTGATCTCGGCGCCGGAAAGCATGCGCGCGATTTCCTCGCGGCGGTCGCCGGCGCTCAACTGGTCGACCTGGGTCGCGACCTGCTTGCCGGTCATGCGTTTGACCACCTGCCAGTGCTGGGTGCCGCGGGCGGCGACCTGGGGGCTGTGGGTGATGACCAGTACCTGACGGTCGCGCGCCAGGCGTTCCAGGCGCTCGCCCACCGCGTGGGCGGTGGCGCCGCCGACGCCGCTGTCGACTTCGTCGAAGACCAGGCTGCGCTCCGGGTTGAGGCTGGCCAGGACAACCTTGATGGCCAGCAGGAAGCGCGCCAACTCGCCGCCCGAGGCGATGCGCCCCAGGGGACCCGGCGCGCTGCCCGGGTTGGTCGCCACCTCGAAGGCGATGCGGTCCAGGCCCTGCGCGGTCCAATCATCCTCTTCCAGGCGTTCCAGCCTGGTGCGGAAGACCGCGCGCTCCAGCTTCAGCGGCGGCAGCTCGGCCATCACCGCCTTGTCCAGGGCGGCGGCGGCCTTGGCGCGCTGCTTCGACAGTGCCTCGGCGTTCTCGACATACTTGCGGCGCGCTTCGGCGGTTTCCTTGGCCAGCCGGGTCAGCTCCGCCTCGCCGCCGTCGATGGAGGCGAGGCGTGCGGCCAGTTCGTCGCGCAGGGCCGGCAAGCTGTCGACTTCGGTGTGATGCTTGCGGGCCATGTCCTGCAGCGCGAAGTAGCGTTCCTCCACGGCCTCCAGGTCGTCGGCCTCCAGCTCCATGTCGCTGGCGAAGGAGTTCAACTGGGCCAGCGCTTCCTCGCTTTCCGCGGCGGCGCGCTGCAGCGCGTCCAGGGCCGGGGTCAGGGCCTCGCCGGCGGTGGGGGCGATGCGCTCCAGGGCGCGCAGGGCGCGGCCCAGGGCCGGCTCGGCGCCGGTTTCGATCTCGCCCGCCGCCGCGTTCAGGCCCTCGACCAGCTTTTCGCGGTGCATCAGGCGGTTGCGCTTCTCGCCCAGCTCCGTCTCCTCGCCAGGGCGCGGGTCGAGGCTGTCCAACTCCTCCACCGCGTGGCGCAGGAAGGCCTCGTCGCGTTGGGCCTCGGTCAGACGCCGCGCCGCTGCCTCGCGGGCCGCCAGGGCGTCCTGCCAGGCGCGCCAGGCCTCACGCAGGGCGCGCGCGGGGGCCTGCAGGCGGCCGTAGGCGTCCAGCAGGTCGCGGTGGGTCGCCGGGTCCATCAGGCCGCGCTGGTCGAACTGGCCCTGAATCTCCATGAGGCAGTCGGCGAGCTGGCGCAGCAGGCCGGCGGAAGCCGCCTGGTCGTTGACGAAGGCGCGGCTGCGGCCGTCCTTGGTCAGCACCCGGCGCAGCACCAGCAGGTCCTCCGCCTCGATGTCCTGTTCGGCCAGGACCGCGCGTGCGGGGTGGTCATCGGAGATTTCAAAGGCCGCGGTGACGCTGGCCTGGTCGGCGCCGGGGCGCAGCAGGCGCGCATCGGCGCGGTTCCCCAGGGCGAAGCCCAGGGAGTCGAGCAGAATGGACTTGCCCGCCCCCGTCTCCCCGGTCAGGACGCCGAGGCCGTGATCGAAGGCCAAGTCAAGCTTCTCGATGATGACGACATTGCGGATCGACAGGCTGACCAGCATTCACCCATCCTGGACCGAGACAAGAGCGCCTTTAGAAAATGCCGGAAATCCAGGAACCTTCGCTGTCTTCCGGACGCAGATTCTCGCCGGTCAGCAGGGCGTAGCTATCGATGTACCACTCGCTGCCCGGAAAGTTGTGGCCCAGCACCGCCGCCGTCGCCTTGGCCTCGTCGACGATGCCCATGGCCAGGTAGCACTCGACCAGGCGGTGCAGGGCCTCGGGCACGTGGGTCGTCGTCTGGTAGCGCTCGATCACCGTACGGAAGCGGTTGATGGCGGCCAGGAACTCGCTGCGGCCCTGATAGAAGCGCCCGATGGCCATGTGCTTGCCGGCCAGGTGGTCGAGCGCCAGGTCGATCTTCAGCTCGGCGTCGCGGGCATATTTGCTGTTCGGGAAACGGCGGACCAGCTCTTCCAGTGAGGTGAGCGCCTCGGCGGTCATCTTCTGATCGCGCCGCACGTCGGAGATCTGCTCATAGTAGCTGATCGCCTTCAGGTAATAGGCATAGGCGACGTCGGGGCTGCCGGGGTGCAGCTCGATGAAACGGTCCAGCGCGTTGATCGCCTCGTCGTAGGAATTTTCCTGGTAGAAGGCATAGGCGGCCATGAGCTGGGCCTTGGAGGCCCACTCGGAGTAGGGGTGCTGGCGTTCGACCTCGTCGAAGAGGCGTGCGGCCTCCTCGTAGTCACCGGCCTGCATGGCGTTCATGGCGCCGTTGTAGAGCTCCTCGACCGGTTTTTCGACGTAGACCGGGCGCTCGTCGGAACTGCAGGCGGCCAGGGCCAAGCCCAGCAGCGCCGCGGTGGCCAGGCGGCTCAGCCGATGCGGCAAGCTTCGGCGGCGCGGCCGTGCGGCGCCGAAGAGGTTGATTGTGCGGTCGCTCATGATTTCCCGTACCCCGGGGTGCCAGGCGCCTGTGCGGCGCGCCCCCGAACGAATCCCTGCCTTGGTAGGTGTCAGTCCAGGCGACTATAGGTCCAAGCGGCGGACGCCTCAAGCGGGCTCATGGCGCCCGAAAGGAGTGAAAAGCGCTCTGTTTTCGTGGCTTGGCGGGGCCGCCGGCGCCGCGGGCCCTGGCGCGGGAAATCCGTAAAGAAACGAAAACGCCGCCGGCCGGGAGGCAGGCGGCGTTTCAGCCCCGAGACCGGCGGCAGCCGTCAGGCGCGGGCCGCGACCGCCCGGTCGGGCTGGGTCTGGGCCCCGGCGGCGCCGTGGCTGGTGGTGAGCTCGGTCCACTCCCAGGCGCCTTCCTCGGCGAAGAGGGTCTGCAGCAGGCGCAGGGTCAGGGCGTGGCCCGCCCGGTCGCCTTGGAAATGTCCGATGATCGGGGTGCCGGCCAGGTAGAGATCTCCGATCGAATCCAGCACCTTGTGGCGCACGAACTCGTTGGGGAAACGCAGCCCCTCCTCGTTCACGATCTCATGGCCGTTGACCACGATGGCGTTCTCCAGGGAGCCGCCGCGGGCCAGGCCCATGGCGCGCATCTTCTCGATGTCCTGGGCCAGGCCGAAGGTCCGCGCCCGGGCCACATCGCGCTTGAAGGAACTTTCGTCCACCTCGGTGAACCATTCCTGGCGGCCGATCAGGGTTTCGGAAAACTCGATCTCGAAGCCGACGGTAAAGCTGCTGCCCGGCGCCAGCGAGGCGGCGCGGTGCGGCTCGGCGACCGAAACTTCTTCAAGAATGCGCAGCGCCCGGCGCGGGCTGTTCTGGACCGTGATCCCGGCGCATTCAATGAGAAACACGAAGGGCGCGGCGCTGCCGTCCATGATCGGCACTTCCGGGCCGTTCAGCTCGATGACGGCGTTGTCGATGCCGCAGCCGCTGAGCGCCGACATCAGGTGCTCGATGGTGGCGATCTGGTTGCCCTTGGGGTCCACCAGGGTCGTGCAGAGCGGCGTCTCGATGGCGTTGCGCCAGCTCGCGAGAACCTCGCTGCCGCCGGCCGCGTCGGTGCGCCGGAACACGATGCCGGTGTCCGCCTCAGCCGGATGCAGCATCATGCTCACCTTGGCGCCGCTGTGAAGCGCGACTCCGGAGCAGTTGATGGAGTTTTTCAGCGTCCGCTGGCGAACGACATGTCCTGTCGAAGCGCTGTCTGCTGCCATGGTATCCGTCTCAATCCTGAGGTTGACCGACCAAACTAAGCCACGAAACTACGTCACGAATATCGGCAAGCCGTCGCATCTGTTTCACCTGGGATCCGCGGAAATCCGCGGCTTTCGGCGCCGGCGACGATCTTGCTGGGAACCCCCAATCAAAAACCCACTAACAAGTAGGGGGACTATAGAAAGCCCCCCTCAAGTACTCAAATCACTCTTTGTTACAATATGTTACCGCGATGCAAAGAACGCGGAACGCTAGTACGCCGCAAGGAAAGGTTTTATCCCTTCCTTGCGGCGCCGAGCGTCAGTTCGCCTGCCGGCGCAGGAAGGCCGGGATGTCCAGCAGATCTTCTTCCGCTTGGCTGTGGCCGATCCGTTCGGCCGGGTCCAAGCCGGCCAAGCGCGGCTGTGCCGTGGCCGCCGGCTGGGCGGGCTGAGCGGCGGCGGGCCGGCCGGTATCCGCCCGGCCGGGTGCCGCCGAGGGCCGCTCCGGCTGGGCCGGGGAAGCGCCGCGCGCCGCCATCGGCCGCGGCGCGTCGGCCTGCGGGGCGCGGGCGGCGGTCTCGCTGCCTTGGGCGGCGGTCAGGGCGCGGGCGGCCCCGGTCACCTTGGCGAAGAGGCTCTGGCGCGGAGCCGGGGGCGCGGCCCGCGGCGCCTCGCGGCTTTCCGCACGCGGTTCCGGGCGCGTTTCCGGGCGGGCCTCGGCGGCCGGCTCGCGGCGCGCGAGCTGCGGGTTCGCTTCGCTCCGGGCCGCCGGGTGCTCGGGGCGGGCCGCATTGGCCAGCGCCGCCTCGGCGAAGGGATCCGGCTCGGCGTGCAGGAACCCGGCCGTGCCGTCTTCGTCCTGCTCCGGCTCGGCCGGCGCCGGGGCGATGAAGCTATCCTCCTCGGCCTTGGCCTGCGGGGGCAGGTTCGCTTCCGGCTGCGGCATGGCCACGGCCGGACCGGCCGCCGCGGCGTAGAGTTCGGCATTCATGGCCGCGTTGCCCGCCAGCGGATACTTGGTGTGCGGAAAGCCGGCACCGGCGTGGCCGCCCGAGGGCTGGCCCGACATCGGCTGGCCCGACATCGGCTGGCCCGACATCGGCTGACTGGACACCGCTTGACCGGCGGAGGGCTGGCTGGCCGAGGGCTGGCCGAAGAGACCGCCTTCGGCGGCCACCGACGCGCCCGCCGCCGCGACGGAAGCCGTCGCCGCGCCGGCGCCGCTGCCGGCGCTGGGAGCATTGTCCACATGGCGGGCCTTCTGGCCGCCGACGACGCTGAGGGTGATCGGCTTCGGCCGGGTCTCGGCGTCGACGTCGATGCCGGTGGCGACCACGGAGACCCGCATGTTGCCTTCCATCGATTGGTCGAAGGTGGAGCCGAAGATGATGTTGGCTTCCGGGTCGACCTCGTCGCGGATGCGGTTGGCGGCCTCGTCGACCTCGAAGAGGGTGAGGTCCATGCCGCCGGTGATGTTGATGAGCACGCCGCGGGCGCCCTTCATCGAAACGTCGTCGAGCAGCGGGTTGGAGATCGCGGCCTCGGCGGCGGCGATGGCGCGGCCTTCGCCCTCGGCTTCGCCGGTGCCCATCATGGCCTTGCCCATCTCGGACATCACCGCGCGGATGTCGGCGAAGTCCAGGTTGATCATGCCCGGGTTCACCATCAGGTCGGTGACCCCGCGCACGCCGGAGTTCAGAACGTCGTCGGCCATCTTGAAGGCGTCGGCGAAGGTCGTCTTCTCGTTGGCGACGCGGAACAGGTTCTGGTTCGGGATGATGATCAGCGTGTCGACGTACTGGGTCAGCTCGTTGATGCCCGATTCCGCCAGGCGCATCCGGTGCACGCCCTCGAAGTGGAAGGGCTTGGTCACCACGCCGACGGTCAGGATACCCGCCTCGCGCGCCGCCCGGGCGATGACCGGCGCCGCCCCGGTGCCGGTGCCGCCGCCCATGCCGGCGGTGATGAAGACCATGTGCTGGCCCTCGATATCGGTGAGGATCTCGTCCAGCGCCTCTTCAGCCGCCGCGCGCCCGATGTCGGGGCGCGAACCGGCGCCCAGGCCCTGGGTGATGTTGCGGCCCAGCTGGATCCGCCGTTCGCAGAGCGACTGGGTCAGCGCCTGCGCATCGGTGTTGGTGATCAGGAATTCGACACCATCCAGGTTGCTCTGGATCATGTTGTTGACGGCGTTGCCGCCGGCTCCGCCTACGCCGATCACCGTGATCCGCGGAGACAGGTCCGGGGCGGTTGTGGGTACGTTCAAATTGAGAGTCATGTCTGCCTCCAGTTGCCTTAGACCCTAACGTCACTTCCGGCTGGGCCGGTGTTCCTTTGTTCCGATCCGGCCGGAACGTCCGTTATCTGCCTTCTAAAAGTGCTCACGGAGCCAATGTCCCAGGCGGCCCATCAGGCCGCTCAGCTCCCTGGGTTCCGGCGACGCCTCGCCGGGCATCGCCACGTCCGCCGTGGCGGCATAGTTCAACAGGCCCGCGCAGGTCGCGTAGGCCGGTCCTGCCGTGGCTTCGGCCAGACCGCCGACGTGCGTCGGGCGGCCGATGCGCACCTGCTTGTCCAGCACGGTCGAAGCCAGCTCGCGCGTTCCCGGCAGCTGGCAGGCGCCGCCCGTCAGCACCACCCGGCGCCCGGCGATCTTGTCGAAGCCGCTGAGCTCGAGGCGCGAGCGCACCAGCTCCAGCGTTTCCTCCACCCGCGGCTGGATGATGCCGACCAGAAGGGAGCGCGGGATCTGCTGCGATCCGGAATTCTCGTCTTCGCCCACCTGGGGCACGTCGATCAGCTCGCGCTCGTCGGTCGGGGCGGCGATGACGTGACCGTAAAGGGTCTTCATGCGCTCCGAGTGGACCAGGGGCGTCGACAGGCCGCGGGCGATGTCGCTGGTGACGTGATTGCCGCCGACCGGGATCACGTCGGTGAAGATGACGTTGTTCTCGTAGAACACCGCGATGGTGGTGGTGCCGCCGCCCATGTCGATGACGGTGACGCCGAGTTCCGTTTCGTCCTCGACCAGGCAGGCCAGGCCCGAGGCGTAGGGCGAGACCACGAAGGCCGCCGGTTCCAGGTGGCAACGCTGGATGCAGGTGCTGACGTTGCGCACCGCGCCCGCCGAGGCGGTGATGATGTGCATGTGCACGCCCAGCTGCTCGCCGAACATGCCGCGCGGGTCGCGGATGCCGCGGTTGCCGTCGATGGAATATCCGGTCGGGATCGAATGGATCATCTGCCGGCTCTGGTCCTCGTGCTGGCGCTGCAGCTGCGTCTGGTGGCCGTAGGCCACGGCGCGCCGCAGGTCCGCCTCGCCGACCTCGTGGCCGTTCAGCGATACCTCGACCCCGACGGTGGAGGAGGCCGGGTAGCCGCCGGAGAGGTTCACCACCACGCGGTCGATGGTGGTGCCGGCCATCTGCTCGGCCGCGTGCACGGCGTTGAGGACCGAGGTCTCGGCCAGGTCCATGTCGACGATGGCGCCGCTCTTGATGCCGCGGCTGGCTTGCTGGCCGATGCCGATGACCTGCGGCCGCCCGTCGTCGTCCACGCGCGCGATGAAGCAGCAGACCTTGCTGCTGCCGACGTCGAGTGCCGCGGCGATGCCGCCTCTGACCAAACCCTTCCTCATGCGGCGCTCCCGGTTCCTCCTTGGATGCTCAGCGCGCGTTCGCGGCTCATGTGCTTTCCCCTTTGACTTCCTCGTGGCCCAGCGGGCCCTTTTCCGGGTCGGTGCGCACCACCAGCCGGTCCGGCAGCCGCAGGTCGATGACGATGACGTCGCGCTTCAGAACGCCTTGCTGGCGTTCGATGCGGGCGAGCTGGGCCCAGGCGGCGGCCGCGTCGGCCTCGGGCAGGCGCACGTCGATGCGGCCCTCGATCTGGACGTTCCAGCGGCGCCCGCCGACACGCACGGCGGCGGTGACGCGCTGGCGCAGGTCGGGTTCGCTGTTCATCAGGGCGACCAGCTTGGCGGCGTGCGGCGGGGCGTCGGGTCCGACGACCAGCGGCAGGTGGGCGAAGCGCCGCGGTTCCACCCCGGGGATGATCTCGCCGTTGCGGTCGAGCACGCGGATCACGCCGTTTTCCTGCCAGAGAGCCAGGGGCTCGCGCTCGCTGAGGCGGATGTAGATGGTGCCGGGCAGTTGGCGTTCGACGCTGGCGCTGCGCACCCAGGGCAGGGCCTCCAGCTCGGCGCGCGCCGCCTCGGGGTCGATGTCCAGGATCGGCCGGCCCAGCGCCAGGTCCAGGCGCGACAGGATCAGCGCGCCTTCGGTGCGCTGGCGGCCTTCGACCAGCACTTCCTCGACCTTCAGGCCCATGCCGGCGGAACCCTGCAGGGCGGCGAGACGCAGGGCTTCGGCCTGGCGGCCGAACCAGCCGTCCTGCCACAGCCAGGCCAGCCCGCCGAGCGCGCCCAAGGCGAGGCAGACCGGCGCCGCGCGCAGCGCCAACCGCCAGCTCAAACCGGACCGGTTCCGGCGCCGGGTGGTCTTCTTGACCTTGCGCTTACTGCCGCCGCGCGCGGAAGTCTTGGCCGGTCGGCGCTTGTTCGCCGCGCCCTTGTCGGTCGACCGGTTGAAGGGGTTCAGGAATCGCATGCGGCGTTCTCCACCATCCAGGCACAGAGATCGGGAAAGGACATGCCCAGATAACGGGCCTGTTCGGGTACCAGGCTCGTCGAGGTCATGCCTGGCTGGGTATTGGTCTCGAGGTAATAGAGACGCCCCGGCGCGGCGCCGGTGTCGTCGTAGCGGAAGTCGGAGCGGCTGACGCCGCGGCAGCCCAGCGCCTTGTGGGCGGCCAGGGAGGCCGCCATGGCGCCGTCGTAGATTTCGGAGGGCACCTCGGCGGGCAAGACATGCACCGCGGCGACCTGAGCATCCTCTGAATACTTGGCGTCGTAGTCGTAGAAGCCCGCGCCCAGGGGACGGATCTCGGTAACGGCCAGCGCCCTGTCTCCCATGACGCTGACGGTCAGCTCGCGCCCGGCGATGAAGGGTTCGACCAGCAGTTCGGTCTCCGGCTCCCAACCGTGGACGGAAATCGGCGGCTGGTTGTCGCCCTCGCGCACGATGCGCACGCCGACGCTGGAGCCCTCGCGCACCGGCTTGACCACGTAGGGACGCGGCAGGGGATCGTCGTCGCCCAACTCCTGGGCTTTGATGACGATACCTTCCGGGCTGGTGACGCCGGCGGTGGCGACCACGGTCTTGGCCATCTGCTTGTCCATGGCCAGCGCCGAGGCCAGCACGCCGGAATGGGTGTAGGGAATGTGCAGCAGTTCCAGCAGGCCCTGGATGCAACCGTCTTCGCCCCAGCGGCCGTGCAGCGCGTTGAACACCACGTCCGGCTTCGGGGTCAGGGCCTTCACCAGGGCGGCCATGTCGCGGCTGACGTCGATCTCGCTGACGTCGTAGCCTTTGTCGCGCAGGGCGGCGGCGCAGGCCTTGCCGGAGTTCAGCGAGACCTCGCGCTCGGCGGACATGCCGCCCTTCAGTACGGCGATGCGCCCAGGGGAAGCTTTTGTCATGCCGTCCCTCCCTTGGCCGCGGGCACGCCCAGGCGCTTGATCTCCCACTCCAGGTCGACGCCGGAGGTTTCCTTCACCCGGCGGCGCACCTCCTCGCCCAGGTTCTCCAGGTCGGCCGCCGTCGCCTCGCCGGTGTTGATCAGGAAGTTGCAGTGTTTTTCCGAAACCTGGGCGCCGCCCACCTTCAGGCCGCGGCAGCCGGCCGCGTCGATGAGCTGCCAGGCCTTGTGCCCCGGCGGGTTCTTGAAGGTGCTGCCGCCGGTCCGGCTGCGGATCGGCTGGCTGCCGGCGCGCTGGCCCTGGATCTCCTTCATGCGCGCCTCGATCTCGGCCGGCGCGCCGGCTTCGCCGGCCAGGCGCGCGCCCAGGCAGATCCAGTCGGCGGGCAGGGCCGAGCGGCGGTATTCGAACTTCAGCTCGGCATTGGTCAGCCGGTGGACCTGGCCGCGGGCGTCGGTGGCCTCGGCCCAGACCAGCACGTCCTTGATCTCCTTGCCGTAGGCGCCGGCATTCATGCGCACGGCGCCGCCGATGGTGCCCGGCACGCCGGAGAGGAACTCCAGCCCGGCGATGCCGGCCAGCTTGGCGCCCGTCGCCACGTTGAGGTCCAGCGCCGCGGCGCCGCAGAGGATGTCGCTGCCTTCCGCCGCGATGTCGGCGAAGCCGCGGCCCAGGCGGAGTACCACGCCCGGCAGGCCGCCGTCGCGGATCAGCACGTTGGAGGCGACGCCCAGCACCGTCACCGGCACGTCGGCGGGCTTGGCCGCCAGGAAAGCCAGCAGGTCGTCGCGGTCGGCCGGGCGGAACATGACCTCGGCCGGGCCGCCGACGCGGAACCAGGTGACGCCGTTCAGCGGCGCCTCGGCGGTCAGCCGTCCGCGCACAGCGGGCAGGCGCTCGATCAGGGGGGTATGACGTTCAGCCGCCATGGCGTTCATCGCTCCCCTCCGGCGGCCTGCAGCTTGTCCAGCTCTGCGGGCAGGGCGTTGGCCCAGGCGGTGATGTTGCCGGCGCCCAGGCAGACCACCAGGTCGCCGGCGGCCGCCAGCTCGTGGATCACGCCGGGCAGTTCCTCGGCGGAGGGCAGGGGCAGGGCCTGGCGGTGGCCGCGGGCGCGCAGGCCCTCGACCAGGTGATCGCGGTCGGCGCCCTCGATGGGCTGTTCGCCGGCGGCGTAGACCTCGGCCACCACCACGGCGTCGGCGTCGTTGAAGCAGGTGCAGAACTGCTCGAAGAGGTCGTGCAGGCGGCTGTAACGGTGCGGCTGCACCACGGCGATGACCTTGCCCTTGGCGGCCTGGCGCGCGGCGGCCAGCACGGCGGCGATCTCTACCGGGTGGTGACCGTAGTCGTCGATCACCGTGACGCCGCCGGCCTCGCCGGTGCGCGTGAAACGCCGCTTCACGCCGCCGAAGCCGGCCAACGCCTTGCGGATTTTGTCTTCCTCCAGACCCATTTCGCGCGCCACGGTGACCGCCGCCAGGGCGTTCATGGCGTTGTGGTGGCCCAGCATGGGCAGGCGCAGGTCCTGGACGTGGGTCGCGACCTTGCCGCTGCGGTCGGTGACCTCGACGTCGAAGGTCAGGCCGCCGTCGGCGACGCGGATGTTCTCGGCGCGATAGTCGGCTTGCGGACTGACGCCGTAGGTGATGACGCGGCGATCCTCGATCCGGCCGATCAGGTTCTGCACCGCGGGATGGTCGATGCAGAGCACCGCGAAGCCGTAGAAGGGGATGTTCTCGACGAAGGTTTCGAAGGCGCGGTGCAGCGCTTCCTCGGTGCCGTAGAACTCCATGTGCTCCGGATCGATGTTGGTAACCACGGCGATGGTGGCGGGCAGCTTCAGGAAGCTGCCGTCGCTCTCGTCGGCCTCCACGACCATCCAGTCGCCCTCGCCCAGGCGCGCGTTGGTGCCGTAGGCGTTGATGATGCCGCCGTTGATCACCGTCGGGTCCAGCCCGGCGCCGTCCAGCAGGGTGGCGACCATGGAGGTCGTGGTGGTCTTGCCGTGGGTGCCGCCGACGGCGATGGACCATTTGAGGCGCATCAGCTCACCCAGCATCTCGGCGCGGCGCACGATGGGAATGAAACGCTGGCGCGCGGCGTCGACTTCCGGGTTTCCCGCCTTGATCGCGGAGGACACGACGACGACCTTGGCCTCGCCCAGGTTCTCGGCCTTGTGGCCGATGGCGACCTGGATGCCCATGCCGCGCAGGCGCTGCACATTGGCATTGTCGGACATGTCGCTGCCCTGGACCTGGTAGCCCAGGTTGGCCAGAACCTCGGCGATGCCGCTCATGCCGATGCCGCCGATGCCGACGAAGTGAATGGTGCCGAGATCGAGAGGCAGACCCCTCATGCCGCCGCCTCCTTGCCGCTGTTCTTGTTCTTGTCCTGCAGGGCCTCGCCGTTGCCGTTGGAGGCGCCGCAGACCAGGTCGGCCAGGTCGCGGGCCGCGTTGAGATGTGCCACGGCATGGGCGCAGCCGGCGGCGCGCGCCAGCAGCGCCGGGCTGCTCAGCAGGGAGCGCAGGCGTTCGGCCAGGCTGTCGGCGTCCAGCCCCGACTGCGGCATCAGCCAGCCGCCGCCGGCCTCGACCAGGGCCTGGGCGTTGCTGGTCTGATGGTCGTCGGTGGCCGAGGGGAAGGGCACCATGACGGCGGGCCGCCCGGCGGCGGCCAGCTCGGCAACCGTGGAGGCGCCGGCGCGGCTGATCACCAGGTGGGCGCCGGCCAGGCGTTCGGGCACGTCGTCGAAGAAGGCGGCCAGTTCGTGCCGCACGCCGCAGCCGTCGTAGACACGCGCCACGGCGTCGATGGCCTGGCCCGGCACCTGCTGGTGCACCGTGAGGCGCCGGCGCAGATCGTCGGGCAGCAAAGCTACCGCGGCGGGCACGACTTCGTTGAACGCCACGGCGCCCTGGCTGCCGCCGACCACCAGCAGGCGCAGCGGGTCGTTGTCGCCGGGCACGGCGTAGGGGCGCGCGCCGACCGCGGCGATGGCCTCGCGCACCGGATTTCCGGTGACCCGAAGCTTGCCGCGGTCGGTGTCGGTCACGCCGTCGACCTTATCGAAGCAGGTTGCGATGATCTCGGCGCGTGGAGCCAGCAGCCGGTTGGCGCGCCCCAGGACCGAGTTCTGTTCGTGCAGCACCACGCGCAGGCCGCGGTGGGCCGCCGCCAGGACCGTGGGCACCGAGGGGTAGCCGCCGAAGCCGACCGCAACCTCGGCGCCGCAGCGCTTCAGGTGGCCGCGCGCCTGCAGGTAGCCGAGGCCGAGCTGCGCCATGGAGCGCAGCTTCTTCATGAGGCCGGCGCCGGCCATGGCGCCGGCGGGAATGCGGTAGGTCTCGACCTGCGGCAGGTCGGGGCCGAAACCGCCGCCGCGCGCGTCGGTGATCAGCACCACCCCGATGCCACGCGACAGCAGCTCGCGCGCCAGGGCCTGGGCCGGGAACATGTGGCCGCCGGTGCCGCCGGCGGCGAGCACGACCTTGCCGGGTTTCTTCACGGCGGAGACCATCACAGCGCCTCCCCGCCGACGCGCCGCCGCGTCAGCGCCAGCAGCATGCCCATGCCCAGGGCCAGCGCCATCAGCGAGGAGCCGCCGTAGCTTAGGAAGGGCAGGGTCATGCCCTTGGTCGGCATGAGGTGCAGGGTGGAGGCCATGTTGATGAAGGCCTGCAGGCCGAACTGCACCAGCAGGCCGCTGGCCGCCAGCAGCACGAAGAAGGAGTTCTCGCCCATCAGCCGCGCGAAGCCGCGCAGCACCACGAAGGCGAAGAGCCCGAGGATGATGAGGCAGGCGATGAGGCCCATTTCCTCGCCGGCCACGGCGAAGATGAAATCGGAGTGGGCGTCGGGCAGCTGCGCCTTGACCGTGCCCTCACCGGGGCCGCGCCCCAGCAGGCCGCCGTTCACGAAGGCCTCCAGCGAGCGGTTGATCTGGTAGCGGTCGCCGGCGGCGGGATCGAGGAAGGAGTTGATGCGCTCGGTCACGTGCGGCAGAGCGAAGTAGGCGGCGACGATGCCGCCGGCACCGAACACCGCCAGGCCGGCGATCCAGGCCAGCGGCAGGCCGGCCAGGAAAAGCTGGGCGCCCCAGATGGCGCTCAGCAGCACCGCCTGGCCCAGGTCCGGCTGCAGCAGCAGCAGGGAGACCATCGTCAGCCACAGGCCGATGGCGATCTTGACACCGGGCACGCCGCTTTCCTCGCGCTCCAGCGAGAACAGCCAGGCGGACACCACGGCGAAGCAGGGCTTGGCGAACTCCGAAGGCTGCAGTGAGAAGCCGCCGAGGCTGATCCAGCGGGTGGCGCCCTTGATCTCCGCGCCGGCCACCAGGGTCAGGCCCAGTAGTGCGATGGAGCCCAGCAAGCCGAGGCAGGCGATGCGCCGCACCCAGCGCGGGGTGGCCAGCGACATGGCGATCAGCAGCGCCGCGGCGAGCGGCAGCAGCACGATCTGACGGCTGGCGAGCTGGAAGGACTGCAGGCCGATGCGCTCGGCCGCGGCCGGGGAGGCGGCCAGCATCAGCACGGCGCCGAAGCCCATGAGGGCGATAAGCGACAGCAGAGTCCAGCGGTCGACGGTCCACCACCAGCGCCCCAGCAGGGAGGTATCCGTGCGCGCGAAGCTGCTCATGCCGCACCTTCCGGGCTCTGGGCGGGTGACGGGGTGGGCTTCAGGGCGGGCACGGCGATCTCGCCGCGCTCGCCGGGCAGGGCCTCGACGGCGGCGGTGAAGGCGTCGCCGCGCAGCTCGAAGTTGGCGAACTGATCGAAAGAAGCGCAGGCCGGCGACAGCAGCACGACGCTGCCCGGGAGGCGGGAGGCGGCGTCGGCGGCCTCTGTCACGGCCTGCGCAATGGTGCCGGACAGGGAAACCGGCACGGTTCCTTCGAGTACCTTGGCGAAATCCTCGGCGGCCTCGCCGATCAGGAAGGCCCGGGCGATGCGCGGGAAGAAGGGTTCCAGGCCCTCGAGACCGGTCTCCTTGGCGCGCCCGCCGGCGATCCACAGAATCTTGTCGTAGCAGGCCAGCGCCTTGGCGGCGGCGTCGGCGTTGGTCGCCTTGGAATCGTTGACGTAGGGCACGCCGTCGATCACCGCGACGATCTGCTGTCGGTGCTTCAGGCCCGGGAAGCTGCGCAGGCAGGCGGCGATGACCGGCGTCTCGACGCCGATCGCCTTGCAGGCGGCATAGGCCGCCGCGGCGTTCTGGCCGTTGTGGCTGCCGGGCAGGCTGGGGATATCGGTCAGATCCATGACCGGCGTGCGCGCACCCTCGGTATCGTCGATCAGTACGCCGTTCTGGGTGTAGACGCCGCCGGGCACCAGGCGTTCGCCGGAGATGCCGATCACGTTCTGCTCGCCTGCGGCTTTCAGTTCGCTGTAGATCTTCGAGCAGGTCTCGTCATCGACGCCGACGATGGCGCTGCGCGGCCTGGTCTGGCGGTGGAATATCTGGCGCTTGGCCTTGACGTAGCCCTCGAAGCCGCCGTGACGGTCCAGATGGTCGGGCGTGATGTTCAGCAGTACCGCCACGTCGAAGGTGATGGAGAGCGTCAGCTCCAGCTGATAGGAGGACATCTCCAGCACGTAGATGCCGTCGTTGTAGAGCGCTTCCAGGGTCAGCGCCGGGGTGCCCAGGTTGCCGCCCACGGCGGTCTGGCGCCCGGCGAGCTCCAGGATATGGCCGATCAGCGCCGTGGTGGTCGACTTGCCGTTGGTGCCGGTGATGCCGATGTAGCGGGCATCGCGCTGGGCGCGGGCCAGCAGCTCGATGTCGCCGATGATTTCCACGTTGTGTTTCTTAGCTTCCGCGACGATGGCGTGCGGCTGCGGGAAGCTGTGCGGGATACCCGGCGAGAGGATCAGGCTGGTCGGCTCTTGCCAGTTCACCTGGTTCAGGTCGACCAGCGGCACCCCGGCCTCGCGCGCCTTGGCGCGGGCGTCCTCGTTGTCGTCCCAGGCCCAGACCTCCGCCCCGGCGGCCTGCAGCGCCCGCGCCGCGGCCAGCCCGGACTTGCCGAGGCCGAGAACGGCCACGGGCAAACCGGCGAAGAAGCTGAGGTCGATCACGGGACTAGTGCCTCCTATCAGGGTTAGGAGCGTCATGAGACGGCCGGGGCCGTCCCGTGGTTAGGAGCGCTGGCGCAGGCGATGTGGTGCATCGGCGAGCCGGCGCGACGACATCCACGGGCCGGTCCCGGCCGCCCGCAGGGTCGATTTTCGATCCGCACCCGGGGCGTCCCCGCGTTTGCCCGATGCACCACATCGCGCTGCACGCGGCTCCTGCCGGGTGCGATCGAAAAGTCGATCTCATGATGTTCCTAACCCTGATAGGGGGCACTTGCGTTCCTTATCTGAGTTTGAGCGTTGCAAGGCCGGCGAGGGCCAGGATGGAGGCGATGATCCAGAAGCGAATCACGATGGTCGGCTCGGCCCAGCCCTTCTTCTCGAAGTGGTGGTGCAGCGGCGCCATGCGGAAGACGCGCTTGCCGGTCATCTTGAAGGAGGCGACCTGGACGATGACGGAGACCGTCTCCAGGACGAAAAGACCGCCGATGATGGCCAGCACCAGCTCGTGCTTGGTGACCACGGCGATGGAGCCCAGTGCGCCGCCGCAGGACAGCGAGCCGGTATCGCCCATGAAGACCATGGCCGGCGGCGCGTTGAACCACAGGAAGCCGAGACTGGCGCCCACCAGGGCGCCGCAGAAGACCGCCAGCTCGCCGGTGCCGGGCACGTAGTGCACCTGCAGGTACTCGGCGAAGAAGGAGTTGCCGACCAGGTAGGAGATCAGCGCGAAGCAGCTGGCCGCGATCATCACCGGCACGATGGCCAGGCCGTCCAGGCCGTCGGTCAGGTTGACCGCGTTGGAGGCGCCGACCATGACGAAGACCGCGAAGGGCACGAACATGATGCCCAGGTTGACCAGCAGGCTCTTGAAGAAGGGCACGGCCAGGTGCGTGTCCATCTCCGGCGGCGCGATGTTGGAGATCCACAGGGCGACCAGGGTGGAGATGATCACCTGGATCAGCAGTTTCAGGCGGCCGGGCAGGCCGTCGCTGGAGCGCTTGGTGAGCTTCAGGTAGTCGTCGACGAAGCCGACCGCGCCGAAGCCGGTGGTCACGAAGAGCACGCACCAGACGTAGCGGTTGGTCAGGTCCGCCCACAGCAGGGTGGAGATGGTCAGCGCGATGAGAATGAGGAAGCCGCCCATGGTCGGCGTCCCCTTCTTGGTCAGCAGGTGGCCTTCCGGTCCGTCCTCGCGGATCGGCTGGCCTTCGCCCTGCTTGAAGCGCAGCCAGGCGATGACGCGCGGCCCCAGCAGGAAGCAGATGGCCAGCGCCGTGATCACCGCGCCGCCGCTGCGGAAGGTCAGGTAGCGGAAGAGATTGAAGATCTGGACGTCTTCGGAAAGGGGGACGAGCAGGTTATAGAGCATAGGTTGTCGTGTCCTACCGTCCGTTTGCTTTTTTGGAGCCGTTCGCGGCCTGCGGGGAGTCGCCGCCCAGCGCGATCAGCGCCTCGACGATCACGGCCATGCGGCTGCCGAGCGAACCCTTCACCAGCAGGGAGTCGCCGGGCCGCACCGTCTCTACGACGGACCCGGCCAGTTCCTTGGAGGTTTCGGCGTGGGCGCCGCGCAGCCTCTCCGGCAGCGCCTCGTGCAGCGCGGCCATGGCGCCGCCGCAGGTGAAGACCAGGTCGATGCCGGCGGCCTCCAGCGGGCCGGACAGGCCGGCGTGCATCTCCGCCGAACGCTCGCCGAGTTCCAGCATGTCGCCCAAGACGGCGATGCGCCGGCCGCCGTCGTTCAGGCTGGCGCGGCCCAGCACCTCGAAGGCCGCGCGCATGGAGGTCGGGTTGGCGTTGTAGCTGTCGTCGATCAGCGTGAAGCTGCCGGACGCCGTCTCGATGCTGTGGCGCTCGCCGCGGCCTTTCAAAGGCTTCAGATTGGCCAGTTCGGCGGCGGCCTTGACCACGTCGGCGCCGGCGGCGCTGACCGCGGCCAGCACGGCCAGGGAGTTCATCACCCAGTGCGAGCCCGGCATGGCCAGGCAGTAGTCGATCTCCTGTCCGCGGATGCTGGCGGTGACGGCGCTGCTGGTGGCGTGCAGCGAGCAGTCGAGCAAGCGCGCGTCGGCCTCCTTATGGCGGCCGAAGGAGACGATGCGCGTGACCCCGGCGTCCTCCGCCTTGGTGCAGAGGTGGTGGAACAGGGCGCTGTCGCGGTTCAACACGGCGGTGCCGTTGGCATCCATGCCCTCGAAGATTTCCGCCTTGGCGTCGGCGATCTCGGTGATCGAGGTGAAGTTGCCGATGTGCGCCGGTTCGATGTTGGTGATGATGGAGACCTGCGGACGCACCAGGGCGGTCAGTTCGCGGATCTCGCCGGGATGGTTCATGCCCAGCTCGAAGACGCCGTAAACCGCGTCGCGCTGCATGCGCATGAGGCTCAAGGGCACGCCCCAATGATTGTTGAAGCTGCCGGCGCTGGCCGCGGTCACGCCCTGGGGCGTGAGGCAGAGGCGCAGAGCCTCCTTGGTGCCCGTCTTGCCGACTGAGCCGGTGACGGCGATCAGCCGGGCCGTGCTGCGCTCGCGCGCCGCGGTGCCCAGCCGCCACAGCGCCGCGAAGGTGTCGTCGACGATCAGCAACGGCAGGGATTCGTCCACGCCGCCGGCGCGGCGGTGTACCATGGAGGCGGCGGCGCCGGCCTCGATCGCCTTGCCGGCGTAGTCGTGGCCGTCGAAGGTCGGCCCTTTCAGCGCGATGAAGAGATCGCCCGGCTCCAACGTGCGCGAGTCGATGGAGACTCCGGTCGCCCGCCAGTCCATGGTGTTGCGCCCGCCGGTCGCCTGGGCGGCTTCCTCGGCGGTCCACAGAACCTCTTTGGCTGCGGCGGGTTGCTGGGGGGTCGCGGCGGCCATCATGCGCCTCCCGCCAGCTTGGAAATTGCGGTCCGGGCGATTTCCCGGTCGTCGAACGGCAAGACTTGTCCCCCAACAATCTGGCCTGTCTCATGGCCCTTGCCGGCAATGACCAGTACGTCGCCCGGACCCAAAGCGGCCACCGCGGTGGCGATGGCCGCCCCCCGATCGCCGATCTCCTGCGCACCGGGGGCCGCGTCCATCATCTGCTGACGGATCGAAGCCGGGTCCTCGCTGCGCGGGTTGTCGTCGGTGATGATGGCGCGGTCGGCGAAGGTCACGGCGATACGGCCCATCATGGGGCGCTTGCCGGGGTCGCGGTCGCCGCCGCAGCCGACGATGACGAAGAGTCGATTTTCCGTGTGCGGGCGCAGAGCCTTCAACACCGTCTCCAGCGCATCGGGCGTGTGCGCGAAGTCGACATAGACGTGGCCGCCGGCCGGCGTGGCGCCGACCAGCTCGACCCGGCCCGGCACGCCGGAGACCTGCTCCAGCGCCGTGACGGCTTTATCCGTCTCGGCGGAGTCTTCTCCCTTGGTGGCCAGCACCAGGCCGAGGGCGGCCAGGGCATTGTCCGCCTGAAAGGCGCCGGCGACCGGCAAGCTCACATCGTAGCGCTTGCCGAAGACCTCGATGGCGAGCTTCTGGCCCGTGGCCGTCGGCTCCTGGCCCAAGAGGCGCAGGTCGGATTCGGCTTTGCCGTAAGTGATCAGCCTTACCCCCCGCGCGCGGCAGGCGGCGACCACGTCGGCGCCGGCCGGATCGTCGATGTTGACCACCGCGGCGCCGCCGTCCTGCAGCAGCCCGGTAAAGAGGCGCAGCTTGGCGGCCAGATAGGCCTCCATCGTGCCGTGGTAGTCCAGATGATCGCGCGTCAGGTTGGTGAAGGCTGCGGCACTGACCCGGACCCCATCAAGCCGAGACTGGTCTAGGCCGTGGCTCGAGGCTTCCAGCACAACGTGATCGATGTGATCGCGGGCCAGCGTCGCAAGGCAGCGGTGCAGTTCCACCGAATCCGGCGTGGTGAGAGAGGCCGGAGCGTCGGCGCGCGGCGGCTGCAGGCCGAGCGTGCCGAGGCTGGCGGCGTCATGTCCCAGCGCTTGCCAGATTTGCCGGGTGAAACTTGCGACCGAGGTTTTGCCGTTCGTGCCGGTGACGGCGGCGACCGTCTCCGGCTGGCATCCGTAAAAGCGGGCGGCGAGCAGGGCAAGCCGGCGCCGCGGATTGGCATCGGTGATGAGGGCGACCGGCCTGGCCTCGTCTCGGGCGGTCTCGGGCAGCCGGGTTCCCTCGGGCGCCAATACGGCGGCGGCGCCCCGTTTCAGAGCTTGGGGGATGAAGTCGCGGCCGTCGGCGCGGCTGCCGGGCAGGGCGGCAAAGAGGTAGCCCGCGCCCACCTGCCGGCTGTCCGCCGTCAGGCCGCTGATCTCCACCTCTGCCTGTGCCGTTGCCGGCTGCATAACCACTTCCTCGCCCTGCAGAAGGTCAGTTAGACGCAAGTTGGCGACCTTCCGCGTTGCTCTCGATGTCGACGAGCATCTGCTCGATCAATTCGTTGTCGTCACCGCGCGGCGCCACGCCGAGCAGCGGGCCGATGCGCTCGATCAGGCGCCCGGCGACCGGGGCCGCGACCCAGCCGCCGGTGGCATAGCCGAAGGTCTCCTTGGTCGGCTTGGGCTCGTCGACCATGGCGAAGACCACGTAGCGCGGGTCGTCCATGGGAAAGGCGCCGACGAAGGAGGCGATGCGCGAGTTGCGCGCGTAGCCGCCGCCGGAGGGCTTGTCCGCCGTGCCGGTCTTGCCGCCCACGGCGTAGCCGGCGGTGTCGGCCTTGCGGCCGGTGCCCTTGACCACGACCAGGCGCATGAGACGGCGCATCTTTTCCGAGGTGGCGGCGGCGATGACCCGCCGCCCCTTGTCGGCGCGCGCGGGATCCTGCTTCAGCAGCGTGGCGCGCGCTTCGGTGCCGCCGTTGATCATGGCGGCCACGGCGCTGGTCAACTGCAGCGGCGAAACCGCGAGGCCGTGACCGTAGGAGATCGTCATGGTATTGATCTCGCGCCAGGGCGAGGGCACCAGCGGCTGGCCGATCTCGCTCAACTCGACGCCGGCCGGCTGCAGCAGGCCGAGGCGGCCGAGGAAATCCCTCTGGCGCGGCGTGCCGGCGTCCATGGCCATGTGGACGGTGCCGATGTTGCTGGAGTACATCAGGATTTCCGGGATCGAAAGCCACCGGTTCTTGGGGTGGTAGTCGCGGATCGTGAAGCGCGCCACGCGGATCGGCTGGCGCACGTCGTAGCCGTCGTTCAGGTCGACGATGCCTTCGTCCAGCGCCATGGCCGTGGTGAAGAGCTTGAAGACGGAGCCCATCTCGTAGATGCCCAGGCTGGCGCGGTTGAAGCGCGCGTCGGCGGGCGCGGCGGCCGGTTTTTCGGGATCGTAGGTGGGCAGCGACACCATGGCCACGACTTCGCCCGTAAGGGCGTCCATGACCACGCCGGCGGCGCCGATGGCGCGGAACTCGGCCATGGCGCCGGACAGTTCCTGGGCCAGAACGTGCTGCACGCGCAGGTCGATGCTGAGCTGCAGCGGCTGGGCCGAGGAGCGCAGCACGTCGTCGAAGGATTGCTCGATGCCGGCCAGCCCCTGGTTGTCGACGTCGGTGAAGCCGACCACGTGGGGCAGCAGCGGGCCGTGCGGGTAGAAGCGGCGCTGCTCGCGCTGGAAGTAGAGGCCGGGAATGCCCAGGCGGTTGACCTGGTACTGCTGGCGCGGCGTCAGGTTGCGCTGCAGCCACACGAAGCTGCGCCCGCTGGCCAGCTTGGCGCGCAGGTGGGCGGGGCTGAGGTCGGGCAGCACCTCGGCCAGGCGCTCGGCGGCGCCTTCCGGGTTGCGAATGTGCTGCGGATTGGCGTAGAGCGAGGCCGTCGGCATGGTCGTCGCCAGCACGATGCCGTTGCGGTCGACGATGTCGGCGCGGCCGGTCTCCAGCGCGTCGGAGGAGAGGCTGCGCGCCAGGGAGGGCTCGTGCTGCTCGGCCATGAGGCCCAGGTCGATCAGCCGCCCGCCGATCAGCGCGAACGCGAGGGTGAAGCTCATGGCCGCGACCAGCAGGCGGGTGCGGCCGGTCTCCAGCGCCTGCTTGGTGGCCCCGTCGAGCCGCACGACGGCCGGACGGCCGCCACTGAGGTCGGCCTTCGGCAGGGCGCGGAGGTAGGGGTCGTTCTCCGGCCTGGCGGGCGGCAGCGGCTGGCGCAGTTGCCGGGCGATGAAACGGCGGATCATTGGCGCAAGGCTCCCGTCGGGCCCAGGGGCGTCTCGGTCCCGGCTTTCACGCCAGCTTTTACGAGGGTCGCCGTGGAGGGCCGTTGCGGGTCGCCGTCCTCCGGCGCAGTACCGTCTTCTCCCGGCGCGCTTGGCAGCGGCAGGTCGTTGAAGGCGATGATGCGTTCGGCCGGGATCGGCGCCATGCCCAGGTGACGCTCGGCCAGCGCCGCGATCCGCGAGGGGCTGTTGAGATAGCTCCACTCCGCTTCCAGCACATGCACGGCTTCCTGGTCGCTGACGACCTGGCGCTGGGTCTGGGCGATTTCCTGCTCCAGGCTGCGCACTTCCTGCTTGATCTGAAACAGGATGAGGGCGGTGACCGAGCCGGCGACGAGCCAGCAGAAGATGACGAGGCGCTTCATGCGACGCGGGCCTCCCCATAGGCGCGGGGCCAGGCCGGGGCGGCGGTGCGCTCGGCGGCGCGCAACTGGGCGGAGCGGGCGCGCGGGTTCTCGCGGCACTCTTCCTCGCCGGCGCGGCGCGTGCCGCGGAACAGCGGGGTAAAGGTCGGGGCCTTGGCGTCCTCCGCCGGGCTGGGCGGGGCGTGGCGCGAGCCGCCGGCCTGCCGGCCGCTGCGTTCGCGCAGGAACTGCTTCACGATGCGGTCTTCCAGGGAGTGGAAGGAGACCACGGCCAGGCGCCCGCCGGGGCCGAGCAGCGCCTCGGCGGCCTCCAGGCCGCGGTGCAGCTCGCCCAGTTCGTCGTTCACATAGATGCGCAGCGCCTGAAAGGTGCGGGTCGCCGGGTCGATGGCTTTCGCGCCCTTGGCTCCCTTGGGGGCTTTCACCACGCCGCGCACCAGCTCGGCCAGCTCCGCGGTGCGGGTCAGCGGCTTCTCGGCGCGGGCGGCGGCGATGGCGCGGGCGACCTGACGGGCGCGGCGCTCCTCGCCATAGGTATAGATAATGTCGGCCAGCTCGGCCTCGGGCAGCGAATTCACGGCATCGGCGGCGGTCGGCCGCTCGCCGGCGCCTTCCATGCGCATGTCCAGCGGCCCGTCTGCGCGGAAGGAAAAGCCGCGTTCGGGCTGGTCGAGCTGCATGGAGGAGACGCCGAGATCCAGGGCGACGCCGTCCAGGGATTGGCTCACCTTGTCGGCCAGCAGTTCGGCCATGTCGCCGAAGCGGCCCTCGACGATCTGCAGGCGCCCGGCGTAGCCGGCGGCCAGTTCGCGGCCGCGGGCGACGGCGTTCTGATCGCGGTCGATGCCCCAGACGGTGCAGTCGGCGGCGTCCAGGAGGGCGCGGCTGTAGCCGCCGGCGCCGAAGGTGCCGTCAACGTAAATGGCGCCGTCGCGCGGCGCCAGGGCTTCCAACACTTCCTTCAAGAGAACCGGGCGGTGCCCGCCGGCGGTGGGGCCGGTGGAAGGGGGTTTGAAGCTCATCGGCCGCCTCCGCCGCCCGATCCGCCTTGCGGGGCGGGAATGGTCAGGCGCTGCTCGCGGGCGCGCTCGCGCGCCGCCGCCTTGTGAGCCTCCAGCTTGCCGGGCTCCCAGATCTGGAACAGTTGGCCCATGCCGACGAAGGCCGCCTTGCCGGCAATGCCCGCGTGCTGGCGGAAGTTCTCCGGCAGCTGGATGCGGCCGGTGCTGTCGAAGGGCAGCTGCTGGGAGTCCGAGAAGATAGTGGTCGCCAGGTCGTCGGAATTGGCGGAGAAGAGATCCAGCTCGCCGACGCGGGCGATCATCTGCTCCATGAAGTCCATGCCGCAGCCTTCGACCGCATCGGCGCGATGCGAACGGAAAGCGGCGATGCCCTGGAAGGGCAGGCCGGCGAGTGCCTGGCGGAACGGCGCGGGCACGGAGACCCGGCCCTTGGCGTCCACCTTGTTCTCGAAGGTGCCAATAAAGATCGCCACCTGCTTCCCCCGCGGCTCCTTCCCCGCTCGTCTGTCCCGGTCACCCCGGCGCCCGCTGCGCCCCCAAGAGGGATCTGGCAAAAATCGCCGTAGCTTACCCCTAAAATGGGATTATTTGGGATATCATGGGATTTCATGGGTGTCAATGCCGCTACAAGTAATTATTGCGGGTTAACAAGAGCTTAAAGTGTTCTTTTCGAGGCCTTGCCATGTAGTTGTGGCACCCCTTGTGGATCTTCCGAGAAAAACCACAATCAAGCCGCAATCGAATCCGGTGCCAAGAATTGTTCTTTCTTTGTTCCGATCGAAGCAAAAGAATGGCCGAATTCGGCGCCCGGCGGGTGCGCTGGACGGCGCGGCGCCGCGCCGCTGCGGCACCGGGCAGGAGATGTAACGGGGAAATAAAACGCCAGACGGCCTGTAAGCCGGGTTCTGTCCCGCGGGTTGCCCCGCATAGATGGCCATTCATCTGGGACGCCGGTTGCCCGGCGCCTCGCGCGATCGACCCGGACGGCGGCGCGGAAACCCGCGTGGCGGACCCGAAGGCCCGCCGGCCGTCCCTACTTGATCTTGCTCCGGGTGGGGTTTGCCGTGCCGTCCCCGTCGCCGGGGCCGCGGTGCGCTCTTACCGCACCCTTTCACCCTTACCTGCCCGGGCCGAAGCCTTGGGGCCGGCGGTTTGCTTTCTGTGGCACTTTCCCTGGGGTCGCCCCCGCCGGGCGTTACCCGGCACCCTGTTTCCGTGGAGCCCGGACTTTCCTCCCCCGGCACCTTTATAGGGTGCCGAAGGCAGCCATCCGGCCGTCTGGCGGTCTTCTATGTAGGAAATGGGTGGATTTCAGTCAATCACGGCGAGCAGGGCGGCCATGCGGCGCCGGGTCTCGGCGTCGGCGGCGCCGGTGATGCCGCTCTGGCGGTAGTGGCGCTGAAAGGCGCGGATCACGGCGGGCAGATCCTCGTCGGTGTAGCCGTAGCCGATGCGCTTCAGCGCCTGTCCGACGGCGCTTTCCAGCACCGCGGCCGAGCTTTCCTCCGGCCAGATCCCGATGCCGCTGCCCGCCAGGCCGCGCCAGTCGAAGAGCTCGCCCGGGTCCTCCTTGCGCAGCGGCGCGACGTCGGCGTGGCCCAGCACCCGCGCCGGCGGGATGGGGTGGCGCGCCAGGATATCGATGGCCAGGGCCTTCAGGGCCGCCATCTGCGCCGCCGGAAAGAGGCGGTAGCCGAACTCGTGGCCCGGGTTGACCAGCTCGATGCCGATGGAACGGGCGTTGATGTCGCTCGCGCCCTGCCAGCAGGCGGCGCCGGCGTGCCAGGCGCGGCGGTCCTCGCCGACCAGGGCGAAGACGCGCCCGTCCTCCTCGATGCAGTAGTGGGCGCTGACCTTGGCGTCCGGGTCGCACATCCGCTCCAGCGCCGCCTCGCCGCTCCTCATGCCGGTGTAGTGCAGGATCAGGGTGTCGACATCCTGGCCGTCGGGACGGGCGTCGTGGTTGGGGGAAGGGCTATCGATGATTTCCGAATCCGTCATGCCGACACTATACCCGAGATGCGCCATAGCTGAGAGGTGCCGCGTTTATGCCGCCGGGCTCAGAGCCGCTCGGCTTCGGGGGCCGTGGTCCTGGGGCGCCGCAGGATGATGATCCCGACCCCGGCGATGGTCATGACGCCGCCGGAGATCAGGTTCACGGTCAGATCCTCGCCCAGGAAGACGACGCCGGACAGCACGCCGAACAGCGGCACCAGCAGGGTCGCCGACATGACCTGGTTCATCTGATAGCGCCGCAGCAGCCAGTACCAGCAGCCGTAGCCGATCACCACCACCGCCAGGGCCTGATAGACCACGGCGAAGTAGGCCCAGAAATCGGCCTGGCGCACGGCCTCGATCTGGCCGTCCTCCAAGACCGCCGAGGCAGCGAAGAGCAGCGGCGTGGCGAAGGCCGCCAGCCAGGCGTTGAGGGTGATGCCGTCGATGTCCTTCAGCCGCTTGATCATCACGTTGGCGACGGACCAGATGAAGCAGGCGATGAGCACGAAGCTGAGCGCCAGGTACTGGCCGTCCAGGCGCGGCTCTCCGGCGATCACGGCAACGCCGAGGAAGGCGATGGCCATGCCCAGCGCGCGGCGCCAGCCCAGCTTGTCCTTGAAGAAGACCGCCGCCAGCAAGGAGGCGAAGGGGACCTGAAGCTGAATGGTGATGGCCGCGGTGGCGGCGTCGACCGTCTTCAGCCCGTTGAACATGAAAGAAAAGTGCAGCAGCCCCAGGACTACGGCGATGGCGAAGATGGCGCCCCACTGACCATGAGGGCGTTTGGCGAAGGGCAGCAGCAGGATGGCGACCAGCACGAAGCGGCAGGCCACAAGGAAGATCGGCGGAACCTGCTGCAGGCCGATCTTGGCGACGGCGAAGTTGAGGCCCCACAGCACCATGATGCCGAGGAGCAGCAGCAGGTGCAGCGGGGTGAGCGGAGATTCGGCCGCCGGCGTCGCGTGAGAGGGCCCCGCGTCGCTCAAGAGGCGAGTTCCCCTCTTCCCGACTCGAGCGCCTCGCGCTCGGCTTCCAGTTCCAGCCAGCGCTCCTCCGCCGCCGCAAGCTCGTTGCGCCTGGCGGTGAGGATCCCGGTGGTCTCGGCGAAGGCGCGGGGGTCCTTGGCGTAGAGCTGCGGGTCGGCCAGCTTGTCCTCCAGCGCCGTCACCTCGGCGGTCAGCTTGTCGATGCGCGCCGGCAGCTGGTCCAACTCGCGCTGGTCCTTGTAGCTCAGCTTGGCGGCTTTCTTGGGGCGGGTGGCTGCTGCCTTGGCCCCTGCTGCCTTGGCCCCTGCTGCCTTGGCCTTGGCCTCGCTGCGCGCCGTCTCGCCGCGCTGGCGCTTGTAGTGCAGGTAGTCGCTGTAGCCGCCGGCCACCTCCACGGTCCGGCCGCCTCCCTCCATGGCGATCACCGAGCTCACCAGGCGGTCCAGGAAGTCGCGGTCGTGGCTGATCAGGATCAAGGTGCCCTGGTACTCGTCCAGGACCTCTTCCAGCAGGTCGAGCGTCTCCATGTCCAGGTCGTTGGTTGGCTCGTCGAGCACCAGCAGGTTGCTGGGTTTGGCGAAGAGGCGGGCCAGCAGCAGGCGCGCCTTCTCGCCGCCGGAAAGCGCCTTGACCGGCTGGCGCGCCTGGCTTTCGTCGAAGAGGAAGTCCTTCAGGTAGGAGACCACGTGGCGCTGGCGGCCGCGCGCGATGATGGTGTCGCCGCCATCCGGGGCCAGCACCTGCCACAGCGTCGCTTCCGGATCCAGGCTCTCGCGGCGCTGGTCGAAGTAGAGCGGCTCCACGTTGGCGCCGAGGCGCAGCTTGCCGCTGTCCGGGGCCAGATCGCCCATGAGGATCTTCACCAGGGTCGACTTGCCGGCGCCGTTGGGCCCGATGATGCCCAGGCGATCGCCGCGGCGGATGCGGGTGGAGAAGTCCTTGAGGATCACCACTTCGCCGCTCCCTGCGTCTTTCGGGCCGGCGAAGCTCTTCGAGAGGTTCTCGGCCTCGATGACCATGTCGCCGCTGCGTCCGCTGCTGGCGGTCTCGAGCTTCGCCGTGCCGGTCTGCTTCAGCCACTCGGCGCGTTCCTTGCGCAGGCCCTGCAGCCGGGCGAGGCGGCCCTGGTTGCGCTTGCGCCGCGCGGTGACGCCGCGCTGCAGCCAGCGCTCCTCGCGCACGATCTGACGTTCCAGCTTGTGCTGCGCCTCAGCCTCCTGCTGGCGCAGTTCCTCGGCCCAGTCCTCGAAGAAGGCGAAGGACTTGTCCAGGCGCTGCAGCCTGCCGCGGTCGAGCCACAAGGTGGTGTTGGTGAGATGGGCCAGGAAGGCGCGGTCGTGGCTGATCACCAGCAGGGCGCCCCGGAAGCGCTTCAGTTCGCTCTCCAGCCAGTCGATGGTCGGCAGGTCCAGGTGGTTGGTCGGCTCGTCGAGCAGCAGCACCTCGGGGTCGGAGACCAGGCAGCGGGCCAGCGCCGCGCGGCGGCCTTCGCCGCCGGAAAGGCCGCCCAGCTTGCGTGTGCCGTCCAGTTCCAGGCGCAGCAGCACCGCGTCGACGGCGTGGCGCGGGGCATCGTCTCCGCCCGCGGGATCGTGGGTGACATAGTCGGCGATGGTCTCGGCGGAGTCGAACTGCGGGTCCTGCGGCAGGTAGGCGACCCTGGTGCCCGGCTGCAGGAAGCGTTCGCCGCCGTCCAGGTCCTGCAGCCCGGCGATGATCTTCAGCAGGCTCGACTTGCCCGTGCCGTTGCGCCCCACCAGGCAGGCGCGCTCGCCGGCGGCCAGGGTCAGGTCGAGGCCGCTGAACAGCGTGGTCGCGCCAAAGGCCAGGCGCGCGTCCTTCAACGCGATAAGGGGAGGCGTGACGGCCATGGTTAGGGCCTGTAGGCACTTGGGTTGTGGGTTTGGCGGGAGCGGATTTTGGCCTGGGTTAGGAGAGGAAAGCGCTGCGGTGTGGACCACCACAAGCTTTTCTCGACGCGGCCCAGGCCAAAATCCGCCCCGTCCCCTAGGGATATGGCGAAATCGGCCCGCTGCCGCGTCGCTCCTCCTCGAATATGCTTTGGCATGTCCTTCGTCGTCGCTCCTAACAGCGGGCCGATTTCGCTCATACCAAAGCCCGCAAGCCAAGTGTCTACAGGCCCTATTTGATGCCGCGCAGCTTCTTGATTTCGTCGTAGGCGGCGTTGATGACCGCCAGCTTCTCGTTCGCCATGTCGACGAACTCCTGCGGCATGCCCTGGGCGACCAGGCGGTCGGGATGGTTCTCCACCACCAGCTTGCGGTGGGCGTTGCGGATCTCCTGGTCGCCGGCCTCGCGGGCGACGCCGAGAATGCGGAAGGGATCGCCTTTCTCCGCGCCGACGTTGGCCGCGCGGATACGGTCCCAGTCCTGCGCGTCGAAGCCGAAGATGACGGCGAGCTGCTCCAGGTAGGCCAGTTCCTCCTCCGCCACGCGGCCGTCCGCGCGGGCGATGTGGAACAGGCCGCCCAGCAGTTCCTCCAGCACCGCCGGGTTGTCGGCGAACATGCGGGCGAGCTGCTTCGCGTAGGGCTCGAAGCCGTGCGCGTCCTTGCGCGCCTGGTCGAAGACCCGGCCGACGTTCCTCATCTCGTCCTGAGGAATGTGGAACACCTGCTTGAAAGCGTCCACTTCGTCGCGGGTCACCCGGCCGTCGGCCTTGGCCAGCTTGGCGCCCAGCACGATCACACCGATGGTGAAGGCGATCTGCTTGGTGGCGTCGTTGGCCTCCGGGCCGGTCGACTCCTTCAACTTGTCGACGGCATGGCCGGCGATGGCGCCGATCAAGGCACCAATCGGGCCGCCCAGCGCGAAGCCGGCGGCGCCACCGAGAATCTTGCCCCAAACGCTCATGTCGTTGCTGTCGTCGGAAAGGAGGGAGGAAAGGGTCGACGGCGGCAGAATGACGGTCCGCCCCCGGGTGCGTCAAGCCGCACCGGCGCAGAGCCGCCCTGCGCGGTGCGCGCAGGCCGCTAGTTCACGCCGACGCGCCCCAATCCGGGCAGCTTGAAGGCCAGATCCTTGGGGTCGACACCGAAGGTGAGGCCCAGCAGGTTGAGCTCGAAGCCTTCCTCCAGCGCCAGCATGCCGCCCAGGACGCCGTAGAGGGAGACCTGGTAGCCGCTGCCGCTGGGCGTGGGGGCGGCGAAATCGCCGGGGGGCAGGTAATCCTTGCCGACGGCCGTCGGCGGCAGGTCGAGCTTCAGCGCCGGCACCTGGCGGGCGATGCTGGCGGTGAAGGTGTTGGAATTGGGGCCCGGCCAGGTGCGGTATTCGTCGGCGTAGGGATAGGCCGCGACCGCGGCCTCGATCTCCGGGATGGCGCGGGCCGCGGCCGCGCCGCGCAGCTCGGCATAGATCTGCGGCTCGGCGCCGAACCAGCGGCGGTCGGGCGGGCCTTCGCGGCGGGTGAGGCCGCTGCCGTCGCGCCAGTGGCGCCAGCCGATCACCTCGTAGGTCACATAGCGGTCGGCATTTTCCGCCTTCACCGCGATCCAGGTGTGCACGGCGAAGGCGCCGCGCCAGTGGAAGGTGCGTGCGCCGTAGACCTGGACCACGGCCTCGGGCGTGCTGGCGGCCGGCGGCACAATGGCGGCGCTCTCGCGGCTCGCCGTGTACCAGCTGCGGTCCAGCGAGACCTCGCCGGTCATCAGGGCAAGGGCCGGCCCGGCGAGCAGAACGCCGAGAAGCAACACCAGGCGCCACAGGTTGGCGATCACATAGGCCAAGGCAGGGGTCCCCTATAACAAGCGGTGGCGGACGGGATACTTAGCCTAGGCATTCAATGTGGCGCTCCTGTGGCGCGAATCTGCCGAGGGTTTTACCTGTATAAGGCTTTCTTAACCCTGCTTCGCCAAATTATCGCCCAATGGGAACGGCCGGAGAGCCGTGTCTGGGATCTGGGGATCGATGGGTTGAAAATGTCGGGTGACGAGACCTCCGAAGCGAAGATCATAGAGGGCCTGGCGCGCGAAGCCGCCGGCCTGGGAGTCGAAATCGTCGATGTCGCCGGGAATATCGACGAGATTTCGACGCGGGTCGAGCAGCAGGCGCATTCGTTTCGCGGGCTGGTGGAGAACGCGGGCGAGGTGAACGACAGCAACCGCCGCATCGCCGCCGCCGCCGGCCATGCGCGCGAGAAGGCCTCGGAAACGGCAACCAGCGTCCGCGAGTCGGAAGACACCGTGCGCAACGCCGTCAACGACATCCATGCCCTGGTCGAGGCCGTCTCCGTCATCGAGGGGCAGCTCAACGGACTGCAGGAGGCGCTGAGCGAAGTCGCCCAGGTCGCCCAGGGCATCGACGCCATTGCCAAGCAGACCAACCTGCTGGCGTTGAACGCCACCATCGAAGCGGCGCGCGCCGGCGAGGCGGGACGCGGCTTCGCCGTGGTGGCCGGCGAAGTGAAGGAGCTGGCGACCCAGACATCCAAGGCGACCGCACAGATCGACGAGACCCTGAAGCGGCTGACCGAGCAGGCCGATCAACTGATCAATCAAGGCAACGAGACCACCGGGCGGGCTGAATCGGTGCGCAGCGGCACCCAGACCATCGGCGATGTGATGAGCGTCGTCGGCCAGGCGGTGACGGGTATCGAGGAAGACACCGCGGCCATCGCCGAGAGCGCGGCGCGCATCGATCAACAGTGCGGCACCTTCGTTTCCACCCTGGAGGGTATGAACGAAGAGGTCGCGGTCTCCAGCACGACCCTGGGCGAGGCCCGCGACAGGGTGAACCGTCTGATCGGCGTCAGCGAGCAGGTCATCCGCCTGACCGCGCAGAGCTCCATGAATTCCGTCGACGGCCCCTTCATCCAGCAGGTGAAGGGCGTGGCGGCCAAGGTTTCGGCTGCCTTCGAACAGGCCCTGGCCGAGGGCCGGATCGCCGAGGCGCAGCTCTTCGACCGCGACTACAAGCCGATCCCGGGCAGCGACCCGGAACAGCTCATGGCCGGCTGCGTGGCGCTGACCGACGAAGTCCTGCCGCCGATCCAGGAGCCCGCGCTGGATTTCGACGAGCGCGTGGTGTTCTGCGCCAGCGTCGACGTGAACGGTTTCCTGCCGACCCACAATCTGAAGTTCGCGCAGCCCCAGGGCGACGATCCCGTGTGGAACGCCGCCAATTGCCGCAACCGGCGCATCTTCGACGACCGCGTCGGCCTGGCCGCCGGCCGGAACACCGAACCCTTCCTGCTGCAGACCTATCGCCGCGACATGGGCGGCGGCAAGTTCGTGGTCATGAAGGACGTCTCGGCGCCCATCGTGGTCGGCGGCAGGCACTGGGGCGGCGTGCGCCTGGCCTACAAGGTCTGACGCGGCGTTTAGGCGATGGAGCGACGCAGGATTCTTGCCCTGCGCTTGCCTATCGACCCCGCACACACAATCCCTTAAGGTCTCCGCTGTCCTGGCCGGCGCCGCTTCATGGCGCCGTTTCCACAGAAAATCGTTGCGCACGGAGGCGGCTATGCAGCTCTTCTACTCTCCTACGTCCCCCTATGCCCGCAAGTGCCGGGTGGTCGCCCGCGAGCGTGACCTGATGGCGGATGTCGAAGAGGTCGCCTGCAATCCCATGACGGATCCGCCGGAGCTGCAGCGCAGGAATCCTCTGGGCAAGGTTCCCGCGCTTATTCTCGACGACGGCACCGCCATTTTCGACAGTCCGGTCATCGCCGAGTACCTGGATGGTGTCGGCTCGGCGCCGGCGCTGATCCCGGCGGCCGGCGCCGCCCGTTTCAAGGTGCTGGTGGCCGCCGCGCTGGGCCAGGGCGTCACAGACGCGGCCTACTATGCGACGATGGAGGCGCGCCGCCCCGAAGGGCAGCGCTCGCCGGAGGTGGTCGACCGCTATCGCGCCGCGATCCGGCGCAGCCTCGGCCATATGATGGATCACCTGAAGGGCTTGCCGGGCGAGGTCACCATGGGGCACATCGCCTGCGGCGCCGGGCTGGCCTACCTGGACCTGCGTCATGACGACCTGAAGTGGCGCGACGGCCATGACGCGCTGGCGGCCTGGTTCGAGGAGTTCAACGCCCGCCCCTCCATGCAGGAAACCGTCCCGGCCTAGGACCCACAACGAGGTGGAAAGCGGGAAATCGCTCCTTACAATTCCCCTCTAGGTTTGGCGATGCCGAGGGGGCAGGGCGATGGGGCTGCTGGTCTTTCTTTTCGTGACCGCCCTGGTGCTGCCGGGCGTGATCTGCCTCGCGTCTTACTTTCTCTCCGAAGGCATGTTCCACTGCCGGTTCTGTACCTGGAGCTATTTCTGCCTGGGGGCCGGGCTCGGCATCTGGCAGCTGTGGCGGGCCGCTCGGCCCGGCAGCGAGGTGTCCTACGCCAACGGCATCGCCATCCTGGCCGTCACCAACGTCGCTTACATCATCTATCTTGTCGTGCAGCACCGCCGGCTGCGCCGCAAGACCGAGGCGGCGGCCGACACCACCCCTCCGACCCAAGGGAGCTAGCCCGTGCCGACGTGGCTCGTTTTCCTGGTGCTCGAAGCCCTCGGCCTGTTTCTCCTGTGGAACGGCGCGCGCGGCGACGAACTGCTCTTCGCTCTGGGCCTTGTGCTGGTCTTTTCCGTCACGGCGTTGGCCCTATTCCGGCTTCTGGTCAAGTTCCTGGAACGGCGGAGCAGCGGCAAACCTCGCCCGCCGGCCGCCACCATCCCGCTTTTCGTCCGGCCGATACACCTGGCCCTTCTTGACGGTTTCCTGGGCAGCCGTGCCGCTGGGCGCGGCCGGGCCGGGGAGGAGGCCGCCGGGCCCGGCGGCGTCGATCTCGATGCCGGCGGCGGCGGTTGAGTGCAGTGGCCTGGTCCAGCGGCAGTTTCTTCACGTTGCCGGCGGTGATGCTGTCGATGTCGAAGAACCCTTCGCTGCCGGAGCGCAATCGGGAGTATTGGCCCCTCGTTTCGTAGAGGTCGATGCAGTACTGGTGAGGACGTGCCGGATTGTCGTGCCGGATGCGGAACTGCATGTCGCGCGCCGGCCAAGTGCCCTGATAGACCGTGCTGTCCGGTTCCCTGCTCACGAGGCGGCCAAGCGAACCTTCAGTGCCCCTCAATGCTGCCGTATTCCGAGAGAACGTTGACAATTTATCGATAAAATGTCTTTGTAATCGGGCGCGGAGATGCGCTCTTTCGGACAAAGGCACGGAAAAAATGGACGGCGACAACAGGCAACCCGCTTGGCAATTCTGGATCGACCGGGGGGGCACCTTCACCGACGTGGTGGCGCGCAAGCCCGGCGGCGAACTGGTGACCCACAAGCTGCTGTCCGAGAATCCGGAGCAGTACAAGGACGCCGCCGTCCAGGGCGTGCGCACGCTGCTGGGCCTGGGCAAGCACGACGCCCTGCCGCCGGGCGCCGTGGAGGCCGTGAAGATGGGCACCACGGTGGCCACCAACGCGCTGCTGGAGCGCAAGGGCGACCGCACCCTCTTCGTCACGACGGAGGGATTCGGCGACGTGCTGCGCATCGGCTACCAGAACCGCCCGCGCCTCTTCGACCGCCACATCGTCTTGCCCGAGATGCTCTACGAGCGCTCGGTGGAAGTGTCCGAAAGGATCAGCGCCGAGGGCGCGGTCATCGCGCCGCTGGACGAGGACGCCGCCCGCGCGGCCCTGCAGCGCGCCTATGACGACGGCATCCGCGCCGTGGCCATCGCCTTCATGCACGGCTATCGTTTTCCCGACCACGAGAGGAAGGTCGCGGCCATCGCCCGCGACATCGGCTTCACCCAGGTCTCGGTGAGCCACGAGGTCAGCCCGCTGATGAAGCTGGTCAGCCGCGGCGATACCACCGTCGTGGACGCCTACCTCTCGCCCATCCTGCGCCGCTACGTCGATCAGGTGGCGAGCCAACTGGATGCGCCCATGGAGACTGGTGTCGAGCAGGGCCCGCGCCTCATGTTCATGCAGTCCAACGGCGGCTTGACCGACGCGCGGCTGTTCCAGGGCAAGGACGCCATCCTTTCCGGCCCGGCCGGCGGCGTCGTGGGCATGGTGCGCACGGCGCAGATGGGCGGCTTCGGCAAGCTCATCGGCTTCGACATGGGTGGCACCTCCACCGACGTGTCGCACTACGACGGCGAGTACGAGCGCACCTTCGACACCCTGGTTGCCGGCGTGCGCATGCGCGCGCCGATGATGCACATCCATACCGTGGCGGCCGGCGGCGGCTCGATCCTGCACTTCGACGGTGCGCGCTTCCGGGTCGGGCCCGACTCGGCGGGTGCCGATCCCGGCCCGGCCTGCTACCGCCGCGGCGGTCCCCTGGCGGTCACCGACTGCAACGTCATGCTGGGCAAGATCCAGCCGGAACAGTTCCCCAAGGTCTTCGGACCCAACGCCGACCAGCCGCTGGACGCCGCCGTGGTGCGCGAGAAGTTCGAGGCTTTGGCCCGGGACATCGCCGAGGCCACCGGCAAGCCGCTGCAGAGCCCGGAGGAGGTGGCCGAGGGCTTCCTGCGCATCGCCGTGGAGAACATGGCCAACGCCATCAAGAAAATCTCGGTGCAGCGCGGCTACGACGTCACCGAGTACACGCTCAACTGCTTCGGCGGCGCCGGGGGACAGCACGCCTGTCTGGTGGCCGACGCGCTGGGCATGTCGAAGGTCTTCCTGCATCCCTTCGCCGGCGTGCTCTCGGCCTACGGCATGGGCCTGGCCGACGTGCGGGCCCTGCGCGAGCAGCAGGTCGAGGTACCCTTCAATGTGGAAGCGCCGGTGGTGATGGAAGAGGCCTACAAAGCGCTGGCCGCCGAGGCCGAGGCGGAGGTGCTGGACCAGGGCGTCCATCCCGACCGCATCAAGCAGGTGAGGAAGGCGCAACTCCGCTACGAGGGCACCGACAGCCCGCTGCCGGTCGACTTCGGCGAACTGGCGCAGATGCAGGAGGCCTTCGAGGCGGCGCACAAGCAGCGCTTCGGTTTCATCGCGACCGAACGGAAACTGGTGGTGGAGGCCGTCTCGGTCGAGGTTATCGGTTCCACCGAAGAAGTCGCCGACCCGGAGCTTGACGTGCCGGCCGGCGCGACCGAGGCAGAACCGTTGACCCGCGTCGCCATGCACTCCGGCGGCGGCGCGCACGACACCCCGCTCTACGACCGCGACGCCCTGCTGCCCGGCCAGAAGGTCGACGGCCCCGCCGTCATCGTGGAGACGACGGGCACCACGGTGGTGGAGCCGGGCTGGCAGGCCGAACTGACCCGGCGCGGCCACCTGGTGCTGACCCGCGTGGTGCCGCGGCCCAAGACCGAGGCGGTGGGCACCGAGGCCGACCCGGTGATGCTGGAGGTCTTCAACAATCTCTACATGAACATCGCCGAGCAGATGGGCGCGACCCTGGCCAACACCGCCTATTCGGTGAACATCAAGGAGCGCCTGGACTTCTCCTGCGCCATCTTCGATCCCGAGGGCAACCTGGTCGCCAACGCGCCGCACATGCCGGTCCATCTCGGCTCCATGGGCGAGTCGATCAAGACGGTGATCCGCGAGAACGCCGGCAGCATGAAGCCGGGCAACGTCTATGCCCTCAATGCGCCCTATAACGGCGGCACGCACCTGCCGGACGTGACGGTCATCACCCCGGTCTTCGACGAAGCGGGCGAGGAGCTGCTGTTCTACGTCGGCTCGCGCGGCCACCACGCCGACATCGGCGGTCGCACGCCGGGCTCGGCGCCGCCGGACTCGACCCGCATCGAGGAGGAAGGCGTCCTCATCGACAACTTTTTGCTCGTTGAAGAAGGCCGCTTTCGCGAAGAGGAGACCTTGGCCCTGCTGACCTCCGGTCAATACCCCTGCCGCAACCCGCAGCAGAACATGGCCGACCTCTCCGCGCAGATCGCCGCCAACGAGACCGGGGTGCAGGAAGTACGCAAGATGCTGGCCCACTTCGGCCTCGACGTGGTGCAGGCCTATATGCGCCACGTGCAGGACAACGCCGAGGAGTCGGTGCGCCGGGTGCTGGACGTGCTGAAGGATGGGGAGTTTACCTATCCCCTGGACAACGGCAGCCAAATCCAGGTGAAGATCACCGTCGACAAGACCTCGCGCGAGGCGCTCATCGACTTCACCGGCACCTCGCCCCAGGACAAGGGCAACTACAACGCCCCGACGGCGGTCTGCAAGGCGGCGGTGCTCTACGTTTTCCGCACCCTGGTGGAGGACGAGATCCCGCTGAACGAAGGCTGCCTGAAACCCCTGAAGCTGAAGATCCCGGAACGCTCCATGATCAGCCCCGAGTATCCGGCGGCGGTGATCTCCGGCAACACCGAGGTCTCGCAGTGCATCACCGACGCGCTCTACGGGGCGCTGGGCGTGCTGGCCTCGGCCCAGGGCACCATGAACAATTTCGTCTACGGCAACGACCGCTACCAGAACTACGAGACCATCTGCGGCGGCACCGGCGCCGGGCCCGACCACGACGGCACCTCCGCCGTGCACTCGCACATGACCAACACCCGCATGACCGATCCGGAAGTGCTGGAATGGCGCTTCCCGGTGCGCCTGGAGGCCTTCCGCATCCGTCCCGGTTCGGGGGGCGGCGGCAAGCACCGCGGCGGCGACGGCGTCATCCGGCGCATGCGCTTCCTGGAACCCATGACCGCCACCATCCTGTCGCTCCACCGCGCCACCGACCCTTATGGCCTGGCGGGCGGCGAGCCGGGCCGGCGCGGACGCAACACCGTGGAGCGGAGCGACGGCTCCTTCGTGGAGCTGAAGGGCAGCGACGAGATCGAGATGGGCGCCGGCGACGTCTTCGTCATCGAGACGCCGGGCGGCGGCGGCTATGGCAAGACCGAAGATCGGAAGGAGGCGGCGGAATGAGCGGCCCCAAGCAAGACAGCAGGGAAAATAAACGCTCCATCGTCTCCTCGGCGCACCTGGTCTCCGAGCGCGCGGCGGAGACCAGCGCCTTCGAATACGGCCTCTACATCGCCTCCAACGCCTTCAACCGCTGGATCGTGCGCTGCATGTCGGCGGCCGGCTACCCGGACCTGAGCGCCCTGGACGTCATGGTGCTGCACACGGTGAACCACCGCGCCAAGGACAAGAAGCTGGCCGACATCTGCTTCGTCCTCAACATCGAGGACAGCCACACGGTGAACTACGCCCTGAAGAAGCTGACGCGCCTGGGCCTGGTCGCCGGCGACAAGCGCGGCAAGGAGATTTTCTACGCGACGACGCGGGACGGCCAGGCGGCCTGCGCGACCTACCGCGAGGTGCGCGAGGACTGTCTGGTCAGTGCCTTCAGCGCCTTCGGCGGCGACAAGGCCGGCGAGCTCAACGAACAGATCGGCGAGGCCGCCGACCTGCTGCGCGCCCTCTCCGGCCTCTACGACCAGGCGGCAAGGTCGGCGTCGAGTCTATAGTCGTCGGCTGCTGCCGCGACCCATTCATTCCGGCCTCTAAACAGAGCCTGTTGCACTGCCTTCCTGCGCGAATTACCTTCTCCCGACCACCTATGGGTGTGGGACCAAGTGGGAGAGCGCTGGCGATGAAGTCTGCGGGAGTGGGGTTTCTGGCCTTGGTCGGCCTTGTCGCCGGTTGCGCCGGGTCGCCGGATCAGACCGCCGAAACCCGCCTGGAATGCGAGCTGAACGGCCGCGCCTACTTCGTCTCGCATCCCTGGGCCTGCCTGCGCCAGGGCGGGCGGGTCGCCGAAGTGCCGGCCGAACCGTCGCCCTGGGTCAGCGAGGCCGTCAAGGTCGGCTGGCAGGGGCGCGGCGATATCAAGAGCGGCCGCGCCTATTACAATCGCGCGGGCACGCAAGGCGGCCTGCGCCTCTCCCTGCCCGAGGTGGACGACGAGTGCCAGGGCGGCTACGTGCTGCGCACGCCGACCGATGCCGACTGGAGCGCCACCTGCGACAGCGGCCTGCGCATCGAGGCGCGCCTCTTCCTCAACGAAGGCGGCGTCGCCATCAGCGCCGTCGGCAAGGACGGCGAGGGCCGCAGCTTCGGCTTCTATCCGAAAGCCGCCGAAGGTTAAGGCAGACGCCCTAGACGGGTTTCAGGTTCTCAGCGGTGGGGCCGCAGCCCTGGCGGCGGCGGAAGGACCAATAGACCAGCAGCAGGCAGCCCTTGAATGCCGCGACGAACAGCAGCAGCAATCCCAGGAACGCGTAGTAGGCGACCGGTATCCAGAGGCCGGCGGCGAGCATCAGCACGCCCAGGGGCAGGGCGAAGAGGACGAGCGCCAGGGCGCGCAGCGGCTTGAAGGACTTCGCGGCCATGTAGCCCAGCAGCCGTCGCCGGAGATAAGCGGTACGCGATGTCTTGCGGGCGCCGGGGAACTGTTCCTGCACCGCGCGCGCAAAGCGCTGCGCGAAGGCGTAGCTGTAAACCACGAAGAGGACGAAGGGGGCGAACCACACCACTGGGAACCACTGACGCAAGCCTTGCCCGACGGGGCTGTTCTCGAACAAGGAAAAGGAATAGGTGAAGATGCTGCCGCCGATAATCACGCCGACGAGCGTGAAGAACACGGCGACCACGACGCGCCCTTCGCGCTTCATCTCCGGGCTCAAGAGGCTGCGGTCCAGCAGCGAGCGGTAACGCTCGAACTGCCATTCGTCGAGCTCGTAACCGGCGAAGGGAAATCCCAGAGGGAAGACCAGCCCGCCGCCGTCGCGGAACGGCACCGTCATGCTGAGCAGCATGGTCTGCAGGTTCTTTTCCTGGGGAGAGAGCCGGCTGGACTTTCTGGCCTCGATCATACCTGGGGTCGCTTGCTTCCCTGTCGTTTGTGCGCAGGAGTTTAGCGGCATTCCTGTCGGCTGGGGAAGGCGCTAGGATGACGCATGCGTACAGACGGCAAGCCTACCCTGGGCATCCTCATGCTGAAGACGGGCTTTCCGCGTCCGCCGGGCGACGTGGGCAATCCGCAGACCTGGTCCGTGCCGAGCCTCTATCAGGTGGTCGAGCCCGCCGACGTGGCCGCCGTGGTGCGGGCAGGCCCGCTGCCCGAGGGCCTGGTGGAGGCCTTCGCCGCGGCCGGGCGGGACCTGGTGGCCGAGGGCGCGGACCTCATCACCACCTCCTGCGGCTTCCTGGTGACGGCGCAGGACGCCTTGCAGGCGGCACTGCCGGTGCCGGTGGTGACCTCCAGCCTGCTGCAGGTTCCGGCGATCGCGGCGGAGCTGTCCCCGGGCGCAAGCGTCGGCGTCATCACCATCGACGCCGGCCGCCTTTCGCCCGCGCACCTTGCCGCCGCCGGCGCCCCGGCCGACACGCCGCTCGCTGGGCTGGAGGACGGCGGCGAGCTGCACCGGGTGATCACCCGGGACCTCGCCGTGCTGGACCCGGCGGCGGCGGAGTCGGACGTGCTGGCCGCCGGGCAGGCGCTGCGGGCCGCGCATCCGGCGCTGGGCGCCGTGGTGCTGGAGTGCACCAACCTGCCGCCCTACCGCGCGGCGCTGTCCCGGGCTCTCGGTCTGCCGGTCTACGACCTGGTGACCCTGGTGGAGGCACGCCTGGCCGATCTTTGAAGGAGGGTAGAGTGGTCAGTTCGAAAACGTTGATAATTTATCGATAAAATGTCACTTTCAGGCGTCAGTTGCCTGCTGGCAGGCTCCGCGCCTAAAGTTGAGCCCTTGAAGGGCGCGGCAAGCGCGGCCTCTCATGCAGGTTCTGGCCTAAAGGCTTTTTGGGGAAAATCTGCGGGCATCGAAGTCCCGCCGAAGGCCAAACAGGGAGACATATAATGAAGACGTTCCTTAAATCCCTTGGCGGGATTGCTTCGGTCGTTGCACTGGGCCTCGCGGCCAACGGCGCCGCGGCCGCCGAGAAGTGGGATATGCCGCTGGCCTATGCCGCCAGCAACTATCATTCGGAAAACGCGGCTCAGTTCGCCGAGGAGGTCACCAAGGCTTCCGGCGGCGAGCTGGAGATCGTCGCCCACCCCGGCGGTTCGCTGTTCGGCGGCGGCGAGATCTACCGTGCCGTGCGTACCGGACAGGCGCCCATCGGCGAGCGGCTGATCTCGGCCCTCGGCAACGAGAACCCGTTGTTCGAGATCGACGCCCTGCCGTTCCTGGCGACATCTTTCGACGACTCCTGGAAACTGTATCAAGCCTCCAAGCCGCAGCTCGAGAAGACCCTCGACGAGGCCGGCCTGGTGCTGCTCTACACCGTGCCCTGGCCGCCCCAGGGGCTCTACAACAAGAACCCGGTGAGCCAGGCGGCGGACATGCAGGGCGTGAAGTTCCGCGCCTACAACGCCGCGACCTCGCGTCTCGCCGAGTTGATGGGCGCGGTGCCGACCAAGATCGAGGCGGCGGAACTGTCGCAGGCCTTCGCGACCGGCGTTGCCGACTCGATGATTTCCTCCGGCTCGACCGGCTATGACCGCAAGATCTGGGAGCATGTGAAGTACTGGTACGACGTCCAGGCCTGGCTGCCCAAGAACATGGTGGTGGTCAACAAGGCGGCCTGGGAAGGCCTCGATGCGAAGCTGCAGAAGGTCGTGCTGGACGCCGCCGCCGCGGCCGAGGCGCGCGGCTGGGACAAGGCCCGGGAGCTTTCCGACTGGTACAAGGAAAAGCTGGCGGAGAACGGCATGGTCGTCGAGGCGCCCAGCGACAAGCTGAAGGCCGACTTCGAAGGTATCGGCGCCACCATGACCAAGGAATGGCTGGAGCGCGCCGGCGCCGACGGTCAGGCCGTGATCGACGCCTACAAGGCGATGTAAGGTCTGAAAAGGAGCCGCGGCCGGTGACGGTGTCACCGGCCGTTCTCTTGTTCAGGAAGGATCGACTTCGCATGCGCGCCGCGCTCGACCGGCTCTACCTGGCGGCGGGGGTTCTCGCCGGCCTCGGCCTGATCGCCATTGCGGTGCTGGTGCTGCTGTCCATCGTCACCCGCCTGCTGGGCCTCTACGTGCCGGGGCTGTCGGTCTACGCCGGCTACGCCATGGCGACCTCGTCCTTCCTGGCCCTGGCCTATACCTTCGGCAAGGGCGGGCACATCCGCGTCGCCCTCTTCATCGACAAGTTCTCCGGCGCGCGCCGCCGCGCGCTGGAGCTTTGGTGTCTTTCCGCCGGCGCTTTCCTGGCCGGTTATCTGGCCTGGTATTCGGTGAAGATGGTGCGTGTCTCCCACATGCTGGGCGACGTCAGCGAAGGCGCCGACGCCACGCCGCTGTGGATCCCCCAGATCGGCATGGCGGTCGGCACGGTGCTGCTGGCCATGGCGCTGATCGACCGCCTGATCCGCGTGGCGCTGGGGGCGCCGCTGGACCACAAGAAGGCCGCACCCGAAGAGGCGCCGCCGGAAGACGTGGTGGGGTAGGGGACGGAAGATGGAAAACCTGCTCCTGACGCTGCTTTTTCTCGGCGTGCTGTTCTTCCTGCTGGGCAGCGGCGTCTGGGTCGGCCTGTCGCTGCTTGGCGTGGCGCTGGTCGGGATGGAGCTCTTCACCAGCCGCCCGGTCGGCGACGCCATGGCGACGACGATCTGGAGCGCAGCCTCCTCCTGGACGCTGACCGCCTTGCCGCTGTTCATCTGGATGGGCGAGATCCTGTTCCGGACGCGGCTGTCCGAGGACCTCTTCAAGGGCCTTTCGCCCTGGCTCGGCGGCTTGCCGGGACGCCTGCTGCACGTGAACGTGGCGGGCTGCGCGCTCTTCGCCGCCATCTCCGGCTCCTCGGCGGCCACGGTGGCCACGGTCGGCAAGATGTCGATCCCGGAACTGCGCCGCCGCGGCTATCCGGAGAACATGATCATCGGCACCCTGGCCGGGGCGGGCACCCTGGGCCTGCTGATCCCGCCCTCGATCATCCTCATCGTCTACGGCGTCACCGTGAACGAGTCGATCGCCGGCCTCTTCATGGCCGGGGTTTTCCCCGGCGTCATGCTGGCGCTGCTGTTCATGGGCTACATTTTCATCCGCGCGGTGCTGCGGCCCGAGTCCATGCCGCCGCGCGAGGCGGCCACGGGGATCCTGCAGAAGTTTCGCGACTCCTTCTCCCTGTTGCCGGTGGTCCTGTTGATCCTGGCGGTGCTGGGGTCGATCTACGCCGGCATCGCCACGGCCACCGAGGCCGCCGTGCTGGGCGTTGTGGGCGCCTTGCTGCTGTCGCTGCTGCAGGGGTCGCTCACCAGGGAGAGCTTCGTCGAAAGCCTGATGGGCGCGACCCGTACCTCCTGCATGATCGCCCTCATCCTCGCCGGGGCGAAGTTCCTCACCCTCTCCATGGGTTTCACCGGCCTGCCGCGCGACCTGGCGGCCTGGATCGGCTCGCTGGAGCTGTCGCCCCTGGCGCTCATCGCCGCGCTGACGGTGTTCTACATCGTGCTCGGCTGCTTCCTGGACGGCATCTCCGCGGTGGTGCTGACCATGGCGGTGGTCGAGCCCATGGTGCGCCAGGCCGGCATCGACATGCTGTGGTTCGGCATCTTCCTGGTCATCGTGGTGGAGATGGCGCAGATCACCCCGCCGGTCGGCTTCAACCTCTTCGTCCTGCAGGGCATGACCCACCACGAGATCCCCTTCATCGCCCGGGCGGCGCTGCCGATGTTCGGCATCATGGTGCTGGCCGTGATCCTGGTGGTGGCCTTCCCGGAGATCGCCACCTGGCTGCCGGCGCAGATGCGGTCCAGTCCCTAGACCGCTTGGGGGCCCGGTTCCGCCGGATTCGGGGCATTGCCCGTTCCCGCACGACCTCTGCTATAGTGCCGCCCCAGCATGGAGCAGGTGCGATGGCCGACGCCGCAGAAGACAAGAGAAACCAGCCGCAGGACCCCTTGATCGAGGCGCTGCGCGCGCTGCTGGGGGATCGTCTGTCCACCGCCCAGGCGGTGCGCGAGCACCACGGCAAGGATGCCTCCTACCACGCCATGGAGGCGCCCGACGCGGTGGCCTTCGCCGAGAGCACCGAGGAAGTCTCGGCCATCGTCAAGCTCTGCGCTCGGTACAAGCGCCCGGTCATCGCCTTCGGCACCGGCACCTCCCTGGAGGGCCAGGTGCAGGCGGCCCAGGGCGGCATCTGCATCGACCTCTCCAGCATGAACGCCATCCTGGAGGTCAACGAGGCGGACCTGGACTGCCGCGTGCAGGCCGGGGTGACCCGCAAGACGCTGAACGCCCATCTGCGCGACACCGGCCTGTTCTTCCCCATCGATCCCGGCGCCGACGCCTCGCTGGGCGGCATGGCCGCGACCTCGGCCTCCGGCACCAACGCCGTGCGCTACGGCACCATGCGCGAGAACGTCATGGGGCTGACGGTGGTCTTGGCCGACGGGCGGGTGATCCGCACCGGCGGGCGCGCCCGCAAGTCCTCGGCCGGCTACGACCTGACGCGGCTCTTCGTCGGTTCGGAGGGAACCCTGGGCATCATCACCGAGGTGCAGCTGCGCCTCTACGGCATCCCCGAGGCCATGGCCGCGGCGGTCTGCTCCTTCGACACCTTGGAAGGGGCCGTCGACGCGGTGATCCTGACCATCCAGTCCGGCATTCCGGTGGCGCGCATCGAGCTGCTCGACGAGCTGCAGGTCAAGGCCATCAACGCCTATTCCAAGCTCGACTACCCGGTCAAGCCGACGCTGTTCTTCGAGTTTCACGGCACCGAGGCCTGGGCCAAGGAGCAGGCGGAGCTGGTCGGCGAGATCACCGGGGAATACGGCGGGTCCAACTTCCAATGGGCGACGCGCCAGGAAGACCGCACCAGGCTGTGGGAGGCGCGGCACAACGCCTATTTCGCCTGCATGGCCTTGAAGCCGGGCGCGGGGGCCTGGGCGACCGATGTCTGCGTGCCGATTTCACGCTTGGCCGAGTGCATTCTGGAGACCCGCAAGGACATTGACGCATCCGGCGTCCTGGCGCCCATCGTCGGCCATGTCGGCGACGGCAATTTCCACCTCACCTTCCTGATCGATCCCGACGAGCCGGAGGAGATGGCCAAGGCCGAGGGCGTGAACGAGCGCATGGTGATGCGCGCGCTCGCCATGGGCGGCACCTGCACCGGCGAGCACGGCGTGGGCACCGGCAAGATGCGTTTCCTGCAGGCCGAGCACGGCGAAGCTCTGGCGGTGATGCGCCAGCTCAAGGTGACGCTGGATCCCGACAACATCATGAACCCCGGCAAGATCCTGACGGTCTGAGCGGGCGGGTCATGCTTCGAGACGGGCCTGCGGGCCTCCTCAGCATGAGGCCTTAGTCTTGCCTCAGCCTGAGGAGCCGCGATAGCGCCGTCTCGAAGGGCGAGGTAAGGCGCTGCGGCAAATCTGTCGCTTGCGGCCCCCGCGCCCGCCGCGCAAACTTTGCGGCATCATGGCTGAGGTCAGTCCCTCCGTATCTCCCGCTCTGGAAAGCGCCGGCAGCTTGCCGCCGCGCGGCGCCTGGCACGCGTTGCCGGCGCAAGCGGCCCTGGACGTGCTGGGCAGCGGCCATGGCGGCCTGACGGCGCAGGCGGCGGCCGAGCGCCTGGCGCGCTACGGCGAGAACCGGCTGCCGCACCGCGAGACCACGCCCCCCTTCGTCGTCTACCTGCGCCAGTTCAAGAGCCCGCTGGTCTATCTGCTGCTGGCCGCCACGGTGGTTTCGCTGATCGTCGGCGAATGGAGCGACGCGGCCTTCATCTTCGTGGTGCTTCAGCTCAATGCGCTGATCGGCGGCGTGCAGGAATGGAAGGCGGAGCAGAGCGCCGCCGCCCTGGACCGCATGCTGCAGGCCACCGCCGTGGTGTTGCGCGATGGCGTGGCGGCGCGCATCGATACCGCCGGGCTGGTGCCCGGCGACGTGGTGCGCCTGGAGTCCGGCACCGCCGTGCCCGCCGACCTGCGCCTGTTGCACCAGCAGGAACTGGCCGTCGACGAGTCCCTTCTGACCGGCGAGTCCCTGCCGGTGATCAAGGACGCCGCGGTGGTGCTGCACGAGGCGGCGCCCATGGCCGAGCGGATCAATCTGCTCTTCGCGGGCTCCACCGTGTTGACCGGGCGTGCCCAGGGCGTCGTGGCGGCCACCGGTGCCCACACCCAGATCGGCCGCATCGCCACGGCGCTGGCGGCGCCGGACCCGACGCAGCCGCCGCTGATCGGCCGCTTGGAGCAGTTCAGCCGCTGGATCGGCATCGCCTGCCTGGTGGCCATCGCCGTGCTGGCGGCGGTGCAGCTCGCCCAAGGCCTGTCGATCCTGACCGTCTTTCTGGTGGCCGTCGCCCTGGCGGTGGCGGCGATCCCGGAGGGGTTGCCGGTGGCGATCACGGTTGCCCTGGCCATCGCCACTTCGCGCATGGCCCGGCGCAACGTCATCGTGCGCGCCCTGCCGGCGGTGGAGGGGCTCGGCGCCTGCACGCTGGTGGCCAGCGACAAGACCGGGACCCTGACCTGCAACGAACTGACCGTGAAGCGGCTGGTGCTCTTCGACGATGCCGGCCCGGCGGTCGACGGGCAGGTGGCGGGCCAGGGCTACCGCCCCGATGGCGGCATCACCGTGGACGGCCGTCACCCGACGCCACAGGAGCAGGCCGGCTTCCTGGAGCTGGCACGCAGCGCGGTGCTGTGCAACGAGGCAGAGCTGCGCCTGCACGAGGAAACTGTCAGCCACCTGGGGGACACGGTGGACGTGGCCTTCCTGGTGCTGGCGCACAAGCTGGGCATCGATCCCGACCGGGCCAAGGCCGAGGCCGCCCAGCTCAGCATCATCCCCTACGAGCCGCAGCGCCGCTACGGCGCGGCCTTCGTCGCGGCCTACGCCGCGGGGCCGGAGGCGCATCGGCCGGGCGGGCGCGTCACCGTTCACGTCAAGGGGGCGCTGGAGGCGTTGCTGCCGATGTGCGACGGCGCCGACTGGGCGCAGGCCCTGGAGGCGGGCGAGGCCCTGGCGGCCGAAGGCTACCGCGTGCTGGCCGTGGCCAGCGGCGTGGTCTCGCAGGAGGCCGCGCGGCGCGCCGCGCCGGACTCGCTGCGCTACCTGCGCCTGCTGGGGTTGGTGGGGCTCATGGACCCGGTGCGTCCGGAGGTGCCGGCGGCAGTGGAGCGCTGCCGGGCCGCGGGGGTGGAAGTGGTGATGATCACCGGCGACCACCCGGAAACCGCCCGCACCATCGCCCGCCAGCTCGGCATCGGAGCGGATGGCGCGGGCGGTGAGGCACAGGTCGTCAGCGGCCGCGAGCTGACGGCGGCGGCCGACGAGCCCGCGCGCTTTGCCGAGCTGGTCGGCGGCGCCCAGGTCTTCGCCCGCGTCGAGCCGGCGCAGAAGCTGAAGATCGTGCGTTGCCTGCAGGAAGCGGGCCATCTGGTCGCGGTCACAGGCGACGGCGTGAACGACGCGCCGGCGTTGGCCGCCGCCGACATCGGCGTGGCCATGGGCAAGGACGGCACCGACGTGGCACGCGGCGCCGCCGACCTGATCCTCACCGACGACAACTTCGCCTCCATCGTCGCCGGCATCGAGGAGGGGCGCATCGCCTACGACAACGTGCGCAAGCTGATCTACCTTCTGGTCTCGACGGGCCTGGGGGAGATCGTGCTGTTCCTCCTGGCCATCGGCGCCGGCTTTCCGCTGCCGCTCTTCGCAGTGCAGCTCCTGTGGCTGAACCTGGTGACCAACGGCATCCAGGACGTCGCCTTGGCCTTCGAAAAGGGGGAGCCTGGGGTTCTGGACCGCCCGCCGCGCCCGCGTCGGGAATCGCTTTTCGACCGCCGCATGCTGGGCCAGGTGCTGGTCGCCGGCATCTACATGGGCGCCTGCGCTTTCGGGTTCTACGTCTGGGCCCTGCAGCGCGGGTTGCCGGAGGACCAGGTTCGCAACCTCTTGTTGCTGCTCATGGTGCTGTTCGAGAACGTTCACGCCCTCAACGCCCGCTCCGAGGAGCGCTCGGTCTTCGCCGTGCCGCTGGGCGCCAATCCCTTTCTGATCCTGGCGATCCTCGGCGCCCAGGGCATCCATGTCGCGGCCATGTACCTGCCGGGTCTCAGCGGCGTTTTGTCGGTGCAGCCCATCGCCCTGGCGGATTGGCTGTTGGTTGCCGTCCTCGCTTGTTCGCTGCTTGCCGTGATGGAACTGCGCAAAGCCTGGCTGCGCGCGGCCCGGCGCCGGGCCTCGAATGGCTGACAACACTCCCGCGGGGCCGAAGCCTAGAGCAGGTCAGGGTCGGCTGGAATCGCCGAAGGCGATCCACCGCCCCTGTAAACCTGCTCTATGCCTTTGAAATAGATCGGATTCACACGATTAGGCGGAACCACCTGTAGTTCCGCCTAATCGTGATCCGATCTAGGCGGGATCTTCCTCCAGAGGCTCGGCCTCCGGCTTGGTGTTGCTGGACTCGCCGCGCTCCGGCCGCGACCGGTTGCGGTCCTTGCGCTTGGCTTCTTCACGCTGCCGCTGCCGCTGCGCGGCGCGGTAGGCGTCCAGATCGACGATTTCACCCATCGGCACAGTCACTCGCCAGCTTGATTAAGAGAGCGGGTCCCTCGATGTCGTATGATCTCGACCGTCATTATGGACACGGCGGGACGCTCTTGTCAGGCACTCGGAAGCACCGCTTTGGATGTAAGTCTTTCCGGCCGGCTTTCCAGCCCGCGTCCTGGGGGCGCCGCCGCTGCCCGATCCCGATGAACATAACGCCTGGACGACCTTCGGGAGTATAATCATCTGGGACGGATCCGCTTGCCGTTCCGGCGGCCGTTTCCGGGCTCGTTCCCAGGTCCGCTCCCCAGGTCCGTTCCCAGGCCCGCGCCCGGGTCCGCGCCGGCTCCGTTTCTGGGGGTGCCTGAGCTTCCGCTTTGCCGGGCAGGCCCGAATTAAAGTAGCTTAGCGGAAACAGGTGCGGTTGCGATGTCCCCGGGGGTGCGGTGCGCCGGCGAAACCTTGGGGCAACAAGGCGCAGGGAAGCCAAGAAGGTACGGGAAGGCATCGTGAAGAAGGCGGCCATAGCAATTGTCGTTCTGGTTCTCCTGGTGGTCGGAGGGCTGCTGGTCGTGCCCAGTTTCTGGGACTGGAACGGAGAGAAGGGCCGCATCGCCGCCCTGGTGAGGGAACATACCGGCCGCGATCTGAAGATTGCCGGCGACGTCAGCCTGCGGCTGCTGCCGACCCCGGCCTTCTCGGCCCGCGAGGTTGCCCTGGCCAACGCCGAGGGCGGCTCGGACCCCGCGATGGTCCGACTCGAGGAACTGCAGATCCGTGTCGCCCTGGCGCCTTTGCTGCGCGGCAAGGTGCGGGTCGAGAGCGTGACCCTGGTGAAGCCGGAAGTCCTGCTCGAGGTGCTGCCGGACGGCCGGGCCAACTGGAATTTCGATGCGCCGGTGGCGGCGCGGCCGGGCGGTCCCGCGCCGGATGCCGAGGCCGGCGGAACGGCGGCGAGCGGCGGCGGCGAGGAGTCGATCCGCGTCGACAGCTTCATCGTCGAGGACGGTACGCTGCGCTACCGCGATGCGCGCAGCGGCCGCGCCGAGGTGGTGACCGGCCTGAGCGCCGAACTGGGCGCCCAGTCCCTTGCCGGACCCTTCGCCGTGACCGGCAGTGCCGTCTATCGCGACGTGCCGCTCGACTTCGACTTCAGCCTCGACCGCCTGGTCGACGACGGCGCGACCGCGCTGTCGCTGTCACTGAGTCTGCCCCGGTCGGCCGCCTCGGGCAGCTTCCTTGGCGCCTTGTCGCGGCACCAGGACCTGCGCACCCTGCGCGGCCGCCTGCAGGCGGAGGGCGAGGACCTCGCCCGCCTGATTGCCGCGCTGCCTTTGCAGGCAAAACCGTCCGAGTTGCCCGTCCCGCTGGCCCAGCCCTTTGCCGTAACGGCGGAGATTTCGGGCAGCGACAGCGAGGCCAGGGTGCAGGTTATCGCCCTGAAGCTGGGTGAGGTCTCGCTGGACGGTGACGTCGCCGTCACTTTCGGCGAGGTGCCGGACGTCGTGGCTACCCTGTCGGCCAAGAGCATCGATCTGGACAAGCTGTTGGGCCAGGCGGCGCCGGCGGCCGGCGGCGAACTTGGCGAAGGCGGCAAAGCGGCCGCGGCGCCGCCCGCGCCGGCGGCCCCAGGAGACGGCGGCGCGCGCCCGGCCGCCGCGGCCCCGGGTCTGCCGCGCGATATGACCGCCAGCCTCGACTTCACCGCCGAGGCGTTGCTGTACCGCGGCCAAACGGTGCGCCAACTCGCCGTTGCGGCACGTCTGGCCGACGGCAAGCTGGCGCTCGAAAAAGCGTCGGCCCAACTGCCGGGCAGTTCCGAGGTCGCGTTGTCGGGCCAGCTCGACCTGGCACCCGAGGGACCCCGGTTCGGCGGCGATGTCGCCGCCACCTCTGATAACCTCCGCGGCCTGCTGCATTGGCTGGGTATCGATGTCGCCATGGTCCCGCCCCAGCGGCTGCGCCGTCTGTCGCTGAAGACCGGCATCGACGCCGCGCCCGGCCAGATCACGCTGCATGACATCGATCTCAGCCTGGATGTCAGCCGGTTGACCGGCGGCGTCGCCGTGGCCCTGCGCGACCGGCCGGGCTTGGGCATCGGCGTCTCGCTCGACCGCATCAACCTCGACGCCTATTTGCCGGAGCCCGCCGCGGCGGCCGCGACGACACCCGCACCGTCCCAGGAAGCGGCGCCCGGAACCGCGCAGGGCGAAGGCGCGGTTCCGCAGGCCGGATCGGGCGCTGCGCAAACGCCGCCGCCCGCCGGTCTCGCCCTGCTCGGCCGCTTCGATGCCAACATCGACGTGAAGGTCGGCCAGATGACCTACCGGGGGCTGCCGCTGAACGGCCTGCGCCTGGATGCGACCCTGCAGCGTGGCGGCCTGGTGGTGCGCGACCTCTCCGTGGCCGATCTCGCCGGCAGCCGCGGACGGTTCGCCGGCAGCGTCGCCAACGTCGACCGCGAACCCTCGTTGGACGGTTCGCTCGATCTCTCGGTGGCGGCGCTGTCGCGGCTCGCCAAGGCCCTGGCGATCGATACCGGCGGACAGCTCCCCTTGGAGTCCTTCACCCTCAGCGGCGCCGTCAACGGCAACCGGGAGCAGCTTCGTTTCGATCAGAAGCTGGCGGCCCTGGGCGGGAGCCTGCGCGCGGCCGGCAAGGCCGAACTGGGGCGGACGGCTCCCGAGGTAGAGGCGGAGCTGGAGCTGGATCATCCCAATCTCTCCGTGCTGCTGGGCGAACTGCTGCGTGAGGCGGCGGTTCCCGGCGGCTTGGGGCCGGTGGCGCTGAAGGGCCGGCTGGCGGCGACGCCCGAGGTGATCCGTCTTTCCGGCCTCACCGGCAAGGCCGCGGGCACCGAGGTGCGGCGCGGCGATGTCACCGTGGCGCTCGCCGCGGCCCGGCCGAAGATCACCGCCGACCTGGAAACCGGCGTCTTGCCGCTGGCCGCGTTGGGCGCACCGGCGGCGGGCGGCGTGAAGGCGCAGAAGAAGGGCAATGGCGCGGGCGCCGCCGCCGCCGGCAGTTCCGCCGCTTCGGGCCGCGAGCGCTGGTCGACCAAGCCGATCGACGTCAGCGCCCTGCGTGGGCTGGATGCGGATATCAAGCTGCGCGCCAAGGCGATCGTCACCGACAAGCTGCGCCTCGACAATGCCGACATCGACGCCGTGCTGGCCGGCGGTGTCCTCGACCTCCGCAAGTTCAATGCGCAGACCTACGGCGGAGCCTTGGCGGTCACCGGCAAGGCCGACTTCCGCGAGAGCGCGCCCGGCGGCCTGGAGGTGGCGGCGGCCGTCACCGCCATCGACGTGGAACTGAAGGACCTGCTGGGCGCTCTGGCCGGCACCGATCGTTTCTCCGGCCCCATGTCGCTGGAGAGCAGCCTGAACAGCCGCGGGCTCAGCGAGGCGGCCCTGGTTTCCGCGCTGAACGGCAGGGGCAAGCTGCACGGCACGGTGACCGTCGCGGCCAAGGTGGAGGAGCAGGCCGGCGCCCTGGTGCTCAACCTGCTGGGCAAGAAGGTGAAAGAGGTGCGCGGGGTCAGCGACAGTACCACCATGCTGTTCGGCGCTTTTGCCGGCGCCCCGGCCAAGGTTGGCGGGACCTTCGTGGTGGAGCGGGGAGTCCTGCGCAGCGACGACCTGACGGTGCGCGGGCGCGATGCCCAGGCCCTGACCGCCGGCAACGTCGACCTGCCGGCCTGGCAGATGGAAAGCCGCACCGACGTGTTCCGCGACGCAGACCCGCAGAACGCCTACCTGACGGCGGTGCTGCGGGGACCGCCCGACTCTCCCGACGTCCGGATCGGCGGCCAGCCGTTCCAGCGCCGCGAGGAACCGGCCGCCGCAGAGCAGCCCACGGTCATTCAGGTGCCGGAGCGGGGAGAGGAACCGCAACCGCAGCAACCGGCTCAGCCGCCGCGGCCGGAGGATCTGCTCAAAGAAGGCGTGAAGGGTCTCTTGAGAGGCCTCGGGGGCTAGCTCTTACGGCGCGCACCCGGCGCCGGAGTTCTCGAGACGCCGCTTTAGGAGCGCTGCCACGGCCGGCGTGGGAGCCGCCTTCAAGGCCTCTTCTCGGTAGCGGCCTGCCGCCTCGGTGTCGCCGCAGCGGCGGTGCAAGTCGGCGAGGACCGCGGCCCAGAGGTAGGAACTCCTGAGCCAGGCCGGCGGCGCGAAATCCTTCAGCAGGGACAAGCCCGCGGCGGGGCCCCGCCATTCCGCGACCGCGACGGCGCGGTTCATGCGGTGAATCGCCGAGGGCGCGATGCTCTCCAGCAATTCGTAGCACTCCGCGACCCTGTCCCAGCGCGTTTCTTGGAAGGAGGGGGCGAGACAGTGCTCCGCGGCAATTCCCGCCTCCGCGTGATAGCGGGTGAAACTGTCGCCCCGCGCAGATCTTTCCAGGTATCGTAGGCCCGCTTGAATCCGGTCTCGGTCCCATCGGCTCCGGTCCTGCTCCTCCAGGAGCAGCAGGCCGCCGCTGCGGTCCTGGCGGGTGTCCATCCGCGCCATGTGGAGCTGCATGAGAGCCAAGAGGGCGAAGGTCTCCGGGGTCGCGCCGACGGGATGATCGCCCAGTATCGAGGCCAGCCTTATCGCCTCCTCACACAGCTCGCGGCGGATCGCCGCGGTCGCGTTCGAAGAGAGATAGCCCTCGGTGAAGAGCAGGTAGAGGGACTTGTTCACCGACGGAAGTCTCGCGGCGTAGAGGCCGGCGGACAGCTCATCGGGGCGGGGCGGAGTTTTCCGCAGCCGGCTTCGGGCGCGGCTGAGCCGCTTGTAGATGTTGGCTTCGCTGGTGAAGAGTCGCAGAGCGATTTCCGGGACGCTGAAACCGCAGAGCACCTTCAGGGCCAGGGCCATCTGCGATTCCTCGGGGAGCGCGCCGTCGCAGCAGACGAACAACATGCTCAGAAGGTCGTCCTGCATCTCTCCGGCAAGGCGGACCTCAGGCACTTCGCCGGGATCGCCGATGATGTCCCCCGCGTTCCGCTCCAGAAGGCGGCGCCGGCCCGCGCGCCGGCGCAGCTCCCCCAGCAGTTCGTTGCGGGCCACCCGGTAGAGCCAGGCAGAGGGATTGTCCGGCTTGCCCCTTGCCGTCCAGCTTTCGACCGCTTTCATCAAGGCCGACTGAACCGCATCCTCGATCGCCTCGAGATGCTGCGCCCCGACGCGGCGCGTCAGGACCGCGACAAGCCGGCCGTACTCGTGCCGGAAGAATTGCCGGGGCGGTTCGGGCGCCCTCAAGAGAGGGCGATCTCCCGGACTTCGACGCTGGACCCAGGCATGGCCACGCCGGGGCTTTGCCGCGCGACCTCGACCGCTTCGTCCAAGCTGTCCGCGGTGACGATCATGTAGCCGCCCACGATTTCCTTGGCTTCGACGAAGGGGCCGTCGGTCGCGTCGTCGGACGTTACGACCTTGCCGCCGCCGGCCAGCTTCCCGCCCATATCGAGGATGTTCTCCCGGAACTGCTCCTTCCAGGCGTTGAACTTCGCGTACATCTCCTCCATCTGCGCAGGAGACGGCGCCTCGCGTGCTGGCGCTTTGCTCTGAGCACTCCGTTGGATGAAGAGATAGGTTTTCCTGGCCATTTCGGTTCCTTTCCTGGCGAAGCCGCTGCGGTGAAGCGGGGGCGGCATACCCTATGACGCCCGGGCGGTCGTGGATTGGACAGTCTAGGGCATAGGTTTTCGCAGGGAAGCCGCCTCAGCGCCTGGGAGGTTCCTGCTCTGCGGAGCCGGAGGAAGGTGGCGTCTCGAGGCTGCGGCCCTGCGCGGCGGCGGCGCGGTAGTGCTGCAGCAGAAAAACCCTGACGGCGCTCGACAGGTTGCCGCTGCGGCCGCGGTCGATTTCCTCGATCAGGGCATTGAGCGACAGGCCGCGTCCGCCGGCGATCTCCTTCAAGGCGTCCCAAAAGACCCCTTCCAGCGACAGTGAGGTGCTGTGGCCGGAGATCTTCACCGAGCGTTTGCGGACCAGCGTGTTGCTCTCCGCCGCGTCCTCCTGGGCGGCCGGCTGCGGCGGCGCCGCAGCCGGTGGAGCCGATTTACCGATCATCACCGAAAGCTCACCGCCCGCGGCTCAACTCTTCGCCCGGGGGCCCAGCATGTTATCCGGGCGCACCCACTGCTCGAACTGCTCGTCGGTGAGCAGTTCCAGGGCGATGGCTGCTTCCTTCAAGGTCGAGTTGTCGCTGTAGGCTTTCTTCGCCACCTTGGCGGCGTTGTCGTAGCCGATGTGCGGATTGAGCGCCGTCACCAGCATCAGCGACTGGTTCATCAGGGCGGCGATGCGCTCCTCGTCGGCCTCGATGCCTTCCACGCAGTTGCTGCGGAAGGAGTCGCAGGCGTCGCCGATGAGCTGTGCCGACTGCAGCAGCGAGTAGATCAGCACCGGCTTGAAGACATTGAGTTCGAAGTGGCCGTTGGAGCCTGCCACGGTGCAGGTGGTGTGGTTGCCCATCACCTGGGCGCAGACCATGGTCATGGCCTCCGCCTGGGTCGGGTTGACCTTGCCCGGCATGATCGAGGAGCCGGGCTCGTTGGCCGGCAGCCTCAACTCGCCCAGGCCGCAGCGCGGGCCGGAGCCCAGCAGGCGGATGTCGTTGGCGATCTTCATCAGCGAGCAGGCGATGGTGTTGAGCGCGCCGGAGGCCTCGACCACGGCGTCGTGGGCGGCCAGGGCCTCGAACTTGTTCTCCGCCGAGACGAAGGGCAACTGGGTGATCTTGGCCACCTCGGCGGCGAAGGCTTCGGCGAAGCCGTCGATGGCGTTGAGGCCCGTGCCCACGGCGGTGCCGCCCTGGGCCAGTTGCAGCAGGCGCTCGGTGGCGCCTTCCAGGCGCTTGATGCCATAGGCGATCTGGGTGGCGTAGCCGGAGAACTCCTGGCCCAGGGTCAGCGGCGTGGCGTCCATCAGGTGGGTGCGGCCGATCTTGATGATCCCGTCGAAGGCCTTGGCCTTGGCGTCCAGGGCGGCGTGCAGGTGGCCGAGCGCCGGAATGGTCTCACCGACGATCTTCTGCACCGCGGCGATGTGCATCACCGTCGGGAAGGTGTCGTTGGACGACTGGCCCATGTTGCAGTGGTCGTTGGGGTGCACCGGCTCCTTGCCGCCCTTGCTGCCGTTCAGGATCTCGTTGGCGCGTCCGGCGATGACCTCGTTTGCGTTCATGTTGGTCTGGGTGCCGGAGCCTGTCTGCCAGACCACCAGCGGGAAATGGTCCATCAGCTTGCCGTCGGCGACTTCCTGGGCGGACTGGCAGATCGCCTCGGCCAGCTTGGCGTCGAGGACGCCCAGGGCCTTGTTGGTGCGCGCCGCCGCCAGCTTCTGGATTCCGAGTGCCCTGACCAGGGCCGGCGGCATCTTCTCCCCGCCGATCTTGAAGTTGGTCAGCGAGCGTTGCGTCTGCGCGCCCCAGTAGCGGTCGGCGGGCACGGCGATCTCGCCCATGGAATCGGATTCGATGCGGGTCTCGGTTTCGGCGGGAGATGCGGGAGACATGACCTGAAATTCCTGCTTGTTGCGGCGCGATCCGGGCGCTGCGCCCCGGCCGGGTGAACGGGCGGCGGGGTGAACGGGGCGGCCGGGGCCAGCGTTGAGAACGGGGCGGAGTTTATGAGGCTCGCCCGGATTTCTCAAACGATGGCGGCCGGCTGGCGCATGAAATTGTCCCCGGCCGCCGGATCCCGCGGCGGCCGGAGGCCTGCCGGCCTCGATGGCCTTCGCCCGCCGGCCGCGAGGGCGAAGGGACACGGGAAAGATGCGGCCTGGTATCGATCAAATCTCCAGGATGTAATGATGCAATCGTTTCGATAGTGCATCTTATCTATTCATATCTAGCTTTGAGTTGTTTTTTATTATTCAGTAAATCAACAGTATTGTTTTGTATTTATCTGAATTGATTCACAAGTTTTTAATCGAGTTCCTGATTACATGCCCCAAACTGTGAATACTTCTCATTAAATGAGATAAAGAAGATTGGGGTGAGAGAAATGGGCATCAGCTGGGTGCGTCCAAAAGGGCAGACGACTTCATTCGACGCTAATAGTTATAAGCAGATGGTCGAGGACATGCCGGTCTGCGTCATGCTCTGCGACCTGCAGGACTTGAGGATTACTTATGCCAACAAGGCCTCCTTGGAGGCCCTGAAAAGCATCCAGCACGCCCTGAAGGTGCCGGCTGACGAGATCGTCGGCGCCTGCATCGACATATTTCACAAGAATCCGACCCACCAACGGGCCCTGCTGGCCGATCCCTCGAACCTGCCCTACCAGGCCAGGATCACGGTCGGCGGCGAGTGGCTGGACCTGCTGGTGACCGCGCTCTACGACGCCAAGGGAAACTATGCGGGGCCCATGCTGACCTGGAGCATCGTGAGCGCCCAGGTGAAGAAGGAGCGCGAGACGCAGCAGCTTCTCGACATGCTGGACAAGATGCCGGTCAACGTCATGCTGGCCGACAAGGACAGCCTGGAGATCACCTACATCAACCGCACCAGCATCGACACGCTGAAGCCCCTGAAACATCTTCTGCCGGTGGACCCGGAAGATCTCAAGGGGCAGTGCATCGACATCTTCCACAAACACCCCGAGCACCAGCGCGGGCTGCTCGCCGACCCCGGCAACCTGCCGCATCGAGCGACCATCGCCCTGGGTGACGAAAAGCTGGATCTGCAGGTCTCGGCGGTCATGGACCGGGAAGGCAACTACGTAGCGCCCATGGTGACCTGGTCCGTCATTACCCAGAACCTGCGCATGGCCGAGAGCGTCTCTGCCGTGGTGTCGGCGGTTTCCGCGGCTTCCGCGGAGATGCAGAGCAACGCCAATTCCCTGTCGGGCACAGCCGAGGAGACCAATTCCCGGGCCAACACGGTGGCCTCCGCCTCGGAAGAGTTGAGCAGCTCGATTTCCGAGATCTCGCGCCAGATTACCCACTCGACCGAAATCGCCCAGTCGGCGGTCGCGGCGGCGCGCGAGGCCAACACCATGGTCAACGGCCTGGCCACGGCGGCGGAGAGCATCGGCGCCGTGGTCAACATGATCCAGGATATCGCCGAGCAGACCAACCTGCTGGCCCTGAACGCCACCATCGAGGCGGCGCGCGCCGGCGAGGCGGGCAAGGGCTTTGCCGTGGTCGCCAGCGAGGTCAAGGCCCTGGCCAATCAGACCGCGAAGGCGACGGAGCAGATCGCCCAGCAGATCGGCGAGATTCAAGGGGCGACCGGGGCCGCGGTTTCGGGCATCGATTCGATCACCCGCACGATCGAGGAGATCGACAGCGTCACCACCACCATCGCTTCGGCGGTGGAGGAGCAGGGCGCGGCGACCCAGGAGGTGAATCAGAACATCTCCGCCGTCTCCCAGGCCTCCGGCGAGACCGGGCGCATGTCGAAGGACGTGCTGCGCGCCGCCGAGGAGCTCTCCTCCCAGGCCCAGGCGCTGGAAGGCCACGTCTCGGAGTTTCTCAAGAACACCGGGACCTGATCTCCGGTTCCCGACGCCGCGCCCGCTCCTCGGGCGCCGGCGGCGCCCTCACTCCGCGACGGCTTCCGGCTGGCGCTCCAGCACCGGCGCGGGCTCCGGCGCGTCGCCCTTCGCGGCCTGCTCCGCCCGGCGCGCCCTGTCGACGGCGACGAAATCCCGCAAGGTCTTGCCGCGCTCCTCGGTGAAGCGCTCCTCCAGCACCGTCATCCGCTCCATGCGGTCCAGGCGGAAGGCGCGGAAGTCGTCACGCAGCTCGCACCAGGCGATCAGCAGCCAAACCGGCCCGTAGAAGGCCAGGGCCAGGGGGCGCACGCTGCGCTCGCTGGCCCGCGCCTCGGCGTTGCAGTAGTGGAAATGCAGCTTGTGCCGGCTCCTCAAGGCGGCGCGGATCGCCGCCGCGTCGACGCTGAGCGGCGCGGCCTTGTGGTCGGCCGGCGCGGAAAGCGGCGTGCGGGAGACCTGATCGCGCAGGTTCTCGGGCAGCACCGCCTCGACCTTGGCGACGACGTCGCCGGCGGCCTTGGCCAGCGCCGGATCGGCCCAGGATTCGATGATCCGGGCGCCCAGCACCAGGGCCTCGATCTCCTCCTCGGTGAACATCAGCGGCGGCAGGTCGTAGCCGCGCTGCAGCACGTAGCCGACCCCGGCCTCGCCCTCGATGGGGACGCCCGACGCCGCCAGGTCGCGAATGTCGCGATAGATGGTGCGCTCAGAGACTTCGAGCACCGTCGCCAGGTGCCGGGCCGTTACCAGCTTCCGGCGCCTAAGTTCTTGAACTATCTGAAATAACCTGTCCGCTCGGCGCATCCTGCCTTCCTCCTGACGGGGACAGTAGCAAATCCCTCCTGACAGCATAATGTCAGGAGGGAGGAAACACTTTCCAGTTGTTGCCGGACGGGGACCATCCGGGGCTCAGACCAGCGTCCGGAAGAAGCCGTCCAGGGCTTCGACCGCCTCGCTCCAGTTCTGTTCCGCCGTGCGGCCGCTGGCCTTGCGCGGCTTCAGGTCGTGGTCGCCGTCCTCGGCCCAGTGCAGGCGGATGGTTCTGGCCAGGGCATAGCCGGCGACCTCCTCCCGTTTGCCCAGGGCGTCGCGGGTGCCCTGGCAGATCAGGCAGGGGGTCTTCAGCGCCGCCAGGTGCTCGGTGCGCAGGCGCTCCGGCTTGCCGGCGGGGTGGAAGGGATAGCCGAGGCAGGCCAGGCCCCGCACGCCGGACCCCCGCTCTCTGGCGGTATCGGCGATCAGGCTGGCCATGCGCCCGCCCATGGACTTGCCGCCGATGACCAGCCCGCCGGCGCCCCCGGAACCTGAGAGATGGTCGATCACCGCCTGCCAGGTCGCCAGCAGTACCGGCTGGCGGTCCGGCGGCGGGCGCTTGTCCTCGCGCCGGCGCCGGGCCATGTAGGGGAACTCGAAGCGCGCGACCCGCCAGCCCCTGGCCGCCAGGCCCTCGGCGAAGAAGGTCATGAAGGGCGTGTCCATGGGCGCCCCGGCGCCGTGGGCGAAGGCGAAGGTGAGAGGGGCGTCCGCGGGACCGTCGGTGAACAGATCCGGCAGGGTGTCGCTGTTATTCATCGGCGCTCTCGTGCTTTTCGGGAGGAGGGAAGAGAACGACCGGAGGCTAACGCTCCCTTAACCAAGGGGCGGGATGATAGGCCCTGGCCAGGGATTTGTCCCCGATGGAAGCGGTTTTTGCGCTTTCCGGAGACCTCTGGATTCGAAACTGCAGGCCCCCAAAGGAGCTGGCCATGGACGACATTCGCCATCGCGACCTCAGCGAGATTCCTGAGGGGGAGATGACCTTGGAGGAGCGCCGGGAGTTAAAGCGGCGCTTCGAGGAGTTCGTCGGCCTGATGCGGCGTCCCGCCGTGGCCGGCAGTATCGGCAAGCCAGCCAGCCAGAAAAAGACCAAGCGCTGGAACCCGGCCGCCATGGGCAAGCGCCACTAGCGGGTCAGCCCTAGCGCGAGGCCGGGGGCCTCCGCCCTTCCTGAATTTCGGAACTTTGCCCGCCGCCGGATGCGCGCGGGTCGCTATTTCTTGCGGAAGGCGTCCAGGGTGACGACCTTTTCGCCGCTCTTCTTCTCTTCGCCGTCCTCGGGCCGCTCGGCCTCGTCGGGCTCGCCCTTCGCGTCGGGCACCGCCGCCGGCGGCTCGAAGAGCGCGGCGCTGTCCGGCCCGGCGCCCAGGGATTCAGCGGTTTCCACGTCGAACTGCAGGCCGAAGCGCACCGAGGGGTCGGCAAAAGCGGTCACGGCGGCGAAAGGCACCACCAGACGGTGCGGCACGTCGGAGAAGCTGAGGGTGACGCAGAACTGGTCCTCGTCGATCTCCAGGCCCCAGAACTGGTGCTGCAGGACGATGGTCATCTCGCCGGGATAGCGCTCGCGCAGGGCCGCCGGAATATCGGCGTCCTTATGATCGGTCCGGAAGGTGATATAGAAGTGATGATTGCCCGGCAGGCCGTGCTCGGCGACTTCGATCAGCGCCTTGCGCACCACGGAGCGCAAGGCATCTTCCACCATGCGGTCGTATCGCAGCCCCTCGTTCGACATAGCCTCCGTCACGCCCTTCCACAGACCATTTCCAGTTACTTCCGCGCGGGACGTTCTTGTCTTTGTTGATGCCCCCGCGCAGGGGCGCTTCTGTTGCCGTCTTGCGCCCCGGTGGGGCGCTTCTGTTGCCGTCTTGCGCCCCGGTGGGGCGCTTCTGTTGCCAGGTGCGCCCCGAACCCCGCCTAAACTTGTGAGAGCCTAGGACTTAAATTTGGCTAACCTGACCGCATTAAGCGGCGAGGCGTGCCTCACTGTAGTTGTCGTTCGCAACTATAGTTTCGGCCCGATAACGGCGGTACCATGCCGGGCACCGAACCCATCTTTACCACGCACGTCGATCCTATTTCGCCCCCATGAGAGCCCCCGAAACCCCCGCGGTTCTGCGGGGTTGGAGGGGTTTGGTGGAGGCGCCGGGTACTGCCCCCGGGTCCGTAACGCTTATTCCACAGGCCCGTTTAGCACCATAGCCGGCGAACCGGCAGCTCCAATATAAGCACTTTGGGTGGTTGATAAAAGGTCTACGCGGGCCGGCGTCCTGGCCGGGCCGGCAGTGCATGTCCGGCCCTGGCGGTGCAGAATACCGGGCCTGGGGCGGGCATCTGCGCTAGAATGCCGGGCTACGACTCCGGCGCCGCCGCGCCGCGGCCCCGGAGGAGAAGGCCAGTCACTCGGAGAGAAGGCGAAAAGGACCGACGTGAAGCAATACCTCGACCTCCTGCGCAAGGTGCGCGAGGAGGGCTGCTACAAGAGCGACCGCACCGGCACCGGCACCCAGAGCCTCTTCGGCTACCAGATGCGCTACGACCTCAGCCGGGGCTTTCCGGTGCTGACCACCAAGAAGCTGCACCTGAAGTCGATCGTCCACGAACTGCTGTGGTTCCTGGCGGGCGACACCAACATCGCCTACCTGAAGCAGCACGGGGTCCGCATCTGGGACGAGTGGGCCGACGAGAACGGCGACCTCGGGCCCGTCTACGGCGCCCAGTGGCGCTCCTGGCCGGCGCCGGACGGCCGCCACATCGACCAGATCGGCCAGCTGCTCCAGCAGTTGCGGGGCAACCCGGACTCGCGCCGCCACATCGTCTGCGCCTGGAACCCGGCGGAGGTCGACAAGATGGCGCTGCCGCCCTGCCACTGCCTGTTCCAGTTCTACGTTGCCGAGGGCAAGCTCTCCTGCCAGCTCTACCAGCGCAGCGCCGATGTCTTCCTGGGCGTGCCCTTCAATATCGCCTCCTACGCACTGCTGACCCTGATGGTGGCGCAGGTCTGCGGCCTGGAGCCCGGCGACTTCGTGCACACCCTGGGCGACGTGCATCTCTACGTGAACCACCAGCAACAGGCGGATCTGCAGCTTCAGCGCCAGCCCCTGGCCCTGCCGGTCATGAGGATCAATCCGGAGGTGAAGGACCTTTTCGCTTTCCGCTATGAGGACTTCGAACTGGTCGGCTACGAAGCCCACCCGCACATCAAGGCGCAGGTCGCCGTTTGACCCATGACTGAGAAAAGCGAAGCGGCCTTGCCGCTCGCCCTTATCGTCGCGCGTGCCGACAACGGCGTCATCGGGCGTGAGGGCGGCATGCCCTGGCATCTTTCCGGCGATCTGAAGTTCTTCAAGGCCCAGACCCTGGGCAAGCCGGTGGTCATGGGGCGCAAGACCTTCCAGTCCATCGGCCGGCCGCTGCCGGGCCGCCCCAACCTGGTGATTACCCGCGACCCGGCGTTCCGTGCCGCAGGGGTCGAGGTCTTTCCCGGCATCGAGGCGGCGCTGGCCCGCGCCCAGGCCCTGGCGGCGGAGAGCGGGGCGGAGGAGGTGATGGTGATCGGCGGCGGCCAGATCTACGAACGGACCCTGCCGCTGGCCCGGCGTGTCTACCTGACCGAGGTGCACGCCAGTCCCGAGGGCGACACCGGGTTCCCCGATCTCGATCCGGCGGACTGGCGGGAGGTGCGGCGCGACCCGCCGGTTTCCGGCGGCGAGGGCCAGCCGGACATCAGCTTCGTGGTGCTGGAACGGCGCTGAGCGCCGGCGCTTTGCGGTGCAGGCGCAGCGGAAAGAGGGCGCGGCGGAAAGGCGGGTCGGCAGGGCGGTAAGCCGCCCTTGCGGCCAGGTTGTCGCCGGTGCCGCCGGGATTATACACTTCCGCAGGTAGGAGCTTTCGGCAAAAGCTCCCCGTTCAGAAATGGCGACGAAAAATGGGGAGGTTCTGTACCATGACCAAAGTCAGTTCATCCACCGAGTTGCCGGTGCCGGCCGCGACCGTCTGGGCCATGATCGGCAACTTCAACGCGCTGCCCGACTGGCACCCGGCGATCGAGAAAAGCGAGATCAAGAAGGAAGACGGCCGCACCCTGCGCAAGCTGTCCCTCATGGGCGGCGGCACCATCGAGGAGAAGCTGGAGCAGATCGACGACAAGGAGCGGCTCTATACCTACTCCATCCTGTCGGGTCCTCTGCCGGTTTCCAACTACACCGCGACCCTGCGGGTGCGCGGCGACGACAAGGGCAGCGGCTGCACTGTCGAGTGGTCGAGCGAGTTCGATGCCAAGGGCGCGCCGGAAAGCGCGGCCATCGAGGTCATCAGCGGGATCTACGAGGCCGGCTTCGAAAACCTGAAGAAGATGTTCGGCGGCTGAACTTCGCCGTCTGGGCGCCGGAATGTCGCCGCATTCGGCGGCTAGGCGTGAGAGGCGATCCAGGTTTTCCCGGAAAAGCTGTTGGGGTACACTGCCTCCAGCCGGAGACGGCGCCCGGCCCCGCGGCGGCTGACCGAAAGGCCCCGCGGCGGTATCTTGGAAGCGGTAGAGAGCCGCGGAAGAGGGTCCGGGCGCCGCCTCCGGCGTTTTCGTTACATCGGCGCCTTCTGCCCTCGCGCCGCCGGCCCCGGCGCCCGCGCGCGAGCGCGCGACCGCTGTGGTGGTGCTGAAAGGGGAGCGCCGGCTGGTGCTGCGGCGCGGCGCGGCGGAAATCGCCGCCTACGACATCGCCCTGGGCTTCGCCCCGGAAGGCCACAAGCGCCGCGAGGGCGACGGCCGCACCCCTGAGGGCCGCTACGTCATCGACTGGCGCAACGCCGGCAGCGCCTACCACCTCTCCCTGCACATTTCCTATCCCAGCGCCGCGGACAAGGCCGCGGCGGCTGCGGCAGGGCAGGACCCCGGCGGCATGATCATGATTCACGGTCTGCCCAACGGTCTGGGTTGGATTGGCGAGCGGCACAGGGCGCGCGACTGGACGGCGGGCTGCATCGCTGTCACCTCGGAGGAAATCGAGGAAATCTGGCGGCTGGTGCCCGACGGCACGCCGATCGAGATCAGGCCCTGATCCGGAAGGGCTGGTTCCCCGGAAAGCCTAGTTGCCGCCCTTGAGGCCGGGCCAGTTGGCGTCGGCCTTGGTGATGTTGCCGGGGATGTCCTCGGCCCAGCGGCTCTGCACCGACTTGGAGTAGTTCAGGTAGAGCTTGCCGTCCTCAATGCGCCAGGCCGCAGGGTCGGTGGAGGCGGTGTAGCCCTGGGAGACCGCCCAGGCACAATAGCCGCCGTACTGCGGGGCATAGCGCTCCGGCTCGGCGGCGAAGGCCTCGCGGTTGGCGGCGGAGGCGAAGCGCCAGGCCGCGCCGGCGAAGTCGTGGGTGAACTCAGGCTTGCCGCGGACCGGCTTGCCGTCGGTAAAGTAGGCGACGGGGTCGTAGCCCTGGATGGCCAGGCCGCCGCTGTTGAAGGTGGGGTCGAGGGCCCGGGCCGGCCCGGCGGCCAGCGCGCCGGCGGCCAGGCCTGCCGCGGCGGCCGCGAGGAAGCGGCGCCGTGACGGACTGCTGCTGGACATGCGGAATCTCCCTTTCGCGCAAGTGAACCGCCACAGGGTCGCGCGTTTGTCCGCGCGCGGCAAATCAAGCTGGCGTTACGCGGCGGTGAGGGCCCGGGAGCGCCGCGGCTTACTGCATGACGATCTTGGGAGCCTGGCGGCCGGCACCGCTCTGGGCCGAGACCTTCTCCCAGACCCGCTTGGCGATGGCCAGGAAGACCTGGGCGTTGGGGGTGTCGGGCTTGGAGACCGTCACCGGGCGGCCGTCGTCGGAGGTCTCGCGGATCTCGATGTCCAGCGGGATCTCGCCGAGGAACTCCATGCCCAGCTTGTCGGCCTCGCGCCTCGCGCCGCCGTGGCTGAAGATGTGCGACTCATGACCGCAGTTCGGGCAGACGAAGACGCTCATGTTCTCGATGATGCCCAGGACCGGCACGTCGACCTTGCGGAACATGTTGAGGCCCTTGCGGGCGTCCAGCAGGGCGATGTCCTGCGGTGTCGAGACGATGACGGCGCCGCTCAGCGGCACCTGCTGGGCCATGGTGAGCTGGGCGTCGCCGGTGCCCGGCGGCATGTCGACCACCAGCACGTCGAGCTCTCCCCAGTCGACGTCGCGCAGCATCTGCTGCAGGGCGCTCTGCACCATGGGGCCGCGCCAGATCATCGGCGTGTCTTCGGCCACCAGGAAGCCCATGGACATGCACTTGATGCCGTAGTTCTCCATGGGGTCGAGGGTCTTGCCGTCCGGCGATGTCGGCCGGCCGCTGATGCCCAGCATGCGCGGCTGCGAGGGACCGTAGATGTCGGCGTCCAGGACGCCGACTTTGAGGCCGAGCCGGGCCAGGGCGAGGGCGAGGTTGGCGGTGACGGTGGACTTGCCGACGCCGCCCTTGCCGCTGGCCACGGCGACGATGGAGCGGATGCCGGGGATCATGGCGCCTCCCGGACCCGAAGCGGGCGCGGAGGTCCGGCCGGGGGCGGCCTGCTGGGCCGGGGCGGCGCCGCCCTGGGGCGCGCGCTCGGCGGTCAGCACCGCCGTGACCGAGGTCACGCCCGCCAGGTCGTAGACCGCCTTCTCCGCCGCCTTGCGCAGCGGTTCCATGGCCTCGCCCTGGCGCGGGTCCACCTCGATGGCGAAGCCGACGTTGCCGTCCTTGACGATCAGCCCGGAGACCATGCCCAGGGCGACAATATCCTCACCCTTGGAAGGGTCTTTGACGCCCTTCAAGGCATCCAGTACGACGGCTTCGTTGATCCCACTCATTCCTTGAAAACTCCCCGGTCCGTCCGATATGCACGCAGGAGGTAGCAGTCAGACTCGGCTAGAACAATAGCTCAGCCGTGATATAAGACCGGCGCCCGGGGATTTCACCCTCGGACCAGGCCAGCTAGGGTAGCGGAAACGGCAACAGGGATAATCGGTATGCCTTGGGAAAATAAAGGTGGCGGCGGCTCTTGGGGCGGCGGTGGAGGCTCCGGCGGATCCGGCGGCGGCGGCCCGTGGGGCCGTGGCGGCGGCGGAGGCCAGGGCGGCGGACCGAGGCCCCCCGACTTCGAGGATTTCATCAAGAAGGGCCAGGACCGCTTCCGCACCATCCTGCCCGGCGGCTCCGGCGGCCTGGGCAAATCGGCCTGGCTGCTGATCGCCGTCGCCGTGGTGATCGCTTGGCTCTTCACCGGCCTCTATCGGGTTCAGACCAACGAGCAGGGCGTGGTGCTGCGCTTCGGCAAGTGGGTCGAAACCACCCAGCCGGGCCTGAACTGGCACCTGCCCTGGCCCATCGAGACTGCGCTGACCCCCAGCGTCACCTCGGTTCAGCAGATCGACATCGGTTTCCTTTCCACCGGAAACGAGCGCGCCCGTTCGGCGCGCCGCGACGTGGAAGAGGAAAGCCTGATGCTGACCGGTGATCAGAACATCATCGATATCGACTTCACGGTGCAGTGGAAGATCGCCGACGCCGGGCAGTACCTTTTCAACATCCGTGACCCGGAAGCGACGGTGAAGATCGCCGCCGAGAGCGCCATGCGCGAAATCATCGGCCGCACCGACATCCAGCCGGCGCTGACCGAGGCCCGCGGAACCGTGGCGGCCGAGGCGAGGAGCTTGTTGCAGGCCACGCTCAACGAGTACGAGGCGGGCATCGAGATCACTGAGCTGGCGCTGCAGGACGTGCAGCCGCCGCGTGCGGTGATCGACGCCTTCAACGATGTGCTGCGCGCCCAGCAGGACCGCGACCGTGCGCGCAATGAGGCGGACAGGTACCGCAACGACATCCTGCCGCGCGCCCGCGGCGACGCGCTGCGTGTCGTGCAGGAGGCCGAGGCCTACAAGGAGCAGCTCGAGAACGAGGCCGAAGGCGAGGCCGAGCGCTTCCTCTCGGTCTTCAACGCCTACAAGCAGAACCCGGGCGTGACCCGTCGGCGCATGTACCTGGAGACTCTGCAGGACGTGCTGAGCGATACCGACAAGGTGATCCTCGACCGTAGTGAGGGGCAGGGCGGCGTGGTTCCCTATCTGCCGTTGAACGAACTACGCGGCCGGTCAGGTTCGACCGGCAGCGGCGGCGGCAACTGAGGAGGCGACGCCATGCGTTTGAGCACAAATTTCATTATCGGTGCCGTGATCGTCGTCCTGGGCCTTGTCGCCTACGGCGCCCTCTTCACCGTCGACCAGCGCGAGCAGGCCATCGTCATGCAGTTCGGCGAGCCCAAGCGGGTTATCACCGAGCCGGGCCTGGCCTGGAAGGTGCCGCTCATTCAGAACGTGCAGTACTACGAAAAGCGGGTGCTGAACCTCGATCCCCCGGCGGAGAACATCCTGCTGTCGGACCAGAAGCGGCTGATCGTCGATGTCTTCGCGCGCTATCGTATCCATGATCCGCTGAAGTTCTTCCAGGCGGTGCGCAGCGAGGGCGTGGCCCGTCAGCGTCTCAGCGGCATCGTCAACGACCGCTTGCGCCAAATTCTGGGTAACTCGACCCTGTCCTCGGTGCTCTCCGACGAGCGCACGCAGATCCTGGCCGACCTGCGCGAGAGCGTGGACAAGGAGACGCGGAATTTCGGCATCGTCCTGGTCGACGTGCGTATCCGCCGCGCCGACCTGCCGGACGAGACCCGGGAATCGGTCTTCGACCGCATGCGCTCGGAGCGTGAGCGCGAGGCGGCGGAGTTCCGCGCCCAGGGCTTCGAGCAGTCCGAGCGCATCAAGGCCGCGGCCGACCGCGAGGCCACGGTCATTCGCGCCGAGGCCAAGCGCCAGTCGGAGATTCTGCGTGGCCAGGGCGAGGGGCGGAGGACGCAGATTCTCAACGATGCCTACGGCCAGGATCCCGACTTCTTCAACTTCTACCGCTCGATGCAGGCCTACAGCGCCTCGCTTGGCGCCGACAGCACCTACATGGTCCTGTCGCCGGACAGCGAGTTCTTCAGCTTCTTCAACCAGGCTGAAGAGGGTGCCGGCAACTAGCCGGCCGCCCCGGGCAGTCCCTGCGGGCCGGGAGGCGTTTTGGCGCCTCCCGCCTGGCCCGGGGACACGGCGGGGGGCACGGCGGGGGGCGCGGCCGAGGTCCCGCACCGGCCATGACTGATTTCCTGACGGCGCTGGCCCTGGTCCTGGTGATCGAGGGGCTGTTTCTCGCGGTGTTTCCGCGGCGCCTGCGGCAAATCGTTGAAATGCTGGCGGAAATATCGCCCGATTCCCTGCGGATCGGCGGCGTGGCGGCGGCGGCCCTGGGCGTATTCCTGGTGTGGCTGCTGCGCGGTTAGATCAACCCTGGATCAGGTGGAGCCGCCTGGAGGGGCAGAAATTGATCTATCCTGAAAGATGGCGCAACTTAACCGCTTCCGCTTGGCGCGGGTTGCGCCGGGAAACGCGGGAATGGCGTGGCCACGCCATAAATTCGCCCACTTCGTATCGCAGCTTGCAGGTGATACACTTTTTGTTGAGAGGGCCTACAAACTCCGCTCCAATAGTTCCAGATAGCGCTATACGACGCTTCAGGAGCCTCCAGGGCCATCCACCCTGCCGGAGCACTTCGCCAAGCGAGGGAGAGAACAGACTGTGACTCGAATTTCCGGAATGCAACGGCCTCCCATACGGCGCCGTGGCGCCACGGCGCGTGCCGCAACGCGGACGCCGCTGACCTGGCTGTTGAGTGCGGCGGCGGTGCTCACGGCCCTTTTGGCTCTGGCCTGGTCGTCGGCGGTGCAGGCGCGTTCGGCGCCCGACAGCTTCGCCGACCTGGCGGAACGCCTGCTGCCCACCGTGGTCAACATCCAGACCAGCCAGACCATCGAGGGCGGCCAGGCCGAACAGTTCGAGGAGTTCTTCAAGGAGTTCTTCGAGCGGCGCGGCGAAGGCGGCGAGCCGCCGCCGCAGCAGCAGCGCCGGGGCAGTTCCCTCGGCTCCGGCTTCATCATCGAACCCAGCGGCTTCATCGTCACCAACCACCACGTCATCGCCGATGCCGACGAGGTCGAGGTGGTGCTCTCCGACGGTACTTCGCTGGACGCCACCATCGTCGGCAGCGACAAAGACACCGATCTGGCACTGCTCAAGGTCGAGACCGATCGTCCTCTGCCGGCCACCACCTGGGGTGATTCCGACGAGACGCGGATCGGCGATTGGGTCGTTGCCATCGGCAATCCCTTCGGTCTGGGCGGCACCGTGACGGCGGGGATCGTCTCGGCGCGCCAGCGCGACATCAATGCCGGGCGCTACGACAACTTCATCCAGACCGACGCCGCCATCAACAAGGGCAACTCCGGCGGCCCGATGTTCAACATGGACGGCGAGGTGATCGGCATCAACACGGCGATCTTCTCCCCCTCCGGGGGCTCGGTGGGCATCGGCTTCGCCACGCCGTCCTCCATGGCCCGCAACATCATCGCCCAGCTGCGCGACACCGGCGAGGTGCGGCGCGGCTGGCTGGGCGTGCGCATCCAGAACGTGACCGACGAGCTGGCCGAGGGGCTGCGGCTCGACCGGCCGCGCGGCGCCTTGGTGGCGGCGGTGACGGAAGGCGGTCCGGCGGAATCCGGCGGCATCGAGCAGGGCGACGTGATCCTGGAGTTCAACGGCCGCGAGGTGCCGGAAATGCGCCGCCTGCCGGCCATGGTGGCGGAGACTTCCGTCGGCTCCACGGTGGACGTCACCATCTGGCGCAAGAACGCGGAGAAGAAACTGCGGATCACCATCGGTGAGCTGGAGGCCGAGCAGGTCGCCACCGCCCCGGCGACGCAGACGCCGCCGGAAGCCAAGCCGAAGGCGATGGAATCCCTCGGGTTGGCCCTTGGCGAGATCACGCCCGAACTGCGCAGCCGCTTCAGCCTGGACGAAGGCGCCAAGGGCGTCGTCATCGTCGAGGTGAAGGACGGCAGCTCCGGCGCCGAGAAGGGTTTGAAGGCAGGCGACGTCATCGTCGAGGTCGACCAGGAAGAAGTCGCCACGCCGGCCGACGTGGTGGAGAAGGTCGAGCGGGCGAAGTCGGAAGGTTACCGCGTGGTCACCCTGCTGGTGTTCCGCCAGGGCGACTTCCAGTGGGTGGCCGTCAGGATCGATCAGAGCTGATCGGCGGGCGGCGAGCCTCTTAGCGAAACGGCGGCCTCTTCGGGCCGCCGTTTTTCTTTTGCGCGCCTCGTCCTCTGCCCCGCCTCGTCCTCTGCCCCGCCTCGTCCTCTGCCCCGCCTCGTCCTCTGCTAGGGCTCGCGGATCTCGTCGGCGTGGTAGCCCTGGAGAAACAGCAGGCCGGTCAGGTCGCCATGGTCGATGCGGTAGTGCGCCGCGGCGCGCACTTTGGGCTTGCCGTGGAAGGCGACGCCCAGGCCGGCGGCGCCCAGCATGTCCAGGTCGTTGGCGCCGTCGCCCACCGCGCAGGCGTCGTTGGGCACCAGGCCGCGGGCGGCGGAAAGCTCCTGCAGCGTTTGCAGCTTGGCGGCGCGGCCCAGCACCGGCGGAGTCACCTCGCCGGTCAAGGCGCCGTCGGTCACCTCCAGCCGGTTGGCCCGGTCTTCGTCGAAGCCGCAGACCTCGCGGACCAGGCTGGTGAAGCAGGTGAAGCCGCCGGAGACCAGGGCGCAGTAGGCGCCGTGGGCGCGCATGGTCGCCACCAGGGCGCGGGCGCCGGGATTCAGGGTCATGCGCTCGGCCGCATCTTCCAGCGCCGTCAACGGCATGCCTTTCAGCAGACCGACTCTTTCGCGCAACGCGGCCTCGAAATCCAGTTCGCCGGCCATGGCCAGCGCGGTGATCTCCGCCACCTCTTCATGGATGCCGGCCACCTCGGCCAGCTCGTCGAGCATCTCCTCGCGGATGATGGTCGATTCCATGTCGGCCAGCAGCAGCTTCTTGCGCCGCCCGGCGGCGGGCTGGATCGCCAGGTCCAGGGGCGAGGGGCCCAGGGCCTCGCGCACCAGGGCATGGGTGATGGTGGGTTCGCTGCCCTCGAACTCGATGTCGCAGGCGATATCCTCGGCCAGCCAGTCGGCCGCGCCGGCCGTACTGTGGCTGTTGTCGATGGCGCGGCGCGCGGCATCGACAAGGGCAGCCGACAGCGGCCTTGAGTGCGAGTCCCCAATCACGGTAAGCACGTAGTGCATCGGCGGCTTATACAGAGCCCGCCCCCTGTCCCGCAAGCGCACAGCCGCGATGGACGAGCCTTCATGCCAGTAAAGACATCCCCTTCGCATGCCTGACGACGAGCAAAAGCCGCTGGTGATGATGATCGCCGGCCCCACGGCCTCCGGAAAGTCCGCGCTGGCCGCGGCCGTGGCGGCGGAGTGGGGCGGCACCGTGATCAATGCCGATTCCATGCAGATCTACAAAGAGCTGTCGATCCTCACCGCGCGGCCGGGCGGTGCCGAACTGCGCGCCGCGCCGCATCGCCTCTACGGCGTGCTCTCCGGCGCCGAGGCCTGCTCCGTCGGGCGCTGGCGCGAGATGGCCCTCAGCGAGGTCGAGAGTGCGCTGGCGGCGGGGCGCCTGCCGATCCTGGTGGGGGGCACGGGGCTCTACCTGAAGGCCTTCGCCGAGGGGCTGAACGCGGTGCCCAAAGTGCCGGCTCCGGTCCGCGCCGCCGCCCGCGCCGACCTGGCGGAGATGGGGAAGGCCGCCTTCCACGCCCGCCTGGCGGAGCGCGATCCGGTGATGGGCGTCCGTCTGGAACCGGGCGACAGCCAGCGCCTGCTGCGCGCCTGGGAGGTGCTGACGGCCACCGGGCGCTCGCTGGCCGAGTGGCAGGCCGCGCCCGCGCAGCCGGCGCCTTATCGTTTCGCCAGGCTCTGCCTGCTGCCGCCGCGCCCGGCGCTCTACGCCACCTGCGACGCCCGCCTGGCGGCCATGATCGCATCCGGGCCGTCGGGCGGCGGCGCGCTGGAGGAGGTCGCGGCCCTGGTGGCGCTGAACCTCGACCCGGCGCTGCCGGTCATGAAAGCGGTGGGGGTGCCGGAGTTCGCCGCCTATCTGGCCGGGGACCTCAGCCTGGAGGCGGCCCTGGCCCGGGCCCAGCAGGCGACCCGGCGCTATGCGAAGCGGCAGATGACCTGGCTGCGCCACCAGTTTTTAGGTAACGATCCGACTGTTCATGTCATCGAAACGCAATATTCAGAAAGCTTGATGGCGGAAACTTTTTCGAAAATTCGTCAAAACCTATTGACCGACCCGGGCTAAGGGTCTAGGGTCCGCCTCCTTGCCCCGCGAAATCGCGGGCGAAGGCTGTGAAATCATTGGAAATTGTTCGCGCTTGGCCGGTTCTGCCGGCCAATTTTATGTGATGTTCGGATGTGCTTGACCGGTCCCGGAGTTCGAGGGGCAAGGACAAGGTCCGGCGGGAAGACGGCAAGACGAGAGGTAGAAGAAGATGTCGGCGGAACAGAAGACCGGTGCGGAGATGTTGATCAGGGCCCTGAGGGATCAGGGCGTTGACGTCATTTTTGGCTATCCCGGCGGCGCCGTACTTCCGATCTACGATGCGCTCTTCCAGCAGAACGACATCCAGCACATCCTGGTGCGCCAGGAAGGCGGCGCGGTGCATGCCGCGGAGGGCTACGCCCGTTCCACCGGCAAGGTCGGCGTGGTTCTGGTGACCTCCGGTCCCGGCGCCACCAACGCGGTGACGGGCCTGACCGACGCGCTGATGGATTCCATCCCCGTGGTCTGCCTGACCGGCCAGGTCCCGACGCACCTGATCGGCAACGACGCCTTCCAGGAGGCCGACACCACGGGCATCACCCGGCCCTGCACCAAGCACAATTACCTGGTGAAGGACATCACCGACCTGCCGCGCATCATGCACGAGGCCTTCTATGTCGCGCGCAGCGGCCGGCCCGGCCCGGTGGTGGTCGATCTGCCCAAGGACGTGCTGCAGGGCAAGAGCGACCACTACGTGGCGCCGGAGGAGGTGACGCACCGCAGCTACCGCCCGCAGGTGAAGGCCGAGGACGCGAAGATCGCCGAGGCTGTGGAGATGATCGCCGGCGCCAAGCGCCCCATCGTCTATGCCGGCGGCGGCGTCATCAACGCCGGGCCCAAGGCCTGCGAGCTGCTGACCCGCTTCGTTCGTATGCTGGGCGTGCCCTGCACCAACACGCTGATGGGGCTGGGTGCCTACCCGGGCACCGATCCGCAGTTCCTCGGCATGCTGGGCATGCACGGGACCTACGAGGCGAACCTCGCCATGTACAACTGCGACGTCATGATCAACATCGGCGCGCGCTTCGACGACCGCGTGACCGGGCGCCTGGACGAATTCTCGCCGCGCTCCAAGAAGATCCACGTCGACATCGACGCGTCGTCGATCAACAAGAACGTGATGGTCGACCTGCCGATCGTCGGCGACGCCGGCTCGGTTCTCGAGGATCTGCTGGCCGCCTGGCAGGCGCGCAAGCTGGAGCTGGACCAGAAGGCGCTGAAGGCCTGGTGGCAGAAGATCGAGGAATGGCGCGCCCGCGACTGCCTGAAGTTCGAGCAGAAGGGCCAGGAGATCAAGCCGCAGCACGCCATCAAGCGGCTCTACGAGCTGACCAAGGACCGCAACCCCTATATCGCTACGGAGGTCGGCCAGCACCAGATGTGGGCGGCCCAGTATTTCAAGTTCGACGAGCCGAACCACTGGATGACTTCCGGCGGCCTCGGCACCATGGGCTACGGCATGCCCGCGGCCATGGGCGTGCAGCGCGCCCATCCCGACGCCCTGGTCATCGACATCGCCGGCGAAGCCTCGATCCTGATGAACATTCAGGAACTGTCGTGCATCGCCCAGTACAATCTGCCGGTCAAGATCTTCATCGTGAACAATCAGTGGATGGGCATGGTGCGCCAGTGGCAGGAGCTGCTGCATGGCGGGCGCTATTCGGAGAGCTACTCCGCCGCGCTTCCCGATTTCGTGAAGCTGGCCGAGTCCTTCCACGCCGTCGGGATCCGCTGCGACAAGGCCGACGAGCTGGACGACAAGATCATGGAAATGATCGAGACGCCCAAGCCGGTGGTCTTCGACTGCCTCGTCACCAAGGACGAGAACTGCTTCCCGATGATTCCCTCGGGGGCGGCGCACTACGAGATGCTGCTGGGCCCCGACGACAAGGTCGGCAAGCCGATTTCCGAGGAAGGCATGGTTCTCGTATAGGGCCGCGCCGGCGTCCACGCCCCCTCATCCTCCGGACCAAGATCGATAGATTAGGAAGCGGGGGCCGAAAAGCCCCCTGTCAGAGCCATGGCCAACCGTAAAGACGAAGCAATCGAAAAGCGCACCATCGCGGTGCTGGTGGACAACGAGCCCGGCGTGCTGGCGCGCGTCATCGGCCTCTTCTCCGGGCGCGGCTACAACATCGAGAGCCTGACCGTGTCGGAGGTCGATCCGCGCCAGCGCTTCTCCCGCATCACCGTGGTGACCTCGGGGACGCCGCAGATCCTGGAGCAGATAAAGGCGCAGCTCGACCGCCTTGTGCCGGTGCATCGGGTCAGCGACCTGTCCCAGGACGGCGCCTCGGTGGAGCGGGAACTGGCCCTGGTCAAGGTCGCCGGCAGCGGCGACAAGCGCGTCGAGAGCCTGCGTATCGCCGACATCTTCCGCGCCCGCGTGGTCGACTCCAGCCACGACCACTTCGTCTTCGAGATGACCGGCAAGAGCGAGAAGCTGGACGTCTTCATCGACCTGATGCAGCCCCTGGGCCTGGTCGACGTCTCCCGCACCGGCGTGGTCGCCATCTCCCGCGGCCCGCAGGGACTCTAGGCTGGGGCCGTCGCGCTGCGGCTGGGCCTGCGGGGCCATGCCGTCGCGCAAGGCCGCCCGCGCCGGACTCTTCGCAAGGATTTTTCATCTTTCCGGCGTATATTGCGCAGCGTCTTGACGCCATTCCTTCGAGGGCTCCATGTGCCGCTGGCTGGCCTATACCGGTGCGCCGGTTTTTCTTGAAGATCTGATCTGCAAGCCGGTCCACTCGCTGATCGAGCAGAGCCTCTGCGCCACCGAGGCCAAGTCCCCGACCAACGGCGACGGCTTCGGCATCGGCTGGTACGGCGAGCGCCCGGAACCGGGGCTCTATCGCGAGGTTCTGCCGGCGTGGAACGACCCCAACCTGAGGAGCCTGGCCTATCAGATCAGCGCCGGGATGTTCTTCGCCCACGTGCGCGCCTCCACCGGCACCGGGTCTTCGCGGCCCAACTGCCACCCCTTCGCCCACGGGCGCTGGCTGTTCATGCACAACGGACAGATCGGCGGCTACCACAGGTTGCGCCGGCCGCTGGAATCCCTCATCCCCGACAGCTACTACCAGTACCGGGAAGGCACCACCGACAGCGAGGTGCTGTTCTACCTGCTCTTCGCCAACGGCCTGGAGGAAGACCCGGTGGGCGCCCTGTCGCGGACGCTGGCCCAGGTACGGGGGGTGACGGCCGAGCACGCTGTCCGCGCGCCGCTGCGCTTCACCGCGGCGCTCAGCGATGGGCAAACGGTCTATGCGGTGCGCCATGCCAGCGATCAGGCGCCCCCCAGCCTCTACTGGCGGGCCGCCGACTGCGGCGGCAAGCGCTCCGTCTCCGTCGTTTCGGAGCCGCTGGAGCAGCCGGAAACCTGGCAGTCGGTGCCCGCCGACCGGGTGCTGGTGGTGGGGCCGGACCTCGCGGTCGGGTTCGAGGCCCTGGAGCTCCCGCGCGCGGCTGCCGAATAGGGCCGAGTTCCCCGATTTTCCGCCGTTTGGCGGCTATGCGGCAGGCGCAGGGGGCCATGCCGGGAATCCCGTTGCGCTTTGCCTTTCGGCGCTTTAGAACCCCGGCGAGCCTTTTCGGACAACAAAAGTACATAGGGAGACGGCCGCAATGCGCGTCTATTACGATCGGGACGCCGACGTCAATCTGATCAAGGGCAAGAAAGTTGCCATCGTCGGCTACGGCAGCCAGGGCCACGCCCACGCCAACAACCTGAAGGACAGCGGAGTTTCCGAGGTCCGCGTCGCGCTGCGCGCCGGGTCGGCCACGGCCAAGAAGGCGGAGAACGCCGGCCTCCAGGTCATGACCCCGGAGGAGGCCGCCAAGTGGGCTGACGTGGTCATGATGCTGACCCCGGACGAGCTGCAGGCCGATATCTACCGCGACAGCCTGGAAGCCAACATGAAGGAGGGCGCGGCCCTGGCCTTCGCCCATGGCTTGAACGTCCACTTCAACCTCATCGAGCCGCGCAAGGACCTCGACGTCTTCATGATCGCGCCCAAGGGCCCGGGCCATACCGTGCGCTCCGAATACGTGCGCGGCGGCGGCGTGCCCTGCCTCATCGCCGTGGCGCAGAACGCCTCGGGCAACGCCCAGGAGATCGCGCTCAGCTACGCCTCCGCCATCGGCGGCGGGCGCTCGGGCGTCATCGAGACCACCTTCAAGGAAGAGTGCGAGACCGACCTCTTCGGCGAGCAGGTGGTGCTCTGCGGCGGCCTGACGGCGCTGATCCAGGCCGGCTACGAGACCCTCTGCGAGGCCGGCTACGCCCCGGAGATGGCCTACTTCGAGTGCCTGCACGAAGTGAAGCTGATCGTCGACCTGATGTACGAGGGCGGCATGGCCAACATGCGCTACTCGATCTCCAACACCGCCGAGTTCGGCGATTACATGACCGGCCCGCGCATCGTCACCGAGGAGACCAAGGCCGAGATGAAGCGGGTGCTGGACGACATCCAGGCCGGCCGCTTCGCGCGCGACTGGGTGACCGAGTGCAAGGCCGGCCAGCCCTCCTTCAAGGCCCTGCGCCGCCGCCACGCCGAGCACTCCATCGAGGAAGTCGGCGCCAAGCTGCGCGCCATGATGCCCTGGATCGCGGCCAACCAGCTGGTCGATAAAGAGAAGAACTAAGTTCTTCCTTCGGGCTTTTCAGCTCGGCCTCGGGCCTCGCGCCGTTCCGGCACGGGGCCCGAAGTGTTTTCGGGGGGCGGACTCCGGTCCGTGGCTCCACCCCCTCCTGACCTCCCCCCATCGAGGGGGGAGGGACGATAGCGGCCGCCTCGCAAACCATTCCCTCCCCCTTGATGGAGGAGGGCCAGGGTGGGGGTGGGCAGCCGCTCCGACATTGGATAACTTTCCGCCCGCCATGACCACGACCGCCATCCCGACCCTCACCACCAAGCGCCTGATCCTGCGTCCCTGGCGCGACAGCGACCTGGCGCCCTTCGCGGCGCTGAACGCCGATCCCGAGGTCATGGAGCACTTCCCGGCGTCCTTGAGCCGGGAGGAGAGCGAGGCCATGGTCGGCCGCCTGCGGGCGCACTTCGCCGAGCGCGGCTTCGGCTGGTGGGCGGCGGAGCTGCCGGGGGAGGCGCCCTTCATCGGCTTCATTGGCATCTGGGTTCCCAACTTCGAGGCCCACTTCACCCCCTGCGTCGAGGTCGGCTGGCGCCTCGCCCGGCCCTTCTGGGGCCGCGGCTACGCCACCGAGGGCGCGCGGGAATGCCTGCGTTTCGGCTTCCAGGATCTGGGCCTGGAGGAGATCGTTTCCCTGACCACCACGACCAACGCCCGCTCCCAGGCGGTCATGCGCCGTCTCGGCATGACCTGCGATCCCGCCGACGATTTCGACCATCCCAAGCTGCCGCAGGGCCACCGCCTGTGCCGGCATGTGCTGTATCGGCTGAAAGGCGCGGACTGGAGTAACGGGCAGTGAGCAAATGCGGCATCCTTTGCCGCCGCCGGCATGGCGGCCCGGACGGGTCCGCGGATCGGAGAGAGCTGCGCCGATCCGCGAATTGACCGCGGTCCGGTCCGGCAAGCCGGAAGCCGAAGGACTCAGGAGAGCCTTCGGCGGTCAGTAAGTCCCAGGCTCTCAAGTCCCCACTCTGAGCGGCCCGGCCATGCGGCGCAGGGTGGCCAGCACCGAGAGGGCGGTGATCTTGCCGGTCTTTGGGTTTTCTTCCGTCGGCACGTTCTCGATGGTCATGGTCAGGCGCGCGGCGTCGGCCTCGACCCGCACGGTGTGGGTGTTGCGGGTGACCGTGGGGTCGGCCCAGATCTGCAGGGAGGTCTTGTCGGGGCCGATGCCGGCGAGGCTGAGCGCCGCGGCGACGTTCACGTTGGCCGGGAAGCCCTTGGCGCCGTCGCGGGCGGTGCCCTCGAAGACCAGCTTGGGCTCGGTGAGGTTCTCGACCGAGATGTCGTTTTCGACCAGGTGCGGCGCGCCGGCGAGGCCGCCGGGCGGCTTGCGGGTCACCAGGGTGACGCTCTCCACCGGCCCCTCGGCGCAGGCCCGGACGGCGTCCAGGCCCAGCAGGGCGCCGGTCGGCACCACGATGGTGCCGCCTTTCTCGCGCGCCAGGTCGATCAGCTCCGGCCGCGGCAGCAGCGCACCGACCGACAGCGGGATCAGGGTCTTGCCCTGGCCGAGGACGGATCGGGCCAACTCGGCGAAATGCGCCGCGGGCAGGCACTCGATCACCACGTCGGCCGCCGCCAGGTCCTGATACGGCAGGACGGGCACGGGCCGCTTGAACCCGGCCATGCGGCCCTCGGCCTTGGCGGTATCGCGCGCCGAGACGGCGGCCAAGCTCAGCCCGGGCAGCTTTCCGGCGTCCAGGGCTTCGGCCACGGCATAGCCGATGGCGCCGAAGCCGGCGATGGCGACAGTGATCTGATCTGACAAGAAAGTTACTCCCAAGATCGAAAGATTTCCGTAGGTTACGATGAAGCGCGGCGTTCAGGCGTTGTCACGCGAAGCCAGGGCGTTAAAGTACCAATTGGAAGACCGCGTGCCATCCCCGAGGTAGCGCAAAGCCACCAGCCGGAGGCCGCGGTTTCGTTTTTTCTGACTGGCGCACGACCATCCGGCGTGTGAGCCCAATAAATACAACCCCTCGACAGGGATGGGAGGACGGATATCATGATGAAGAGCAAAACGATGCTGGGTGCGGCGGGGCTGCTTGCGGCGGTCGCCGCCGGCGCGGTGCCGAACGGGGCTTCCGCGGCGGTCGACATTCCCTGCCGCACCGCCAAGCTGATCGTGCCCTGGGGCGCCGGCGGCGGTACCGACGTCATCTTCCGCGTTTTCGTGGACGCGGCCAACAAGCACGGCGCCGATCCGGAGCTGCAGGTCGTCAACATCGGCGGCCAGGGCGGCAACAAGGGCGCCAAGGAAGCGGTCAAGGCCAAGGCCGACGGCTGCACGCTGTTCGCCATTCACCAGAGCGCCATCACGTCTTTCCTGAACGGGCGCGTCGACTTTACCTGGGACGCTTTCGAGCCGGTCTCCATGCTGACCCGGACGCCGGCGATCTTCGGCGCCAACCCCGACGTGCCCTACAACAACATCAACGAGCTGGTGGCCGCGGCCAAGGAAAAGCCGGGCGAGATCGTTGCCGGCGGCACCCTGGGCTCGACCAGCCACTTCGTCTTCCTGCTGCTGGAAGACGCGGCGGGCGTGAAGTTCAAGCATGTTTCCTATGACGGCACCCGTGAGCGCATGACCGCGCTGCTGGCCAAGAACATCGAGCTGGGCGAGATCAACCTGGCCGCTGCCAAGAAGTACATCACCACCGGCGAGCTGAAGGCTCTGGGCATCACCACGCCGGAGCGTAACGCCGAGATCCCCGATGTGCCGACGCTGAACGAGCAGGGCTACGATATGGTCTATGGAACAGACCGCGGCGTGATGCTGCCCAAGGGCACGCCCCAGGAACTGATCGACCACTACGCGTCGGTCTTCAAGAAGGCGGCGGAAGACCCCGAGGTCTTGGCGCAGATGGAAGCCAAGGGCACCCAGGTGGTCTACCTCGACCCGGCCGAGTACACCGCCTACTTCGAGGACACCTTCAGCAGGTGGAAGCGCATCGCCAAGGAAGTGGGCCTCTACAAGGGCGAATAGGCGGCACTTGGTGCTGGGCGTGAGCGCCGGCGGAGAGGGCGGCCGGGAAAACTCCCGGCTCCCGCTCTTCGCCGGGCCGGCGCCGAGCGCGTCTTGTCGGGAAATTTGACCACAGGGCAGCCTGCCGCAGAAGCTGCGACAACTCAGCAGGCGTGAAAGCAAGGGGAGGCAGGCGTTGTCTCGGATCAATCGCGATGTCGTGGTGGCATTGCTGCTGCTGCTGTTCTGCGGCGTCTTTCTCTGGGAATCGGCCCACATCAGGTTGACCGACTATGCTTCCATGAACTCTCGGGCATGGCCGCAACTCGTCCTGGGCGTCCTGACGCTGGCCTCGCTCGTCTACCTCTGGCAGGCCGTGACGGGACGAGTCGCAGCGGCCGAGCAGGAAGAGGAGGCGCCGGTCCCCGCGGAGGGCGGAATCCTCGGCTGGTGCCTGCGCTACCGCAACGCGCTGATCTGCTATGCGCTGTTCTTCGGCTTTCTGATCACCCTCGACTACCTCGGCATGCTGCTCGGCGGCATCCTCTTCGTCTTCCTGGCCTTGACGCTCCTGGGGCGGCCCAGGCTCTCGCTGGTCGTGCTGCATGCGGCGGTCGCGATCGGCTCGGTCGGCGCCATGTGGGCCATCTTCACCTTCGGATTGCGCGTCTTCCTGCCGGAAGGCGAGCTGCTGCGAATCTACTAGGCGCGGGGCGTAGTCATGGGTTTCGAACCGCTCTGGGGCGCCTTCGGCGAAGTCTTCTCCGCCTATAACCTCATTCTCATGTTCGTGGGCGTGACGGCCGGCCTGATCGCCGGCTCGATCCCCGGTTTCACCATCACCATGGCGGTGGTCCTTACGCTGCCCTTCACCTTCGGCCTCAGCGCCGTGGAGGGCCTGGCCACCATGATCGGCGTCTTCGTCGGCGGGCTTTCCGGCGGGCTTATGTCGGGAATGTTGACCGGCATTCCCGGCACGCCGTCGTCCGTCGCCACCGTCTTCGACGGCTTTCCCCTGGTGCGCAAGGGCAAGCCCGGCCTGGCGCTGGGCCTCGGCGTCTGGTCGTCCTTCTTCGGCGGCATCATCTCCGCCATCATTCTGGTCCTGCTGGCCCCGCAGCTTGCCCGCATCGGGCTGGAGTTCGGCCCCTGGGATTTCTTCGCCCTGGTGATCTTCGCGCTGACCATCACAGCCAGCCTGTCGGGCGAGAACCTGACCAAGGGCATCATCGCCGGCCTCTTGGGACTGCTGATCTCGACCATGGGCGAGGACGACATCAACGGAGTCGCGCGCTTCAACTTCGGCACCGAGGTGCTGCAGGACAAGCTGGAGTTCCTGCCGGTGCTGGTCGGTCTCTTCGCCTTCTCTCAGCTCTTGAGCGACGTGCGCGATCCGGAGCGCGCGCGCCGGCCCTTGATGGAACGCACGGCCAAGGCGGTCCGTGTCGAGCACCTGGCGGCGGTCCGGACGATCCTGACCCATTGGCTGAACCTGGTGCGTTCCGCCTTCATCGGTGTCTTTACCGGCATTCTGCCGGCGGCCGGCGGCTCGATCTCCAACATCCTGGCCTACGACCAGGCCAAGAAGGCCTCCAAGCGGCCGCAGGACTTCGGCAACGGCTCGCCCGAGGGCATCATCGCGCCGGAAGCCTCCAACAACGCCACGGCCGGCGGCGCGCTGATCACCATGATGGCGCTGGGCATTCCCGGCGACATCGTGACGGCGGTCATGCTGGGGGCGCTGCTGATCCACAACGTGCAGCCCAGCCCGACCTTCATTTCCGACAATCCGCAATTGGCTTATGCGATCTTCGTCGCCTTCTTCCTGGCGCACTTCATCATGATCGTCATGCAGGCGTTCTGCCTGCGGGCCTTTCTGTGGATCGTGCGCATGCCGATGTATTTCCTGGCGGCGGTGATCCTGATGTACTGCGCCATCGGTGTCTTTGCCCTGGGCAACGTCACGTTCAACATCTGGGTGCTCTTCGCCTTTGGAATCATCGGCTATGTGATGAAATTGTTCGGCTTTCCCCTCGCGCCCATCATACTGGGCGTGGTGCTGGGCAATATCGCGGAGCTCAACCTGTCCCGCGCCTTGGGCATCAGCGACGACCTGACCCTCTTCATCACCCGGCCCTGGTCGCTGTTCTTCCTGATCGTCGCTCTGTTTTCGGCGGCCTTCCCCTGGTACCAGCGGATGCGGACGGCGCGGGTCTGGACGCTGTTCTACGTTCCGGCGGCCAGTTTGGCGCTCTCCATCCCCCTATTCATGATGGAAGGCCTGGTCAGGCCGCTGCTGGGCGCGCTGTTGATCGCCTGGTCGGTTTACACGCTCTATCGACACAGGCAGGCGGGCTGGGCCCTGCCGGAGGCGCCGCGCGAGACCTGACGGCGGGGCGGGCCCTCGCTTCGAGTGGCGGTCTGCCGGATGAAGGTCCGCCGGGCGACGCCTTGCCGGCCCCGGGCGGAGGGCGAGGCCGCTGCCTTTCCGCAACCTGGGGAAAACCTTCCTGCGTGGAAAAAACGTAGGAAGCGCCTGGACTTCAGCAATTCTTAACGCTTCCAAATTAGATATTGTTAACCTCAAGAGTGGGGTTTAGAAAAGTAGGCGTTAACCACGCTTCTGAACCGAATGGTGGTCCCGTGCAGGGGCCGTTGCGCTGAAGACGGGACACGGCGCGACAGGTCGAGGGTCTCGACCCCTCCGATAGGGGGCCTCCGGAAGGGGGACGGCAGAAGCAGTGACCCTTCCCGTGGCCTCTAGGATCGGCCGTGCGCCCAGCTTTTCTTCCGCCGCTCTCCGCCGCCCCGGTCAACCGGGCCGGTGGCTCGGGGAACGTGAATTTGACGGGACGTGGCGGCCGCGCAGGCCCGCGGCCCGAGGCAAGGGTGTAACAGGCAGTGGCGAGCAAGCAGGCCCAGGCGAAGAAGGACGCGACCGGCGGTAAATCCGCCGGGGAGCGCGTCTTTATCTTCGACACCACTCTGCGCGACGGCGAGCAGTCGCCGGGCTGCTCCATGAACCTCGAGGAAAAGCTGCAGGTCGCCCACGTCCTGGAGGAAATGGGCGTCGACGTCATCGAGGCCGGCTTTCCCATCGCCTCCAAGGGCGACTTCGAGGCCGTCCAGGCGGTGGCCGCCGCGGTCAAGGCGGCCCGCGTCGCCGGTCTGGCCCGCGCCACCCAGCGCGACATCGACCGCGCGGCCGAAGCCCTGGAGGGCGCCGCCGCCCCGCGCATCCACACCTTCATCTCCACCAGCCCGCTGCACATGAAGTTCAAGCTGCAGATGGAGCCGGAGGCGGTGCACCAGGCGGTGATCGACAGCGTCGGCCACGCCCGCAACCTCTGCGACGACGTGGAGTGGTCGCCCGAGGACGGCACCCGCACCGAGCACGATTTCCTCTGCCGCTGCGTGGAATCGGCGATCAAGGCCGGCGCCGGGACCATCAACATTCCCGACACCGTGGGCTATACCGTTCCCGAGGAGTTCCACGCCCTCATCGCCATGCTGAAAAACCGGGTGCCGAACATCGACAAGGCGGTGATCTCGGTGCATTGCCACAACGATCTGGGCCTCGGCGTCGCCAACTCCCTGGCCGCCGTGCAGGCCGGTGCCCGTCAGGTGGAGTGCACCATCAACGGCATCGGCGAGCGCGCCGGCAACGCGGCCATGGAAGAGGTGGTCATGGCGCTGCGCACCCGCCACGACGCCATGCCCTATGTGACCGGCGTCAAGACCGAGATGATCACCAAGGCCTCGCGCCTGGTCTCCGCCATTACCGGCTTCTCGGTGCAGCCCAACAAGGCCATCGTCGGCGCCAACGCCTTCGCCCATGAATCCGGCATCCACCAGGACGGCATGCTGAAGAATGCCGAGACCTACGAGATCATGACGCCGGAATCGGTCGGCCTCAGCCGCTCGACCCTGGTCATGGGCAAGCATTCCGGGCGCCACGCCTTCAAGTCCAAGCTGGAAGAGCTGGGCTTCACCCTGAACGACAACGAGATCCAGGACGCTTTCGTCCGCTTCAAGGACCTGGCCGACGCCAAGAAGGACGTCTACGACGAGGACATCATCGCCCTGGTCGACGACGCCGTGCTGCGCCACAACGACCGGCTGCGCTTCGTCTCCCTGCAGGTGGTCTGCGGTTCCAAGGGCCCGCAGACGGCCGAGCTGGAGATGGAGATCGACGGCGAGGCCAAGGCGGCCAAGGCCGCGGGCAACGGCCCGGTCGACGCCACCTTCGCGGCGATCTCGCAGCTTTTCCCCCACGAGGCCGGCCTGCAGCTCTATCAGGTCCATGCGGTGACCGAAGGTACCGATGCGCAGGCGGAAGTAACGGTCCGTTTGGAAGAGAATGGTAAAACGGTAAACGGCCAGGGCGCGGATCATGATACCCTGGTGGCCTCGGCGCGGGCCTACATCAACGCGCTGAACAAATTACTGGTGAAGCGGGAAAAGACGGCACCCCAGGTGATGTCGGCCTGATCCAGGCTTCGGGTTCGAACCGCCGCGGGCGCCGCGGCACGTGTATGGATTGAAGAAAAGGCGATTGGATCCATGTTTTCTGGTTTGCTCGGCATGCTCTCCGCCGATATGGCGATCGACCTCGGCACCGCGAACACCCTGGTTTACGTGAAGGGCCGCGGTATCGTCCTCAACGAGCCCTCGGTGGTGGCGATCGCCGAAGTGAAAGGCAAGAAGCAGGTCCTGGCCGTCGGTGACGAGGCCAAGATGATGCTCGGACGTACGCCGGGAAATATCCAGGCCATCCGCCCGCTGCGCGACGGCGTCATCGCCGACTTCGAAGTCGCCGAGGAGATGATCAAGCACTTCATCCGCAAGGTGCACAATCGCCGCTCCTTCGCCAGCCCGCAGGTCATCGTCTGCGTGCCCTCCGGCTCCACCGCCGTTGAGCGCCGCGCCATCCAGGAATCGGCGGAAAGCGCCGGTGCGCGCCGGGTTTTCCTGATCGAGGAGCCCATGGCCGCGGCCATCGGCGCCGGCCTGCCGGTGACCGAGCCGACCGGCTCCATGGTCGTCGACATCGGCGGCGGCACCACCGAGGTGGCCGTACTTTCGCTGGGCGGCATCGTGTACTCGCGCTCCGTACGTGTCGGCGGGGACAAGCTGGACGAGGCGATCATCGCCTACATCCGCCGCAATCATAACCTGCTGGTCGGCGAAGGCTCCGCCGAGCGCATCAAGAAGGAAATCGGCTCCGCCTGCCCGCCGGAAGACGGCGAGGGCGGCACCATGGAGATCAAGGGCCGCGACCTGATGAACGGCGTGCCGAAGGAACTGATCATCTCCGAGCGGCAGATCTCCGAATCCCTGGCCGAGCCGGTCGGGGCCATCGTCGAGGCGGTGAAGGTCGCTCTCGAGCACACGGCGCCGGAACTGGCCGCCGACATCGTCGACAAGGGCATCGTCCTCACCGGCGGCGGCGCCCTGCTCGGCAACATGGACTACGTGCTCCGGGCCTCCACCGGCCTGCCGGTCTCCATCGCCGACGATCCGCTGTCCTGCGTGGCGCTGGGCACCGGCCGCTGCCTCGAGGAAATGAAAGTCCTGAAGAACGTGCTGATCTCCATGTATTGAGGCCACTCGGATATTAAGGGTCTATTAGGGGTCAATGCTTTCTTCATTTGTATTTGGTGTGATGGTTCGGTAACTTAGCCCGAATCGGTCGCTTGATGGCCTGGTTGGGGGGCTGCAGCGACAGGAGGTCCTGTGAACAAACCGACCGGCTCAGAAATCCGCGTAGCATCGCCCCTGAAGGCTTGGGCGAGCCGCTTCGCGCTTCTGCTCCTGGTGGGGGCCGCTTTCGGCCTGATGCTCATCGGGCGCACCAACAGCTTCGTCGTCGAGGAAACCCGCACCGCGGTCACCGACATGGTGACGCCGATCCTCAATGCCGTATCGCAGCCGGTCAAGACCTTCAGCGGCGTGATCGACCAGGCCGAGGCCCTGGCCAATCTGCGCAGCGAGAACCTGGCCCTCAAGGAACAGAACGCCCGCCTGCTGCAGTGGCAGGCCGTTGCCCGCCGCCTGGAGGCGGAGAACGCGGCCCTGCGCTCGCTCAACCGCATGGTGCCGGACCCGGCCATGTCCTATATCAGCGCCCGCGTCGTGGGCGATCCCGGGGGCGCCTTCGTGCGCACCGTGCTGATCAACGCCGGCGAGCGCGACGGCGTGGAGAAGGGCCAGGCGGCCGTCACCGCCGACGGCCTGGCCGGACGCATCGCCGAGGTCGGCAAACGCTCCGCCCGGGTGCTGCTGCTGACCGACATCAACAGCCGGGTGCCGGTTGTGGTGGGCGACGGCCGCGACCGCGCCGTGCTGGCCGGCGACAACACCAATGCGCCTGAACTGCTCTACCTCGGGCCCACGGCCAAGGTTCAACTCGGCGACCGGGTGACCACCTCGGGTCACGGCGGGGTCTTCCCGCCGGGCCTGCCTATCGGCGTGGTCGCCGGCGTCGGAGAGAAGGGCATCCGGGTCAAGCCCTTCGTCGACTGGTCGCACATGGAGATGCTGCGCATCGTCGACTACGAGATGACCGGCATCCTGGACTTCGAAGCACAGGTGGGGGCGGCCCGCGCGGCGGCGGCGGCCGGGACGGCGCAGTGAGGCAGGATGAGGGCGTCTGGCACCGCCTCGACGTCGTGGCCCGCAGTATCTCCCCCTTCTTCGTGACGCTGCTGCTGGTCCTCTTCGCCCTGTTGCCGCTGCACGTCGCCGACCTCTCGCCCATCGTGCCGGCGCTGGCGCTGATCGGGGTGTTCTTCTGGTCGGTGCACCGCCCCGATCTCATGCCCATCTGGGCGGTCTTCGTGATCGGCCTGGTCCAGGACGTGCTGACCGGCGGCGTCATCGGGCCGGGCATCATCGGCCTGCTGGTGGCTCACGCCCTGGTCGTCTGGCAGCATCGCTTTTTCCTGGCGGCCTCCTTCGCGGTCATCTGGGTCGCCTTCATGCTGGTCGCCGCCGCGGCGCTGGCCGTGACCTGGCTGCTGACCTGCATCGCCATGACGGCGCTGCTGAGCCCCGATCCCGTGTTCTTCCAGTATCTCGTGACGCTTGCCTTCTATCCCTGCCTGGCGTGGGTTTTCCTGCGCGGCCAGCGGCTGTTCCAGCGCTAAGGGCGGGACCGGCGATGCTGCAGAAGAACGAAGACAACGAACGCCAAAGAGCCTTCTCGCGCCGCGGCCTGCTGTTGGGCGGCGCCCAGACCCTGCTGCTGGCCGGCTTGGCCGGGCGCATGTACTACCTGCAGGTGATCGAGTCCGACCGCTACAAGACTCTGGCGGAGGACAACCGCATCAACCTGCGCCTGCTGCCGCCGCCGCGCGGGCGTATTCTCGACCGCTTCGGCTTGCCGCTCGCCTCCAACCGGCAGAACTTCCGCGTCGTTCTGGTGCGCGAACATGCCGGCGACGTCGAAAAGGTGCTGATGGCGCTGTCGCGGCTGATCGAACTGAACGAGCACGACACCAAGCGGGTGCTGCGCGAGGTCTCTCGCAAGCGCGGCTTCGTCCCGGTGACCGTGCGCGAGAACCTGACCTGGGACGAGGTCAGCCGGGTCGAGGTGAACGGGCCGGAGCTACCGGGCGTGACCATCGAAATGGGCCAGATCCGCGACTATCCCTTCGCCGATTCCATGGCCCACGTGCTGGGCTATGTCGCCGCCGTGGCCGAGCGGGACCTGACCGGCGATCCGCTGCTGGAGCTGCCCGGCTTCCGTATCGGCAAGAACGGCATCGAGCAGAAGTACGACCTGGCCTTGCGCGGCAACGCCGGGACCAGCCAGATCGAGGTCAACGCCTACGGCCGCGTGATCCGCGAGCTGAACCGCGAGGAGGGCAAGCCCGGCGACGAGCTGGTTCTGACCGTCGACGGCGGCCTGCAGACCTTCGTCCATCAGCGCCTGCAGGGCGAGAAGAGCGCCTCGGCGGTGGTCATGGACATCGAGAACGGCGACGTGCTCGCCCTGGCTTCCGTGCCCAGTTACGATCCCAACGCCTTCAATATCGGCCTGACCTACAAGCAGTGGAACGACCTGATCAACGATCCGCTGCACCCGCTGACCAACAAAGCCATCGCCGGCATGTACGCGCCGGGTTCGACCTTCAAGATGGTCGTCGCCCTGGCGGCGCTGAAGGCCGGCATCAATCCCAATCAGAAGGTCTTCTGCCCAGGGTACATGACCCTCGGCCGCTCCCGCTTCCACTGCTGGAAGCGCCACGGGCACGGCTGGGTGGACATGCACGAGGGCATCCAGCACTCCTGCGACGTCTTCTTCTACGAAATCTCCCGCAAGGTCGGCATCGACAACATCGCCGCCATGGCCAATCAGTTCGGCCTGGGCGAGAAGGTCGGCATCGACCTGAACGGGGAGCGGGGCGGGGTGATCCCGACCCGAGACTGGAAGCTGGCCAACATCGGCGAGGCCTGGCAGGGCGGCGAGACCCTGGTCGCCTCCATCGGCCAGGGCTTCGTGCTGACGACGCCGCTGCAGCTCGCCACCATGGCCGCGCGCATCGCCAGCGGCAGGCAGGTGACGCCGCGCCTGACCCGTGGCGTGCGCGCCAACGCCCAGTTGCCGGAGGGGGAGGCGGCCGCGCCGGCGCCGGACTTCGCCCCGCTGGATTTGCCGGAGGCCCACCTGAAAATCGTCCGTGACGCCATGGACGCGGTCAGCAACCACCCGCGCGGCACCGCCTATCGGGCGCGGATCCAGGAAGAAGGCATGGAACTGGCGGGCAAGACCGGTACGTCCCAGGTGCGCCGCATTACCATGGCCGAGCGCGCCGCCGGCGTGACCAAGAACGAGCAGCTTCCCTGGCGGCGGCGCGACCATGCGCTCTTCGTCTCCTTCGCGCCGGTGCACAAGCCGCGCTACTGCTGCGCCGTGGTGGTCGAGCATGGCGGCGGCGGGTCCGCGGTGGCGGCGCCGATCGCCCGCGACATCCTGTTGGAGACCCAGCAGCGCGATCCGGCCGGGCGCCGCTCCCTGCCCATCATAGCCACGACGCAGGTGGTGGAGCGCGGCTGATGGCGGTGGATATCTTCCTCTCCCGGCGCAATCCGGAACTGACCCTGCGGCAGAAGTTCTGGCAATTGAACTGGGGCATGGTGCTGCTGCTCTGCCTCATCGCCGGCGTCGGCTTCGCCATGCTCTATTCGGCGGCCAACGGCGATATGTCGCCCTGGGCCTCGCGCCAGATGATCCGCTTCGGCCTCGGCCTCGTGCTGATGTTCACCGTGGCGCTGATCGATGTTCGCTTCTGGTTCCGCTATGCCTATCTGATCTACTTCGCCGCTTTCGGCCTGCTGGCGGCGGTGGAGGTGATGGGCACCATCGGCATGGGCGCCCAGCGCTGGATCGACCTGGGCATCATCCGCCTGCAGCCTTCGGAAATGATGAAGGTGGCGCTGATCCTGGCGCTGGCGCGCTATTTCCACGGCATCGCCAACGAGGACATCGGCCGGCCGACCTACCTGATCCTGCCGATCATGCTGGCCGTCGCCCCGGCCGGCCTGGTGCTGAAGCAGCCCGACCTGGGCACGGCCGGCATGCTGCTGCTGGCCGCCGGCGCGGTCTTCTTCGCCGCCGGCGTGCGCTGGTGGAAGTTCGCCCTGGTGATCGTCGCTGGCCTGGCCGCGATCCCCATCGGCTGGCAGTTCCTGCACGACTACCAGAAGGCCCGGGTGCTGACCTTCCTGAACCCGGAGAACGACCCGCTGGGCGCCGGCTACCACAGCCTGCAGGCGATGATCGCCTTCGGCTCCGGCGCGGTCACCGGCAAGGGCTTCATGCAGGGCACCCAGAGTCACCTGAATTTCCTGCCGGAGAAGCAGACCGATTTTATTTTCACCATGCTGGCCGAGGAATTCGGCCTGGTCGGCAGCCTTGGCCTGCTGGGTCTCTACTTCCTGCTCCTGGCTTACGGCTTCGCCATCTCTTTCAGGGCGCGGAACCAGTTTGCGCGCCTGCTGGCCCTGGGGCTGACCACCAACCTCTTCCTCTACGTCTCCATCAACATGGCCATGGTGATGGGCGTCTTCCCGGTGGTCGGCGTGCCGCTGCCCCTGGTCTCCTATGGCGGCACGGTGCTGCTGACGGTGATGATCGCCATGGGCCTGATCATGTCCTGCTACATCCACCGGGATATCCGCATCTCCCGCCGCGGCACGGCGGAGGTCTAGGGGGCACTCCAGGGAACCGCCCCAGGAAGCCACCCCGCGGGTCACCGCCGGAATGCCCCTTTTTTTGCAGATTTTTCGCACCTGGGGCCTCGACAAAGGGGCCGTGACTTGCTATCACCCCGCATCCCGGCGGTCTTGCCGTTTTCCGGCCCGCTACTGTCGACCCCCTCCTCGGGGCTAAGTCCAAGGTTTTCCAAGGATTTCGGCGGGCAGAGAGACCTCTCGGGCCACCCTTCATGGGGGCGTATAGCTCAGTTGGTAGAGCAGCTGACTCTTAATCAGCGGGTCCAAGGTTCGAGTCCTTGTACGCCCACCATTTTCTCCCGCAGATAGTCAAGGTTTTCTAGGCACATACCCCGTGCTGGTGACCTGATTATCTCTTTCCAGATTCTCGCAGACAAGGCTTTTGGGCGCGAACCGTCACAGGCGGTGTGACAGGAGTGTGCCACCTCGCCTGTTGGAGAGGGGGCGCAGGGGCCACCCGGGTACCCGGGGTATAGTATGCATGGGCTCCCCATAAAATTCCTGATTTGAAAGTGTTAAGTACCTGTCGGAGACCTCGGATCGACTGAACCAGCTTGATCAAACCAAGCCGTTAAGTACCTCAGCCAGACCGTCCGCCGCTTTAAAGGCTGCGCCATTCAGCCTCCTGGGTAGATAGATACTCAAGTTGTCCCCAGGCTCGGTTTTCTGAAAACCGTTAAGCCAAGCATTTCGAGAGTGCGCCAGATCTTCAGGACCTAGTCCGAGACTGGGTCGCCCATTCAAGATATTGATTTCGCCACGTTACAGGAACGATCTTTCGCAAATCCCTATATAGGAGTCATAAAGTTTCGTTCAAGAATTGTAGTCTGGTGTTCTAGGTCATATTTATTGGTCACGCAGAAGGTTCACCTTCTCGCGATGCGCCATTCGGTCTCTCGTTTAGTGGCTGACTGGATGGCGCCGATATTGTATCACGAGGAAAAAGTGAGAGAGACCAGTAGTTTAGTCCCTACATATACTCCCGCCTACAGCCAACCGGCTGACTACGTACAAACACCCAAGACGGCCCTCGAATGGGCCAAGCATTACAGGTCTATGGGCTACCGGCCCATTCCAATTCCATACAAGGACAAGGCTCCTCGCCTGAAGGGCTGGGGAGAGCTTGCGCTTGACGGTAAGGAGCTCGAAGCAGCTTTCCGAGCAGAGCAGATGAATATTGGCATCAACCTCGGCGAAGCGTCTGGAGGACTTGTCGATATCGATCTCGACTGCGAGGAAGCGATTCGGCTAGCTCCCGCGTTCCTACCCCCAACTGAAGCGATCTTCGGTCGTTCCTCAAAGCCAAAGAGCCACTGGCTCTACAGGGTGACGGATTGCGGCGACCGGACCGCATTCAGTGGCCCTGATGGTGCGGGAATGCTGTTGGAGTACAGGGCCAATGGTAGCCAGACCGTCTTTCCGGGTTCGGTTCATCCTTCAGGTGAGAGAGTCGAGTTCGACTGCAAGGGTGATCCTGCTCACGTCTCAAGAGACGACCTGCTATCTGCCGTCAGGAAGTGCGCAGCTGCATCCCTAATCGCCAAGTATTGGGCTAAGGGCTCTCGGCATGATCTTGCATTGGCTCTTTCAGGCACGTTGCTCAAGGGCGGTTGGTCTTCGGAAAACGCCGTCCAGTTCGTTGAAGCTGTGTGCCATGCTGCAGAGGATGAGGATGTCGAGGACCGGAAGAGATGCATTGCCGATACCGTCGCTAGGTTGGCTCGCGGTGAGCCAGTTGCCGGACCTTCTCGGTTGGCCGAACTGATTGGTGATCGATCCTGTAGCTGTGTCCAGGACTGGCTTGGGTTGAAGGTGTCAGTGATTTCCGCTTCGAGAGTATCTCATTCCGTGATGAATTCCGATTCGGGAGAGCTCCCGGTCTCAGATTCACACAATGGCCTTCTATTTGCCCAAAAGTGCTCAAGCAGGGCACGCTACTGCTATGAGCATGGCTGTTGGTATCTATGGATGGGTAAACAGTGGAAGCAAGACACCACAGATCAGGTGATTCTGGTGGGGCAACAGCTCGTCTGGGACTATGGCGGCTATCTTCGCAACCAGGTGTTACCAGAAAACCAGCAGCAGGTTTCAAGGTGGATGACGCAAACCCTCGATCAGCGAAAGCTCCGGAGCATGCTTGAACTGGCAAAGCCCCACTTGGCTGTAGGAGCGGATGAACTCGATAGCGATCCGTGGCTACTGAACTGTGAGAACGGCACCTTGGACCTCAAGACAGGAGCGCTGAGACCCCATAGCCCAGCAGACCTGATCACTAAGATCGTTCCGGTCTCCTACGACCCGAAGGCAGAGTGTCCAAAGTGGAACAACTTCCTGGACGGTGTCTGTGGCGGTGATCAAGAACTCGTCAGCTACCTCCAGAGGGTGATTGGCTACACGCTGACTGGTAGCACTTCCGAGCAATGCATGTTCTTGCTGCACGGGACGGGCGCTAACGGCAAGACGACATTCTTGAACGCGATCAAGGATATCCTCGACCCCTATGCTCGTCAGGCGCAGGCAGAAAGCCTCATGGTCCGACGCTCCGAAGGGGCGCGGTCGGACATCGCGAGACTTGCTGGGGCGAGGTTGGTCGTAACGTCAGAGTCGGAAGCGAACCACAAGTTCGCTGAAGGTTTGGTCAAGCAGATGACCGGAGGAGATCCGATTACCGCCCGCTACCTCTATCAGCAGGAGTTCGAGTTCGTTCCTCAGTTCAAAATCTTCCTTGCGACGAACCGGAAGCCGAACATCGAAGGTACTGATGAAGGGATCTGGCGGCGAATTCACCTCATTCCTTTTGACGTGACGTTCCCTCTGGAAAAGAGGGACAAGGGTCTGCCTGAGAAGTTAAGAGCTGAGCAGCAGGGCATCTTGGCTTGGGCAGTTAAGGGGTGCTTGGCGTGGCAGAATGATGGGCTTCAGCCTCCCGAGAAAGTGCGCGCAGCGACCAAGGAGTACCGAGCCGAATCGGATCAGGTGGCTAAGTTCATTGACGATTGCTGTGAGCTGGCTCCTGAGCGCTTCAGCCCTTCGAAAGAGCTCTACGCTGCATACGAGGACTGGTGTGTCGAGACTGTCGAGACCCCTCTTCCGAAGTCAGAGTTTGCTAAGCGACTTGGTGGCCGTGGTCTACAACAGGGCAGGACGAAGAGCGAGCGGCGCTGGTATGGGATTCGGCTGAAAGACCAAACTGAAGCGTGACCTTTTCTCTTGTCCTGGGGTGACAGGGTGACAGGGGTGATACAGGAAATCGGGAAGTAGCTCATGTCTTGCTCATGAGAGAGTTTCCAGAAATCCATGTCATCATCTGTCACCTGTCATCGCTGGCAACTAAATTCACTTCTCACATTTGGGAGCTTACAGGCTTGCCTTGGAGGTGTTTTTGAGGGGAGTTGGATCTGCCTCTCGAAAATGCTGAGAATTTCCTGGCGCTTACATCTAGGGTTAAATGTATCTATGTAAAATCAATCTTTAGGCGTATCAGTTGCAATCCATAGGTTTATGCTGGTCTCAGAGCACGTGGACAGCGGTAGGGCGCCAACAATTGGTGAAGTCAAAGTGTTACAGCAAACGTTCCCATTCTGTTCTTCGCCTGATATATTCTTCTTGGTTGAACTACCCCTAGACGATTCGGCATTCTGCGACACTGTTGTGGGAAGATTCGGCATCCCGTTCCATCGTTGGCCGTCTGCGCCGAATGGACGAATGGTAGTTTGGTCGAATCGTTTTTGCAGTCGCTTCGGGGGAACCTGTTTGTGGAGAGGACTCTGCTGACTTGCGGCCTTTCTCGGGAAAGGCAAAGGTAGATGAGTAGGCGTGCCGTTAATCGGGATCCGGTGTTCATCGATGTCTTTGCGGGTTGCGGTGGATTGAGCCTTGGCCTCCTTCGAGCAGGCTGGCGCGGCCTATTTGCCGTCGAGAAGGACGCTTTCGCATTTGACACGTTGCAATCCAACTTGCTTGGGCCAAACGCGCGCTACGGCTACAACTGGGCGAGTTGGTTAGAGCAAAAGCCCTGGGCTATCGAGGAACTTATTTCGGCGCACTACGAGCGCTTGTCCAAGCTTCGCGGCCAGGTTGATCTTCTTGCAGGGGGGCCGCCTTGCCAGGGCTTCTCTAGCGCCGGCAGGCGACGCCACAAAGACCCTCGTAATCGGCTCGTCGAGCGATACCTCGAGTTTGTCGACTTGGTACAACCCCGGATCGTGCTGATCGAGAACGTGAAGGGCATTACTTATGACTTCGCGGCAAGTAGCAGTTCGACCTCTCGACGAAATTTCGCAAACGAGCTCATCGCGCGCCTCGAAGAAAACTACCATGTCTACAAAGACACGGTTCCGTGTTCCGCATATGGCGTGCCTCAGCGACGACCGCGTTTCTTCCTTGTAGGCATTCTCAAAAATGACCTCGACCTACCTAACCGCGGCGATCCTTTTGCTCATCTCCAATCTGCAAAGGATGACTTCTTGTCGGCTAGGCGCCTTCGCGCAAAGGTAAGCTGCCAGCAAGCGATTTCCGATCTCGAAGTTGCGCGCGCAGGAACCTGGGAATGCCCTGACTCGAAGGGCTACGACGCAGTTCGCACGACCAAGCCACGCACAAATTTCCAACGCCTGATGCGCGACGGATACGACGGTCCTATCTCAGATACCCGTCTGGCAAAGCACAGGCCACACATAGTCAAACGGTTCGCCAAGATTATTGACGAATGCAAGAAATCGGACCGCCTCGACGTGCAAATCAATCGCGAAATGCGGGAGCGCTACGGCATCAAGAAGATGGCAACACGTGTGTTGGACCCTGCGAAAGTCTCACCAACGATCACCAGCATGCCGGACGACCTATTACACTATTCAGAACCGCGTACGTTGACAGTGCGCGAGAATGCACGTCTCCAGACCTTTCCTGATTGGTTCTCCTTTCATGGGAAGTATACCACAGGCGGAGACCGGCGCGCACGAGAGGTACCTAGGTTCACGCAAGTCGCCAACGCGGTGCCGCCCTTGTTGGCGGAAATGTGGGGAGAGGTTCTACTGAAGTATCTCCGCCCTCAGAGACGAGCAAAGGCACAAAGAGCAATCGCCAGAAGAGAGGCGGCCTGAATGAGGCATGGCCTTCTATACCTGGCGCCTGGACAGGTTGACGCTCCACAACATGATTAAAGTCAGCCAAGACCCTTGTCTCCACCGTTGGTCAGAATGCTAGTGACCGACTATCCGGTATAGGAAATGGCTGAGACAGAAGATCTGCAACAATTTCCCGAGGGCTTGATCCGCTGGAGCGGATATCGCCACGGAGGAGTGCGGAAACCCTTCCAGCGGAACACCGGCCGTCCAACTGGAGACCAGTTCGAAACTCCGGTCGTCTTGCGCCTTAGGAGCTGGGTTGAAGGACTTGTTGCGGGAAATGATGTTCCGCGCGCGATCTTCCTCGTCGGCGGCCCAGGGAACGGTAAAACCGACGCCGTTGAAGGATGCATCGAGGCCCTTGATAGAGAGCTGAATGCTCGTGGGGCACTCTACGAGGCGTTCGCCACCCAGTACCATTCCCATAGAGACGAGCTACCACCACGCAAGACCGTAGTTGACCTGTCTTCGATAGGCGTGATCTTGCCAAGCCATCTACAGGTCTCTGTCTCACTCGTCCAAGACGCTACAGAAGGCGACCAGTCAATAGGCGCGTCTGCCGAACAGCTGCTCCTCGACGACATTGCAGGACATGTGGATGCCGAATCGGCTGGCATATACATATGCTGCGTGAATCGCGGCATCCTTGCTCACGCTGCTTCGATAGCGGAAGAAAGCGGTGACTACTTCATTTCCGCAGACCTGCTCTCTAAAATTACAATGTCTGTTACCAGCGGTCCTACCGCCCCGTCTTGTTGGCCTCTCGAAGGCTATTCACATATCGGGGTGTGGCCCATGGATGTTGAATCTCTGGTAGCACCATCCGACACGGGCTTCGAGCAGTCAGTCGCTTACAAAATCTTCGAATCGGCCCTCGAAGAGAAGCGGTGGAACGAGCCCTGTGAGCTTGGAACTCGGTGCCCGTTTTGCCAGAATCGTCGCCTTCTTACGCGCAAGGGCGTATTGGAATCGCTCGTTCAGCTCCTCTACTACTACGAGGTTAGCTCGGGTAAGAGATGGACGTTTCGCGATCTATTTTCGCTCGTCCCATACCTAATAGTGGGGGATTACTCTGAACTCGAGATTCGTGGGAAACGATTGTCCCCTTGTGATTGGGCAGCTGAACAGTATCGGATTGCCCGCGAAGGGCCGGCAAATAGTGTGGAACGCGATAGGGCTCCATTCTTGCTCATGTCGCGCTTGTTCCACCACCGCCTTTTCCCAAGATGGCCTGGTTTCGATCGCGGGGAACACAGAAGTGCCAAGCGCGAGCTGTTCAAGGAAAAGCATTCAGATGAAGGTTTGCTAGCAGCCAGGGGCTATTTTCGGTTCGCGTCAAAAGCCCAAGAAATCATTTCCCGTGCGAGCGGAGATATCCCTGATCGCATTCGTGACTCGCTTGGCCCAGCGCTGGAGCCAGCACTCTCTCCAAGCGAGAGGGTTCTGTTCTCCAAGGATGGTCAAGACTACGCCGTTGCAGATGTCGAAAACAGGTTGAGCCTATCTGTCCGAAACGGACTTGAGCTGGTTGGCACCCAAATCGAAACGCTTGAGAGAGACATTCTGCAGACGCTAGTCCTCGCAGATGAGGCTCTTGTCGAAGACAAGTTCCCTAGAAACCGGACTCGCCAGGCCCGCCTTCTCCAGTCCACTATTCGACAATTCGCGGCGCGACTTGTGAAGCGCAGCCTGGGGGTTCGGCGGGCGGTATGTCGCGATGTGGATCATTTTGAGCGATACGTATCAGCAGCCCGTCAAACCGCTGCACAGAATGACGTGAGGAAGGAGCTTAGGAACCTCTTGCACGACTCGAACAACAAGTTTCGAGCGGGGCTAGCGACAACTTTTGGACAGCCAATTGCGGAACGATCTCGAGACGTGGCACTTCTCCTTCCCAAGATGGTGGCTGTTCAGCCTGTCCTGGCCGAAGACTCCGACAAGCGCCCAGCCGAGAACCTCCCGTACTTTCGAATCGAAGGGCACTACGTCGCTCTGACATACGAGCTGTTTCGAGTGCTGGAGGAAGTCTCAGATGGCTTGCATGAAGCTTCGCTGCCCAGCGAGATCTATTCCCTTTTGGATCGTGTGAAATCCCTGGTGGCCGGGCAGGTGGTTCGAGACGAGCAAATCCTCAACGACGAGCCACATATCGTGCTGGGGTCTTCTCTCGACACCATTGAGTACGTGGGTGGCCAGTTCCACTTCTCAAGGGGAGGGCGCCAATGACCACGGAGGAATTCCTAAAGAAACCCTGGGCACCGGCGAACATCCATGAAGCCTATGACAACAGCTTCCTGCACATGCGCCCTGCTCCTGAATACGCATCTGGCGAAGTTATACTGGCCTCAACATATCGGGAAGTTGGTTTCAAAGGAGACGCGGTTTCCGAAGGTCGTACTCCAAAAAATGGCAGAGAGTTCCAAAAGAACCTCGACAAGGGAAGACGTCCTCGAGCGGATGCGGTAGGCACTGACATCGATATTGAGGCATGGCGGCGAATCATAACTGGGACACTTCGCAGTCCAAAACAGCCAAACCAAGCGGCCAAGCGTTTTCTCCAAATTAGCCCGGTTGTTCCCGACGCCGCCCTTTACACACTTTCGGCGAGACTCTCGGCAAATTCGTGGAACCCAGGTGCGCTGGTCGCCCGGATCATACTCCTGGGGAAGCACAGCGAAGCCGACGCAAAGGAGCTTTGGAACCAGCTATTTCACTCGCTCTCAGTCAGCGAAGATGACGACATTTGGGCTCGTTTCCTACAAGAAGAGTTCGAATCTTGGCGCAACAAGCTCCATATGGCTTCCTGGTCAAGACCTAGTGATCTCTCGGACAGCCTCGCCACATCGGCATGGCGTAAGGCTTGGCTACCGACACCGGCTGCAAGGTTTGTCATTGATCTTGAGTACACTCTTGCGCTCAAGATTCATCTTACGCGGCGCCAGTGGATTAGCATGGTCGAAGCTATGCTCCGTCTTGGCACCGCTTCTTACATCCTATGGATCTGCAACGCGAACATGCAGTGTTTTGCCATTTTTCGACAGATCCTGAATGGTGCTCAAGCCCCTACACGTGCGGAACTTGAGCAGCACCTCAGCGTCGGATCCGGATATTGGCGATATGGGCAGTTAGCAGCAGGAACAATTACCGATTTCTCCACGGGATTCGTTAAGGCACGAGCTGGAATCAACCTGCTCCTTCACTACCTGAATGGCTCTTACAAGCACCTTTCAACGTGTCTTGGAAACCTCGAGGAGTTGGAAGCTTTTTGCCAATGGCTGCGCGAGAATCGCACGTGCATCAACGAGGAAGACTTCAGGCATGACTACCAAGATATCTTGGAGAGTGATCAACGCCTGATGGCGGGAAAAAAGGGCATCTCCGCCAACGTGAAGGAATTCTTGCGCCACGCACTTGGCCAACGGCAGACTGCGGAGCCTGGTCTCGACAGCTACGACCAAGGTTACTTCTTAGCGAAGAAGGGAGGTTACCGGACAGCGCCATGGATCGTGTCGCTTGGCCCAGTGTCAGTTCTGTCGCTAGTCAATGCATGCACTCATAGCGCAAAGGGTCCTCGCACAGTCGAGGATCTATGCCGTCATCTCGGTGAATACGGAATCGATGTTCAAGCTCAAGCAGTGCCCGGGTCCCAACTAGGCCAGACACTTCGCAACCTGGGTCTGGTTTTGGATAGCCCGGACGCAGAGGGTGGCATGGTGGTGATTAACCCATTTGAACATGTCGCCAAGGAACAAGCTAAATCATGAGCAACTTGGCAATCGCCCTTGCTGAATACCTCGAACGTGAACTACGGGTGTCAGCAGAGACTTCATCGGACGACACGCTTCGAGTGCTTTTCGCCGGGCCTCCCATGAGGCAACTACAGCAGGTCTTCGAGCAGCTAACTGGCGATCACGGCGGAATGAGAATTGAAACTGCTCGAGGAGCAATCGAGGTCCCAGTATACCTCGTCGACGCAACAACTAAAGATCCTTCCGAGAGAACCTCGGCCGCTCGCTGTACTCCCAACTACCTTGTCCAGGTACGCACTCATGGGCATCCTGTATTCCTCGCGTTGCACGAGGTTGGGATTGCCATGAGTCAGTCCCTCACAACTTCGGTTAAGCCGCTAGGCATCCGTAGTGAAACAGAGAGCTTTGACGATTGGTTTCGAGAACCATTGATTGATGAGCTCATCCGAAGGGCAATTGGCAATGCCTTCGGCAGCGCTCACTCTGATAGTGCCCGCGCTGTAATCACACACTCGCTCAGCCAGGCCTGGAATGCCGACGAGCGACACCGAAACAAAGCCGCTACGTGGGCAATTCTTGAAAAGCTCCTGGAGTTTCAGCCGGCAGCCAGCACTCCTTCCGAAGCGCTCTCGGCTGTACTTGGTTTGCCTTCGTGTTCCACCTCCGAATTCGGAAGCAAGACGCATTTGCAGCTCCTCGATCGCCTCGCCGAGATGATGCAAGCGCATGGTCTCAGGAAGGGTTTCGAAGAGCTTCAAGAAAACGCTGGTGACAACTTATCATCATCCTTGCAATCTTTCCGTCAACACGTTGAAGATCAGGCAATCTTCGAGGCCAGCGAATTCGCACGTAATCCACTGCAGATCTACTCTCCCCTGCGCAGCAAGGAAGAGGAAATTCCGAGTTGGTGGCGAGACCTCGATGTCGAGGCGTGGATAACACTACTTGATTCCAGCGACGAGGCCGAGCCAACCGGGAAGCTCGGCGTCAGGGTCACAAATCAGGTGGCGGCGGCTCCTCGTGGCATGCCGCTCCTTACCCGTGACCGAGTCGATTTTGAAGTCTCAGTAGACGATGCCGAAAACCCCGTAGCCGTCACAATAAGCCGCGCAAGTGGCCAATCGAGACTTGAGGAAATAGGTCAGGTCACGATTGGTACCGATGCTTCACAGACATACTCGGACAAACACGTGCCTACTCATGAGCGGTTTGTGCGTTATAAGTTGGAAGCTGACGGATACTCGCCGGTAAGCATAAAGGTGATCATTCTTGATGAATATGGCCCTGGGGTCGTCGTGTCCTGTCGGGGTGCCAAAAAGGCGACCCCATTCAAGCTGAACAAGAAGGCCAAGGACAACGAAAATCGAACGATCAAACGCTACGAGTGCGATCTTGAACTGCCCGGAATGGGGGCGCACACCTTAGACTTCTACACGTCCAGCCGCACAACGCTAGGCGAATTAGTTATCGGCTACGAAGTGGACTCTGGGCAAGAGGATGCAGTCGAGCGACCTATACAAAGATCAGACGAGCACCATTCGACTAGTCTCATTGAGTCCGATGAGGAGTGTTTCTACGACTTCTTAGCTGATCCAGCGCAATCTGGAGAGCGGGTCCCTTTCAGAGTTTACCTATCCGCCGACGACGTCGAGCCAACCGGTGCGACCAGCGAGTTCGATAGACTGGTGATTGCGAACCGGGCATCAGCAAGACGCGAGCACGTTAATGCGCGCGTCGAGTCCTCGCATTCCCGCGTGACGAATCTAGAGGAATGGGCCCTCGAAGATTCAGAGTCATTTCGACCACTTGTTTTGGGACCGGATTATTTGGACGCGTGGCACAAGCCCGATTGGAAGACTCACGACTCGATTTCTAACTTAAGCATGCCAGTAGACCCGCGCCCGTCACACGAACAGTTCCAGGCTCCGGAGAGGTACCTGTCCGCGCGCTCCAAGATATTGGACCTTCTCCGACCTTCCGGCGACGAACCGACTCCTGCTGCCGGAACGTTTCTCCTTCACGAGCTCATGCAGAATGCTTCATTCTCAAAAGCTCTCACTGAACTTCTAGACTCCTACCTCCATTGGCTGGAGGCAGACTATGATCTCGCCGCGTGGACCGACTTGATCTCGATCCACGAGTCGCAGGCTGGCGTCCAGGCTCTGAATCCCACTCCCTATGCAATTCTCCTCACCCCTCTGCACCCAATTCGGTTAGCCTGGCAATGCCGAGCGCAGGAAGTCCTCCAAGAAGCAGTTCGCAAGAACTCCCGGTGCCCGGCGGCCAGCATGCTGAACCCTTCTTACTTTCCTGATTGCATGCTCCTTCCTTGCCGAACCGGAGCTGGTCAAGTGACTCGGCGACCCTTCGCGGCCATGGCTAGTTCGTCGGATTATTGGAGCGTGCTTTGGTCGGTGAACGCCATCGGAAAGCTCGGCGGAGCGAAAGAAGACCCAGTCTTAGGAGCCGAATTTGGAATCAACGTAGATGGATTGGCAAGTGGATTCAGCTCTCAACAGGTAATCCGGGCGCTCGACGAAGCTTCTAGACTACTCTCGGCCAAGTCTTCACTGCGAGTTGGTGTCTCAAGCGATACTACGGGCGCCGGGAGCTGCAACGATGGAATCGACGCGTGGTGTACAGCAAACCTAGGGCCCGAAGAAGACTACTGGTACACGGCAGGACAGCGCACGCTGGCTGTCATAGATCACCGGCCACAGTCCCTTCATCCTGAACAGGCTGCAATGGCTTCGCTTACGCATCGTACAAACGGTGCAGTCCAATGGTTCAAGCGGCGAGAGATAGATACCACACAACAAAAGTACGACCTTTCCATAATCGCTCATCTCGGAACGATGAACCACGAGTTCACAAAACAAGGAATCAGGTCTGCGATTGATCCGACGTCACTCGCCCGTTGGCGAGTACGCAAACAGCTACCTAACCAGAGCACTGCGTTCATTGCAGAGTCGAGAATAGGAGAAGTGCCTGCAAACGTCGACCGCGAGGCTACCGTTGGCAAGCTCTTGGGCTGCGTAGACGCCATCGAGCGAAGCTGCCGAGATGAGTTCGATAGCTACGTTTTTGCACCAAACATGAGCGTTCTTTCGAGTGTAGTTGATTCATCATTTTACAGCGCCGTGTCTTCCTCGAATATCGACGCCGCATGCTTCTTCGGATCAACTGGCAGGGCATATCTTTGGGACTACGAACTCCCGTCGTATGCTCGACGCGCAGGTGAAAACAGTGGTTACTTTCTGCTGGCCCGAGAGACGGAAGGAATGCTCGTCTCAGTAAGGTCAGCCCTTGCCTTGCTTGGAGGTCACGGCGAGTTGGAAGATGAAAGAATTTCCGACCTACTTGAGGAAGTATCCCGTCGTGGAATGCCTACACTGAAGCGACTCACTGCGGGCGGCTCAATGTCACTCGGTGAGGTTGGGATGCTCGTGGCGCTGCGGGTGTTCCAATCGGAATTCGAGCGCTCACCAGCTGGCCCAGGCTTGCTCCCTATAAAGGGAGAAGATGAGACACTAAATCTCGTCATTCCTGCTGATCCATTCAGGAATCACTTTGAGGACCTCCGGGTCGCATTGGAAAACAGGCAAGGCGAACGACCCGATTTGCTTGTGCTCAGTCTGAGCTTTGTCTCGGGCATTCCCATGAAGCTCAGAATTACGCCTATCGAAGTGAAGGCGAGAGGTGGGCTACTGTCGGAGGCGGATCGAAAAGCCGCACTACTCCAAGCAAGCCTGTTTGGTCGCTTCTTGACAAAAGCCCAACAGCATGCGGCAGACACCGAGCTTTGGGGTGTTGCATGGCGGAGCTTATTGTCAACTCTCCTTGACTACGGTTTTCGCGTATACGGCCAGTTAGACCAGTTTATGAAACAGAGCGAGTGGGCCTTTCAGCACTCAGCGACCCTTCGGTCCCTTGCAAATGGCGAACTCGATGTTGAGATTGACGAACGCGGACGGTTGATTGTCATCGAAAAAGTTGCGGCATCGGCACCCAAAGATACTGATAGAGACGGCTTTCAAGAAACCATTTCCTTGTCGCACTCGGATGGGTTCTCGGTCCTCGCACAGGGCAATTCCCCACTCCTAAAAGCGATGCGAGAGCAGCTTAAGGATTGGATGCTCAAGCCAGAGGCCGAAAAGCCTTCATCGGAACCGATTGGCGACGTGCCTGATTCGGAAGGACCTATTTCGCCCGCTTCTGTGCCCAGTGAGTCGCCGTGCGAACCAGTACAGAACGACGGGACCTCGGAGCCCTCCTTTGCTGGTAGTGGCGCCACCGTTCCAGAGGTCACTCCCTCAGAGGCCACCACTGAAAGTGATCGGGAAAAAGGAGGAAAGGGCACAAGTTCAGGTGAGTTCGTTGCTGGGTCAGAATCGGGAATCCAGTTCCAGGTCGGACATACAATTCATAGCTTCAATTCGGAAGACGCGTACTTCTTCCCGGGCAATACCGCCCTTAACCAGCTCAACGTGGGAATTGTTGGAGATCTTGGCACGGGCAAAACTCAGCTAATCCAAGCCCTCGTTTACCAGCTGCGGCAGCGACCGGAGACAAATCGAGGGCACCGGCCGAACGTGCTAATCTTCGATTACAAGCGAGACTACACGAAGCCGGATTTCGTGGAAGCGACTGGGGCTCGAGTGATTAGCCCATTCGACATGCCCCTGAATTTGTTTGACATCAGCAATAGCTCGCAGCGAAGAAACGCATGGTTGGAACGATCAAAGTTCTTCTCGGATATTCTAGACAAAATCTACACCGGCATCGGGCCGGCGCAACGCCAACGGATCAAGGGGGCGGTTAAACAAGCTTACGATGCTGCATCAGACGCCGGTAGATCCGCGCCGACGATAGATGACGTCTTCAACGCTTACGCGGCCGCCAACAAGGGCAACATAGATTCGCCATACTCGATTATGAGCGACCTAATTGATGGCGGCTACTTTGTTGCTAACCAGGGAGAGGTTCAGCCTTTCTCCGAGTTCATCAAGGGCGTAGTGGTCATTGACCTTGCGGAGGTCGGTCAAGACGACAAGACGAAGAATATGCTCGTCGTCATATTCCTGAATCTGTTCTATGAATACATGCTTCGCATCGAAAAAAGGCCATTCATTGGTGCGTCGCCACAGCTTCGCTTCATCGACACCATGCTCCTAGTTGATGAAGCAGATAATATCATGCAATATGAGTTCGACGTTCTTAAGAAGATCTTGCTACAGGGTAGAGAGTTCGGTGTGGGTGTACTGTTGGCCTCGCAGTACCTATCGCACTTCAAAACTGCCCACGAGAATTACCTTGAGCCGCTTCTAACCTGGTTCCTCCACAAGGTGCCAAATATCAGCGTCAAGGATCTCGAGGGGATCGGCTTGACAAACGCAAGCGCCGACACTGTAAACACGATCAAGTCGCTGGAAAGCCACCAGTGCCTATACAAGACACTCGGCGTCGACGGAAAATTCATTCGGGGCATTCCGTTTTACACGCTTCGATAGATTGCCAGTGTGAGTGTATGTTGAGAACTAGCTAGCTTAGTTGCCAAACTGAAGGTCGCCTACAGGATACATGCCCCTCGGGTCGGGCAAATCTACTAGGGCAATGCAGCTTTAGCCAGATCACTATGCCAATGTCGGCACCTTCTTCGACCAGCTTACCCAGGATACCCTGGAACCGCGTTCAGCGATTCCAGGAGGACATTCTTCGTTGGTTCAAAGTGGAGGGCCGCCACTTTTCTTGGCGGGCTCCTTCAGCAACTACCTATCAGGTTGTTGTTTCTGAGATGCTGCTCCAGAGGACTCGCGCAGATACCGTTGAGCGATTCCTCCCGAATTTCTACAGAAGGTTCCCCTCTTGGTGGCATTTAGCGGAGGCTCAAGAATCGGAACTTCAAAAGTTCTTGGAACCGATTGGCCTTTCGCATCGGCGCGCGGCGTCTTTCAATGCACTCGCCAAAGAAATCGTCAGCAGAAACGGCCACTTTCCATTCGAGCGGTCGGAAATCGAAGCGTTGCCGGGGGTCGGTCAGTATATAGCCAATGCAATCCTGCTTATGGCCCACGGAAAGCGAGAGCCTCTCCTAGACGTGAACATGGCGCGTGTCGTTGAAAGGTACTTCGGTCCGCGTAAGCTTGCGGACATTCGCTATGATCCCTACTTGCAGAAGCTCGCACGGAGAGTTTCGGATCACGATTCGCCCAAAGAAATCAACTGGGCAATCCTCGATCTGGCCGCCAAGATATGTACACCTCGTCATCCACATTGTGAGAACTGTCCGCTGAAACTTCGTTGCCGATTTGCGCCGGATGTCTTCGCAGAAGGACGAGATAGCACATCCTAACGGAAAGCATTTGGGACACGTGGCGCGCTTGCGGGCCTCTTTCCCGATCTACTTCCTTTTGTTGGAGTGGCCTGAACATAACTTAGCGTTAGAGATCGACCGGGCTTCTTAGCTCGACGAGCTATGTCGCCGGACAGTGGTAACTTGCCAGCTTCGAGAAACTCCTCAGGGTACAAGCATTGTAGGAGCTGGGCATAAATTTTCATGCATTGCTCGCCTCCTACTTTGATAGAAAGTCGTAACACAGTTCATCCTCGTGGAGAATCTCTCTTCTCATTAACTCAGTCTGTGAATTGATTGAGCTTCTTTGCAACTTCTTCGGGCCGAAGATGGGTGTACCTGAACAGCATTCGGTAGTCCTTGTGGCCGCTGATCAAGGCTACTTCTGGAACGCTTAACCCTCGCTCAAACAGCCTGCTGATTGCTTCGTGGCGAAGATCGTGAAAGCGAAGATCCTCGATTTGCGCTCTGCGGACCAGTCGGTCCCAGTTCATTCGAACCGCGGCCTCTGTCATCGGGAAGATTCGTGACGAACTTGCCGGAAGACTATCCAGTATGATTTGAGCTCGATTTGATAGGGGGATCAGACGGTCATCACCATTCTTGGTGTCCGTGATCTTGAGTAGGTGATTTGTCTGGTCCCAATTGTCCCATCTAGCTTTCAGGAGCTCTCCTCGACGCATAGCCGTTTCCAGGGCGACTTCGATCAGGGGAAGCATCAGCGGATTGCGGCACCGCCCTGCAACCTTGAACAAACTTTCTTCCTCTTCTGGGGTGAGGCGGCGTTCCCTTGGCTTTGGACCTTTGGGCAACCGTACCTTCTCGAACGGCTTGTGCGGGCCCTCAATGTCCCATTCATCACGGGCAATCTTCAGCACATGCCGGAGGAGTATCAAGTCGTACTGACAGGTTCGCTGGCCGTCGTTCAATCTTCTGTCCCGGAAAGCCGCCAATTGAGCTGAGGTAAGCTCGGTCAGGCGCAAGGATGCAACGGGATCTTTGAGGAGCCTCCTGATGCGTCTTGTCTCACCTGCAGCCGATTTCTTGTGGGGCGTGACCTCCTGAAGGTACCTTTCCAGAAGGGTCTGCAGATCGCAATCTAGGGGCTCTTTACGGGCGAAGTCTCCCAGTTCGATCTGCGACTCAATGACTCCGCCCCATCTTCTGGCGTCTGAAAGGGTGCTGAAGGACTTGGTAACAGGGCGGTGCCCCTTCCGGCGAATCTGGACCTGGTACCGGCCTCCACGTTTGCGAATCGTTGCCATTTTGGCTCTCCAGTGTGACAGCTGTGTGCCAGCACTGGGGTATCGCCCGCTAAGTCCTTGATATCGCGTATAGCTCAGTTGGTAGAGCAGCTGACTCTTAATCAGCGGGTCCAAGGTTCGAGTCCTTGTACGCCCACCATTTCCCCAGATATTTCAGTTGGTTAGATGACTGAGTATGTGCGAGCGGCTCGCATTTGGGAACCCGCTTGAATGGCGTTTGGGAAAAACGATCCGGCTTGCTGACTCCAGGCGGAATTCCAGGAGCGATGAAGCTCAAATTCAGCCTGTTGAAGCCCGGTGGCGGCGGCTGCCGCGGCGAAGACAGTAGGGCTATCATCCGGCCGGTGGGAAGGCTCCCCAGTACCTTGACGGATCGCAGCCACTGGGGAGGCCCGACCAGGTCGGGCCAGGGTCCGCATGGTGGCCAACACCGAAAGGTGCCCCTGAATGGGTTGCGGGGTTTCCGGGGCTAGGGGCAAACCGAGCCCCGTAGATGGAGAGGAAAGCCGGCCCACACGCCACTAAGGTTCCTCGGGTTCGGGCAGCATGTTGCTCTGGAGTTCAGAGGTTCTGACATGAATTCCCCCTTCGTTGAAGGAGAGCAAGAGTGCCAGTGATCTCGGTGAGGGGGCGGCAAGGTCAGCTGTCAAAAGCAGCTCAGTCATTTACGCCGACTGTCGCTACAAGAGATGCCTCAACCTAACTCAACTGAAACCTTCAGAGGGGTCACCATCGAGCGCTATTGCAGACGCCGGCGACAGGGGAGAGGTGAATATTTGTTCAGGAGTGCTCAGTATCGGCCGCAAATAGAGGGAGTTTGCGAGTTTATGTTTGGGATCTGATGCAGATTACTTGAGGCCCGGCCGCGGCCGCCCTGGGAAAATCGCCCCAAGGGGGCCGTTAAACGGGATTTAGCGGGCCACCCCGAGGATCAAGGTCCCCGGCGCTACATCGCACAGTCCCTGAATGTGAGCCGGAGCAAGCGCTTTGACGACTTCACAGAAGATGAGCTTGCGCATTTTGCGGCCAAAGCGCGGCTCCCCGAAACGCTGGTGCTCCATACCGCACGCGAGACCGTGGCGCTCTTTCATCAGCATTGGCAGTCAGAAAGAGCCAACCTGCCGCTATCACCGGCCGCCATCCTGGCAATCGAGAATCATCTGAAGACAGTACCCCTCGCCAGGGCTTGCCCGTTCAAAAGAGAAGTAGGGCGGTATCCGTTGACGGAATCGATACCCTTGTCACGTCATTGACTCCCAAGCCGATAACCTTTTGGTAGTCGAAAGCCGCATCCGACAGGGCGCTTAGTCATGCGCCTATTGCAGACGCGCGATGGATTGTCCGAGGAGGTGAGGCCCGTGCGTTCTACGTCGCGTTATCAGTCTCTGGATCCAGGCATACCCGCCTGACTGTATTAGCTATTGTGTAGGAACATGACATGACCAAGGTATAAGAGTCGAAAGATGCCCCGCTGACTCTCACCAAGCCTAATTCCCAGTCTAACCTGGAGGTGGCATACCAGTTCGTGAATGATATCGGAGACCATATGCTCCATTTAGGCGAGGCTCACGAGGCAATTCTTGAAATCGCGAACTCAGATGGCGTAACCGATCAGACTTGCTCCGCCTTGAGGGTCATTGCGCGAGACATGGAACGCAGCCTCGGGACGATCGACCAGATGACGATTAACGTGGGTGGGGCTTACCTGAAGGAACGCGGCACTAATCGCAAAGCCGGCTCCGCCGCACAGTTGTTTTGACCTGCCCCCGGACTTAGTACCACTCGCTAGTTTAGACTGCTGCGGTCTGCGTGTAAGCGTCGATCTGCTTCGTATCGACCCGCTGGAGCCAGGTGCGAACCGCATTGGCCGTGAACTCTGCGCCATTGTCGGATCGCATGTGATCGGGCGGCCCATGCCGGACAAGGAGCCCGGCCAGGACCTGCAGCACGTCGTCAGACCGCAGACGCCGGGCGACCTCGATGGCCAGGCACTCACGGCTGTACTCATCGATCACTGTCAGCATGCGAAATACACTGCCGTCATGGGTTCGGGCCTGGACGAAGTCGTAGGCCCAGACATGGTGTTGCCAGCTGGGCCGCCGCTTCGGGTCCGCGCACCTCACCGATGGGGATACGGTCGGGGCCAATCGCAGCGATGAGCGCGAGGTCGGAGAGCGTCGCGACGCCGTCCTTGGTACGCAGGGCCACGAGGTTCGGCGTCAGGCATTGCAGTTCGCGCGTGTCCTCGATCAGCACCACACGGTCTGAGGTCTTGGCGACTTCTGGGAGGAGCGCATTGGTCAGCGTGGTCTTGCCGGTTGATGTGCCGCCGGCGACGAGGATACTGGCGCGCATGGCGATCGCTTCGCGCAAAGCGTCGGAGGCTCTCACATCCAAAATGTGGGCGCGATATAGTCGTCGAGGGTGAAAACGGCGACAGCAGGTTTACGGATCGCGAAGGTGGGTGCCGCGACGACAGGCGGCAGCAACCCCTCGAACCGCTCTCCCGTCCCAGGCAGTTCTGCAGACACACACGGCGCTCCCGCATGAACTTCGGCGCCGACATGATGCGCGACCAGCCTGACGATCCGCTCACCATCGGCGGCGGAAAGCCGCTCACCGGTATCGGCAAGACCTTCACTGAGCCGATTCACCCAGAGCCGTCCCTCGGGGTTGAGCATAACTTCGACGACGGTAGTGTCATCGAGTCATGAGGTGACATGCGGCCCGAGCGCCGTGCGAAGCAAGCGGGAGCCGCGCTGGATCGCTTCTATCTGGAAATGTTGGACGGTCATTCGCGGCCCCGCAATTTGTTACGAGGCGCATCAAGAAGACCGTTATCTGGTCAGCGGCAACAGTGTTGAGGGCGTAGTAGGGCTGTGGCGGGTAAAGGCAGGGAGTAGTGCGAACGGTCTCTGGTGATCCACGGTCGTGCCGTCGGCTCCTTGGGGCGTAGCCTATCGGTGAAGCGATTTCATCGTTCCATCGCGCCTTTGCCTGCCAGAATACGGTCTCGAAACTTTCCGATCCGTGCGACCCTTGTGGATGCCTGCTTCGCCCCATTGAGATTGATGATGTAACTTCGTTGCCGTCCAGGCGTCAGGCTATGAAACGCTTCGGCGAGTTCGAGATCGTTGTCCAGCGCCTCTACTAATTCGTCTGGAAGTTCGATTTCTCCCGGCTGTTTCTTTGGTTTGATTCCGGCGTCCGCATAGCTCATTGCCTCCTTCAAATAGGCGTTGACAGTTCGCGCCATTTCCTCTGCCTGTTTGCTTGCGGTGAAGCGGATGACGCCCCGATGCTGCGTGTTGGGTCCGTTCTTCTCCAGGATTCCTTCGGGATCCTTCAGGAGCGCGGCGTCCATGAAGGAGAGGCGGAAATCGCCACGGAACGCGCCGATCAGAGCGATGTTACGCCCCGCATGCATGTAGCAGGGGTGGCCCCATTTCACCGTCTCGGCAAGCCCGGCGTCCAAGCATATGCGGCGCAGGGATTCAAGACCAGCTTCCCATTTCCTGGTCGAACAATCAGGCGTCGCGAAACGATCGCATCGACCGCATCCCTTCGTGAAGAAATCCTCGATATCCGTAATCATTCGCCTCTCCCATCATGGCGGATGTTGCCGACCACCGACACTGCTTAGGTAGATTGAAAGATATCAGATATCACCGGACAATTGGAGTTCAGACGGTATCGGCTGGAATGTCGAAATGCAGCACATCCTCGCGGTTACCGAGCTTGGAGTAGAGCGCTATCGCTGGATCGTCGCCGTGATCGGCCTGAACGAACACGACGGAACCACCGCGTACTTTCGCGATAGCCCGCATCGCGTCGACCAGCGCGGTTGCGATACCCCGGCGCCTGCTCTTCTCATCGACGGCGAGATCATAGATGTAGAACTCCGACCGGGCTTGCTCGAATTTGGGCAATTCATAGCCGGCCAGTGCGCCCACCAGTTCTCCTTCTTCGATCGCAACGAGCGCGATGAAGGCCGGATTTGCCAGCAGGTGCGCCACATAAATCTCATCAGGTCGGTTGGCGCCATAGGTGATTTCATCGTCGAATGCCGCGCCGAAGAGGTCGAGCATCTTTCTAAAAAGATCACTGTCTCCCGCCTTAAGGTGCCGCATGGTAATGCTCATTCCAGCCATCCGGTCAACCGGCTTCCACATGGCGTTTGAAATTGTTCAGGATCGCCTGCCAGCCGTCCCGCTGAATGTCGATCGGGTTCTGGTCTTCCGCATCGAACGTGGTCGTGACTTTGGTCTGTCCGCCGGAGGATTCGAATGTCGTCCGGGCCTTGCGCCCATCGCTCATGGCGAGGGTGAGCGCCTTGTGAGGGTCGACCTCATCGTAGACTGCCTCGAAATCGAAGCCGAAGCTGCCGTCCTTGGCTTCCATGCGTGCTTTGTAGGCGCCGCCGACCTTCAAATCGGCCTCGGCGCTCGGGCAGCACCAATCGTCCGACGCGAAATTCCATTGTGTAATGTCGGCAGGTGTCGAATAAGCCTGCCATACACGTTCAACGGGCGCGTCGATAATGGTGTCGATGGTGATTTGATTGTTGGTCATGATTGGTTGTCCTTTCTGAATGCTCAGCTATGACGGCCTTTAGTGCCGCGATGTGCCAAGGATGTCGCCGGCAATCCTTCGGTTCAGGCCAGTTTCCTCAACAGCTTGTCGAGTGCGTCGAGAGTCGCTTCCAGACCCTGCTGCATGCCCATGTCTATGACCTGTTGCAGCGCCTCGGGTGTCTCGTAGGTCGAGACGATCTGCACGAGCGTGTGCGGGGATGCGTCCTCGAACGTCACCTCCCAGATCGAGACGGGAAGGTCACGATTTATGCGTCCTTCAGCGTCGCTGAAGGCGTCTTGGGCGCGATAGCCGTCCTTCGGCGTGATCTTTTCATAGTCGAAGCGGGCCCAGTGCTCGTTTCCGCCAGGATCGACCATGGCGAAATGCCAATACCCGCCCTCCTCGAAGGCCATGGATTTGGTTTTCGCGGTGAAAGGTTCGGGGGCGAACCATTGGTCCAGTAATTCAGCTTTTGTATAGCAGTCCCAGACAAGGTCCTTGGGCGCATCAAATTCGCGCCGGATCGTGAGCCGGTTGGTCTGCATGTTGGCCTGGAAGCTGTAGTGGAGGTCGGGTTTCATCTGTTCTTGCCCTTAAGTTGTTCGAGGAGTTGGTCGAGTTTTCGGTAGCGCGAGGCCCATTGTTTGCGCTGACCTTTGAGCCATTCTTCGACGGCTGCATATTTTTCGGGATTGAGTTCGCAAATCCTGACCCGTCCCACCTTCCTGGTGGTGATCAGGCCCGCATTCTCCAGCGTCCTGATGTGCTTCATAAACGGCGGTAAAGCCATGTCGAAAGGTGCGGCCAGATCGCTGACCGAGGCCGGGCCATCGCCAAGCTGCCGCAGGACTGCCCTGCGGGTGCTGTCCGCGAAAGCGTGGAACACGGTATCGAGTTCGGATGAATTGTTATCCATATAGGTAAGTATAAGGCGCATCAAAACTTACCGCAAGAGGTAAGTGTTGGTTGCCTTCCAAAAGATAGGATTCCGCAGAATCAGATCCCAACCTGCGACTGTCGCTGCAGATGTGTTCGACTTTCCGAAGCCGTCTTATGTGTAGAGCGCAGCATCGGTCAACCGGTCGCACCGAAGCGCCTTCCTTGCTGTCTTTCAGGCGAAGGCAGCTGCCCTCAATGTCGATCTCACTCCACCGCAGACCGATGATCTCGCCTCGCCGACAGCCGGTCAGGGCGATGAGGCGGAGGATTTCAGCGTGGATGCTGAAGTGGGCATCATGCTGAACGCCTTTCAGAATGCCGCCGAGCGTCCGGTACTCCACTTCGCTCAACTTCGGGTGACTGATCCGCGCATAACGCTTCTTATGCAAGCAAGCGCAATCTAGATCTCTGGAGCGCATCCCAAAGGTGCCCGTTCGCAATGAGCCGAACTCTGGTCTTTCGATTGGCGATTCTGTTGTTGATCACTGATAGTGCAGAGGTGCAGCGGTTGACGGCATCCTCAGATAGAATTTACCGCTATTTATATCTCTCAAATGTTGAGTATCCATTTGGAACCCCAGGCAGAACATTACGGGCTTCTATGGCGAAATTCGGCAAATCTCTTCCAAATATTGGCGGAAAACTGCGCCTTTCCGGTGACTCTTAATCAGCGGGTCCAAGGTTCGAGTCCCTGTACGCCCACCATTTCCCCAAGATATCTCAATTAGATAGAATAGACGGCGCGCAGCGCTTCCGGGTTTGGGGAAGCCCTCTTAGGCCGCTTTGGGAAACCGCGAGGCCTTGCTGGCTTGCGGCGGCCCCGCCGGCCTGGCCGCGGTCCCTGGTCTCAAGGGACTTGCCGGAGACGGTCGGCTTGGCGGGGCACAGCAGCGGTTCCGCTCGCATGCGATCAATAGAACGGCCCTTGCCTTAGAGCGCCGCTTCGAAGGTCTCGGCTCCCGGACTCTCGACCCTGGCGATGAAGACCGACCCCGCGTCCGGATCGCTCGCGAGCGCGTCGTCGTCGAGCGTGACGCTGGCCGTGGTGATCAGCAACGACCGCATGTCCTCGCCGCCGAAAGCGACACTTGTCACCAAAGGCGTCGGAAGCGAAAGCCGGGAGATTTCGGCGCCGTCGGGCGCATGGCGCGTAACGCATGCCCCTTCCCAGTGCGCGACCCACAGGCAGCCCTCCGCATCGCATGCCAGGCCGTCGGGGAGCCCGTCCTTTTCATCGAAGCGGATGTGGACGCGGCGCCGGACCAGGCGGTCGGCCGCGGGATCGATGTCGTAGGCCAGGACGGTCCGCTCAAAGGAAGAGGAGAAGAAGAGCGTCTTCCCGTCGGCCGAAACGGCGGGGCCGTTGGGAACGATAAAGCCGCTGTCGGCGATGCTCTGGGTGCCGGTTCTCAGGTTGCAGCAGTAGAGGACGCCGAAAGGACCCGCCTCGTCCACATGGTAGCTGCCCAGCCAGATCCGGCCCTGCGCATCGACGCCGGCGTCGTTCAAGTACATACCTTCGCGCCCCGTTTCGAACGGCATGACCGGCGTGTGCGCGCCGCTGGACAGATCCAGGGACGCCAATCCCGTCGCGCAGGTCAGCAGAGCGCGTTCCGGCTCGCCCGTCGCAAGCAGCGCGCCCAGGGGACCGGGCGCGTCGACGGCTACGGACTCGATGGAGCCCCCGTCGGGAGCGGCGAAGAACAGGCGCCGTTCCATGAGATCCATCCACGCAAAGCGGCCTTGGGCCGGCAGCCAGCGCGCCGATTCGCCCAAGACCAGACGCGGGTGCTCGAGTCTTTTCATGTGGTGAAACCTCTCATGTCGTTCGCAAGGGATGTTGGTGGCCGGTCAACCCGGGGAGAGAAATAGCGATCCGGTAGCTCACTTCGCCAGCCGGCGGCAGCCAGGCGGCCATGCCGCTTGCGATGCACGTATCGAGCGCGTCGTGAGCCGCCGAGAATGGCTCTATGCAAAGCGCACGGCGGCCGAACAGGAAGCCGTCGCTCACCCAGACGTGCAGCCATGGCAGTTCCTGCGGGTCGAAGCCGATCTCGATGGCCGGCTTCCCGGGGCTCCGCACTCCAATGCGCCCCGCCGGCGGCGCGGCGAAGATATGAAGCGCGTGGTCGCCCGTCGGCAGGCCCTCCCGCGGCCAGGGCGCGGGCGGCCAGGCATCGGGAAGCGGGTCGCCCCCGAGGTCGAAGATCGTGTCCGGCCCAAGCGGCAGGCCGATGTGCGCGCCCCAGATCAACGGAAGCCGCTCGGCTGAAAGGTTGCGTATGACATGCCGGGTTGTGAGGGTTGAGTCGGGCGAGAGCTCAAGCTGACGGCGGACGTGGATCGGGTAGCCGGCGGGTCGGCACTCCACCTCGGCCGACGATGTGCTCAGCGCAGCGAGCGTCCATTGCTCGTGCCACAGCACCCCGTGATCCTCCAGCCGCCTTGCGCCGACCGTTGCGGCCGCGCCGGTCGGGCAGATCTCGTCGAATCCCCCGATCCAAGCCGCGTCGTAGTCGCCAAGCCCGGCTTCGGCCGCTTCCGGGTTCTCCAGAAGAACGTTTTGAGCCGCCTCGGCCGGCCGCAGGGCCGAAATGCAGGCGCCACGGTCGAGACGGATTTCCGCAACGGCTGATCCCGAGCGCAGCAGCAGCAGGTTCTGATCCGGCATCTGATATCACCAATAAGTAATACTACTTGACAAAGGGACTGTATCACGACTGTATTGCCAAGACCGCACCGAAATGCGGCAAATGCAAATTGGGAGGACGTTGATCATGCGAAGCATGAAGAGGAGATTCGCACCCAGCCGCCGCGCGGTGCTGGGTGGCATGGGCGCTGGCATGGTGACCCTGGCCTTGGGGCCGAGAGCAATCGCGCAAGGTGCAAATCTCGACTTCTGGTGGTGGGGCGAGCAGGAACTGCCGGGCCTGCAATCGTTCGTTCAAAAGGCCGTGGCCTCTTTTGACGGCGGCAACGTCTCTCCGCTCCTGCAAGACACGAACGCCGTTATCACGCAGTTCCAAACGGCGGCAGCCGCGAAAGAGGCGCCCGACATCCAGTACTTCTGGAACGGCATTTACCACATGGAGAGCGTCTGGCTCGGCTACGCGCGGCCTGTTTCGGGGCTTGTCGCCGATGCTGTGGTCGAAGCATCCTCGCCAACCGTGCTGTCGCGTTACGAGGGGCAGACCTACCGCGTCGGTTGGTATCCGATCCCCATGGTTTGGTATTACAATAAGAAGGTTTTCGAGGAAGCCGGCCTGGATCCCGAGGCGCCGCCCGCCACTTGGCCGGAATTCCTCGCTGCCTGCGAGGCCATTCGAGGCATCGGCAAAATGCCCTTTGGGGGCGGCATCCAAGATGGGTATTTTGGCGAGTGGTACTTGGCCCACGCGCTGGTTCAGAACCTGGACAGCCCGGCTGAGGCGCTGGGCCTCTTCACCGGCGGTCTCGATTTTCGGGAGCCGCGATATCATGAGCACTGGACACGGCTGGCCGAGCTGCGTGACGGAGGTTTCGTGAATCCGAGCATCTCCTCCCTGGAGCTGTATCCGGGCATCGACTTGATCGTCGCGGGTGAAGTGGCCATGGGGCCGTCGATCGGCACCCGGCTGCCGGCCGACAGCGCGGCGACGAAGGGCGGAATCGGCGTGATGACGATGCCGGTTTACGGCAAGGGTGCGATGGCGGGTAAGCCGATCCTCGACGTCCAGGGCCTCGGTATCTCCGCGGGGAGCGAACACCCCGAGCTCGCGGCGCGGTTCCTGGAGCATCTCCACGCGCCGGAGCAGCTTGCACTGTTTTGGGAGGAGACCGGCTGGCTGCCGTCCAACACCAACTTCGACGCTTCCGTTATCGAAGATGCCTCCGTCCGGGACCTCTGGCAGCGCTGGGGCTTGTCGGAGAACATTCCCCACGTGGCCAACCTTACGCCTGGCCAGTTCTACGAGCAGGCCATGGTGCCGATCGCGCAGCGTATCCTTGCGGGTGAGATCGGCGGCGAGGAGGCCGGAGAAATCGCAGCAGGCGTCGTGAAGGAGTGGCGGGCCTTCAATCCCGATCTTCTCGAATCCTATGAAACCTGGGCCAAAGACCTGAGCTGAACCGGAACCAAGCTGGAAATCCGCCGGTGCGTACAGTGCGCACCGGCGTGAAGGAAATCTCATGCGATCCCGCCTCGAACCCTATCTCTATGTCACTCCCCTCGTGGCGCTCCTGCTCTTCGTGTTCGGATATCCGGTCGCCAAGATGGTGGAGTTCAGCCTCAAGATGGTTCGCGGCATCGATGGGCCTTGGGTGGGGTTCCAGAACTTCAAGCTGGTGCTCGGCCAGGACCTTTTTTGGACCTCCGTCGGCCACAACCTTCAGCTTCTGCTCGCGATTCCGGTTTTGCTGGGCTTGTCGGTTTTTGCGGCGGCGCTGCTCAACGAGCAGCCCGCCGGCTGGAAGATGATGCGCTCGATCGTCTTCCTTCCCTTCATTCTCGCGATCCCGGTCGTCGCCGTGATTGCGAAGCAGATGCTGCAGTTTGACGGTCCCGTGAACGAGACCTTGCGGGGCACCGGGCTCGAGGGCGTTGCGCTCGATTGGCTCGGATCGCCCGATGTCGCATTGTTCACTCTGGCGAGCGTCATCACATGGCGCGAAGCCGCTCTCGGGACGATCCTCGTCCTGGCGCGCATGATGAGCATCGACGAGAGCCACACCGAGGCCGCGCGGCTGGAAGGCGCGAACTGGTGGCAGAGGTTGCGCCACGTCATCGTTCCGCAGAGCTGGAGCGTCATCGAGTTTCTCGGCGTCCTCGGTATCATCACCATGGTCTCCGCCATCTTCGCTTACGTCTACATGATCGGCGGCGGGCGCGGCGGGCCGGGCACCTCGACCATGGTGCTCGAACTCTACGTCTTCAACGCGCTGACCCGCATGAGCCTGCCGGGCATCGCCGCCGCGGTCTGCATCATGCTTCTCGCAGTCTGCCTGGTGGTGATGGTGCCCTATTTCGTCTTCCGCAGAAGGGGGCAAGACTAGTGCGGCCGTCCTGGACACACTTTCCGCTTGCCCTGATCGGCGTCATCGCCCTGGCTCCGTCGGTCTTCATGGTGGTGACATCCCTCCGCAGCGCAGGCGAGTATGCGGCCCGGAAGGTGGCCTTGCCGTCCGACCCGAGCCTCGGAAACTACATCTCCGCTCTGGTGGAACATCCCTTTCTCCGCTGGGGACTGAACAGCCTGCTGCTGACCGGCGGCGCCGTGCTGCTCAGTACGGTGGTCGCAGTGCTCGCCGCCTATGCGATCGCGAGAATGCGCTTCCCCGGCCGCAACGTGCTCTTGGGCGTCAGCACGTCTCTCATGGTCGTGCCGCCCGTGACGATGATCGTTCCCCTCTTCGTGCTCTACACGCAGCTCGGGCTGATCAACACCTTCGGAGGAACGATCCTCATCTATGCGGGGCTCATCACGCCATTCGGCGTCTTCCTGCTCACGACGTTTTTCCGCACCTTGCCCAACGAACTCTTCGAGGCGGCGACCCTCGATGGAGCCGGTTCGTTTCGAACTCTCCTGAGCGTCGTCCTGCCGCTGTCGATGCCCGCGCTGCTGTCGCTGGTCGTGGTGAACGCGCTTTACGTCTGGAACGACCTGCTGGTGGCCATCATCTTCCTGCAGGACGACGACCGCCGGACGCTGATGGCCGGGATCAGCGTCTTTCAAGGGCGCTACAACAACAACGTGCCGCTGACCATGGCGGGCCTGACATTGGCCAGCCTGCCGATGCTCGCGCTTTACCTCGCGTTTCAGCGATACTTCATCCGCGGCCTCATGGCCGGCGCCGTCAAGTAAGGAGACTTAATGGAGGGACTAACGGCAAGCGCCGTGAGGAAGAGCTTCGGCGCCGAGCAAGTCATTAAGTCTGTCGATCTGAGCATCGAACCGGGTGAATTCGTGGTTTTCGTCGGTCCTTCCGGTTGCGGGAAATCGACGCTGCTTCGTATGATCGCCGGGCTCGAGAGCGTCACGGCGGGGCAGATTCATCTGAACGGCCGGCGGATCGATGGACTGGCGCCGGCCGACCGGCGGGTCAGCATGGTGTTCCAGACTTATGCCCTCTATCCCCACATGTCGGCGCGGCGGAACATCGACTTCGGCCTCCGCATCAGGGGCGTTCCGAAAGACAGGCGCGAAGCCGAAGTGAACGCTGCCGCAGCGATGCTGTCTCTGACGGACCTTCTCGAGCGCAGGCCGGGAGCGCTCTCGGGCGGGCAACGCCAGAGGGTCGCGATCGGCCGGTCCATCGTCAGCCACCCGGAGCTCTTCCTGTTCGACGAGCCGCTCTCGAACCTCGACGCCGCGCTTCGGGGAAAGATGCGCGTCGAGCTGGCGCGGCTTCAGAAGGAGCTGGGAGCGATGATGATCTACGTGACCCACGATCAGGTGGAAGCTATGACCATGGCCGATCGCATCGTCGTGCTGAACGCCGGCCGCGTGGAACAGGCCGGCGCGCCGCTGGACCTTTATCACCGGCCGGCGAACAGGTTCGTCGCCGGCTTCCTCGGAGCGCCGCCGATGAACTTCATTCCTGCCGAAGCGGACGGCGCCTCGCTCCGGCTTGGCGCCGATGGGGCGGTCGACGCGGCGCGCTGGCCGGGGCGTCCCGCCCATGGTGCCCTGACGCTGGGGGTCCGTCCCGAGGCGGTTACGCTAGGTCCGCCCGAAGACGGATTGATCCGTGCCGAGGTCGCCGCCGTCGAGCGGCTGGGAAGCCATTCGCATGTGCATTTGAATGTCGGCAGCGACGATCCGATGGTTGTCGTCGTTTCCGGGACCGCTTCGGAACGCGCCGGCGACCGGGTGGGCGTGCGATTTGACGTCGAGGACGCGCACCTTTTCGACGCGGCGGGCACGACGGTCGCGCCGGTGGAGAACCCCGCATGAGTAAGGAACACGGCCCGGAGTTTGAAGGGCGCTTCGCCGTCGTCACGGGCGCGAGCCGTGGAATTGGCGCCGCGACCGCCCGCGTTCTGGCGGCCCGGGGCGCGCGTGTGGCGCTGGTGGCGCGGCCTTCGGAAGAGCTGGACCTGATGGCGGCGGAACTGCCGGGCGCAGTTGCCGTGGCTGCCGATCTTTCCGACCGCTCGGCGGTTGAAGGGGCGTCTGAAGCGATCCTAAGCCGCTATGGGGCGCCGTCCCTGTTTGTGAACAACGCCGCCATTGCGGCGGAACTCCCGACGGAGGCCTTCGATGCCGAGGTCTGGAGAAACGTGCAGGCCGTGAATATCGAGGCCTATGCCTGCCTGGTCGGCGCCTTCGCCCCGGGCATGATCGCAAAGGGCGATGGCCGCATCGTCGCCGTCTCCTCGATCCACGCGGCCGCGACGGAGCCCGGCGCAGCGGCCTATGCGGCCTCGAAGGGCGCGATCGAGGCCGCAACGCGGGGCTTCGCCATCGATCTGGCCCGGCACGGCATTCGTGCGAATGTCGTCGCGCCCGGCTTCGTGCGCACCGCCATGTCCGTCGTCGACGGGGTCGACGAAACGACCACCGACGCCTTCAATAGGTTTTACGTGGAGGGCGGCCGGCTGCCGCTTCGCAGGCCGGCACGGCCCGAAGAGATCGCGGACGTCATCGCGTTTCTCTTGTCGGATGCCGCCAGCTATGTCACCGGCGCGGTGCTGACGGTCGATGGCGGATTGACGGCCACCTTCTGAAGGCTGCGCTCAAGAGCCCGCTTGCCGCTCATGATGATGCGGCGGCATTCGCGCCGTGCTTCTTCCGCCTCACCGGTCTCGATCAGGTCGAGAAGCCGGCGGTGCATCTCGACTTCCTCCTGAATGGTGCTCTCGTCGACGTTCGCTTCCTGGAGCCGGAACGAGATGTCGAGGTAGGTTTGAGACGCCCGGCCGAGGCCTGCCACAAAGGGGTTGGTGCTGGCTTTCAGAAGCGCGAGGTGGAAGTGGACGTCGGCGTCATGGAAGCGCGCCAGGTCCCCCGACGCGTTCTCCATTGCGTCCACGCTCGTCCGAAGGGGGGCAAGGTCTTCCTGTGACGCACGCTCGGCCGCCAGGGCTGCGGCGTCGGGCTCGACCATGAGACGGAACTCGACGAAGGCCGTCAGGAAAGCACTGGCGCCGCCTTCGGCCATGACCCAGGCGAGAACCTCCTCGTCGAAGAGGTTCCAACCGGCCCGCTCGGCGACGCGGGTCCCCATCCGGCGCCTGCTGTACACCAAGCCCTTTGCCCCAAGCGTCCTGATCGCCTCCCGGACGATCACGCGGGACGCCCCGAATTGCTCCCGGAGTTCCTCCACACCGGGCAGCAGCGCGCCTTCGGCGATCTGGCCGCTTACGATGTCACGCCCGAGTCGCTCCGCGATACGGGCGTGCAGACTTGAGCTTACTGGGCTTGGCTGAGGCATTGGCGTCCTAGATTGGAGGCGTTCGATAGAGAGTTTCGCCGTTGATCTCGATTGCGACATCCTGAATGTAGGGTTTCAGCGCCGCAAGGTCCACGGACACGCCCAGGCCCGGCGCATCGGGGGCCCTGACGCGACCTCCGTCCTCGAGCGGCAGCGCCGGGGCGATGTCTATGGCGAGCTGCTTCGGCGCGGCAGGATATTCGCAAAGATCGAAGGACGCATAGCCCGCGAAGGGCTGCAGCGATGCGCTGAGCGCGAGCTGCGACGTGAATGTATGGTTGACGAAGCGCAGGTCCCTGCCGGCCGCCAGCTCCGCGACGCGCGCGGCGGGGGCGATGCCCCCGATGCGGCCGGTGTCGATCTGAATGAAATCCACCTGGCCGAACTCTATGGCGTGCTCGGCCATCTCGAAAGAATGCGCCGCTTCGCCGCCGGCCAGCGGCACGCAGCCGCCGCGCCGCTTAAGCTCGGCATACTGGGCATGGCACTCGCCGCCGAACGGCTCCTCCAGCCATCCGACCTTCGCTTCCGACAGGGCGGCCATCCGGGCGTGGGCTTTGTCGACATCGCGTCCGAATGCCTGGCCCGCATCGACCAGGAGCAGGGCATCGGGGCCGAGGCCTTCGCGCGCGGCCTGTACGTGGTCGCGGTCTTCGGTAACGGAACTCATGCCAAAAGGCCCCCAACCGAACTTGGCGGCGCTGAAGCCGGCCCTGATGGCGGCCTGCGCGTTCTCCAGCGTACCCTGAGGGTCATCTGCGAAGAGCGCCGAGGCGTAAGGCCGTTTCGGATGCGAGGCGGCGTGCCCCAGCAGCGACCAGACCGGCGCTCCGCGAGCCTTGCCCAACAGATCCCACAGAGCAATCTCGATTCCCGACCAGGTATGCGGTGCTTGAAGATGATCCATGCACGCCCGGCGCTGACGGTCGGTGAGGCGGTGGATATCCGAAGGGTCATTTAGCTCCGCGCCAATGACACCGTCAAGCACCGGCTTGCACGCCTCGTGCGACATCGGCGCGAAGGCCGCCGCGATCGAGGTCAGGGGGGCCGCCTCGCACTCCCCCCAGCCTTCGTGCCCGCCGCCGCGCGCCCGTACCAGCAAGGCGTCCTGGCTGCCGTCCCCGATGTTCTCGACGACGGGCATCCGCAGGTACCAGAAATCGACCGTTTCGATCTTCATTTGGCGCCGCCCTTCGACCGGACGACCTGCCGCTGCTCGCCGAGCCCATCGATGCCGAGGCGGACGACGTCGCCATCGGAGAGGTATCGGGGGTGGGGTTTCAGCCCCATGCCCACGCCCGGAGGGGTGCCTGTGGAGATGATGTCGCCGGGTTGCAGCGACATGAACTGCGATACGTAGGATACCAGATAGGCGACGCCGAAAATCATGGTCGCGGTCGACCCGTCCTGCATCCGCTCACCGTTCACTTCCAGCCACAGGGCCAGGTTCTGGGGGTCGCCAACCTCCTCCGGCGTGACCAGCCACGGGCCGATGGGGCCGAAGGTGTCGGCGCTCTTCCCCTTGACCCACTGACCGCCGCGATCAAGCTGAAAGTCGCGGGCGGAAACGTCATGAACGATGCAATAGCCCGCAACATGGCCGAGGGCGTCGGCTTCCGAAACCTCCGAGGCGGTACGACCGATGACCACGCCGAGCTCCACCTCCCAGTCGGCTTTCTCCGTGCCGCGCGGCAGCAGGACGTCGTCGTTCGGGCCGCAAAGCGCGCTGGTCGCCTTCATGAAGATCACCGGCTCGTCCGGCACCGGCATCCCTGCCTCGGCGGCATGGTCTGAGTAATTCAAACCGATGCAGACGACCTTTCCCACGTTGGCGACGCAGGCGCCGGTCCTTTCGTCCTCCGCCAGCCTGGGGAGCGCCGACAAGTCGATGTCTGCGAGCCGCCCAAGGTCGCCGAGCGCGTCACCTCCGATGTCGCCGAGATGCGCGGAAAGGTCTCGGATACTTCCATCCGCGGCAATCGCAGCAGGGCGTTCGCGCCCTGGGGCTCCCACTCGGACAAGTTTCATCTTGATCTCCTGTAAAATGATGTTCTTATAGTATTACTTTTTATACGACAGGACAATCAAGCACGGAGTCAGGAAAGTGGGGAAGCGATGAATTCATACGATCTGTCGGGGCGCGTCGCGGTGGTCACCGGCGGGGCGCAGGGCATAGGCCTCGCCGTCGCCGAGCGGCTCGCGGCCGGCGGGGCAAAGGCCGTTCTTTGGGACCTCGACGCCGAGCTTGTGGCCGCAGCGGCCGAGCGCCTGGGCTGCGAGGGCAGGGCCGTCGATGTGACGGATGCCGAGGCCGTCGAGACGGCGGCTGCGGATTTGGTGAAGGATCACGGCCGTGTGGACGCGCTGGTTGCGAGCGCGGGCCTGGCGGGCCCGAACGCGCCGCTGCATGACTATGGGCTGGATGACTGGCGCCGGATCATGAAGGTTAACGTGGACGGGGTCTTCCACTGCTGCCGGGCCGTGCTTCCCTATATGCGAAAGGCCAACTTCGGCCGGATCGTGACCATTGCCTCGGTTGCGGGCAAGGAGGGCAATCCGGGCGCGAGCGCCTATTCCGCCTCCAAGGCAGCGGTGATCGGCATGACGAAATCCATGGGCAAAGAGAACGCGGACTTGGACATCGCAGTCAACTCGGTCACGCCGGCAGCCGCGCGGACGCGCATCTTCGATCAGATGTCGCAGGAGCATATCGACTACATGCTTTCGAAGATCCCCCGCGGGCGGTTTCTCGAGGTCGATGAGGCCGCATCCATGATCGCCTGGCTTTGCACCGCCGAGAACTCCTTTTCGACCGGCGCGGTCTTCGACCTCTCGGGCGGGCGCGCCACTTACTGAGGCGGCTGGCCCGGAACTACCGGGAGAGTAGTGCCGGGAAGCCGAGCGGTGGCGTCACGCGCTTCCCGATGCCTCCGGCAGCATGGCGATGAAGGCCTCCGTCGCATGGCTGCGGGACCGTTCGCGATGCCACAGAAGATGGAAAGGCCGCGAGGGAAAAGGAAAGTCCAGCTCGTGCAAGGCACCGGAGCGCAGGCTGGCCTGGGCGACCAGACGCGAGATCGCGGTCGCCCCGGCCCCGCCCTCGACCGCCGCTCGAACGGCCTCGTTGGAGGGCAGTTCCAAGGTGACCGGGAGCCGGTCAACCCCGAACCCTAGAGACCGTAGCGCCGAATCGAACTCGGCGCGCGTTCCAGATCCCGGCTCGCGCAGCGTCCAATCGGACTCGGTGAGACGCGCAGGGTCGAGCCGGTCGAGCCGCGCCCAGGGATGGCCGGTCCCCACCACAAGGGTGAGGGTATCGCCCGCCAGGGGGCGGTCGGCCAAAGCGGGTTCGTCGATCGGGCCCTCGACGAAACCCAGATCGGCACCGCCCTCGATGACCTGCTCGGCAACCTGGCGCGAGTTGCCGATCGTCAGGCTGGCCGCGATCTTGGGATAGCGCTGCCGGTATCTGTGGAGGATCGGCGGCAGCCAGTAGTTGGCGATGGTCTGGCTCGCGTGAATGGCGAGCGAGCCGCGCTGGAGCTCCGAGTGCTCGATCAGGGCGCGCTCGGCGGCCGCCGCGCGGGCCAGAACCGCCCTGGCCTCGGAGAGAAGAAGCTTTCCGGCCTGGGTCAGTTCGATGCGCCGCCCGATGCGGTGGAAAAGGCGCACGCCGTGGCGGTTCTCGAGGGCGGCGACAGCCGCGCTCACCGCCGATTGCGTGAGGTTGAGCTCGCGTGCGGCGCGGGTCATGTGCAGCGTGTCAGCCACCGCCACGAAGATGCGCAACTGTTCCAATGTCAAGGCAGGGAGCCCCGGGTCTTGCTAGTGATGCCGAGCCGGCGGGACCATGCCCCTTTTGCTCGAGGTAGTCGAGGCTAATTAAGGAAGGCGAGAATCAGGAGCAGACTGAAACCGGCGATGGAGAGTGAAGAGGCGCCTCCAAGGACCAGCGGACGGATCCCCTTGTCCGCCAGCTTTCTGACATTGGCCGCCAGGCCCATGGCGGCAAGCGCCATCGTCAAGAGCAGGCTGCTTGCCGAGGTGATCCAGCTCTTGGCGTCTGCCGGGATGACGCCAAAACTGTTCAGGCCCACGACCGCGGCAAAGCCCAGCAGAAACCAGGGAAACGGCTGCCGCCCGGCCGAGGGGGCCGTCCCGTCCCGCCGCCGGGCTTCGCTCATGGAAAGGCACAAGATCAGCGGCACCAACAGCAGCACCCGCAGCAGTTTCACGATCATGCTGTGTTCGCCGACGTCGCTGGATACCTGGAACGCGGCGGCGGCGACCTGCGCGATCTCGTGGATCGAAGCCCCAACCCAAAGGCCGTAGTGATCGAGGCCGAGGCCCAGCAGCGGCAGGACCAGGGGATAGCAGAGCATCGCCACGGTGCCGAACAGGGTCACGCAGGCAATGGCATAGGCGGTGTCTTCCTCGCTGGCGCGTGTCGTCGTGCTGGTGGCGACGATCGCCGAAGCGCCGCAGATCGCGGTGCCTGCGGCGATGAGCTGGGTCAGCTTCCGCTCCACTCCCAAGGCGCGGCCCAGCGCGATGGTGATGAAGAAGGTGGCCAGCAAGGTCGCGACGGTCACGATGACGCCGCCGGCGCCGATGGAGAGAAGCTGCGGCAAGGTGATCTGCGCCCCGAGGCAGACGATGGCGACACGCAGCAGGGTTCGCATGGAGAAAGTCACGCCGGCGCGCGCGAAGCCCGGCACGCCGATCGTGTTGCCGAAGACGATGCCGATGGTGACCGCCAGGATCAAAGGACTCAGACGGTCCATGACCGGCAGCAGGTGCAGGGCAAAGGCCGTGGCGGCGATCCCGGCGGCGATCAGAATGCCGGCCAGAAAGTTGCCGGCGGCTTGCCATGAAGGGCGAGACGGCGAGGATTGCGGGTCGGAAACAGAAACGTTCGTCGAAAGGTCGGTCGGCGACATGGAACCAGCTTAGGAGTGTCGGTGGGAATCGGCGGCGATGTTGACGGCAAGGCGGTCGCCGGTCCAACGCATTGAACTGATCGTTACGACAAGTCCTTTCGATGAAGGAAGCGGGACGGCGGCCGTCGAGGCTACGCGGCGCGCGCCCACCGGTCTCGCGCCGCGGGCGTGATGGGGCGGCCCGCCGCCGGCGGGATCCGGACGACGGCGGCGGCTGATCGGTAGGGCGTGCCCGCTTGCCGGGCGCGCCGTCAGCGAATGCTATAGGGGACCGCCGTGCGGCTGTTGCGGTCCACCTTCAGCCGGCTCGACAGCGGCGGTATGGCGCGTTGTGGACAATTCGTTCGCTCGCAGATACGGCAGGAGATGCCGATAGGGTCGAAGGCGGCCCGGTCGGAGAGGTCGAGCCCATCCCCGTAGACGAAGTCGCCGGCAAAGGAGATCTCGCAGCCGAGCGCTATCGCGTAGTGCCGCCGCGGCGCCTGGAAGCCCTGCTCGCCCTTGTTCAGTTCCCTCGCTATGCAGAGATAGCGCTCGCCGTCCGGCGTTTCCGCCAGCTGGCGGATGATGCGGCCGGGCTTCTCGAAGGCCTGGTGGACGTTCCACAGCGGACAGGCGGCGCCGAAGCGGGCGAACTGCAGCTTTGCCGCGCTATGGCGCTTGGTGATGTTGCCGGCGCGGTCGATGCGGGCGAAGAATATCGGAACGCCCTTGTGCCTGGGCCGCTGCAGAGTGCTTAGGCGGTGGGCGACCTGCTCCAGGCCTGCCCCGAAGCGGCCGGCGAGCAGCTCGAGGTCGTGGCGCAGTTCCTTGGCGGCGCGCAGGAATGTCCGATAGGGCAGGGTGAGGGCGCCTGCGAAGTAGTTGAAGAGCCCGACACGGCAGACTTCGTTGGCTTCCTCGGAATGGAAGTCGGCGTTCCTGACCAGGGTGTCGACCGTGCCCTCCAGTTCCAACTGACCGATCTGAAAGGCCATCTGAAAGTTCCGGGTGGCCGAAGGCAGGTGAGGATTCAGAAACAGCAGTTTCGATTTCGGGTCGAACAGCCGGATGAAAGGCCCTGCCGTGCCGTCACGGGTGATGCGGACGCCGTGCCGCTCTTCCAGATAGGCGGCGAGGATCGTTCCGGGTTCTCCGTTGCCGATGCCGAGTTCGCCGGCCATGCGCTCGGCGGCGGTGTCGATCTCATGGATGTAGTTGTCGACGAAGTGAAAGAAATCGCGCACCTCTTCATAGGGCGTCGGTTCGGCGAAACCGAGATTCATGCTGATGGACGCGTCCAGGCTGGTGAGCTGTTCGCTGTTTCTTCGGAAGGCCTGGTGGCAGGAAATCAACGCCCGCGCGATTCCCGGAGCATTCTGAGCGACCAGCTTTACCTCCTGGAGGTTGGGCCTGTAAGTGTCGAACAGCGGGTCCGCCAAGGCTTCGGAGAGAGCAGACAGCAGCCGGTCTCCGTCGCTGACGGAGAGGGAGGCGATGTCGACCTGCAGGTTTTCCGCGAGCGCCAGCAAGACGGACGCGGAGACCGGCCGCTGGTTGTTCTCGATCTGGTTGAGGTAGCTGGTGGATATGCCGATAAGCTTGGCGAAAGCGGTCTGCGTCGCCTCGCGCGCTTCGCGGATTTCCCGGATTTTCCGGCCGATATAGAGCTTCTTAGACATTGTTTCGCAACTTTGCTATTTGCAATTCGCAAAAAGCTATATTTTGCAATCGCGCCCTTCAATTCTTTTCTTCGCCCTTGGCGGCGGCTAGGTGCATTCCGGCGGGCATGAGATCCGCGGCGAAGTCGGAGGGCGAAGGTGATCTTCTTACGCGAAGTGGTTCAGCAAGGCGCGGGGTGCGGCCTCCGGCACGGCCCGGCGGCGCCGAAGCGCGGCCGCGGGGGAGCCACCCACGGGGACCGGAGGCACTGTGGCCGGGTCTGGAGGCGCTGATGCGGGCCATTCTCGAGCAACTCGCCGAGCGGCGGGCCGAAGCCCACCTCGGCGGCGGTCAGGGGCGTATCGATGCCCAGCACGCCAAAGGCAAGCTCACCGCCCGCGAACGCCTGGAGGTTCTTCTGGACGAAGGTTCGTTCGAGGAATTCGACATGTACGTCACCCATCGGGCGGTCGATTTCGGGATGGCGGAGAAGAAGGTCGTCGGCGACGGGGTGGTGACCGGCTGGGGCACGATCAACGGGCGCCTGGTCTATGTCTTCTCGCAGGATTTCACCGTGCTGGGCGGTTCCCTCTCGGAAACGCACGCCCAGAAAATCTGCAAGATCATGGACATGGCGGCCCGCAACGGCGCGCCCCTGATCGGGCTGAACGACTCGGGCGGCGCGCGAATCCAGGAAGGCGTCGCCTCGCTCGCCGGCTATGCGGAGGTCTTCAAACGCAATGTCGAGGCCTCGGGCGTGGTGCCTCAGATCTCGGTGATCATGGGCCCCTGCGCGGGCGGCGCGGTCTACTCTCCGGCGATGACGGACTTCATCTTCATGGTCCGCGACACCTCCTACATGTTCGTCACCGGGCCCGACGTGGTGAAGACGGTGACCAACGAAGTCGTGACCACCGAGGACCTGGGCGGCGCCCGCGTGCACACCGAAAAGTCCTCGGTGGCGGATGCGGCTTTCGACAATGATATCGAGACGCTGGAGGCCGTCAGGCGGCTGTTCGACTTTCTGCCGCTGAACAATCGCGAGAAGGCGCCGGCCCGGCCGTCCTGCGACGATCCCGACCGCATCGAGATGCAGCTCGACACGCTGATCCCGGACAGCTCGGCGAAGCCTTACGATATGAAGGAACTGATCCTTGCGATCGCCGACGAGCAGGACTTCTTCGAACTTCAGGAAGCCTTCGCCAGGAATATCATTACCGGATTTCTGCGGATAGAAGGCGAGACGGTCGGGGTTGTCGCAAACCAGCCCATGATCCTGGCCGGTTGCCTGGACATCGATGCGTCGCGGAAGGCGGCCAAGTTCGTCCGCTTCTGCGATGCCTATTCCATCCCGATCCTGACGCTGGTCGACGTGCCGGGCTTCCTGCCCGGTTCGACGCAGGAGCACGGCGGCGTCATCAAGCACGGCTCCAAGCTGCTGTTCGCCTACAGCCAGGCGACGGTCCCCATGGTCACGCTGATCACGCGCAAGGCCTATGGGGGCGCCTATGACGTGATGGCGTCCAAGCATATCGGCGCCGACATCAACTATGCCTGGCCGACGGCGGAGATCGCCGTGATGGGGGCCAAAGGGGCCACGGAGATTCTCTACAGGTCCGAGCTCGGCGATCCCGAGAAGATCGCGGAACGCACCCGCGAGTACGAGACGCGTTTCGCCAATCCCTTCGTCGCGGCCGAGCGCGGCTTCGTGGACGAAGTGATCATGCCGCATTCCTCGCGCCGGCGCATCGCGCGGGCCTTCGCCGCGTTGCGCGGAAAGAGCCTCGAGACGCGCTGGAGGAAACACGACACGATACCCTTGTGAGCATCCTCCTTTGCGACTGTCCGGGCCCTTTGTGAGCTTACGTGAATGTTCGAAAAACTTTTGATCGCCAATCGCGGCGAAATCGCCTGCCGCATCATCAGGACCGCCAAGAAGCTCGGCATCGCGACCGTGGCCGTCTACTCCGACGCGGATCGGGACGCGCTGCATGTCAGGATGGCCGACGAGGCCGTGCATCTCGGCCCGCCGCCGGCTAGTCAGTCCTATCTCGACGCCGCGCGCCTGCTGGCGGCCGCGAAGACGACCGGCGCCACGGCGGTGCATCCGGGCTATGGTTTCCTGTCCGAGAATGCGTCTTTCGCCAAGACGCTGGAGGCGGCCGGCGTCATTTTCGTCGGGCCTCCGCCCGCGGCCATCGAGGCCATGGGGGACAAGATCACCTCGAAGGGCATTGCCGCCGCGGCCGGCGTCAACACGGTGCCCGGCCACATGGGTGTGGTCGAGGACGTCGATCAGCTGCTGCGGATCGCGCGCGACATCGGATATCCGGTAATGATCAAGGCCTCCGCCGGCGGTGGCGGCAAGGGGATGCGGATTGCCTGGAGCGACGCGGACGCGCGCGAAGGCTTCGAGGCCTCCAGGAACGAAGCGCGGGCCTCCTTCGACGACGACCGGATCTTCGTCGAAAAGTTCGTCGACCGGCCGCGCCATATCGAGATTCAGGTCTTGGGGGACCGCCACGGAAACCTCATCTATTTGGGTGAGCGGGAATGCTCCATCCAGCGCCGGAATCAGAAGGTAATCGAGGAGGCGCCCTCTCCCTTTCTCGATCCTGCGACGCGCAAGGCCATGGGCGAACAGGCCGTGGCGCTGTGCAGGGCGGTCGGCTACTTCTCGGCCGGGACGGTGGAGTTCATCGTCGACGGCGATCGGAACTTCTATTTCCTCGAGATGAATACCCGGCTTCAGGTCGAACACCCGGTTACGGAGTTGATCACCGGGATCGACCTGGTCGAGGAGATGATCCGGGTCGCGGCAGGCGAGCGGCTGAGCCTCTCCCAGGCTGACGTGATGCTCGACGGCTGGGCCATCGAAAGCCGTATTTACGCCGAAGACCCTTACCGCAACTTCCTGCCGTCCATCGGCAGGCTGACCCGTTACCGCCCGCCGGCCGAAGGCGTGCGGGACAGCGGCGCGGTGGTCCGCAACGACACCGGCGTGTTCGAGGGCGCCGAGATTTCCATGTTCTACGATCCGATGGTCGCCAAACTCTGCACCTGGGCTCCGAGCCGCCCGGCCGCGATCGATGCCATGGCGGAGGCGCTGGACGATTTCGAGGTCGAGGGCATCGGCCACAACCTGCCGTTCCTGTCGGCAGTCATGCTCCGGGAACCCTTCCGCCAAGGAGACCTGACGACGGCCTTCATCGCGGAGGAGTTTCCCGAAGGCTTCGAGAACCGCCGGCCCTGTGCCGAGGAACTGCGGCGTCTCGCCTCCGTCGCCGCCTGGATCCAGCATGTATCGGAGCGGCGGGACGCGCAGATCGCCGGAAGCTTGAGCCGCCGCGCCCGCGCAATCGGCCCGGCACGGGTGATCGCGCTTCTGGATGCCCGCTTCGAAGTGACGGTAAGGGAGTGTCCTGGCGGACTGTCGGTTGCCTTCGGAGATGACGGCGAGGACGGGATACTCGAAGTGTTGAGCGACTGGCGGCCCGGGTGCCGGCAGGCCGCCTTTCAGGTCGGGGGCACTTGGATGGGCGTCAAGACGACGCCCGCCGGCGCAGGTTGGCGCCTGCGCTGGCGCGCCGTGGATGCCACCGCGCAGGTCCGCCGGCCGCGCGTGGCGGAACTGGCGCAGTTGATGCCGGTCAAGGTGCCCCCGGACAGATCGAGGATGCTGCTCTGCCCGATGCCGGGCGTGATCACGCAGCTCCATGCCCGAGAAGGGGACGCGGTGGAAGTGGGGCAGGCCCTGGCGACGGTCGAAGCCATGAAGATGGAGAACCTGCTGCGCGCGGAGCGTCAGGGGACGGTGAAACGCGTCGCCGTCGAGACCGGGGCGAGTCTCGCCGTCGACGAAGTGATCATGGAATTCGCTTGAGGCAGGGACGATGAAGGATGGCAACGCCGCGGACTGGCGCAAGCTGGCCGAAGCCGAGTTGAAAGCGTCGCCCGACGGCCTGCTCTGGCGCACGCCCGAGGGAATTACGGTCAAGCCCCTCTATACCGCGGAGGACATTCGGGACGCCGGGCACCTGGGCTCGCTGCCGGGGTTCGAGCCTTTCGTCCGTGGGCCGCGGGCGACCATGTATGCGGGCCGGCCTTGGACGATCCGGCAGTACGCCGGCTTCTCGACGGCGGAGGACTCCAACGCCTTCTACCGCAAGGCTCTGGCCGCGGGACAGCAGGGCGTGTCCGTCGCCTTCGATCTTGCGACCCATCGCGGCTACGACAGCGACCATCCGCGGGTGGTCGGCGACGTCGGCAAGGCGGGCGTCGCCATCGATTCCGTCGAAGATATGAAGATCCTTTTCGACGGCATTCCCTTGGACCGGGTCTCGGTGTCGATGACCATGAACGGCGCGGTGATTCCGGTTCTGGCCAGCTTCATCGTCGCTGGGGAGGAGCAGGGAGTCGCCCGGGCCGACCTTTCCGGGACCATTCAGAACGATATCCTGAAGGAGTTCATGGTCCGCAACACCTACATCTACCCTCCGGCTCCGTCGATGCGGATCGTTGCCGACATCATCGAGTTCACCGCGAAGCAGATGCCGAGGTTCAACTCCATTTCGATCTCCGGCTATCACATGCAGGAGGCCGGGGCGACCTTGGTTCAGGAGCTGGCTTTCACGCTCGCCGATGGCCGGGAGTACGTGCGGGCCGCCCTGCGCAAGGGATTGGACGTCGACGATTTCGCCGGGCGCCTGTCGTTCTTCTTCGCCATCGGAATGAACTTCTTCATGGAGGCCGCGAAGCTCCGCGCCGCCCGTCTTCTATGGGCGCGCATCATGGGCGAGTTTCAGCCGAAGAAGGCGAAATCCATGATGCTGCGGACGCATTGCCAGACCTCCGGCGTCTCCTTGCAGGAGCAAAGCCCTTACAACAACATCGTGCGCACCGCCTATGAGGCTCTGGCCGCGGTGTTGGGCGGAACCCAATCTCTCCACACCAATTCCTTCGATGAGGCCATCGCCCTGCCGACGGAGTTCTCCTCTCGCATCGCCCGCAATACGCAGTTGATCCTGCAGCACGAAACCGGCGTGACCAAGGTGGTCGATCCCTTGGCCGGTTCCTACTATGTGGAGTCTCTGACGAAGGATCTGGCCGATGCCGCCTGGTCGCTGATCGAGGAGATCGAGGCGATGGGCGGGATGACGAAGGCGGTGAACGAAGGATTCCCCAAGCGTCTGATCGAGGAGGCGGCGACCCAACGTCAGGCGGCGGTGGACCGCGGCGAGGAGGTCATCGTCGGCGTCAACAAGTACCGGGCGGATACCGAGGATGAGGTCAGCATTCTCGATATCGACAACGATGCCGTGCGCCGGGCGCAGGTTGAGAGACTCAAGGACGTCAGGCAGCGCCGCGACGCCCGCCGGGTCGAAACCGCGCTTGTCCGCCTTGGCGATGTCGCCCGTGGGCAGGAGGGGAACATACTCGAAGCCGCGGTCGAAGCCTGCCGGGCCCGCGCCACCGTCGGGGAGGTCTCCGATACCTTGCGCGCCGTTTTCGGGGACCACTCGGCGACGCCGGTGGTGGTGAAGGGTGTCTATGGCGCCGCCTGCGAGGACGATCCGGAGTACGCGAACCTGATCGGCCGCGTCGGCGCGCTGACCCGGGGGTTGGGCGCGAAGCCGAGGATCATGGTCGCCAAGATCGGCCAGGACGGCCACGACCGGGGCGCCAAGCTCATTGCGTCCGGTTTCGGCGACGTCGGCTTTGACGTGATCAGCGGCCCGCTGTTCCAGACGCCGGAGGAGGCCGCGGCCATGGCGGTCGAGGGCGGCGTTCAGGTGGTTGGGATCTCTTCGCTGGCCGCCGGGCACAAGACCCTCGCCCCGCAGTTGCTGGAGGCCCTGAAAGCTCACGGGGGCGGCGATATCATCGTCGTGGTCGGCGGCATCATTCCCCGTCAGGACTACCAGTTCCTGACCGACCGGGGCGTGGCCGCGGTGTTCGGCCCCGGGACCACGATTCTGGAGGCGGCGAACGCGGTTCTCGACCTCCTGCAGGGCCGCCGGCGCAACCAGTAATCCAACTCACAGGGCTGGCCGTTTTTGCAGCCGGGGGTACCCGGCCGCGGGGAGGGACTTGCGCCTGGAACTCGTTCGAAATCGTTTTGGAGAGATATCGATGCCCCAGTCTTCCTCACCCTACCGGCCGGCGCTTGGCGTTGAAGAAACCGGGATCCGACGGGCGGCGGTGATCGGCGCGGGGGCGATGGGCGCCGGAATCGCCGCGCAGTTCGCGAATGCGGGGCTTGCCGTCGATCTGCTTGACGTGCCGGGCAAGGCGGGGGGACGGAACGCGCCGGCGGAAGCGGGGATCGCGCGGCAGCTCAAGAGTCATGGCTTCATGGCCGAGGAAGGCGCGGCGCTGCTGAGGGCCGGGAACATCGAGGACGACCTTCACCGGCTGGCCGAGGCCGACTGGATTGTCGAGGCGGTGGTGGAGAACCTGGAGATCAAGCGCAGCCTCTATGCCAAGATCGATGCGGTGCGGCGCCCCGGCACGATCGTTTCTTCCAACACCTCCACGATCCCGCGCCGCGAGCTCGTCGCGGCCGGTGGCGATCGCTTTGCCGCCGACTTCGTCATAACGCACTTCTTCAACCCGCCCCGCGTAATGCGGCTGGTCGAAATCGTCGCGGGACCGGAGAACTCGGACGACCTGGTGCGCCGGGTGGCCAACGCGACGCGCAGCCTGCTCGGCAAGTCTGCGGTGATGTGCCGCGACACGCCGGGGTTCATCGCGAACCGCATCGGCTGCTACTGGCTGGCCGCCGGCGTCCTGGAGGCCGCGCGCCTCGGTTTGACCGTCGAAGAGGCGGATGCGGTCAATGCGGCGTTGGGAGTTCCCCGGACCGGCGTTTTCGGTCTCATGGACCTTATCGGTATCGACCTGGTGCCGGCCATCTGGGGGAGCCTTATGCAGGCCGTGCCGGCGGGGGACCGCTTTCGCCGCTTCGACCTGCCGGGCAGTCCGCTGATCGGGTCGCTTATCGCCGAAGGCCGTCACGGCCGCAAGACGGGCCAGGGGTTCTACCGCAAAGGAAAGGAGGGGCGCCGGGAGGCCTTGGACCTGGTCAGCGGCGCCTACCGGCCCGCCGCGGCCGTTGCGTCCAAGGACTTGCCCGGCGGCGGCAGGGATGTCGCGGCTCTGCTGGCGGACGAAGGCCGCCTGGGTGTCTATGCCGCGTCCCTGTTCTCCGAGGTGTTGGCCTACGCGGCGGCCTGCGGGCCCGAAATCGCGGAGGATGTCGGGTCGATAGATGCCGCCATCGAGCTGGGATACTCCTGGCGGGAAGGCCCGTTCCGCATGGCGGACCGCATCGGCTTACAGGTCCCGGCGGTGGAGCGCCTGTCGTCCGAGGCCGGACCGTCGCCCTTGCTGGCGGCGGCGGCGCAGAAGGGTTTCTACTCGCAGGACGGTGCGCTCTTGACCGGCGGTGACGGCCGGACCGCGTCCGCCTCGCCGTCGCTGCTCGCGGGAGACGCGCAGATCATCGGAAACGCCGGCGCCCGGCTCCGCGATCTCGGCGATGGCATCGCGTGCTTCGAGATCACCTCGAAGATGAACAGCTTCGCGCCGGAGGTCTTCGACATCCTCGAGGACACGCTGGCGAGAGCGGGGCGGGATTTCCAGGGCCTGGTGCTCGGAAACGACGACAGGCGCGCTTTCTCCGCCGGCGCCGACTTGTCGTCCATCCTGAAACTTCTGGATGGCGGTGACGAGTTGTCGCTCGAAGACTACCTCGCCCGTGGCCAGCGGCTCTTTCTTGGCATGAAGTATCTTCCGGTTCCCGTGGTCGCCGCGGTTCATGGTTTCACCCTCGGCGGAGGCTGCGAGTTCATGCTGCATGCCGATGCAAGTGTCGCCCATGCCGAATTGAATGCCGGCCTGCCCGAAACGAAAGTCGGCCTGATTCCGGGTTGGGGCGGCGGCACGCAGTTGCTTTTGCGCGGGCTCGAGGGCGCGGACGGCGAGCGGCCCCCTGCGGTGCTCGCGGCGGTGTTCGACCTGATCCGCTCGGGCGCGGTCGCCTCTTCGGCGCGCCAGGCCATGCGCCTGGGGCTTCTGCGGAAGGGGGACGGGATCACGATGCACCGCGAAGACTTGCTACCGGCGGCGAAGGCCAAGGCGCTCTCGCTCGTTTCCGGCTATGCCCCGCCGCCAAAAGCCGCTCTTCCGGCGTTCGAGCCGTCGGCCTGCGGCGGCCTTCTGGTGCCGGTGGCCGAGGGCGTTGCCGCTGGGCGGTTGACGGAGACGGATGAAACCATCGCAGCCGTCCTGGCTTTCGTACTGACGGGCGGAAAGGCTGCCGAATCCGGCGAAAGCCTGACCGAGGAGGGCATGATGGCGCTGGAGCGCCAGGCGTTTCTGAAGCTCGTCAGCCTGCCCGCATCGCGCGCCCGGATGGAACATATGCTGAAAACCGGCAAGCCGCTGAGAAACTGAGCCAAGTACACCTCGCCGCGACGGCCCCCGCGGCCTGGCCGCACGATCAGAAATATAAAAGGATGCGCCCTTGATCATTCCAGCGTTGTGAGCCACAATTAAATTGGTTCACATATGGTATAGAAAAGGAATCGCCGATGTCCGTTCGCGAGGAAGCGCGCAAGGCCGCTCAAAAGCTGCGTGATTCCATTGAGGGTCATATTCGCGAAGGGGGATGGACGATCGGCACCCAGCTGCCGAACGAACGCGAACTGGCGCAGGATTATGGCGTCAGCAGGAATACCGTGCGCCGGCTTCTCGCCAAGATGGAAGCGGAGGGCTGGATCCGGCGGCAAGTCGGCCGCGGCACCTTCGTGAAGTCGATTCCCGGCAGCGCCGGGGAAGCGCAGATCGACGCCAAGTCGATCAATCCGGCCGAGGTCATGGAGGCACGGCTGCTCATTGAACCATTGCTTGCAAGACTGGTCGTTCTTCGCGCAAGTGAGCGGGAACTCGAGGCAATTCAGGCGATTCTGAACAACGGCGGCAGGTCCAAGTCGATGGCCGAGTTCGAGCACTGGGACAACCAGCTGCACCTTGCCATAGCCCATGCTTCGAAGAACCAGTACCTGATCGGCATCCTCGAAGGGATCTACCGGGCGAGGCAATCCCAAGCCTGGAGCGGGCTCCGGCGGAAGGGGCTCACGGACGAGAGGCGCCGGGTCTATCACCAGCATCACGAGCGTATCGTAGAGGCTCTGGTTGCACGCGATGGGGAGGCTGCAAGCGCAGCGATTGCCGAACACCTGTCGCGGGTTCAGAGCAACCTTCTTTTCTAGTTCCGGCACTTTTTCCATGGACAGCACGGACTCTCGATGCCCATAATGGTTCACTAAAAGGCATCGAAAGGTACCTTATTGGTATCTTCTAGTTCTCCCGCTCTTTTTCCGGCGTCAGGCCGGCGGCGGGATGGGGAAGGTGAGCGAGTGATCCTTAGGCGTCCGGAAATCCATGGTTGGTTTGGCGTAGCCTCTTCGACTTACGCGCCTGCAAGTCAGGCGGCCTTGAGAATGCTGGAACTGGGAGGCAATGCCTTCGACGCGGCAGTGGCGGGAGGTTTCCTCCTGCAGGTCGTGGCGCCGCATTTGAACGGCCCGGCCGGCGATGTCGCGATGCTCTTCCACGATGCCCGCAGCGGAGAGTCGGCCGCGATCTGCGGCCAGGGGCCGGCGCCGGAATCCGCGACGCTGGAGCTCTTTGCCGGCCTCGGGCTCGACATCATTCCGGGCACGGGCCTGCTGCCCGCCGTCGTCCCCGGCGCCTTCGATGCATGGATGCTGCTTCTGGAGGAAAAGGGCACCCTGCCTCTGCGCACCGTGCTGGAGCCCTGTCTCGACTATCTGAGCCGCGGCATAGTCGTCGATGCGCGGTTGCATGCGACCTTGGATGCCGCCGCCGGCATTTTCGAGCGCTATTGGCCGAGCTCCGTCGCGACCTTCCTGCCTGGAGGCAAGGTTCCACAGGCGGACGAGACCCTGTCGAATCCGGTTCTCTTCGAGTTCTTCCAGCGCCTGCTGCGCGAAGCCGAGTCGGCCGGTTCGGACCGTCTGCGCCAGATCGAGGCCGCCCGCGCCACCTGGTCCGACGGCTTCGTCGCCGAGACGATCGATCGCTTCTGCCGGCAGACCGAGGTCATGGACGTATCGGGACGGGTGCACGGCGCTGCGCTGCGCGGTTCGGATATGGCCGGCTGGCGGGCGACCGTGGAGCCCGCGCTGTCGCTCCGCTACGGCGACTTCGAGGTTCTGAAGTGCGATTCCTGGACCCAGGGCCCGGCCTTGCTGCAGTCGATGACGCTGCTTCCCTTCGATGAAATGGCGGAGTTGGATCCGCTCGGCGATCTCTTCGTCCACCGGCTTGTCGAGGCGATCAAGCTGGCCTTTGCCGACCGAGAAGTCTTTTATGGCGACCCCCTGAATGCGCGTGTCCCGATGGCCCGGCTGCTGTCGCCGGAGTATGCGGCGGAGCGGAGGAGCCAGATCGGCGACGATGCCGATAATAGCTGGCGCCCGGGTGCGATCGCCGGTTGTGGCCGGCCGATCGATTACGGGGCGGCCTGCCTGCGAAAGCGCGATGCGGGGCTGCTGTCGGCCTACGGCGGCGGCGAGCCGACGGTGCAGTCCATCGAGAAGCTGGGCTATCAGGGCAGCATCAGCGGCGATACCTGCCATATCGACGTTGTCGATGCGCAAGGCAACATGGTCTCCGCGACGCCTTCGGGAGGCTGGCTGCAGTCTTCTCCCGCAATTCCCGAATTGGGCTTTCCTTTGGGGACCCGCGCACAGATGATGTGGCTGGATCCGGATGCGCCGTCGGGACTTGTCCCCGGCCAGCGGCCGCGCTCGACCCTCACGCCCACTTTGGTGCTCGATGGTCAGAAGCGCTCTTATCTCGCGTGTGGAACGCCGGGCGGCGATCAGCAGGACCAGTGGCAACTGCAGTTCCTGATCCGCCATCTCGTCCACGGCATGGGGTTGCAGGAAGCGATCGAAGCGCCTGCTTTCCATAGCGAGCATTTTCCGAACTCCTTCTATCCGCGCCATGCGTCTCCTGGCAGGCTCGTCGTCGAAGGGCGGTTCGCCGATGAGGTTCAGGAGGGATTGCGCCGGCGAGGTCATGACCTGTCGGTTGCCGAAGATTGGTCGGAAGGGCGCCTCTGCGCAGTAGCTCGCGATCCGGATGGACGCCTGCGCGGTGCGGCGAATCCGCGGGGAGGATTGGGCTATGCCGTTGGTCGATGAAATCGTAGAGACAGGTAACCTCGCCGAGGCGCGGGAGGAGCGCGAGGAGGCGCTGCCCGCGGCCAGGCGTTTGGCCCGCAAGACCTTGGGCGTCCTCGATTCCGTGATCGGGGCGACGGCCACTTGCGCGCTTATCAGCCTGATCGTCATCGTGTTTGCGAATGTCGTGGGGCGCTATCTCTTCAGCAACTCGCTGCCCTGGGCCGCCGAGTCCGCTCAGTGGCTCTTCATTGGGGTTATCTTCCTGGCGGTGCCGCTGGCCCATCGCGGGCGGCGCCATCTCGCGATCGACGTCGTGGTCAAGTCCTTGCCGGAAAGGTCGCAGACCGCCGTCGGCTTCATCGTCGACATCATCGTGGCCTATGCGACGATCATGCTTCTGTTCGGCGGCACCAAGCTTGTCGCGGCGGTCGGCGGCATGAACTACGTCCTGGGGCTGCCGACGTGGCTGAAGTTCGCCTTGATTCCCATCACCTCGGGGTTGGGGCTCGTCTATCTGGCGTTGCAGGGCCTCGACGAAGGCCGCGGCGTTTGGCGTGGACCGGCGAGCATCGTCGTCGCTTTCGCGCTCTACTGGGCGATGTTGCCGGGCGGTCCGATCAGCCTGAGCGGCGCGAGCCCAGCCGGCATCATGATTCTGACCTTTCTCGGATCGATGGCGATCGGCACGCCGGTGGCTTTCGCGATGATCTTCGCGGCCTTCATGGCCAACGCCGCCGGCGGCACGCTTCCGCCGGCCGCCGTGGTTCAGAACATGGTCAACGGGTCGTCAAAGTTCCTGCTGCTCGCCATCCCGTTCTTCATCGCTGCCGGCGCCTTGATGAACATCGGCGGGCTGACCACCCGGCTGATGGATTTCGCGTTTAGGCTGGTGGGGCACCTGCGCGGCGGTTTCGCCCAGGTCAACGTGCTGTCCAGCGCGTTCTATGCCGGCATCAGCGGCTCCAGCTATTCCGAGGCGGCGCTGGGCTCCAAGCTCCTGGTCCCGCAGATGATTCGCCACGGCTATTCGCCGGGCTTTGCCTGCGCCGTCACCGCCGCTTCGGCCACCTTGCCGAACATCGTTCCGCCGTCGATCGCCCTGCTGATCCTCGCCTCGGTCGCCAATCTCTCCGTCGGCAGCCTTTGGCTGGCGGGCGTGGGGCCGGGCATCCTGATGGCCGGAAGCCTGATGCTGAGCATCTACGTGATCGCGCGCCTGCGCGGCTACGGCACGGCGAACGCGCGCGCGAGCTGGGCCGAACGGGGCCGGGCGGGCATCGAGGCCCTGCCGGTTCTGGGCCTCGGCGTGGTGATCATCGGGGGAATTCGCGGGGGCGTTGTGACTCCGACGGAAGCCGGCGTTCTGGCGGTGGCCTATTCCCTTGTCCTGGGTCTCTTCGTCTATCGCAGCTTCACTTTCGGGGAACTCTGGAAGTCTCTCAGGACCGCGGCCGTCGAATCCGCGATGGTCGGCCTCCTCATCGGTGCGGCGGCTCCCTTTACCTTCATCCTCGTCACCCAGCAGATTCCCCAGAGTCTCGCGACGGCGATCACCGGATTTTCGGATAACCCCTATCTGGTTCTGCTGCTCGCTAACCTGGTGATGCTGTTCTTCGGGATGTTCCTGGACATCGGGGCCGCGATCCTCATTCTGACGCCGCTGCTGCTTCCGCTGATGGTGCAGCTCGGCATCGATCCGATCCACTTCTCTCTTGTGGTGGTCGTCAACCTCATGCTCGGCGGCTTGACCCCGCCGGTCGGCATGCTGGCCTACATAACTTCATCGATCTCAGGGACGCCCGTCCATGAGGTGTTCCGGGTGATGTATCCGTTGCTCGGCGTCCTGCTCCTCGCTCTCTTGTTGGTGACCTATGTGCCGGCGGTTTCGCTCGGTCTCGGTTGGCTCATTCAAGGGTAGCGGCGCAAGCGAGTTCAGATTGCTCAAACTAGAACCCTAATCGGAGGCATAAGAATGGATGTTACAAGGAAAGGCTTGGTTTCGGTGGCTCTCGCGGCCGCGGCTTCCCTGGCGATTGGGATGGGAACCCAAGGGCTAGCGGAAGCGGCGCCCAAGCAGATCACCGTCGGCAGTATCTATTCGATCGACAAGCCGCAAGGTCAGGTCTGGCTGAAGATGCAGGATCTGGTCGAGAAAGAGGCCCCGGGAAAGCTGAAGTTCAACGTCGTCCCCGACGGCGCGCTTGGGGGCGAGAAGGAAGAAGTAGAGGGGGTCCGCCTCGGCTCGCTGCAGGCCGGCATCTCCACGCTCGCCAACATGACCACCTGGGTCCCCGCCGCGGCGCTCTTCGACATGCCGTTCATGTTCCGCGACCAGGCTCACATTGACGCCGTCATGGCCGGTCCCGTCGGCGACAGGTTCAAATCGCTGTTCGCCGAGCAGGGTTTCAAGGCATTCGGGTTCATCACCTACGGTTCGCGCAACGTGATCTCGAAGGAAGCCATCACCGGGCCCGCCGACGTCGACGGCAAGAAGATGCGCGTGCTGCAGAGCCCGCTTCATATCGCGCTCTGGGATTCCCTAGGCGCCAGCCCGACCCCGATCCCGATCACCGAGTCCTACAATGCCCTGGAAACGGGCGTCGTGGACTTCATGGACATGACCATGTCGGGATACAACGCGCTGAAGCTGTACGAAGTGGTTCCCGCTTTCTCCCGCACCTCGCATATCTGGTCGCTGGGCGTCATGTATATGAGCCAGAGCTTCTGGGACAGCCTGGACGCCGAGGAGCAGGCGGCCCTCGAAGCCGCCGCCGCCGAGGCGATTCCCTATTTCAACCAGCTTGCCGCGGCCGAGCAGGAAGCCGCCCTGCAGCAGGCGATCAAAGGCGGAGCCAAGGTGATCGAGCAGGACATCGCCGAGTGGCAGGCCGCCATGGCTCCTTTCTGGGCCTCCTATGCCGATAACGTCGGCGGCATGTCGATGATCGAGGCGATCGTCGAGACGAAGTGACGTTCTCGGAGGCGAAGCGGGTGCCGGCCGGGCTCGCCCGGCCGGTCGCGGCCTTCGGAGAAAAGGCTGCCGGCGCTTAGCCATCACCACAGCGACCTAGAGTGCGAGCCACGCTCACGGCGGCATCGTCAGGGGCGTCCGCGCTCTAGGTCGGCCACTTTTTGGTTCTCCTTGGGAAAGGTGACAGACGATGACAGACCCCAAAATTCCCCCGCTCGAAGGCGGCGACTTCCCGGAGGAAACCGAGCTGCGCGCCGGGCCGATGGATGTCCAGATCATGCGGATCGCCATCGAGGCGTTGAACAAGCAGGGTCATCCGGAAATCACCGCGGAGACCTTGAAGACGGACCCGGAACATCGCCGGCTCGTCGCCGAGCTGCTGCGCGACTGCCGGCCGCTGCCGGTTGTCCTGTCCCTGATTGAAGACCTAGAGCGCCAAGCTGGATAGCAACGGCGCATAGCGGAGTGTTGTGAATGTCTGTAAACGCGTCTGCAACCGGTGTGCAGAATCTGATGTCTCGCTATCCGAACGGAACCATCTTCGTCGATGGAGAGTTCCGCCGTGGCGAAGGTGCCCCCTTCATGGTTGTCGGAAAGCAGTTGGGGGAATCCTTGGCGGAGGTGGGATCCGCCGCTGCCGCGGACATCGATGCGGCGGTGGACTCCGCCCGCGCGGCCTGGCCGGCCTGGCGCGATTTGGCGCCGGCGGACCGGGCCAAGGCGCTGTCCGCCATGGCCGACCTCTTGGCCGCCGATGCCGACTCCTGGATCGCACTGGAAGCGCAGCACGCCGGCAAACCGCTGGCGGACGCGCGCATCGACATCTACTCGGCGGTCATGACGCTGCGTTGGTTCGCCGGCTGCGCCGAGCGGGTGGATGGCCGTGTCGTGGCGTCGCCGGCCGGTCTGCACCGCTATGTGAGGCGCGAGCCGCTGGGGGTCTGCGCGCTGATCGTTCCCTGGAACTTTCCGCTGCTCTTGATGATCTGGAAGGTTGCGCCGGCGCTCGCGGCGGGCAACACCGTGGTGGTCAAGCCGGCCAGCCTGACGCCCTTGACGGCGCTGCTCTTTGCTGAGTTGGCGCAGCGCGCGGGGCTGCCGCGGGGCGTGCTCAACATCCTGCCGGGGCCGGGCGGCGCCGTGGGAATGGGATTGGTGCGCCACCGCGACGTCGCCAAGGTGAGCTTTACGGGCTCCACCGAGGTCGGCGCCGAAGTGGCGCGCGAGGCGGCCGGTGGCATCAAGCGGTTGACGCTGGAGCTGGGCGGGAAGTCGCCAACCGTCATCCTTGACGATGCGGACCTGGACCGGGCCGTGCCGGCGTCGGTGGCGGGCTGCTTCGGACACGCCGGGCAGAAATGCGCGGCGCGGACGCGGTTGATCGTCACGAAGCGGAACGCGGACGCCGTGGTCGAAAGGCTGGCTGCCGTCACCCGCGGGCTCAAGGCGGGCGATGTCCTGGACCCGGCGACGCAGTTGGGGCCGGTGATCGACGCGGCTGCGCAGCAGCGCATCCTGGGAATCTGCGAGAAAGCGGCGGCCGACGGCGCGGAGATGATCTGCGGCGGTCGTGCTGCCGATGTCACGGGCCCCTATGTGGAAGCCACCTTGTTCGACCGCGTCGACCCGCAAAGCGACCTGGCGCGCGAGGAGGTTTTTGGCCCCGTGCTTGCCGTCTTGCGGGCGGAAGACGAGGAACACGCCATCGCGCTGGCCAACGACAGCGACTACGGCCTGGCCGCCACGCTTTGGACGCGCGATGTCGGCCGGGCCCACCGGGTGGCCGCCCGGCTGGAAGCCGGCAGCGTCAGCGTAAACACGCCTGCGGTGGTGGGCATCGAAACACCTTTCGGTGGGTACAAGAAGAGCGGCTACGGGCGCGAACTCGGCGTTGAGGGGCTGGATGCCTTCCTTCAGGAGAAAGCCGTGATCATGGACATCAGCAACTAGGCAGGATCGAGATGCAGACAGCATTCAAGTTCTTTCATTCCACCCACTGCATCCAGTACGGCCCGGGTTGCCTGGCGGACCTGCCGGCGATCGCCGCAGCGGAGAAGCGCCGCAAGGCGGCTGTCCTGATGGATGCTTTCTTCCTGGGCGGCCCGGTGCAGGACCGCCTGGCGGAGAGCCTGAAGGAGTTCTCGCCGAGCTTCCACGCGGTCCCGCAGCACGAGCCGGACACCGACACCGTGGACGCGGCCCGCAAGGCCCTGATCGACGCCGAGGCCGATCTGATCGTCGCCGTCGGCGGCGGATCGGCGATGGACACGGCAAAGGCGGCCCGGATGCTGGTCAGCAACCCCGGCCCCATCGAGGACATCGTCGGCGCCATGGGTATGCCCATGCTGCCGCACGAAAGCCTTTTCGTCGCCGTGCCGACAACGGCGGGGACCGGCAGCGAGGTGTCGGAGTCGGCCGTCATCGCCAAGGTCGGCACCGACTACAAGGCCGTTTTGCGCTCGGCGAACATGGGCTTCCGGCTTGCCTTGCTGGATCCCGAGCTGGGTGTGACCGCGCCGCCTCACGTAACGGCGGCTGCCGGCTACGATGCCGTCACCCACGCGGCGGAGGCTTTCACCTCCAAGGTTGCGAACGTCATGACCGATCCCCTGGCGCGGTCAGCCATGGAACTGCTCGCGCGGTCGCTGCCGGTGGTCTTCGACGAGCCCGGCAACATCGCGGCGCGGGGGGAATGCCTCATCGGGTCGATGCAGGCGGGAGTGGCGTTCAATTCCGCGCACTTGGGCCTCGCCCACGCGATCGCCGGTGCCCTGGGGGCGCTGCATCATGTGCCTCACGGACTGGCCAACGCCTTGGCGCTGCCGTGGAGCATGGCGTTCAACGATCCCGCCTTGGGCGACAAGGGAGAAGTCCTGGCCGGCATCTTCGGCGGCTCCAACGCGGCCGAAGGGCTTTCCGCCCTGCGGCACCGCGTCGGGCTGGACCTCTCGCTTGACGATTACGTTCCCGGCGATGCGGAAAGAGACCTGGTGGCGGAAGGCGCGAGCAAGAGCGGCCAGCTCAAAGTCAATCCGCGGCCGGCTTCCATGGCGGAGATCCGCGTTATTCTGGAACACATGCGGCACCCCACCGGGGGGCGGCAGCCTCACCTCAACCTGTAGGCGGTCGCGTTGTTTTGATGAGCCGCCGGAGCGCAATACCGCGCGCCGGCGGCTTTTCCGTTCTTGAAAGGAAACTCGAAAATGACTTCGAAGGCTCATAATCCCGCCAGCATCGGCGCGCCCATCGGGGCCTACGTGCACGGGTTGGAGACGCCGCCCAATGCGCGGCTTCTGCACGTCTCGGGGCAGGTCGGCATCGCCGACGATGGAAGCGTTCCGCCGGATGCGGAAGGTCAGGCGCGTATCGTGTGGCGGAATATCGAGGCGATCTTGGAATCCGCCGGGATGGACATCGGCGATATCGTCAAGATGACGGCCTATCTCACCGACCCCGCCGATCTCGCGGCCTACGGTTCGGTTCGCACGGCGGTGTTGGGGGATTTCCGCCCGACATCGACCCTCGTTTTCGTGTCGGCCCTGGTCAAGCCGGAGCTGAAGGTCGAGGTGGAGGTCGTCGCCGCCCGCGCGTGAAGACTTCTCGAGCAGGCGGCGGCAACCGGATCTCAGGGCTGAGGGTTATTCCGCGGCCAGGGATCCCTTCTGGGGGCCGTCGCCTTCGATCTCGGGGATCAGCGGGATCGGAACGTCGTAAGGAGCGACGTCTTCACGGATCTGCTTCAGAGCCTGGGTGATGACCTCGACTTCTTCGTCCGGATGGGTGGCCCCAAGGCCGTATTCCGCCGCCAGCGTTCTGGCCTGGGCCGAGCGCTTGCGTTCGTCCTGCGGCAGGTTGACCACGGAGTAGACGCCGTTCAGCAGGCTGCCACGCAGCTTCTTCGCGAATTTCGCGCCCAGCATGGCCTTCTCTTCCTGCGACAGGGTGTCGAAGAAGCGGCGCATCAGGATGCGTCCGAACTGAACGTGCCGGGCTTCGTCGCGCAGGATCAGCTTGCAGGCCTTGCGGATCTCCGGATGCTTCGCGTTCTTGTAGCGCGCGGTCAGGAGCTCGCCGGAAAGCTGCTCGAACAGGGTGTTCACCGCCATGCCGGCATAGAAGGACATCTGCCTCTCGTCCTTCTCGTCGTGGAACTTGGGAATGATGAGCTGGAAGTAGTCGCTGCGCGGCGACGGCTGGTAGCCGCCCAAGGCCTCGGCGATCCGGAAGGAAGCCTCATGGTGGCGCATTTCCTCGACGATGAAATTGACCACGTGCTGCTTCACCTCGAAGGGCATGTGCTCGAAGATCGCCTGACGCAGCCGCTCGGCGCCGTACGGCGTCGCGCCGTGTTCCATCCAGGCGCGCAGCGACCACCACTCGGCGCCCGCGGAGCGGACATCTTCCGGCAGCTCGGCCATGTCTTTGGTCAGTCCGGCCCAATCGATGTCGCCGTCGGCATCCCACGCCAGTTCCCGGGCCTGAACGCAGAGCTGCCAGATGTCGTCATACTGCAGATCCGCGACGACCGGGTAGGGATTGGGGTTCTGTATCGTTTCTTCGAGCATAGAGGCATCCATGCCTGAGTCTCCTTTCGACGTGCAAATTTGGCTCTGCGCAAGCGCTTCCATATTGAAAGACCTAAAAGTATAGTGTTATAGACTTGAGAGTCGAGCAGATAATTCGGGACCCCAGTCTGATGAGCATGACCCAACTGGACCGCAGTTCGCCTGTTCCGCTGTTCCTGCAGATCCGGCAGGCGCTGATCGCCGAGATAAGGTCGTGGTCCGACCTGGAGGCGCGCTTTCCCAGCGACCTGGAGCTGGCGGAGCGGTTCGGGGTAAGCAAGATGACGGTGCGCCAAGCGATCGACGACCTGGTCGGGGCCGGGCTCCTGGTGCGGCATCGCGGCCGCGGCACCTTCGTCACCGAAAGCGCCTATGTCGAGAGGCTGTCCCCTAGCCTGGATATCGACCAGCAGTATGCGCTCTCGGGCGTGCAGCCGGAGACGCGTGTGCTCGGCTTCGAGGTTCAGCCGGCCGGCGCCGAGGAAAAAGCCGCGCTTTCCGATCCGCAACTCGAGGCCGTCCTGAAGATCCGGCGCGTGCGCTCCGCCAATGGCGTTCCCGTCGCCTTGGACGAACGGCTCATTCCCGAAGACATCGCCGTGCAGGCCGGCTTCGACCCTGCGGTGGCGAGCGGCAGCATCGTGGGCAGGTTGCGCGAGCGCATCGGCCTGTCGAAAGCGCAATGGCGGATGAGCGCGCTCACCGCCGACAAGGATTTCGCTCTGGTCCTCTGCATCCAGGAGTCCGATCCGGTGCTGGAGCGCGCGATGGTTTACCTCGACAAGGAAGGACGGCCGGTCCTCTCGGGACGAACCTGGCATCGGGGCGACCTGGTGAGCTGCGCTTTCGAGCTGCCGCTGGACCCGAGCGTGCCGGACGATCTTGTCGAGATGCGCCGGAGCTAGGCTGACGTGAGTAAGGAAATGGAGGCTTTCCCGATGAATGCGACTGCGCTGCCGGGGCATTTCGATCAGGGTCTGGAGCGCAGCCCGGCCAACTATGCGGCGCTGACCCCCATCCAGTTCCTGGAGCGCGCGGCTCTGATCTGGCCCGACAAGGTGGCCGTCATTCATGGCGATCGGCGGCTGACCTACCGGCACTTCTGGGAACGGGCGCGGCGCCTCGCGTCGGCTCTCGAGAAAGCCGGGGTCGGCCGCGGGGACACCGTCGCCGTGTTCGCGCCGAACGTGCCCGCGCTTCTGGAGGCGCACTATGCCTGCCCGATGATCGGCGCCGTGCTGAACGCGATCAATACCCGCCTGGACGCGGCCACCGTCGGCTTCATACTGAAGCACGGGGGCGCCAAGGTCCTGATCGCGGACCGGTCTCTCTCGCCGACCACCTCGCCCGCCTTGGCGGCGGCTTCGACGGCGCCGCTGGTCATCGATATCGACGACCCCGAAGACCGCTCCGGCGAACTTCTGGGCGCCTGCGACTACGAGGCCTTCCTGACCGGGGGAGATCCGGATTTCGCTTGGCGGCCGCCAAGCGACGAATGGGAGGCGATCGCCTTGAACTACACCTCCGGGACGACGGGCGACCCGAAGGGCAGCGTCTATCATCATCGCGGTGCCTATCTGAATGCCCTGGGCAACGTCATTTCCTTCGGGTTGACGCCCGCCAGCGTCTACCTCTGGACCTTGCCGATGTTTCACTGCAACGGCTGGACGCATACCTGGGCCGTCACGGCAGCCGGCGGCACGCATGTCTGCCTGCGCAAAGTCGACCCCGCGCGGATATTCCAGTTCATCGCCGATCACGGCGTTACGCATATGAGCGGCGCTCCGATCGTCCTGAACCTGCTGATACACGCCCCCGAGGAGGCGCAGCGGGACTTCCCCCATACCGTCCAGGTCGCCACGGGAGGCGCGGCGCCGCCCTCTGCGGTCATTGCCGGCATCGAGCGGCTCGGATTCCACGTGACCCACCTCTATGGCATGACGGAGTCCTACGGGCCCTCCACGATCTGTATCGAGCAGGACGATTGGGCGGCGCTGCCGCTGCAAAAGCGGGCCGAGAAGATGGCGCGCCAGGGGGTACCCCATGTGGGGGTTGCCGCCCAGCAGGTCGCCGACCCTGACAGCGGCGAGCCGGTGCCGCGGGACGGCCGGACGCTGGGTATGCTGATGATCCGCGGAAACACCGTCATGAAGGGATATCTCAAGAACGCCGAAGCGACCCGCAAGGCGTTCAAGAACGGCTGGCTCATGACGGGGGATCTCGCCGTCTGGCACGCCGACGGCTACGTCGAGATCAAGGACAGGGAGAAGGACATCATCATCTCCGGCGGCGAAAACATCTCGTCCTTGGAAATCGAGGAATGCCTCCATCGCCATCCGGATATCATGGAGGCGGCGGTCGTTGCCGCGCCCGACGAGGTCTGGGGCGAGACGCCGGTCGCCTTCGTCGCCGTGAAGCCGGGCGCCGACGGCGCTCTCACCGCAGAGCAGGTCACCGGCTGGTGCCGCGATCATCTGGCGCGCTTCAAGGTTCCGCGCCGGGTGGTGTTCGGCCCGCTGCCCAAGACCTCGACGGGCAAGGTCCAGAAGTTCGTGCTGCGAGAGAGAGTGTTGGAGGAGAGCGCATGACGCAGGAAGCTTCGCAGAACCCATCGGGTCGCGTCGCCGTCGTGACGGGCGCGTCTTCCGGGCTCGGCCGGCATTTCGCCCTGACCTTGGCGAAGGCCGGCTACGACGTGGTGGCCGCGGCGCGGCGGACCGAGAGATTGAAGGACCTGGCGCAGGAAATCGAGGCGCTGGGCCGCAGGTGCGAGGCGGTCGGCATCGATGTGACCGAAGTGGCCTCGGTGACGGAGGGCCTGGAGAACGCATGGCGGCGCATGGGCCGTTTCGACGTCTTGGTCAACAACGCGGGAATCGCGCTGTCGGCAAAGGCGCTCGATCACTCCGACGACGATTGGAACCAGGTTATCGACACCAACCTGACGGGCGCCTGGCATTGCGCGCAGGCCTTTGCGCGCAAGCTTGCAGAGACCGGGGCGGGCGGCTGCATCGTCAACGTCGCGTCCATCTTGGGATTGCGCGTGGCCGGGCAGGTCGCGGCTTACGCCGTCTCCAAGGCCGCCGTCATCCAGATGACCAAGGCTCTGGCCCTGGAGCTGGCGCAGCAGAACATTCGCGTGAATGCTTTGGCCCCCGGCTATATCGAGACCGATCTGAACCGGGGGTTCCTGCAAAGCGACGCAGGCGAGAGAATGCGCCGGAAAATTCCGATGAAACGCTTCGGCCGGCCGGAAGACCTCGACGCAGGCCTGCTTTTCCTGGCCGGGGAAGGCGCCGGTTACGTGACCGGCAGCGTGCTGACCATAGATGGCGGCCACGTGCTTCCCTTGCCGTGAGCAGGGCGGCGCGCAGGCAGGCTGTTGATCCGATAGACGCGGTTCCGTGCGGGCGCCCGCACCGTTCCCGAGGGACGGCGCGGCAGCTCGACGGCGATTGACTTGGCTCTGAAGTAAGAGGGGACCTGTGTGGGAATGAATTTCGAACTGTCACCGGAGATCGAACGGTATCGCCAGCGCATTCGCGAATTTGTCGATCGCGAGCTGATTCCGCTCGAAGCCGATGCAGCGTCCTACGATGCGCATGAGAACATTTCGACCACGCTGCTGCAGTCGATGCGCGCCAAGGCAAAGGCCGAAGGGTTGTGGGCCTTGCAGATGCCCAAGCACCGTGGCGGTCAGGGTCTGCCCGTCGTGGGATTGGCCGCCTGCTATGAAGAAATGAACAGGTCGATCTTCGGGCCCGTCGTGTTCAACAGCGCCGCCCCTGACGACGGCAACATGATCGTTCTCGAAAAGGTGGCGCGGGAGGACCAGAAGGCGAAGTGGCTGCAGCCCATCGTCGACGGCACCTTGCGCTCCTCCTTCGTGATGACGGAACCGGCCCCCGGCGGCGGGTCGGACCCTTCGATGATCCGTACCACCGCCGAGCGGCGTGGCGACCGCTGGGTCGTGAAGGGGCGAAAATGGTTCATCACCGGCGCGGGCGAGGCGGGGCACTTTATCCTGATCGCCAAGACCAGCGACGATCCGCGCAGGGGTCTCACCGCCTTCATGTTCCACAAGGACAGCCCCGGCTGGCACATCGTCAGGCGTATTCCCATCATGGGGCCGGAAGAGCACGGCGGGCATTGCGAGCTGGAGTTCGACGGCCTGGAGATACCCGACGAGGACCGCCTGATGGAGGTCGGCGACGGCCTCAAGCTGACCCAGATCCGCCTGGGCACGGCCCGCTTGACCCATTGCATGCGGTGGCTCGGGCTGTCCAAGCGGTCGCTGGAGATCGCCAGGCAGTACGTCGAGACCCGGCAGGGATTCGGCGTCGCCCTGAAGGACAGGGAATCCGTGCAGCTTATGCTGGGGGACGCGGCGATGGCGGTGGAGATGGGCAGGCTGCTGACCATGCGGGCGGCCTGGTTGCTGGATCAGGGCGACAAGGCGCGCAAGGCGGTCTCGATGGCCAAGATCCAGGTCGCCGACAGCCTGCACCTCTGTGTCGACACGGCGATCCAGCTCAACGGCGCCCGCGGGTATTCCAAGGATACCGTGCTGGAGTGGATCTATCGCTACGCCCGGCAAGCCCGCCTCGTCGACGGAGCGTCGGAAGTCCACAAGATGGTGTTGAACCGTTTCCTCCAGGAAGAGGAGAACGATTTCTGGCGCTGGGGGGTCTGAGCCGGGATGCTTGACCGACTGGAAGCACGCGCGGCGCTTGCCAAGTGGCTGGCGGAACGCTGGGGCGCCCGGGAAATCGTCGTCAGCAAGGTATGGAAGCTGTCCGGCGGTGCGATACAGGAGAACTGGGCGCTGGACGTTTCGGTTCGCGGCGGCGCGAAGGAGGGCGACTACCCCTTGGTGCTGCGCACCGACGCGCCGTCCTCGATCGCGCTCAGTCATTCCCGGGCCGAGGAGTTCGCCCTGGTGTCCGCCGCCCAGGCGGCAGGGGTGAAGGTGCCGGAGCCCTATCTTTTCTGCGCGGACCTGTCCTTGCTCCAGCGGCCCTTCTATCTGATGGCCCGCGTGGATGGCCTGGCGCTCGGCCCCAAGGTGGTGAAGGACCGAACCTGGGGCGGGGACCGCAGGGCGCTGCTGGAGGATCTCGGGGTCCAGCTCGGCCGCATTCATAAGATCACCCCGCAGACGCACGATTTTCCGTTTTTGGAGGCGGCCCCGGAGAATTCCGCGCGCGCCGCGCTGGATGCCCTGCGCCGGCATCTCGACGCCTTGGGCCGGCGATTTCCGGTCCTGGAGTGGGGCATGGCGTGGCTCGACCGGAACATTCCGGGCGAGCAGGGGGACGTGGTCCTGTCGCACCGTGATTTCCGGACCGGTAACCTCATGCTCAACGCGGATGGGCTGGCCGCCATTCTGGATTGGGAGTTCGCCGGGTGGTCGGATCCGGCCGAGGATATCGGCTGGTTCTCGGCCGCCTGCTGGCGCTTTTCCCGCCGCGATCTAGACGGCGGCGGGCTCGGGGCGCTGGAGGACTTCCTGCGCGGCTACCGGCGTGAAACGGGGCGCGGCATCGACCCGGACCGCTTGGCCTTCTGGCAAGCCTATGCCCATCTGCGCTGGGCCGTCATCGCTCTCCAGCAAGGAGAGCGATTCCTGTCCGGTGCGGAAGAGGCGATCGAACCGGCCCTGATCGGACGCCGCGCGGTCGAGATGGAATGGGACCTGCTGACCCTGACCCCGCCGGTCGATCGCTCCGATTTGGAGGCGCTTCCGGAACTGCGGGGGATCGATGTGCCGACGGAGCGGGACCTGCTGCGCATCGCCGATCGAACCTTGCGCGACGACCTCATCCCGGCTTTGCCGTCGGAGAAGCGCCTGGCCGGCCTTATGATCGCAAACGCCCTCGGGATCGTCCGGCGCAGCCTGGCGGAGCCGTCGGGAGGCGGCGGAGATAGGGCGTTGTCCGAAGGCCTGCGCGCTGGCCGCGTTCCGATGGGGCCGAAGTTATGGCTCCGCTTGCGCGACGACACGGAGCGCCGCCTGACGGTTGCGAATCCGCGTTTCCTGGAAAGCGCGAAGGCGATCCCGGCCAGCGGCGGCGACGAGCGGCCGCTGCGCAGCGCCAAGGGCGGATAGACCCTGCCTGCCGTCCCGGGTTACGTACGCACGTCGGGCCGCTCCCGGCCCAGGCGGGAAGCGATCTGCGCGATTCTTCCAGCCGCGTCGATGACCTCGGCCAGCATGTCCTGCGGGTCGCCGGCCAGCAGCGCGGCGTCGTCGACGAATCGCTCCAGATAGACCCTGAGGGTGGCGCCGGCGGTGCCGGTGCCCGACAGGCGGAAGACGGCGCGGGCGTCCTCGGCGAAGAAGATGCGGATGCCCTGCTGGCGCGCCGTCGATCCGTCGAGCGGGTCTTCGTAGGCAAAGTCGTCGGCGGCGCTCACCGTCAAACCGGCAAAGCTCTGTCCCGGCAGGGTGTCGAGGCGTCTGCGCAGCTCGGCCATCAGGTCTTCGGCGGCCGTCTTGTCGACCCCCTCGTAGTCGTGGCGGGTGTAGTAATCGCGCCCGTAGCTGCGCCAATGCGCCTGCAGGATGTCAAGCACCGGCTGGCGCCGCTCGGCGAGGATGTTCAGCCACAGCAATACCGCCCAGAGGCCGTCCTTCTCGCGCAGGTGATTGGAGCCGGTGCCGGCGCTTTCCTCGCCGCAGAGCGTCACCAGCCCGGCGTCCAGCAGGGTGCCGAAGAACTTCCAGCCGGTCGGCGTCTCGAAGGCCTTGATGCCCAGTTTCTCGGCGACGCGGTCGGCCGCGCGGCTGGTCGGCATGGAGCGCGCCACGCCCGCCAGGCCGCCCTTGTAGCCGGGCGCCAGTTGCGCGTTGGCGGCCAGCACCGCCAGGCTGTCGGAAGGCGTCACGTAGACGCCGCGCCCGAGGATCATGTTGCGGTCGCCATCGCCATCGGAGGCGGCGGCGAAGTCCGGCGCATCCGGCCCCATCATCAGGTCCACCAGCTCCTTGGCGTGGACCGGGTTGGGGTCGGGATGGCCGCCGCCGAAGTCGGGCAGCGGCGTCGCGTTCACCACGCTGCCTCGGGGCGCGCCCAACTCGCCCTCCAGGATCGCCTTGGCGTAGGGGCCGGTCACCGCGTGCATGGCGTCGAAGCGCAGGGTGAAGCCGGAAGCGAAGAGCGCGCGGATGGCGTCGAAGTCGAAGAGTCCGCGCATGAGATCCGCATAGATCGCCACCGGGTCGATGACCTCGACTGTCATCTCGCCCAAGGTGCTCTCGCCGCAGGTGGAGACGTCGACGTCGCCGGCCTCCAGCACCCGGTACTCGGTGATCTCCTGGGTGCGCCGGTAGATCGCCTCGGTAATGCTCTCCGGTGCCGGTCCGCCGGCGGGGATGTTGTACTTGAGGCCGAAGTCGCCGTCCGCGCCGCCCGGGTTGTGGCTGGCCGAGAGAATCAGGCCGCCGTCGGTCTTGCGCGCGCGGATCACCGCCGAGGCGGCGGGGGTGGAGAGGATGCCGTTCCGGCCCACCACCACGCGCGCCGCGCCGTTGGCCGCGGCCATTTTCAGGATGGTCTGGATCGCCCGGTCGTTGAAGTAGCGCCCGTCGCCGCCCAGGGTCAGGGTCTTGCCGGCGAGGCTGCCGCCGGGATTGCCGCCGGGGCCGCCGCCGAGGCCGCCGACCGTGTCGAAGATCGACTGCACGAAGGTCTCCGTATAGCCCGGCGCTATGAAGACGGAGGTCCGCTTGCGCAGGCCCGAGGTGCCGGGCTTTTGGCCTTCGAACGGCGCGGTGGTGGCGACCTTCACGGGCATGACTTCGTCTCCTGGGGTTTGCCTTCTGGAACTCGGATGGGGCGGCCCGGCGTGGGCTGCCGCGGAACCGGCCGCCGGTGTTCCTTTATGTGGCTGACTGTTTGGGGCGCTGGATCATCCTCCGGACTTGCCACATTTACCCGATCGTGCCGATTCGAAGTGTAAGGGCCGCTCCGGGTTCCGCCCTGCAAGGCTTTGCGGGCCGGACCGCCCCGGCGGCCGTCGCGGTACCCTCTCTTCCGCTGGGCAAGGCGTTCATCCGCCAGTGAAAAGTTCGAAAAAAACTCTTGCGCCGGAAGCGGTTCGGCCCTATTTACCGCTCGCCCAAATTCGCACGTGCCCGTGGTTGCTCCCACGACGCCAAGCGGCGGGGCTCTCTGAAGCTACGGAGGGCCGAGCGACTTAAAGCAACGACGTAGAGGGCTTTTTTGGTCTCTGCCGGCCTCTCCAAGGGCCGGGGTCACTGAAGAGGCAGCTACTTCCTTGCCCGCCGTGCGGACCGGGTCTCCCGTTCCAAGCCAAGGCAGCACTTTTAGGGGTCGCGACGACCATGCCGTGTTCGGCGTGTTCGCGCGGCAGCCGGTATCGCCTTCGGGCCGCCGTCTCCACCACGGCGGGTCCGCCCAGGCGGCGCCGGCGCTTCTTGAACGTCGTTTTCTTACGGGAGAGTCCCATGACCGACCGCGTTCGCGAGTTCCTGCGCAGCCACCGCCACGAGGGCCCCTGTCTCGTCGTCGACCTGGAGGAGGTGCGCCAGAACTACCTGGCGTTCGAGCGCGCCCTGCCGGACAGCCGCATCTTCTACGCCATGAAAGCCAATCCGGCGCCCGAGATTCTCTCCGCCCTGGCGGCGCTCGGCTCCTGCTTCGACTGCGCCTCGGTGGTGGAGATCGGCGCCGCCCTGGCCGCCGGCGCCACGCCCGAGCGCATCTCCTACGGCAACACCATCAAGAAGGAGCGCGACATCGCGACCGCCCACCGCCTGGGCGTCGGCCTCTTTGCCGTCGACTGCATCGAAGAGGTGGAGAAGGTCGCCCGCGCCGCCCCCGGCGCCCGCGTCTTCTGCCGCATCCTCTGCGACGGCGCCGGGGCCGACTGGCCGCTGTCGCGCAAGTTCGGCTGCACCCCTGAGCACGCGCCCGAGGTGCTGGAGCACGCCCACCGCCTGGGCCTGGTGGCCGCCGGCATCTCGTTCCACGTCGGTTCGCAGCAGCGCAACACCGAGGCCTGGGACGCGGCCATCGCCGGCGCCAGCGCGATCTTCCGCACCATGGCCGAGCGCGGCATCCGCCTGACGCTGGTGAACCTGGGCGGCGGCTTCCCGGCCCGCTACCGCGGCGACGAGCCCGCTGCGGTGCGCTACGGCCAGTCGATCCGCGAGTCGATCCTGCGCCACTTCGGCAACCGCCCGCCCGAGACCATCATCGAGCCGGGCCGCGGCATGGTCGGCTCCGCCGGCGTGCTGAAGACCGAGGTGGTGCTGATCTCCAAGAAGGACCCCAGCGAGGACACCCGCTGGGTCTATCTGGACATCGGCAAGTTCGGCGGTCTGGCCGAGACCATGGACGAGGCGATCCGCTATCCGATCCGCAGCGAGCGCGACGGCGAGGCGGCGGGCCCCTGCGTCGTCGCCGGTCCGACCTGCGATTCCGCCGACGTGCTCTACGAGAAGACGCCCTACCTGCTGCCGCTGTCGCTGGAGATCGGCGACATGCTGCTCTTCGAGGGCACCGGCGCCTACACGACGACCTACGCCTCGGTCGGTTTCAACGGCTTCGCGCCGCTGAAATCCCTCGTGATCTAGAGGGCCGCTCCGTGTACGCGATCGACGACGAGGCACCGGGCGAGGCCGGTGCCCGCGAGGCGCTGCTCGATGCGGCGCTGGGCCCGGCGCGCTTCGCGAAGACCTCCGAGCGGCTGCGCGAAGGCCGCTTGCCGGAGTTGTCCCTGGCCGCCCGCGAGGACGGGAACCTGGTCGGCTCCGTCCGGCTGTGGTCCGTGGCGGCGGCGGGCGGCCGCGGCCTCTTGCTGCTGGGCCCGCTGGCGGTGACGCTGGAATGCCGGGGTCAGGGCATCGGCGCCGCGCTGCTGCGCCGCGCGCTCAACCGCGCCGCGGCGGCGGGCCACGGCGCCGTGCTGCTGGTGGGCGATGCGCCCTACTATGGCCGCTTCGGCTTCAGCGCCGCCCCGACCCACCGGCTGGAGATGCCGGGGCCGGTGGAGCGCCACCGGTTTCTCGGACAAGAACTGCGCCCCGGCGCCCTGAGTGCCGCCCACGGCCTGCTCTGCGCCGCCGGCCCCTGGCGGCCTCGGGACGCGGCGGCGCCCCGTTTTTCCGGCACGAGCCCCCGCCGCGCCGCGTGATCTGATAGACTGCAAGCGCAGCAAGGGAGACTGAGGCATGACCACCCCCTGGCCTGACTACGGCGCCATCGGCGGCCCCATCGTCATGATCGGCTTCGGCTCCATCGGCCGCGGCACCCTGCCGTTGATCGAGCGCCATTTCGACTTCGACAGCAGCCGCTTCGTCGTCGTCGCTCCGGACGATACCGACAAGGAACTGCTGGACGAGCGCGGCATCCGCTTCGTCAAGGCGGCATTGACGCCGGAGAACTACCGCGAACTGCTGACGCCGCTGCTGACCGCCGGCGACGGCCAGGGCTTCTGCGTCAACCTCTCGGTCGACGTTTCCTCGCTGGACGTGATGAAGCTGTGCCGCGAGCTGGGGGTGCTCTATATCGACACGGTGGTCGAACCCTGGCCCGGCTTCTATTTCGACGAGGGCGCCGACCCGGCCGAGCGGACCAACTATGCCCTGCGCGAGACGGTGCGGCGCGAAAAGGCGCGCAACCCCGGCGGCACCACGGCGGTCTCCTGCTGCGGCGCCAACCCGGGCATGGTCTCCTGGTTCGTCAAGGCGGCGCTGCTGGATATTGCCAGGGACACCGGCGTCGAGGCCGATACGCCGCAGAGCCGCGAGGACTGGGCGGCGCTCATGCAGCGCCTGGGCGTGAAGGGCGTGCACATCGCCGAGCGCGATACCCAGCGCGCCCGCGAGCCGCGGCCGATGAACCAGTTCTGGAACACCTGGTCGGTGGAAGGCTTCATCTCCGAGGGTCTGCAGCCGGCCGAGCTGGGCTGGGGCACCCACGAGAAGTGGATGCCGGACAACGCGCGGAGCTTCGATGCCGGCCCGCAGTGCGCCATCTACCTGCTGCAGCCCGGCGCCAACACGCGGGTGCGGAGCTGGACGCCGACGGCCCAGGCGCAGTACGGCTTCCTCGTCACCCACAACGAGGCGATCTCCATCGCCGACTACTACACCCTTCGTGAAGGCGACACCGCGGTCTACCGCCCGACCTGCCACTACGCCTATCATCCCGCCGACGTCGCGGTGCTCAGCCTGCACGAGATGTTCGGGCGCGGCGGTCAGGCGCCGGAGGCGCACAAGATCCTGGACGAGCACGACATCATCGACGGCATCGACGAACTGGGCGTGCTGCTGTTCGGCCACGCCAGGAACGCCTACTGGTACGGCTCGCAGCTCTCGATCAAGGAGACACGCAAGCTGGCGCCCTACCAGAACGCCACCGGCCTGCAGGTCACCTCGGCGGTGCTGGCGGGCATGGTCTGGGCGCTGGAAAATCCCGAGGCCGGCATCGTCGAGACCGACGAGATGGATCACGCCCGCTGCCTCCAGGTGCAGCGGCCCTATCTCGGCCCGGTCAAGGGCACCTACACCGACTGGACGCCGCTGACGAACCGGCGCGGCTTCTTCCCGGAAGATACCGACGACAGCGACCCCTGGCAGTTCCGCAACGTCCTGGTGCGGTGACGCGGCCCCCTACTGGGGTTTCTGCGCCGCCAGGCGCCGGGCGTTGGGACAGAAGGCCGGCGGGATCTGCTCCACGCCGCCGTCGGTCGCCTCCAGCCACCGCTGGCAGCTATCGGTGCGTCCGCAGGCCATGCAGGCCCGCGCGGCGGCGGCCAGCGTGGCGCCCAGACGGTCTTGAGCGAGCTGTCCCGCGTCGACCCCGCAGCGCTCCATCATCTGGCCCATCAGCTTGCTGTGGAGCTCCATTCGGGAAAGGAAGTTCGTCATCAGGCATGCCCTCTTCTTGGATCCGGGGCGAGTGTCGGCCATTGCCGCGGCGGCGGCCTTGCGCTGGATCAAATTCACCGTTTCCGGCGTCCGTGAAGAAGGCTATTTCACCGCCCTGGCCCAGAGATCGAACCTGTTCCGCACGGCCTTGGCTGAGCGGAAGCCGGCGGCTTTCATCAGGGTCACGATGCTGTTCTGAGTAAAGCCGGTCTTGTGCTGCATGCCGTGTTCGCCCTTGGCGATGGAAGGGCCGTGGCCGTAGAACATATCCAACGGCGTAATCGCGCCCGAGGGAGATTCGTACGCGGTTCCATGAGGGCCGACCTCCAGGAGGGTCTCCGCCACCTTCTGCAGGTCCGGCATACGCATGAAGAGGTGTCCGCCGGGACGCAGCACCCGGTGAAACTCTCTCAGGGCGACGGGAACTTCGTGGGCGAAGAGGTGCTCCAGAGCATGGGAGTTCCAGATAGCGTCCACCGAGTCCGAGTCCACCGGGCTCAGATCGGTCATGGAGGCGACGATGTCCGGCTCGGCCGCCGGATTGATGTCGAGCCGGATCTCTCTCCATTCCGGCGTGTCGTAGTCGGAATGCAGAGCGTTGGGACGCCAGCTTCCGCAGCCGACGTGAAGCACCACCTTCTGTTTCGCCGGGATTTGGCCTGCCATGGCTGCCTCCTTGTCCGGGGAGTCTGCCTGGAGTGCCCGATTGACCGCAAGACCGGTTTTCGCAACGTCCTTCAGGTCTCCGCGACGGCATCGCCCCAGGGGGACAGGGGCTCCGTCGCGCCCCAGTTCTCCCCGGCCTGGCGCAGCACCCCGGCGGGACAGGCGAAGGCGAAGGGGTAGGGCGCGCGCCGGGTCGTCACCACCTGGTTGTCCGCGCTCAGTTCGCGGAGCGTCTCCGGCGCCAGGCTGTCGTCGGCGATCACGGTATCGCCGCCGGAAACGTCGATGCGGGGCTGATGGAAGGCGTCTTCCAGGGACATGCCGAAATCGGCCAGGAAGGAGGCGAGCTGGGCCACCGCCGGCATGATCTTGCGGCCGCCGGAGGCGCCGAGGGCGAAACGCCGCTCCCCGACCTCGCCGATCAGGGGGCAGACGTTCATCAGGCAGCGCTTGCCCGGCCCCAGTGAGTTGGGCTTTCCGGGTTCCGGGTCGAACCACATGAGACCGTTGTTGAGCAGCAGGCCGGTGGCGGGCGAGACGACCCGCGCGCCAAAGGCCGAGAGCAGGGTCTGGGTCACCGCGATCATGTTGCCGTCCTTGTCGGCCACGCAGAAGTGCGTGGTGCAGGCCGGCGCGCGCGGGTCGTCGTTGCCCTCTGCCCCGCTGTCCTTGGCCCCATGACCGCCTGCGGCATCTCCGTCTGCGGCCAGGCGCTTGGCATAGGCGGCTTTCAGCGCGGCGGCGTAGGCGGCGTAGGTGGCGCCTACCGGGGCCGTCGCCGGCGTGAAGTCCTCGGCCAGGCGGGCGAAGACCTGGGCGATGGTCGGCCCGGCGGTCAGATGCGGCGTCACGTGGAGCCGCGCGCCGCGGTAGTCGAAGCTGAGCGCCTCCTGCCATTCGGCCTGATAGGCCTGCAGGTCCGCCAGGCGCAGGGCGCCGCCCTTGGCTTCCACGTCCTTGGCCAGGGCCGCCGCCAGGTCGCCGTCGTAGAGCGCGCGCGGACCTTGCTCGGCGATCTCCTCCAGGGTCGGCGCCATGGAGGACATGTCGATTCGCTGGTCGGAGAGCGCGGTCCAGTTGGCGACCCGTGGCCATTGGCCATCGTCCAGGAAACGGGCCGCGGCGTCCGGGTCGCGCGCGAGGTTGCGGGAGGCGGCGGCGATCAGCAGCGCCACGTACCAGTCGACCTGGAAGCCCTCCTTGGCGCAGGCGATGGCCGGCTGCAGCAGCTCGCGCCAGGGCAGGGTGCCGTAGCGCGCGTGGGCCTTGCCCAGGCCGTCGACCAGGCCCGGGACCGCGACGGCGGTGGCGCCCATGACGTTGCGGTCTTCCACCACGGCCTTCCAAGGGAAGAGGTCGCCGCTGATTTTCTCCCCTGAAAGCGGGAAGTCGGCGGGGTCGAGCCCGGCCGGGGCGCGCATGCCGTAGAACAAAGCCTCCGCCCGGCTTTCGTCCGCGTGCCACAGCATGGCCGCGCCGCCGCCCGCCGGCCCGCTCATCCAGGGTTCCACCACGCCGAGCACGAAGGAGACCGCGACCGCCGCGTCCACCGCGTTGCCGCCGGCCGCAAGCACCTCGGCGCCGGTCTCCGCCGCCTTGCGGTGCTGCGCGGCGACGATGCCGTTGTGCGAGGAAGTTGCGGGCTTGCGGACGATCTGGGACGAGGAGAAGGACGACATGCGGCGAGAAATACCCTGGAGAGAACGACGAAGCGCGGTGACTCTACAGGCTCCCGCTGCTCTTTCCCATGGCCTAGTTTCCCGTGAGTTGCACCAGGCCGCCGAGCGGGATGAGTTCCTTCGAGGCCGGCGTGCAGGGGCCGCCCTGCCAGTCGCCCTGCCACTGGCTAACGTGCAGCCCGGCTTCGGAAATCAGGAGTTCCAGCTCATCGCGCGGCGTGAAGCGGATCTGCGAGGCGGCGGTGAGGTGCTTGCCGCTCTCGACGGCGTGGTAGTGGGTCTCGTAGGTGACGATACCGCTGGCGGCGTCGAAGGTGGCGTCGTTCCAGGCCTCGACGGCCCCCAGGATCGGATGCTGGAGCTGACGCCGCGACTTCTCCGGCACCCAGTTCTTCCAGGCCTCGGCCGCCGGGTTGCGGCTGTCGAAGAGGAAGCGGCCGCGCGGGTTCAGGTGCAGGGCCATGGTCCGTAGGGCGGCGAGCTGGTCCTCCGGCGTCAGGAAAACCTGGAAGGCGTGGCCGGTCAGCAGGATGAGGTCGAAGCGCCGGTCCAGGCGCAGGTCGCGGGCGTCGCCCTCCACCCAAGTCACTTGGCTGCCGCCGGGCCGCGTCCGCGCCACCGCCAGCATGGAAGCGGCGGGATCGACACCCACGACCTCGCATTTCTCCGACAGCTTCGCCGCCAGCTCGCCGGTGCCGCAGCCAAGGTCCAGCACCGAGCGGGCATTCTTCGCCAGCCCGGCGCAGAATTCGAAGTCCGGCCCCCAGCCGTTCTCCAGGTCGTAGAACTGGACGAGGTCCGGGTCGTCGTAGAGACGGTCGTCGTTCACTGGCTCAACAGGTCGTAGAGCGTCAGCGCCACCACTTGGGTCGCCTTGTAGAGGTCGTCCAGCGGCAGGCGCTCGTCGGCGCGGTGGGCGTTGGCTTCCTCGATGTTGTGGGGGCCGGCGCCATAGAGCACCGTGGGAACGCCGGCGGCGGCGTAGAGCCGTGCGTCGGTGTAGAGCGGAACGCCCCTGGCTTCCACCGACTCCCCCATGATCCCGGTCGCGCGCTGGCAGAGCTTCTGCGTCAGGGCTTCGCCGCCGGCGAGCGGCATCAACGGAGTGGCCAGCAGGATGCGGCGGATGGCGACGGTGATGCCGGGGAAGGACGCGGCCGAGGATTCGATGAGGCCGCGCAGCTCGGCCTCGACTTCTTCGGGGTTTTCCTCCGGGATCATGCGGCGGTCCAGGCGGAAGGTCACCTTGTCCGGGACCACGTTGGTATTGATGCCGCCCTCTATGAGCCCGACGGTGCACTGCGGGCTGCCGATGCCCTCGATCTCGGACACCTTGGCGGCCAGACTCTTGCGCCAGTCGTAGAGCGCGGTGAGCACGGCGTTGCAAGCTTCCAGGGCGTCGTGGCCGGTAAAGGGCATGGCGGCATGGGCCGACTTGCCGCTGACCGTCACCTCCAGGTGCAGGCAGCCGTTGTGTGCCGTCACCACGTTGTAGGAGAAGCCGGCGCCGATGGAGAGGTCGGGCTTAGAGATGCCTTGGTCGAGCAGCCAGAAGGGACCCACCATGCCGCCGGTTTCCTCGTCGTAGGTGAAGTGCAGTTCCACCGTGCCCTTCAGCGCCGCGCCCGCCTTGGCGGCGGCCTCCAGGGCGATCAGCGCATAGGTATAGGTGGCGAAGTCGGACTTGGAGACGGCGGCGCCGCGTCCGTACATCCAGCCGTCGACGATCTCGGCGCCGTAGGGGTCTTTCGTCCAGCCTTCACCGGGCGGCACCACGTCGCCATGGGCGTTGAGGGCAATCACGGGACCTTCACCGAACTTCCTGCGCACCACCAGGTTGGTGGCTGCGATCATGCCGGCGGCCTCCACGGTTTCCTTGGGTACCGCATGGCGCTCGACCTCGAAGCCCAGGCCTTCCAGCAGCGCGGCGGCGCGCTCGGCGTGGGCGGCGCAGTCGCCCGGCGGGTTGTCGGAGGGCACCTTCACCAGTTCCGCCAGGAAGCGGGCCTCGGCTTCGCGCTCGCTCTCCAGGGTGCTCAGGATCGTCGTTTGGAAATCGGTCATCGTAAAAAGGGCCTCAGCCGAAATTGGGGTCGAAGTTCTCGAGGAAGTCGAGGAAGACGCGGGCCGCGGCTTCGGCGTCCTCGCCGGTGATGCTCTCCAGCGGATTGTGGCTGATGCCGCCGCCGCAGCGCACGAAGAGCATGGCGATGGGGCAGAGCGCCGAGAGCGCCATGGCGTCGTGGCCGGCGCCGCTGGGCAGGCGGAGCGGCCGGAAGCCCTGGCGTTGGACGGCCTTGTCGAGCTGCTCCATCAGCGCCGGATCGCAGCCGGCGGCGCCTTCCTCGTAAAGCAGGTCCATGGCGAGGTCGAGGCCGCGGCGCTCGGCGATGCCTTGCAGCTTTTGCTTCACCGAGGCGATGGCGGCGGCGCGCTGGCCGTCCTCCGGCGCGCGCAGGTCGAGGGTGAAGGACACGCGGCCGGGAATCACGTTGATGGCGCCGGGTGCCGCTTCGATGCGTCCGACGGTGGCGACCAGGCCATCCTCGGCCGCCGCGCGCTGCTCGATGGCGGCGATCATCTCCGCCGCGCCGGCCAGGGCATCCTTGCGCAGGTTCATCGGCACGGTGCCGGCATGGCCGGCCATGCCCTCCAGGGTGACGGTGTAGCGGCTGGCGCCGTTGATGGCGGTGACCACGCCCACCGGCAGGCCCTCGGCTTCCAGAACCGGTCCCTGCTCGATGTGTACCTCGACGAAGGCGAGGACGTCTTCGGGCCGGCGCGCCTCGGCGCCGATGGCCGTGGGGTCGCAACCGAAGTGGGTGAGGGCCTCGGCCAGGGAAAGGCCCTGGGCGTCGGTGACCGACAGTATGGCCGGATCTACCGTGCCGGCGACGGTGCGCGAGCCGCTGAGCGTGGTCGGGAAGCGCACGCCCTCCTCGTCGCCGAAGGCGATGACCTCCACCGCGAAGGGCAGGCGCTTGCCGCGGGAATCCAGATCGGCGATGCAGGCGATGGGCAGGGCGACGCCCAGGTTGCCGTCGTAGGCGCCGGCGTCGCGCACGGTGTCGATGTGAGAGCCTGTGATCAGCGTCTTCGCCCCTTCGGTGGCTGCCTCGTAGCGTCCGATCACGTTGCCGATGGCGTCGATGCGCGCGGTCATGCCGGCGGCACGCATGGCGGTCATCACCGCCTCGGCGCAGGCCTTGTGTTCGGGGCTGAGGAAGACACGGGTCAGCTTGTCCTCCTCTTCGCTGAAGCGCGCCCAGCCGTCGACCATCGCCTTGATCCAGGTCCCGGCGCCAGCCAGGGGTTTCGTGGCGAGGGTCATGACAGCATCTCCTTCAACCGCAAGAGGGCGATTCGTTCGATTTGTTCCAGGGCGGTATTGAACTCCGCCGCCGAGTCGTTTTCCAGCCGCGTCTCGAAAGCCGCCAGGATCTCCTCTTTGGTACGCCCCTTGACCGCCATGATAAAGGGGATCCCGAACTTCGCCTTGTAGCGCTCGTTAAGCTTGGTGAAGCGCGCCCGCTCTGCGTCGCTCAGGAGGTCGAGTCCGGCGGAGGCCTGCTCCCTGGTCGATTCCGCCGTCAGGCGCCCGGCCTGGGCGAGGCGCCCGGCCAAGTCCGGGTGAGCCTCGATGAGGGCGCGTTTCTGCGCTTCGCTGCCGGCCCGCATCGCCGCCGCCATCGCGCCGTGCAGGACCTCGGCGGTCCAGGGCTCCGCGGGCAGGCCGCCTTGCTGCAGCATGGCGTCATAGGCGGCTTCGGCGATCCAGGGGGAATGCTCGAAGACGCCGCCGAAGCGGGAGACGAAGGAGGCCCGGTTCAAAACGAAATCCCTTAAGGCTTGTGGGTCGCGTGCCAGTGGCGGGCGATGTCGATGCGCCGCGCCGCCCAGACGGCGTCGTGCGACTTCACGTAGTCGAGGAAGCGGGCCAGGGCCGCGGCGCGCCCCGGCCGTCCGGCAAGGCGGCAATGCAGGCCGACCGACATCATCTTCGGCGCGCCCGCCTGACCTTCGGCATACAGCACGTCGAAGGTGTCCTTCAGGTAGGTGAAGAACTGGTCGCCGGAGTTGAAGCCCTGGGGCGTGGCGAAGCGCATGTCGTTGGCGTCCAGGGTGTAGGGTACGATGAGGTGCGGCCCTTTCGGCCCCTCAATCCAGTAGGGCAGGTCGTCGGCATAGGAATCGGCGGAATAGAGGAAGCCGCCTTCCTCCATCACCAGGTCGAGGCTGTGAACCGAGGTGCGTCCGGTGTACCAGCCCAGGGGCCGCTGGCCGGTCACTTGCGTATGGATGCGGATCGCCTCGTCCAGGTGGGCGCGCTCCTCTTCCTTGGTGAAGTCCTTGTATTCGATCCATTTCAGGCCGTGGGAGGCAATTTCCCAGCCTGCCTGCTGCATGGCGGCGACGGCGGCGGGGTTGCGCTGCAGCGCCGTGGCGACGCCGTAGACCGTGACCGGCACGCCGGCGGCGGTGAAGAGACGGTGCAGCCGCCAGAATCCGGCGCGGCTGCCGTACTCATAGATGGATTCCATGTTCATGTGGCGCTGGCCCGGCCAGGGCTGGGCACCGACGATTTCCGAGAGGAAGGCCTCGGAGGCGGCATCGCCGTGCAGGATGCTGTTCTCGCCGCCCTCTTCGTAATTGATGACGAATTGCACTGCGATGCGGGCGCCGCCGGGCCAGGCCGGGTCGGGAGGTGTCGCGCCGTAGCCGGTGAGGTCGCGCGGATAGTCGCCGGTCATCGTCTTCTTGCCTTCCCCTGGCGGGCCGCCGTTCGCCACAGGGCCTCTGACCATAATAGTCCGGGCGAACGGGGCTGAATTTGCATGTTTTTTTTGAAACTGCTTCCGGAGGGAGTAGTCTTCAAATTCCCGTCGCAACCCTTGAGACTTACCTGACTCAGAAGGTCAGCGACAAGAACCAAGGCCCCCCTTTCTTGGATGGGGGCTTGGCCGCAAAGTGCTGAAACGGGCCAAAAACCGCGACAAGCTGGCCGGGGAGGGGAATCGACATGAGCGGAAAACTGACGACGCACGTGCTGGACACTGCCGGCGGCCGGCCGGCTGCCGGGGTGCGAATCGAGGTTTTCCGCCTGGCCGGCGGCACCCGCGAGCCCCTGTGCGAGGTCGAGACCAATGCCGATGGCCGCTGCGACGGCCCACTTCTGCACGGCGCCGATTTCACCGCCGGAACCTACGAGCTGGTCTTTCACGCCGGCGATTATTTCCGCGCGGCCGGGACCCCGCTGCCTTCACCAGCCTTCCTGGAAGCGGTGCCGGTCCGCTTCGGCATCGCCGAGCCCGGTCAGCACTACCATGTTCCGCTGCTGATCTCGCCCTACGGCTACTCGACCTACCGGGGCAGCTGACATCATGCGCGGCGAAATCCGATTTCTGCTGGATGACGCGCCGCGCCGCCTGACGCAGTTCGATCCCACCATGACCGTACTGGACTACCTGCGCCAGGCCGAGCACCTGACCGGCACCAAGGAAGGTTGCAACGAGGGCGACTGCGGGGCCTGCACCGTGGTAGTGGCAAAGCCGGAGAAGGGCCGCCTGCGCTACCAGGCCGTCAACGCCTGCATCCAGTTTCTCGGCACCCTGGATGGCTGCCAGCTCATCACCGTGGAGCATCTGGCAAAGCAAGGCAGACTGCATCCCGTGCAGCAGGCCATGCTCGATCTTCATGGCTCTCAGTGCGGGTTCTGCACGCCGGGCTTCGTCATGTCGCTCTTCGCCATGACCCGCGACCACGAAGCCGCGCCCGACGAGGCCGCCATCGACGACGTGCTGGCCGGCAACCTCTGCCGCTGCACCGGCTACGCGCCTATCGCCCGCGCCGCCCAAGCTGTCTACGGGATGGGGCCGCGCGACGACAGCTTTACCGCGGACGAAGCGGTAACGCTGGAGAAACTGGCGGCGCTGCGCGACGAGGAGACCGTCGCCCTCGATGACGGAGGCGGCCGGCGTTTCTTCGCCCCGGCGGCGCTCGACGATCTGGCGGCGCTCTACGAGCAGAACCCCGAGGCGACCTTGAGCGCCGGGTCCACCGACGTCGGCCTCTGGGTCACCAAGCAGATGCAGCGTCCGGCGACGCTGATTTACACGGGTCGCGTGGCCGAGCTGGCGCGGATCGAGGAGACGGCGGAGGTTCTCGAGATCGGCGCCGGGGTCACCTACAGCGACGCGCTGGACGTCTTGGCCAAACACTACCCGGACATGGGCGAGGTGATCCGGCGCATCGGCTCGGTGCAGATCCGCAATACCGGGACAATCGGCGGCAACATCGCCAACGGCTCGCCCATCGGCGACACGCCGCCGCTGCTCATCGCCGCCGGGGCCACTCTGCACCTGCGCAAAGGCGCAGCGGAGCGGTCGCTGCCGCTGGAAGATTTCTTCCTCGATTATGGAAAGCAGGATCGCGCAGCCGGCGAGCTGGTGACGGGCGTTACCTTGCCGCTGCGCAAGGCCGGCGAGATATTCCGCGCCTACAAGGTGTCCAAGCGCTTCGATCAGGACATTACGGCGGTGCTGGGGGCGTGCTGCCTGCGCGTCGAGGACGGTGTGGTGTCCACGGCGCGGATCGCCTACGGCGGCATGGCGGCGACGCCCCGGCGCGCCGCTGGGGCCGAGGCGGCGCTGCTGGGCCAATCCTGGAACGAGGCGTCCGTGGCGCGCGCCATGGCGGCCCTGGAGAACGACTTCCAACCGCTCACCGATTGGCGCGCCAGCGCGGCCTACCGCATGAAGGTGGCGCGGAACCTGCTGCGCCGCTGCTTGATCGAAACCACGCAACCGGACAGCGCCACCCGCCTCGCGGGCCCGGCGCTGGAATCGCTGGAGAAGGGCGCCTACTGACGCGCAAGACGCCGGCGGCAACAAGGGCGCAAAGCCACGCCGAACGAAAAGAGGGGGAATTTCCATATGACGACGCAAGCGCGCGGCGCTGACACCAACCTGCGGCCCGACCTGTTGCGGGATCCGAACTACATGCCGCCGCTGGCCATCGCGGTGCCGCTGGGGATACAGCATGTCCTGGCCATGTTCGTGTCGAACGTGACGCCGGCTTTCATCATCGCCGGGGCCGCCGGGCTGGCCGGTGCCGACCTGGTCTATCTCGTCCAGATGGCCATGGTGTTCTCGGGCATCGCGACGCTGATGCAGACCGTCGGCCTCGGGCCTGTCGGCGCGCGGCTGCCGGTGGTGCAGGGCACCTCCTTCGCCTTCATTCCCGTCATGATCCCGATCGTGAAGGGCGCCGGGCTGGGTGCCCTCTTTGGCGGCGTCGTCCTGGGGGGTATCTTCCACTTCCTGCTGGGCACGGTCATCGGCAAGATCCGCAATCTGCTGCCGCCGCTGGTCACCGGCCTGGTGGTCATGTCCATCGGCCTGGCGCTGATCCCCGTCGGTATCCAGTACGCCGCCGGTGGGGTGCCGCTGATGGGCAAGCCGGAGTTCGGCAGCTTCATCCACTGGTTCCTCGCACTGGTGGTGATCTTCGTCACCCTCGGGATAAAGTTCTTCTTCAAAGGCTTCGTCAGCGCCGCGGCGGTGTTGATCGGCATTCTCGCGGGCTACCTCGTCGCCGGCGTCATGGGACTGGTCGACTTCGGCCGCGTCGGCAGCGCGGCGTGGTTTGCGCTGCCCTCGCCGCTACGTTTCGGCTTCGAGATCAACGCCGCGGCGGTGATCGGCATGTGCCTCATGGCGGTGGTCTCGGCCATCGAGACGGTCGGCGACATCTCCGGCATCACCAAGGGCGGCGCCGACCGCGAGGCCGCCGACAAGGAGATCGCCGGCGGCACCATGGCCGACGGCCTGGGCACGGCCGTGGCCGGCCTCTTCGGCGCCTTTCCGAACACCTCTTTCAGCCAGAACGTCGGCCTGGTCGCCATCACCGGCGTGATGAGCCGCCATGTGGTCACCATCGGCGCAGTCTTCCTCATCGTCGCGGGTCTTGTGCCCAAAGTGGGCGCGGTCATCGCGGCGATGCCGATCGCGGTGCTGGGCGGCGGCGTCATCGTCATGTTCGGCATGGTGGTGTCCGCAGGCCTCAACATGCTCTCCGAAGTCACCTTCAACCGGCGCAACATGGTGATTATCGCCATGTCTCTCTCGGTCGGCCTGGGCCTGCAGGCAGTGCCCCAGGCCATCCAGCATCTGCCGGACACCGCACAATTGTTGTTGAAGACTGGCTTGTTGCCGGTGGCGTTCCTTGCGATTTTGCTTAATGTGGTCATCCCCGAGGAGCGGGACCACGAAGAAGCGGGGTATTAACCCGCTCGAACACAGGGAGAGGTTTCTTGGCTGGAACCGGGGCCGAGGTGAAAACCGATGCGATCAGGGGCGGCGTGCAGACGCCGCAGCGCCACGACAGCGGCCACAAGCACGTGGCCGGCGCGGCCGCCTATGCCGACGACCTGGTCGAGCCGCAGGGGCTGCTGCACGTCTGCCTCGGCCTCTCCGAGCATGCTCACGCCCGCCTGAAGAAGGTCGATCTGGACCCGGTGCGCCGGGCCGAGGGCGTGCACCTGGTGCTGACCGCCGCGGACATTCCCGGTGTCAACGACATCAGCCCGACCCATCTGCACGACGAGCCGATCCTGGCCGGGGGCGAAGTTCACTACGCCGGCCAGCCGATCTTCGCGGTGGCGGCGGAGACCCGCGAGCAGGCGCGCTTCGCTGCCCGCCTCGCCGCGATCGATTACGAGGTCTTGCCGGCGGCACTCAGCTACGCGGAGGCGCGGGCGGCGGGCCGGCTGGTGACCGAGCCCATGACGCTGGCGCGCGGCGACGCCCGGGCGGCGCTGGCCCAGGCGCCGCGGCGTCTCGCCGGGCAGATGAACCTCGGCGGGCAGGAGCACTTCTACCTGGAAAGCCAGATCGCACTGGCCTACCCCGGCGAGGACGACGAGGTGACGGTGATCTGCTCCACCCAGCACCCGACCGAGATCCAGTCCATGGTGGCCGGGGCGCTGGGCGTGCCGGCCAACGCGGTGACGACGCAGGTGCGGCGCATGGGCGGCGCCTTCGGCGGAAAGGAGACGCAGGGCAACCTCTTCGCCGCGGTGGCCGCCCTGGTCGCCAAGAAGTCGGGCCGTGCCGCCAAGCTGCGCCCGGACCGCGACGACGACATGATCATCACCGGCAAGCGCCACGACTTCCTCATCGACTACGAGGTCGGCTTCGACGACGAGGGCCGCATCCTCGCCGTCGACATGAACTATGCGGCGCGCTGCGGCTGGTCGGCCGACCTCTCCGGCCCGGTCACCGACCGCACCCTGTTCCACGCCGACAACTGCTACTACTTCCCGGATGTAAAGCTGACCTCGGAGCCCTTGCGGACCAACACCTGCTCCCACACCGCCTTCCGCGGCTTCGGCGGACCGCAGGGCATGGTCGGCGGCGAGCGTGTGATCGAGGAGATCGCCTTCGCCCTGGGTAAGGACCCGCTGGAGATCCGCAAACTGAACCTCTACGGGCCGGGGCGCGACATCACGCCCTACCATCAGCAGGTTGAGGACAACATCGCGCCGGAAATCATCGCCAAGCTGGAGGTCGACTGCGACTACCAGCGCCGCCGTGAGGAGATCCGCACCTTCAACAGAACTTCGCCGGTCATCAAGCGCGGCATCGCGCTGACTCCGGTGAAGTTCGGTATCTCCTTCACGCTGACCGCTTACAACCAGGCCGGCGCCCTGGTGCACATCTACCGCGACGGCTCGGTGCACCTGAACCACGGCGGCACGGAGATGGGGCAGGGGCTCTACACCAAGGTGGCCCAGGTCGTGGCCGAGGCCTTCCAGATCGACATCGACAAGGTGAAGATCACCGCCACCTCCACCGGCAAGGTGCCCAACACCTCCGCCACCGCCGCCTCTTCCGGCTCCGACATCAACGGCATGGCCGCGCTCAACGCCTGCAACGCCATCAAGGCGCGCCTCGTCGACTTCGCGGCGGAGAACTGGGAGGTGCCGAAGGAGCAGGTCGAATTCCTGCCGGGCCGCGTGCGCGTCGGCAACCAGGAGATCGACTTCCCCGGCTTTGTGAACGCCGCCTACATGGCCCGCGTCTCGCTGTCCTCCACGGGCTTCTACAAGACGCCGAAGATTCATTGGGACCGCGCGGCGGGCAGGGGGCGGCCTTTCTATTATTTCTCCTATGGCGCGGCGGCCTCGGAAGTGGCGGTCGACACGCTGACCGGCGAGTACCGGGTGATCCGCGCCGACATCCTGCACGACGTTGGCGAGTCCCTGAACCCGGCCCTCGACATCGGTCAGATCGAGGGCGGCTTCGTGCAGGGCATGGGCTGGCTCACCATGGAGGAGTTGTGGTGGGACGATAAGGGGCACCTGCGCACCCACGCACCCTCCACCTACAAGATCCCGGCCTGCGGCGACCGTCCGCGTATCTTCAATGTCGATCTGGTGCAGGACAGCCCCAACCGGGAAGAGACCATCTTCCGCTCCAAGGCGGTGGGTGAGCCGCCGCTGATGCTGGCGATTTCGGTGCTGCAGGCGCTGTCCGACGCCGTCGCCTCGGTCGCGGATTACCGCCTCTGCCCGCGCCTCGATGCCCCGGCGACGCCGGAGCGGGTGCTCATGACCGTCGAGCGCCTGCGGAAGGAAGCCGCCGCGCTGGAAGGAAAGCTGGCATGAGCGCAGCGCGTCTCGAGGTCAAGGGCGTCAGCAAGCGCTTTCCCGGCGTGCTGGCCAACGACAAGGTCGATTTCGCCGTAGCGCCGGGGGAGATCCACGCGCTGCTGGGGGAGAACGGCGCCGGCAAGTCGACCCTGGTGAAGATCATCTACGGCGTGCTGCACCCTGACGAAGGCAGCCTGGCGTGGGACGGCGCGGAGGTCTCCGTCGCCGACCCCCATGCCGCCCGCGCGCTGGGTATCGGCATGGTGTTCCAGCACTTCTCCCTTTTCGAGGCCATGACGGTGCTGGAGAACGTGGCCCTGGGCATGGACAAGCCGGGCGACATGACGGTCCTGGCGCGGCGGGTGCGCGAGGTCAGCCAGGCCTACGGCTTGCCGCTCGACCCCGACCGCGACGTCTACACGCTGTCGGTGGGCGAGCGCCAGCGCATCGAGATCGTGCGCTGCCTGCTGCAGGGCCCCAAGCTGCTGATCATGGACGAACCCACCTCGGTGCTGACGCCGCAGGAGGTGGACCGCCTCTTCGAGACCCTGCGCCAGCTCGCGTCCGAGGGCGTGTCGATCCTCTACATTTCCCACAAGCTGCAGGAGATCAAGGCGCTCTGCGACCGCGCCACCATCCTGCGCGGCGGCCGGGTGGTGGCCGCTTGCGATCCCAAGGCGGAGACCGCCAAGTCCATGGCGCAGATGATGATCGGCGCCGACCTGAAGACCGTGACCCGGCGCAGCGGCGGTGATTTGGGCGAGGCGCGCCTTGTCGTGGAGGGCCTCAGCCTGGCATCCGAGGAGGTGCACGGCACCGACTTGAAGAACATTTCCTTTGCCGTGCGGGCGGGGGAAGTCTTCGGCATCGCCGGGGTGGCCGGCAACGGGCAGAACGAACTGCTGGCGGCGCTGTCCGGCGAACGCCTGGCCGACCACGCGACGGTGCTGCGCATCGACGGCCAGCCGATGGGCCGCCGCGATGCGGGCGCGCGGCGCCGTCAGGGCCTCTGCGCGGTGCCGGAGGAGCGCAACGGCCATGCCGCGGTGCCCGGCATGTCGCTGGTGGAGAACGCCGTCTTGAGCGGTCATCACCGCATGGGGCTGGTCTCCTCGCTCTTCATCCGCGCCGGGGCGGCGGGACGCTTCGCCGGCGAGATCGTCAAGGCCTTCGACGTGCGCACGCCGGGCACCGGCGCGGCGGCGGGCAGTCTTTCCGGCGGCAACCTGCAGAAGTTCATCGTCGGGCGGGAGATCCTGCAGAACCCGACGGTCCTGGTGGTCTCCCAGCCGACCTGGGGCGTCGACGCCGGGGCGGCGGCCACCATCCACCAGGCGCTGGCCGACTTGGCCGCGGAAGGCGTCGCCGTGGTGGTGATCTCCCAGGACCTGGACGAATTGCTGGCCATCACCGACCGCCTGGCGGTCATCAACGTCGGCGTGCTATCCAGCGCCATGGTGACCAAGGAGGCCTCGGTGGAGGAAATCGGTCTGCTGATGGGCGGTGTGCACGGCCTGGACGGCAGCGGCAGCGAGGGAAGCGTGGGAGAGGAAGGGGTTCATGTCGCCTAAGGCGCAGCTCAAAGCTCCCTGGCTGAAGATCGAGCCGCGGCGCGAGGTTTCGCGCGGCCTGCTTTATGCGACACCGCCGCTGGCCGTGGCGTTCACCGTCCTCACCGGATTTTTCCTCTTTCTCGCCATGGGCTACGACCCCTTCCTGTCGCTCTATCACTTCTTCGTCTCGCCGCTGCTCAGCCTCTACGGCTGGAGCGAGCTTTTCGTGAAGGGAGCGCCGCTGATCATGATCGGCGTCGGCCTGGCCGTCGGCTTCCGCGCCAATGTCTGGAACATCGGCGCCGAGGGCCAACTCACCATGGGTGCGGTGGCCGGCGGCGCGGTGGCCCTGGCCTTCTGGGGCGAGGAAACGGCGCTGACCCTGCCGCTCATGTGCCTGGCCGGCATCGCCGGCGGCATGGCCTATGGGGCCATTCCGGCCTTTCTGAAGACCCGCTTCGGGGTCAACGAGATCCTGACCTCGCTCATGCTGACCTACGTGGCGACCCTGTTCCTCTCGACCCTGGTCTACGGGCCTCTCAAGGACCCCCTGGGCTTCAACTTCCCGCAATCGCGCCTGTTCGGCGACGCGGCCCTGCTGCCGATCCTGCTGGGGGGCACGCGCCTGCACCTGGGCACCGTCATCGCGCTGGCCATTGCCGTGGCCGGCTGGGTGCTGATGACCTTCACCATCGTCGGCTTCCAGGTGCGCGTGCTGGGCCAGGCGCCCCAGGCGGCGCGCTTCGCCGGCTTCAGCGGTCCGCGCCTGGTGTGGTTCTGCCTGCTGCTGAGCGGCGGGCTGGCGGGCCTGGCCGGCCTTTTCGAAGCCGCCGGGCCAATCGGCCAGCTCGTCCCGCAGATCTCCCCCGGCTACGGCTTCACCGCCATCATCGTTGCCTTCCTGGGGCGCTTGCATCCCCTGGGCATCATCCTTTCAGGCCTGCTGATGGCGCTCAGCTACATCGGCGGGGAGACGGCACAGGTGGAGGTCGGCCTGCCCCAGGCCGTGACCGGCGTGTTCCAGGGGCTGCTGCTGTTCTTCCTGCTGGCCTCCGACTTCCTGGTGCGCTACCGCCTGCGCCTGCGCGGCGCTGCGGCTGCAGCCCAGCCGCAAGCGGCGGAGTAGCGCCGCATGGAGCGCCTGCGATGACCTTCGATGCGGTCTCCCTCATCCTCCTGACCGTGATCAGCGCCGCCACGCCGCTGCTCTTCGCCGCGCTGGGCGAACTGGTGGTGGAGAAATCCGGCGTGCTGAACCTGGGCGTCGAGGGCATGATGATCGTCGGCGCCGTGGCCGCCTTCGCCGTTGCCTCGGGCAGCGGCTCCGGCAGCCTGGGCGTCCTCGCCGGGGCGGCGGCGGGCGCGGCGCTGGCCTTCGTCTTCGGCGTGCTGACGCTGACCCTGGCGGCCAACCAGGTGGCCACCGGCCTGGCGCTCACCATCTTCGGCCTCGGCCTCTCTTCCTTGATCGGCGCCGGCTATGTCGGCATTCCGGTGCCGCCGCTGGCCAAGCTGGCGATCCCCGGGATCAGCGACCTGCCGCTGGCGGGCCCGCTGCTCTTCGGCCACGACGCCTTGGTCTATCTCTCCCTGGCGGCGGTCGCCGCCGTCGCCTGGTTTCTCAAGAAGTCGCGGGCGGGGATGATCCTGCGCGCGGTCGGCGAATCCGACATCTCCGCTCATTCCATCGGCTACGACGTCATCGGCGTGCGCTACCGCGCCGTGCTGTTCGGCGGCGCCATGGCGGGCCTGGGCGGGGCCTTTCTCTCGCTCTCCTACACGCCGCTCTGGGCCGAGGGCATGACCGCCGGGCGCGGCTGGATCGCGCTGGCCCTGGTGGTCTTCGCCTCCTGGCGGCCCTGGCGTCTCTTGGCCGGGGCCTACCTCTTCGGCGGCGTCACCATCGCCCAGCTCTACACCCAGAGCGCCGGCGGCCTGGGCATTCCGTCCCAGGTCATGTCCATGCTGCCCTATCTGGCGACCATCCTGGTGCTGACCGTCATCGCCGCCGGGCCCTGGAAGGGGCGGCTCAACGCCCCGGCTTGCCTTGGCAAGCCGTTTAGGCCATCTACTTGACCCAAGGCATCCGCAACCAACAGTCAGTCAAACGAACGTAAGGAGGCATTCATGTTCAAGGACCTGTCGCGCCGCCATTTCCTGGCGGGCAGCACCGCCGCGGCGGGCGCGCTCGCCCTCGGCGGCCGCACCGCCCTGGGCGCCGACCCCCTGAAGGTCGGCTTCGTCTACGTCGGCCCGGTGGGCGACTTCGGCTGGACCCACGGCCACGACCTGGGCCGCAAGGCGGTCGAGAAGGAGTTCGGCGACAAGGTGAAGACCACCTTCGTGGAGAACGTGGCCGAGGGCCCGGACGCCGAGCGCGTCATCCGCCAGCTCGCCACCTCGGGCAACAAGCTGATCTTCACCACTTCCTTCGGCTTCATGAACCAGACCGAGAAGGTCGCCAAGCAGTTCCCCGACGTGAAGTTCGAGCATGCGACGGGCTTCAAGACCGCGCCCAACATGTCGGCCTATAACGCCCGCTTCTACGAAGGGCGCGCGGTGATCGGCACCATCGCCGGCCATGTGACCAAGACCGGCAAGTTCGGCTACATCGCCTCCTTCCCGATCCCGGAAGTGGTGATGGGCATCAACGCCTTCATCCTGGCCGCCCGCAAGGTGCGCCCCGACGCCGAGATCAAGGTGGTCTGGGTGAATTCCTGGTACGACCCGGGCAAGGAAGCCGACGCCACCAAGGCGCTGATCGACCAGGGCTGCGACGTCATCACCCAGCACACCGACAGCCCGGCGCCGGTGCAGACCGCCGCCAGCCGCGGCGCGTGGTGCTTCGGCCAGGCCTCCGACATGACGACCTTCGCGCCCGACCATCACGCCACGGCGATTCTCGATGTCTGGGCGCCTTACTACATCGAGCGCGTGAAGGCGGTGATGGACGGCACCTGGGCGACCTCCAACGTCTGGTACGGCTTCAAGGAGGGCATGGTCGAGATGGCGCCCTACAACAAGAAGCTCCCCGCCGAGGCGGTCGCGGCTGCGGAGGCCGTGCGCAAGGACATCGTCGCCGGCAAGCTGCACCCCTTCGAGGGCCCCATCAACGACCAGTCCGGCGCGGAGAAGATCCCCGCCGGCCAGACCATCCCCGACGGCGACCTGCTGGGCATGGACTGGTACGTGGAAGGGGTTTCGGCGTAGCGCCGACGCGCGACGCAGCGACCTGAAACGCGAAACGGCGGGGCCGAAAGGCTCCGCCGTTTTTCTTTTCGGGGCGCGGGGGACTCGCAATGCCGCGACTTTCGCGGCGCATTCGGCCTGGATCGCCGTCGTTATGCGGGACGCTCTGCCCGTGCCTCGGTCTTCTCACACGCCCTTGCGTTTCATCGAGATTTGCGGCGCCAGGGGGGGCGTCTGTCCGGGCAGGGGCACCGTTCCCCGCAGTCCCGGCGCCGCCGGGATTCTCGGCGCCGCGCCGCCGGGCAGGGCGCCGGGGTCGAGCTCGCCGCGGATCGAGGTGAGCAGGGTCTTGTGGTCGGGCAGGACGCGCGCCGCCTGATTGAAGCCCCCGCGCACCTGCTTCACGTAGTCGCGCCAGAGCTTGCGGTTCAGGGTCCTGGCGCTTTCCGGCGGCGGAGCATAGCCGGTCTCGTAGACCCGCTTGCCGAGCAGCACGGCGTGGTAGGTGCGGTGGCCGAAGAGCCGTGTCGACTCCAGGTCGTTGCGCGTCGGCAGGGTGTGTTTCCAGAGCTCCAGGTTGGCGGCCAGGCTGTCCGGCGTCTCCAGCGCCTCGCGGGCGTCGATCCAGTATTGGCTGTCGCTGCGGTTGTTGAGGACGTAGTGCAGGCTGATGAAGTCGCGTACCTCGTCGTAGAGCTGATTGGAAATCCTGTTGTAGCGGTCGCGCAGCGTCGCGGCGAAGTCCAGGTCCGGGAAGTAGGCCAGCAGCCAGCGCACGGACAACTCGATCATGAAGATGGCGGTCGATTCCAGCGGCTCGATGAAGCCGCTGGAAAGCCCGATGGCGACGCAGTTCTTGACCCAGGGATTGCGCGTGCGGCCGACCCGGATGGGGATGATGCGCGGCTCCGCCCCCTCGGCCGGCGGCTGCCCGCTGGCGTGCAGATGGGCCAGCAGTTCCGCGCAGGCCTCGTCGTCGCTGCGGTGGGCGGAGGAAAAGACATAGCCGGTGCCGACGCGGTTGTAGAGCGGCACCCGCCAGACCCAGCCGGCGCCCAGCGCCGTGGAGCGGGTCAGGGGTTCGATCTTGCCGGGATCCGGATGAGGGATCTGGATCGCGGCCGCGCGGTCGTTGGCCAGATATTTCGAATAGTCGACGAAGGGCTCTTCCAGCGCCTTGTTGATCAGCATGCCGCGGAAGCCGGTGCAGTCGACGACCAGTTCCACCGGCAGGCGGCCGCGCTCCTTCAGCCGCAAGGCGGCGATGAAGCCGCGATCGTCCTGCTCCACGTCGACCACGTCGTCGCGGAGGTGCGCGACACCGCGCGCCGTGCAGATGTCGCGCAGCAGTTCGGCGAAGAGGCCGGCGTCCAGATGGTAGGCGAAGCCGGGATTCTGCTCCTCCGCCTTGGCGCCGATGGGACGCGGACCCTTGAAGACCCGGGCGAGATCCAGCGCCGCCGTGACGACATCGGAGAAGGGACCGCCTCCGGCGCCGTACTTCAGATAGTAATAGGCGGCCTCGACGCCGCCGATCATACGCCCTTCGTTGAAGGAATTGATGTAGGCGACGCGCTTGCCGTTCTTGTCGGCGTTCCAGTTGTCGAACAGCACGCCAAGCTTGAAGGAGGCGTTGCAGCGCTGGAAGAAGTCCCTCTCGTCGATGCCGGTGTTCCTCAGCAGCATCGGCATGGAGGGAACCGTGGCCTCGCCGACGCCGACGGTCTTCACGCTGGGGGATTCGATGAGAGTGACCTGGAGATCCCGGCCGGCGTCCTTGCCGTCCCGGCTGCGGCAGTAGGTGGCCAGCAGCAGGGCGGTCATCCACCCGGCGGTGCCGCCGCCCACGATCGTGATGGTCTTGATCGGTTGCCCCATCGGCCGTCCCCCTGGCAGATCCCCCCTTGCGGTCCAGTCTCGGGCGGCGGCCGTCCGGTCCGGCCGCCCCGTAGCTGGCCACGTTTCTTGGTTGAAAGAGTGCCCCGATATCGTCGGAGGGTCAATTTCGGCGCCTGCGCAGGGGCCGGACGCCCCAATCCCGGGATTTTATGCCCTGGCGCGGTCCTCCGGCGGCCTCGGCGCCGGTGATGCCCCGGGGCTCATGCCAGGTCTTGGCGTGCCGTCCCGCGGACCGGCGCGCCGGCGGCTCGCGCCGCCCGCATTTTCGCCAGCGTCATGCCCTGCAAGCTTTTTTCGATCTCCTCGGCGAAGCGCGTCACCGCGAAATCGGAGAAGGCCTTCACGCGCGCCGGCAGCAGGCGGCGGTGGGGATACAGCACGCTCAGGGCCACCGGCTCCGGCGGGAAGTTCGCCAGCACCGGGACCAGGCGGCCGTCGCGCAGGTGCTCGGCCACCTCCCACAGCGGCTTCAGCACGATGCCCCGGCCGTCCAGGGCCCAGCCGGTCAGCGTGTCGCCGTCGTCGGCATCGAAACGGCCCTGCACGGAGTAGGTCTTGAGGCCGTCGGGCGTCTGCAGGGTCCAGCGGAACTGCTGGGAGCCGGGAAAGCGCAGCAGCAGGCAGCTGTGGTCCAGCAGGTCCTCCGGCGTCTGTGGCGCGCCTTGCTCCGCAAGATAGGCGGGGGCGGCGCAAAGCAGGCGCTCGCAGTCGGTGATCTTGCGGGCGATGAGCGAGGAGTCGGAGAGGATCGCCATGCGCACGGCAATGTCGACGGATTCGGTCAGCAGGTCCAGCAGGTGCTCGGAGCAGCGCAGTTGCAGCGTCACTTTGGGGTGCAGGGCCTGAAACTCCGGCACCAGGGGCGCCAGGATGCGCCGCGTGAAGCCCAGCGGCGCGGTGACCCGCAAGGAGCCCTGGGGCGCGCCGCCGACCCCCGCCACCACGTTCTCCGCCCGCTCGACCGAAGCCAGGACCTCCTGGCAGGCGGTATAGAAGGCGAGGCCCTGTTCGGTGGGCTGTACGCGCCGGGTGGTGCGGTTGAGGAGGCGAACGCCGAGATGGCTCTCCAGCGCCTGGATGCGATGGCTGACCACGGCCGGCGAAAGGCGCAGCAGGCGGCCCGCGGCGGACATGGAGTCCTGCTCCACCACGCGCACGAAAACCCGCATGTTGTCCAGAAGGGACATGGCCCGCCTGCTTCCCTGTCGCGATCTTATTCTTGCGGTTAGTTTATTTCGTTTTCTTTGAAAGTCATAGCGTCCAGCCTTCCATTCCGCCGCCGCGCGGCCCGCGCTAGCATGAACCGCGGTTGGACGGAATTTCCGTAGGCAGGCGAAGCATTTAGAAAGGGGACGCCATGGCCGGGACCTTGCCGGGGGTGCTTTGGGAATGGGCCGAGATGGCGGTGCGCTGGCTGCACGTCATCGCCGGCATCGCCTGGATCGGCTCCTCCTTCTACTTCATCGCCCTGGATCTGAGCCTGAAGCAGCGGGGGGGCCTGCCGGAGGGGGCCGGCGGCGAGGCCTGGCAGGTCCACGGCGGCGGCTTCTACAACATGGTGAAGTACCTGGTCGCCCCGGCGCGCATGCCCGACGAGTTGACCTGGTTCAAGTGGGAGGCCTACACCACCTGGCTCTCCGGCATGGGCCTGCTGGTGCTGGTCTACTACCTGCAGGCCGAGCTCTTCATGATCGATGCGCAGGTGATGGAGCTGACGCCCTTGGTCGCCGTCGCCGTCAGCCTGGGCGGCCTGGCTCTCGGCTGGATCGTCTACGACCTGCTGTGCCGCTCGCCGCTGGGCCGCAACGATACGGCGCTGGCCTTGGTCGGTTTCGTCTTCCTGGTGGCGCTCTCGTACCTCTTCACCCTGGTCTTCAGCGGGCGCGGCATGTTCATGCAGATGGGCGCGCTCATCGGCACCATGATGGTGGCCAACGTCTTCATGGTCATCATCCCCAACCAGAAGAAGGTGGTGGCCGACCTCATCGCCGGCAGGCAGCCGGACCCCAGGCTGGGCATGCAGGCCAAGCAGCGCTCCCTGCACAACAACTACCTGACCCTGCCGGTGATCTTCGTGATGATCGCCAACCACTACCCCCTGGCCTTCGCCAGCCATTGGAACTGGCTGATCCTCGCCGTGGTGCTGGTGATGGGCGCGATCATCCGCCACTATTTCAACACCAAGCACAAGACCGGCAGGGGCCCCTTATGGACCTGGGGGGCGGCGGCCCTGGGACTCGCCGCCATCGTCTGGCTCTCGGCCCAGCCTGCGACCACTCTCGACCAGGCGACCCTGCCGGAAGAGACCGACCTGGCCGGGCTGAGCCAAGAGGACCTGGGCCTGGAGGTGGAGAACGTGGTGCTGTCGCGCTGTTCCATGTGCCACGCGGCCGAGCCGCTGTGGGAGGGCCTGCGCGTGCCGCCCAAGGGCGTGCTGCTGGAGACGCCGGCGCAGATCCGCGCCCAGGCGCGCAAGATCGAGATGCAGGCCGTCGCGACCCATGCCATGCCGCCGGGCAACATCACCTTCATCGAGGAGGACGAGCGCCGGATCCTCGCCGCCTGGCTCGCCGCCGGGGCCCCGGCTTGGTAGACTTGCCGCCATGACCGCCGTGACACGCGCCCTGCGCGGGCGCCTCCTGACCTTCCGCGACGACCCGGCGACAGCCGGAGACGCAAGCTATACCTACATCGAGGACGGCCTGGTGCTGCTGGCGGGCGGGCGTATCGCCGAGCTGGGGGAGGCCACCGAGCTGCTGGCGCGCTTGCCCGAGGGCGCGGCGGTCGATCACTTTCCCGGCGGCCTCATCCTGCCGGGCTTCATCGACGCTCATATCCACTTTCCCCAGACCCAGGTCATCGCTTCCTATGGCGCGCAGCTCATGGACTGGCTGCAGCGCTACGCCTTCGCCGAGGAGCTGCGCTTCGGCGACAGCGCGCACGCCGCTGCCGTGGCCGGCTTCTTCCTGGACGAACTGGCGCGCAACGGCACCACCACGGCGGCGGTCTACGGCAGCGTTCACCCGCAGGCGGCGGAGGCCTTGTTCACCGAGTCCCACCGCCGCAACACGCGGATGATCGCCGGCAAGGTGCTGATGGACCGCAACGCGCCGGACGGCCTGCTGGATACCGCCCGGAGCGGCTACGACGACTCCAAGGCGTTGATCCAGCGCTGGCACGGCAAAGGACGGCAGCTCTACGCGGTGACGCCGCGCTTCGCCATCACCTCGAGCGAGGCCCAGCTCGAGGCGGCCGGTGCCCTCATGAAAGAGCACCCGGACTGCTACCTGCAGACCCATCTCAGCGAAAACCGCCGGGAGATCGAGACGGTGCATGAGCTCTTCCCCTGGGCCGAGAGCTACACCCACGTCTACGAGCGTTTCGGCCTGCTGGGCGCGCGCTCGCTCTTCGGCCACTGCATCCACCTGAGCGACCGCGAGCGGCTGCTGCTCAGCGAGAGCCGCTCGGTGGCGGTCTTCTGTCCCACCTCCAACCTCTTCATCGGCTCGGGGCTCTTCGACCTGGCCAAGGCGCACGATCCGGCCCTGGACCTTCGCGTCGGCCTGGCGACGGATGTCGGCGGCGGCACCAGCTATTCCATGCTGCGGACCCTGGCCGAGGGCTACAAGGTGCTGCAGCTCCAGCATCAGAACCTGCCGGCGCTGCTCGGCTTCTACTGGCTGACCCTCGGCAACGCCCGCGCGCTGCAGCTCGACGACCGCATCGGCACCCTGGAAGCGGGCCGGGAAGCCGACATCGTGGTGCTGGACGCCCGCGCCACGCCGGCCATGGCCCACCGCGCCGAGCGCGTGGAGACCCTGGAGGAAGAGCTCTTTCTGCTCATGACCCTGGGCGATGACCGCGCCGTGCGCGCCACCTACATCGCCGGCGAGAAGGCCGACGACCGGATCTAGCTTTCCGGCTGCCGGTGGTAGACCGCCTCGATGCGGTTGCCGTCGAGGTCGCGCAGGAAGGCGGCGTAGTAGGCCGGGTGATAGTCGCCGCGCAGTCCCGGCGGCCCGTCGCAGTTGCCGCCGTGGGCCAGGCCCGCGGCATGAAAATCGTCGACTGCCGGGCGGCTCGGCGCGCGGAAGCACCAATGGCGGTTGTCGGGCACCAGGCCCGGTCCGCGGCTCTCGAAGATCGAAAGATAGCTGTGGCTGTCGTCTTCGGCGCGGTTGCGCAGGCCGTAGCCGAGCTGCCGCTCGCTGCGCAGCACGCAGGGCACCAGCAGCGCGCCCATGACCGCGTCCCAGAAGGGCGCGGCGCGGGCGATGTCCGAAACGGTGATCGAGATATGGTCCAGCATGGGGAACCTCTGAGGATGATCAGAAGCCGGATAGATGCGTGGCGTGATGCTCGCACCTCCGCCACCACAACTTCAACTGTCATGCTCGGGCTTGACCCGAGCATCCATCGTGCCGCCACCTCGCTGCTGAAAGATGGACCCTCGGGTCAAGCCCGAGGGTGACAGAGGAGTGAGGGGGACCGCCCGCTCAACCCAGCTCGAAGGTGGTGACTCCGAAGGTGCGGGCGGTGGGCAGCTCGGGCGCCGGGCCCCCGAGCACTCGGTACATGCGTGCGGTCTCGAAGACCGGCCGCAGGCCGAAGCGCTCGGCCAGGGCGACCGCCGCCTTGTTGTCCTCGGGCGTGTCGAGGGCGACTTCCGCGCCCGGCTGGGTCGCGCAGAGGGCCAGGAAGAGGGCGGTGGCGGTGGCTTCGTCCTCGGCGAAGAGTGGGCCGATCTTGCAGCCGCTGCGGCACTGCCGGATGACGCCGTAGCCGGTGATCTCCCCGTCCTTGAGGGCAAAGCGCGCGCTGCGGCGCACGCCGTCCTCCGGCAGGACCCAGGGGCGGGTGAAGACCGCACGCGGCCCGGCGAAGAAGGCGCCGTCGTAGGCCACGAGAGCGGGCAGTTCCAGATCGCTCACCAGGCGGATCTCCACGGCCGGCGTTTCGGCGTTTGGGGCACCGCCGACCGCCGGCACGCCGCTGTGGCGGATGTTGCGCCCGGCCAGCACGAAGCCGCTCTTGCGGTAGTTGTCCTGCTGGTCGACGACGCCGTCCAGGCCGACGCTGCGGCCTTCCAGGGTGGCCATGCCGTGGTTCCAGGTGGCGATGCCCGCGCCCTTGCCGCGATGGTCCGGGTGCACGATGTAGAATCCCAGAAAGCCGAAGCCGGTGCCGTAGCGCACCACGGAGATGGAGGAGACCGGCTGATCGCCGATCCAGCCCATGAAATAGCCGCCGGGGTCGGTGGCGTGAAAGACCGGCAGATCGTCCAGGCCGGGGTTCCAGCCTTCGGCGGCGGCCCAGTCGACGGCGGTCTGGAACTCTGCCGCCGAGGCTTCGCGGATCTGCAGCTCGCTCATGGCGCGGCGAGGCCTTGCGGTGTCCTGCGGATCCCGCCCTTGCCGCCGCGGGGCCGCATCTTGCGGGTGGCGAGGCTTGCCGCCACGCTCCCGACCGCCGCAGTTCTGAATTTCGCCGTCATGTCTTCCGCCAAGCTTTCGATCCCGCCAAACTTTCGATCCCGCTGAGCCAGGGGGCGCCCTGCGCCCGAGGCATCGTTTCTTGCCGGCCGCGCCGGCGATGGTTTCTAGCACACTAAAGCAGATCAGGGCCGGCTGGAATCGCCGAAGGCGAGCCACCGGCCCTGCGAATCCGATCTAGCGGCCGCGTCTTGCCGGTCAAGCGGCCTGCCCCGGTTGCAAGGCCGGTTTTCTCTGCCTCGCCCTGTTGTAGACTGCCGGACGTTGGGCAGGACGGAAGGAAAGCGGAATGACTCCTGAACGGGATCCCAGGAACCGACGGCGCGGCTCGAGCGGGGGCGGCTTTCACGGGCCCTGGTTCTGGCTGCTGATGGTCGCGGGGCTGGGCGCGCTGGTCTGGATTCTGCTTGAGGTCTTTCCCCAGCGTCAGCTCGGCCGGGGAGACTGGGTGCAGTTGGTGAAGCTTTCGGCCATCGTGGTGGTCTGCTCCAGCGGCCTTCTGTTCTTGCGCCGCGTTCCCCTGCGGGAGACGCTGCGCAATGCCGCGATCTGGGCCGGCATCGCCGGCGTGCTGCTGATCGGCTATACCTACCGCGATGATTTCTCCGGCGTCGGATCGCGTCTCGGCGGCGAACTGCTGCCGTCCCGCGCGGTCGAGCTGGGAGCGGGCGAGGTGGAGATCCGCGCCGGGCGCGACGGGCATTTCACCGTCACCGCCGAGGTCAACGGCCAGCCGGTCGATTTCCTGGTCGATACCGGCGCCAGCGACATCGTGCTCGGCCCCGACGACGCGCGGCGTCTGGGCTACGACCCGGCGCTGCTCAGCTTCACCCGCCAGTATCAGACCGCCAACGGCGTCGGCCGCGGCGCGCCGGTGCGCCTCGACAGCCTGGCCGTCGGCCCGATCGTCTTCAACGACCTGCCGGCCTCGGTCAACGAAGCCTCCATGGGCGAGTCGCTGCTGGGAATGACGTTCCTGCGCCGGCTGGACTCCTACGAGGTGCGGGGCGACAGGCTCATCCTGCGCCGCTGAGCCGGTCAATCTGACCGCGATGCGGCCCCCGCCGTTCGCGAAGCATTGACTTCCCTCAATGTGACAACGGGCCAATGGTCGCTTAATGTGGTGCGACACCTTTCAGAAAGCTGGGAGGAGAACCTTATGATCCGCAGGAATTTTCTTACGGCCGCCGCGCTGGCGGCTTGCATGACGCTGGGATCCGCATCCCTGGCCTTGGCCCACAGCCCAGGCTACGGCGGCGGCAATCCCTATGGCTGGCACCAAGGCTGGCACTACGGCGGCGGCATGGGCCCGATGATGGGAGGCGGCCAGGGCATGATGATGCAGGGCTGCCCCATGGCCCCCGGCTACGGCATGGGCGGCCACGGTATGATGGGCCCCGGCATGATGGGCCCTGGAACGATGGGTCCTGGAACGATGGGTCCTGGAACGATGGGCCCGGGCATGATGGGACCGGGAATGATGGGGCCCGGCATGATGGGGCCTGGTTACGCGCCGCAAGGCGATGCCGGACCGATGATGGGCCCGGGCGGACAGCGCCGCGGCATGGGTTCGGGCATGGGACCCGGAATGGGCCAAGGAATGGGCCCCGGAATGGGCCCCGGAATGGATCAGGGCATGATGCAGCCGTCGCCGCGCAATCTCACGAGCGACGACGTGAAGGTCATGCTGGAGCGCCGCCTTGCCTGGCAGGGCAATCCTCACGTGAAGCTGGGCAAGGTGGAGGAGAAGGACGACGATACCATCCTCGCCGAGATCGTGACCCAGGACGGTTCGCTGGTTCAGCGCCTGGAGGTGGACCGCCACAGCGGCTGGGCCCGGATGGTCCGCTAGGCCTGGATGGTTTGCTAGGAGGGAGCCGAGATGAAACTTCAGTACGCGAGCCTCGCTGCGCTTGCCGCCGGACTGCTGCCGGCGGCGGCGCAGGCGCAGGAGAGCCGCCCTTACTACGGCCATCCGATGTGGGACGGCGGCTGGCACGGCATGTTCCTGGGGCCGCTCTTCATGGTGCTGTTCTTCGCCGCCCTGGTGGTCGTGGTGGTCCTGGTGGTGCGGTGGCTTGGCAGCCAGCCGTTTCACCACGCCCAGCACACGCCCGGCGGGAAGGCGCCCCTCGATATTCTCAAGGAGCGCTATGCCCGTGGTGAGATCGATAAGGAGGAGTTCGAGGAACGCCGCCGCGTGCTCGGCGAATAAGCCCGCCCGATCCGGGGCCTTCCGGTGAGATTTCGCACACTTCCGCTGCGGCCCGGGCTTGGTGCGAAGCGGGAATATTTGTTAGACCGGTAAGTCAGAGACTGGATCCGGCGCCTGCTGCCGGCTCCGCTGCGGAAGACACCGGGCATGATCATCGCCGACATCGTTCTGACCACCGCCGTGCTGCTCATGGTCGTGGCCAGCGTGCAGCCGCTCGCACGGCGCACCGGCCTGCCGTTTACGGTGGTCCTGGCCGTGGTCGGCGTGCTGATCGGCCTGGCGGCGCTCTGGGTGCTGCGCAGCCAGGCGGTCCGGGAACTGGACGAAGTGGCGGAGATGGTGATCGATATCCCGGTCTCCTCCGCCACCTTTCTGACCATCCTGCTGCCGCTGCTGCTGTTCCAGGGCGCCATCACCATCGACGTGCGCCGCCTGGCCCAGGACATCGCCGCCGTTGTCCTGCTGGCGGTGCTGGCCGTGGTCGTCGCCCTGGTGGTGATCGGCGGCGCCGTCTACTTGGTGGCGCCCATGCCGCTGGTGGTCTGTCTGCTGTTCGGCGCCATCGTCGCCACCACCGATCCCAGCGCGGTTATCGCCCTGTTCCGCGATCTCGGCGCGCCGGCGCGGCTCACCCGCCTGGTGGAGGGCGAGAGCCTGCTGAACGACGCCACCGCCATTGCCGCCTTCGGCGCCTTCTTGACCGTCGTCGTCACCGGCCAGGACTTGAACTTCTGGATGGTGACGGAGGATCTCGCCTGGCGGCTGTCGGGAGGCATCCTGGTCGGCCTGCTGGCCGGCCGCGCGGCGGCGCAGTTGCTCTCTTTCCTGCGCTCCTACCGCGGCGCGCAGATCACCGTCACCGTGGCGCTGCCCTATGTCGTCTACGTGCTCTGCAACAACTACCTGGAGGTCTCGGGCGTCGTCGCCGTGGTCGCCAGCGGTCTGGTGCTGAGCGCGGTGGGGCGCTCGCGCTTTCAGCCGGAGGCCTTCCAGTTCTGCCTCGACACCCTGGAGCAGCTCGCCTACTGGGCCACCAGCCTGGTCTTCGTGCTGGCCGCGATCCTGGTGCCGCGGCTGCTGGAAGCCGCCACCCTGGCCGATCTGCTCTACCTGTTGGTCGCGGTGCTGGCCGCCCTGGTCGCCCGGGCCGTGATCCTCTTCGGGGTCTTCCCGCTGCTCTCGGCTGCGCGGGTGGTGCAGAAGGTCACCACGCCGATGAAGACCGTGATCATCTGGGGCGGACTGCGCGGCTCGGTCACCCTGGCGCTGGCCCTGGCGGTGACGGAGAACCTGGACGTCGAGCCGGAGGTGAAGAGCTTCATCGCCATCCAGGCGACCGGCTTCGCGCTCTTCACCCTGCTGGTGCAGGGCACCACCCTCAGTCCGCTCATGCGCTGGCTCGGCCTGGACCAGCTCTCGCCCATCGACCGCGCCTTTCGCAGCCAGGTTCTGACCCAGTCGCTGTCCAGCGTGCGCTCCAACCTGCGTTCCTTCGCCGGGCGCTACGAACTGGATGACGACCTGGTCGACCAGGCGGTGCGCCCCTACAGCGATCGGCTGTCGCGGGTCGCGGAGGACAACTCCTTCGCTGAAGAGCTGAGCGACCGCGAGCGCCTGACCGTGGGCCTCATCGCCCTGGCCAATCAGGAAAAGGCTCTGATCGTGGAGCAGCGCTGGAGCGGCGGCCTGGCGAGCCCCTTGATCGACCGCTATCTGCTGACGGTCGGAGCGATGATCGACGGCGCGCGCGAGGGCGGGCGCCTGGGCTATCTGCGTGCCGCGCGGATGCCTTACAAGCAGACCTGGCGTTTCCGCCTGCTCGGGATGGCACACTCCCGCCTGGGGATCAGCCGGCCCCTCGCAACCTATCTGGGCCGGCGGTTCCAGTATCTCCTGGTCAACCGCATCCTCCTGCTTGAACTGGTGGTGTTCCTGGAGTTCCGGCTGGGCAGCCTGCTCGGCGACCGCCTGACGGAGCTGCTCGGCGAGATCGTCAATCAGCGCCTGACCGAGGTGGAACGCCATATCGATGCGCTGCGCCTGCAGTATCCGAATTTTGCCCGCGACCTCGATCACGCGGTTCTGGAACGCTATGCCTATCGCGAAGAGATCGAGCAGGTGGTGCAGATGCGCGAGGCCGGCATCATCAGCGAGGATCTGGCCCGCCACCTGCGCTCCGAGGCGGAGGACATCTACGCCAGCCGCAGGCGGTCCGGCGCCGTCGACATCCGCGTGACCATACCGGAGCTGTTGCGCGCCTTCCCTGTGTTCAGCAATCTCGGCGAAGACGATCTGAAACGTGTGGCAAAGCGCCTGCAGGAGCGCGTCTTCGCGGTCGATGCCTTCGTCTTCAAGAGGGGCGAGCGCGCGGACGGCATGTATTTCATCGCCAACGGCGCCGTCGAGATAGCCATCGGCGAGACCCAGCATCGCCTCGGGCGCGGAGATTTCTTCGGGGAGATGGGGTTGCTGGACCAGAGCCGGCGCAGTGCCTCGGTCCGTTCCATCAGCTATTCGCATCTGCTGTTCCTGCCGCGCGCCGCCTTCGAGGAACTCGGCCGCTCCTTCCCGCAGTGGCGCTCCAAGCTCGCCGAGGTCGCCCGCGACCGGCGGCAAATGAACCTCCGTGCGACGGAAGCGGGCGACCCCGGCGCTGAGTAGTCCGGGACCGCTCGCGGCTGATGCCACCGGTACAACGGAAGCAGCCGGGAGGCGCTGAAGGCCGCAGCCCGGGTCACCAAAGAGCAGGTTCAGGATTTGATGGTGGCTTGCCGCTGCTGGGTCCGAAGGTGAACTCGTCCTCGATCAGGCGGGCACGAAATCTTGCGGCCGGCCGCATGGCCCCCGTCGGCACGCAGGCTGCTGTAATTCGCAGGATATAACCTTCGATTGTGAAGAACGCCATTTCAATCGTTTAGGTCGATGAATCAAAATTGGTATTACAAAAGAACCGAAAAATCGACGCCTGTAGCTTGGACAATTCCAGGATTTGTGGAGACGATCGGCGCCACCGATATCCAGAATTCTCATTGATAGCGAATTTGGCCGGAGCAATTTCTATCTCTGGTCCGGAAAACCCTATCTCTGAAAACCACTTATGAAAAACTTAAGGTCTTGGGCCTAATACAACGCATCAGAGAGCAGTGTAAACCTCCAGGTTGAGGAGCAATTCGATGTTATCAATGAGGGCATTCTGGGCGGCCTTATTGGTCTGTCTTCCAATCCTTTCGTCAGGCAGTGCGTCGGCCGATGAATGGCTGGTCCGTGAGCATGTCATTGACGAGATCCGGTCGTGGTCGTCGTCGCCGGTGGTCCTGTTGACCCTGGAGGCGAGCAACGAGCGTTACGCCGACCTAGACCAGGCGGGGATCGATGCCCTGGACAAGCAGTGGCGCGCTGAGCGTGAGGTGGAGGACCAGCCGCTGATTACCGCCGTGCTCTCCAGCCCTCTGTCGAGCTACCTGACCCGGATTCAGGCGCGCTCGCGCGGCCTCTATACCGAGATTTTCGTGATGGACGCCAAGGGCCTCAACGCGGGCCAGTCCGCCATCACCTCGGACTTTTGGCAGGGCGACGAAGGCAAGTGGCAGAAGACCTATCGGGTCGGGCCCGAGGCCATCTTCATCGACGAGATTGAGATCAACGAGGACACGGGCACGGAAAACGCCCAGGTGAACCTCTCCATAGCCCAGAACGGCCAGGTGGTCGGCGCGATCACGGTGGAAGTCAACATCACCGAGCTTCGCCGCCGCTCTGCCGCAGGCAAAGTCTGAGCCGCCGTCCGTACTGGAGCCAAAGAAATGAACCTTATCAACAACACCAAGATTTCGATCAAGCTGATCGCGGCTTTCGCGACCTTGGTTTTCATCATCGCTTGCCTGTCCGGCGTCACCTTCTTCCAGCTCGGTCAGGCGCGCGACCGTGTTGCCGACACCACACGCGTCAACGCCGTCACCGGCGACATGGAAGCCATGCGTCAGGAGGTGGCCAAGCAGCAGGCGGCCGTGCGCGGACTGCTGCTGAGCGGCAACCGCGAGTACATTCAGGAGTATACGAGCGCCAAGGCGGAGTACGACCGCCTATTCGACTCCCTGCAGTCCCGGCTCACGGTCGACGAGGCGAAACAGCTCATAGTTTCGGCCGGTGCGCAGATCTCGAAATGGCAGGCCGACATCGTCACCCGTCAGATAAGCCTGATGCACAACCCCCTGACCGTCGACGAGGCGCGGGTGCTGGAAGCCAATGGCTACGGCGAACGCATGCTGGACGCCGCCAATAGGGATCTGACGGAACTGGCCCAACTGGCCAAGGAGCTTACCGCCCGTAACGCAGAGGCGGTGGATTCGGCTTTCGACTTCACCCTCATGGCGCTGATGGCCGGCACCGCTATCGCGATGCTCTTTGCCGCGGCTGCCTGGTTCGTGCTGTCGCGCGCCATCGCCACCCCGATCAACGGCATGTCGGCCTTCATGGGCGGCCTGGCCGAGGGGCACTATGACGAGCAGACCGCCAACCAGGACCGCGGCGACGAAATCGGCATGATGGCCAAGTCGGTCGAGTTCTTCCGTCAGCGCCTCATCGAAAACCGCGAGATGGAAGCGCGTGCGGCCAAGGAGAACGAAGAGAAGGCGGCCCGCGCCAAGCGCATCGAGGATATGACCAACGAGTTCGACAAGGCTTCCTCGCAACTGGTCGCCAGCGTCGCGGACGGCTCCAGCGAGCTGAAGCAGGTCGCTACTTCGATGTCGGGTATCGCCCAGCGCACCGAGGAGATGAGCACCAGCGTCGCCGCGGCCGCCGAGCAGGCCTCCAACAACGTAGAGACCGTGGCCTCGGCGACCGAGGAGATCAACGCTTCCCTCGCCGAGATCGCCGGTCAGGTTTCGCGCGCTACCGAGGTCGCCCAGGGCGCGGTGAAAGCGGCGAAGGACACCACCGGCGTCATCACCGGCCTGCGCGAACAGTCTGACTCGATCGGTGATGTTGTGAAGTTGATCAACGAGATCGCCGAGCAGACCAACCTGCTTGCCCTGAACGCCACCATCGAGGCGGCGCGCGCAGGGGAAGCCGGCAAGGGCTTTGCCGTGGTCGCCAGCGAGGTCAAGGGTCTGGCGACCCAGACCGCCAAAGCGACCGAGGAGATCTCGGCTCAGATCGCCAGCGTGCGGGGCGAATCCGAGAACGCGGTCTCGGCAATCGATCATATCTCGACGGTCATTCAGCAGATCGACGAAATCACCACGGCCATTGCCGCGGCCGTCGAGGAGCAGACGGCGGCGACGCGGGAAATCGCCCGCAATGTCGCCGAAGCCTCGCGCGGCACCAGCGACGTGACCAGCAACATCACGCAGGTGAAGGGTGGGGCTGGCGAAACCGGCTCCGCTTCCCGCAACGTGCTGACGGCCTCCGAGGAGCTGTCGCAGCACGCCGAGCGCATGCGTGACACCGTGCAGAGCTTCATTGCGACCATCAAGGCAGCCTGACCGATAGCAGGCCGCCCCGCCAAACCCGCGTGAGGCGGTTCTTGCGGGGCCTCGGGCGCTCAGGCCCGGGGCCCCGTTTTTCTCCGCACCGCCGTAGCAAGCTGCTGCTGCCCTTCAATTGACACTTCCCGCACCTCCCGGCACGTAAGTGTCTTTGGTTGCCGCCGCATCTTGTGGAAAGCACAATGGGAAATCGAATTGCGGAGGATCGGATGTTCCCCAAAACTGGGTCCCTGCCCGTTTATCGTGACGCCAGGAAGGACGATGCCCGCGCGCTGGCGCAGCTCATCGAGATCGCGGGTGAAGGAATACCCTCATACCTCTGGTCGCGGCAGGCGCAGGACGGCCAGACGGCCCTGGATGTCGGGACCGAGCGGGCGGCGCGCGACGATGCCAACTTCTCCTACCGCAACGCGGTGATCGCCGAGGTCGGGGGTGAGGTCGCGGGCATGCTGCTGGCCTATCCGCTGCCCGAACCGACGGCGGCCGATCTGGCCGAACTGCCGGAAATCCCCGACCTGCTGCGGCCCCTCGTGGAACTGGAATACCAGGTCCCCGGCAGCTTCTATCTGAACGCCCTGGGCGTCTTCGATACCTACCGCGGCGCCGGCATCGGCAGCGCACTGCTGGCCATCGCCGAAACCCGCGCCAAGGCCGCAGGCTGCGCCACGCTGAGCGTGCAGGTCTTTGCCGAGAACCTCGGCGCCTACCGCCTCTACCAGCGCTGTGGCTATCAGGTGGCCGACCGCCGGCCGATCGTCGCCCACGCGTGCTATCCCTACAGCACCGAAGTCCTGCTGATGACCCGCGCCGTCTCCCTGTAGCGGCTGGCGGGCCGCCGTGGCCTGCCCGGTTTTCCGTCTGGCCTTACTGAAACGCGGTTTCCGTGAAGCTGCGCAGCTTGCGGGAGTGCAGGCGTTCCGGCGGCATGGCGCGCAGCATCTCCATGGCGCGCAGGCCGATCTTGAGGTGCCGGTCGATCTGGCGCTTGTAGAAGGCGGTGGCCATGCCCGGCAGCTTCAACTCGCCGTGCAGCGGCTTGTCGGAGACGCAAAGCAAGGTGCCGTAGGGAACCCGGAAGCGGAAGCCGTTGGCGGCGATGGTGGCGCTTTCCATGTCCAGGGCGATGGCGCGCGACTGGGAGAACCGCTGCACCGGCTCGCGGTGGTCGCGCAGTTCCCAGTTGCGGTTGTCGATGGTGGCCACCGTGCCGGTGCGCATGATCCGCTTCAACTCGTAGCCCTCCAGGCCGGTGACCTCCTCGACGGCGTCTTCCAGGGCGACCTGTACCTCGGCGAGCGGCGGGATCGGCACCCAGGTCGGCAGATCTGCATCCAGCACGTGATCTTCGCGCACGTAGCCGTGGGCCAGCACGTAGTCGCCCAGCGCCTGAGTGTTGCGCAGGCCCGCGCAGTGACCGAGCATCAGCCAGGCGTGCGGCCGGATGACCGCGATATGATCGGTGATGGTCTTGGCGTTGGAGGGGCCGACGCCGATGTTCACCATGGTGATGCCGCTGTGGTTGGGCGCCTTAAGGTGGTAGGCCGGCATCTGCGGCAGGCGTTCCGGACGCGGGCCGCCCGCTGGCGACACCGCCCCCCGCGCCGTCACCAGGTTGCCGGGCTCTACGAAGGCTTCGTAGTCGTTGCCGCTCTCCTGAAGGGCCTCGCGGGCCAGTTCGCAGAAGGCATCCATGTAGAACTGGTAGTTGGTGAAGATAACGAAGTTCTGAAAATGCTCCGGCTGCGTCGCCGTGTAGTGGGCCAGGCGGTGCAGGGAATAGTCGACCCGCGGCGCCGTGAAGGGCGCCAGCGGCAGGGGTTTTCCCGGCTTGGGTTCGAAAGTGCCGTTGACGATGGCGTCGTCGGTGACGGCCAGGTCCGGCACGTCGAAGAGATCGCGCAAGGGGTGGACCAACTGCTCCACCAGGGCGCCTTCCACATGCATGCCGCCGGGAAAGGCGAAGTGCAGCGGAATGGGCGTCTGCGAGGGGCCGACCACCAGCGGGACCTCGTGGTTCTTCAGCAGCAGGCCCAACTGCTGGATCAGGTAGTCGCGGAACAGGTCCGGACGGGTGATGGTCGCCGCGTAGTGGCCCGGTGTCGGTACGTGGCCGTAGGAAAGCCGCGAGTCGATATGGGCGAAGCTGGCGGTGGTGATGGCCACCTGCGGGTAGAAGGCGCGCAGCCGCCGCGGCGGCGCCTTGCCCGCCAGCAGGTCGTCGAAGCCGTGGCACAGGAAGTCCGTGGCCTGGCCGTAGAGCGCGATGAGCCGTTCCACCGCGGCCTCCGGGTCGGTGAAGGCTTCCGGCGCGGCGGTCTCGGGGGTCTCGATCTTGGGCAGTTCGGTCATGGTCGGGCTGAGCCTAGACCATTTGCTTCTTTCCCGCTATCGACCTTCGCGGCCTGCTTGTGGCAGCTTTGCGGCATGGCAAGCGAAGCTTTCACCGGCGCCAAGATCGCCCTGGTCTGCGGCGCGGAACTCGTCGCCTATCGGCGCGACGACTCGCCCGCGATCCCCTGGCCGGGACTCTGGGACCTGCCCGGCGGCGGGCGCGAGGGGGCCGAGACCCCGGCCGGTTGCGCCCTGCGCGAGGTCGAGGAGGAGTTCGGCCTGGCCCTGGTGCCGGGCCGGGTCCACTGGTGCCGCCGCTACCCCGCGATGCTGGACCCGCAGCGCGACAGCTACTTCCTGGCGGCGGAGATCAGCCAGGCGGAGGTCGCCGCCATCCGCTTCGGCGAGGAGGGGCAGTACTGGCGGATGATGTCCATCGCGGACTTCCTGGCCCTGCCGGATGCGATCTCCCACCTGCAAGTGCGGCTCTGCGACTACCTGGCCGGCCGCGGGTAGGAATGAAGGAAGGAGAGACCGCTCAGCCCTCTTGCTTGCCGGCGACCTTCTCCACCAGTTCGCGGATCTGCGCCGGCAAGAAAGGCTTTTCGACGCAGGGCCGGCCGGTGGACTTGAGGAAAGTGTCGGTGGTCTCGTTCAGCAGGTCGCCGGTGGCGAAGATCATGCGCTCCAGCAGATGCGGCTTCTGCGCCTTCAGGGCCTCGTAGAGGCCTGGGCCGTCCAGGTGCGGCATGCGCAGGTCGCAGACGATGGCCTGGTAGTCGCGCTGCTCGAGTTTTGCCAGCGCGCTCTCGCCGCTGGCGGCGACGTCGACCGCGTGGCCCGCGGCCTCCAGAATCTCGACCAGGAAGCCGGTGATGTCCGGCTCGTCGTCGACCACCAGAACGCGGCACTGCGCCGCGGTCCCGGCCTTCGGGGTTTCCTCTTCCCGCTTCTCGCCCGATGCCGGCGCGTTGCCGCCCGCCGGCAGCAGGACGGTGAAGACCGCGCCGCCGGCCCCCTTCTCGTCATGGGCGGCCTCGTCGACGGAGATGCTGCCGCCATGGGCGCTGACCATGCCGTGGCAGACCGAAAGCCCCACGCCGGTGCCCTGGCCGACCGGCTTGGTGGTGAAGAAGGGATCGAAGATGCGCGAGCGGATGTCACCGGGCACGCCCGGGCCGTTGTCGCGCACCGTGATGCGCACCTGCCGGCTGGCTGGCTGGTAGGCGGTGGCGATGACCAGGCGGCGCGGCGGCGGCGTATCGAGCATGGCCTGCTGTGCGTTGATGAAGAGGTTGAGCAGAACATGGCTCAACTGGTCGGAGTCGCCGGCCAGCGGCGGCAGCTCCGGCGCCAGATCGCAGGTGACCTCGATGTCGGTGGTGCTGAGCTGGTGGGTCACCAGGTCCAGCACGTCCATCACCAGATCGTTGACCTGGATGGGGCGGCGGTCGGCGGGGTGCTGTCGTGCCATGGAAAGGAAGGTCTTCACGATCTTGGCGCAGCGGTCGGCGGCGGTGCGCACCTTGACCGCGCGCTCGGCGATCTCGCCGCTGCCGGCCAGGGTCTCCAGCAGAGCGGCCTGGCCGATGACCACCGAAAGCGGGTTGTTCAGCTCGTGCGAGACGCCGGCCAGCAGGGCGCCGAGGGCGCTCAGCTTCTCGTTCTGATAGGCCTTCTCGCGCTGGCGCTGCAGTTCCTGCTCGGTCGTGACCCGGTCGGTGATGTTGTTGTAGGTGGAGACGATGCAGCCGTTGGGCAGCCGCTGCTGGCGGATCTCGACCACCCGGCCGTCGCCCAGGGTCCGCTGAGCGACACCGCGCTGCGCGCTGGACAGCACCGCCAGGCGGTGCTGCACGAAACCCTCCTCGCCGCCGGCCGCGGCAACCTCTTCCGGGCTGTACTCACCGGTCTTCAGGCCGTGGCGGATGTATTCGGAGAGATGGATGCCGGGACGGCCCAGCTCCTCGGGCAGGCCGAAGATGTCGAGATAGCCCTGGTTGACCAGCAGCACCGTTTGATCGGGCGCGGTGACGGTGACACCCTGGGCGATGTTGGCCAGCACGCCCTTTAGCTGCGAGGTGCGCTCCGCCAGGGTCTGCTCCAGGAGGCTCTCCTGGTCGCGCAGGGCGATCTCCGCCTTCTTGCGCTCGGTGATGTCGGTGCGCACGCTGACGAAGCCGCCGGAGCGGGTGTGCTGCTCCTTCACCAGGTCCCAGCGCCCGTCGGGCCAGGTATCCTCGCGGATGTTGGAGCGCTTGCTCATGCGCTCGGCGATGAAGTCTTCGACGAAACGCTCGGGATCGTGCAGGACGCGGGGATCGGTGATGGCGTTGTTGACGACGCTGGCCTCGATCAACTCGCGCATCGGCTTGCCGACGATCTCGTCCTGGCTGGGGTGGAAGGGCAGGATCTCGTGAAAGCGGCGGTTGGTCAGCACCACCCGTTGTTCCGAATCGTAGAGGATGAAGCTGTCCGAGAGGTTGTCGATGGCCTCGCGCAGCATCAGCTCCGTGCGCCGCATCTGCACCTGCTCGGTGACGTCGTTCAGCGAGACCAGCACGGCGGGCTCGCCCTCCCAGAGGATGCGCTTTTCCGAAGCCTCGACCCAGAAGGGCTCGCCGCTGCGCGTCAGGCAGCGCAGGATGCGGGCCGGCCCCGGCGCCTCGCCGGCCAGCAGCCGGGCATGGCGGCGCAGCGCGCGGCCGTGCAGCTCGATCGGCAGGAAGGGCAGCAGGGTCGGCTCGCGCAGCAGCTCCTCGCCGCTCGCGAAGCCGATACGCCGCGCACAGGCCGCGTTGGCGTAAAGCGGCTTGAAGTCGCGGTGGACCAGCACGCCGTTGCTGATGCCTTCCACGAGGGTGCGGAAATCCGTGCCGGGACCGGGTGCCGCCGCGTCCTTGCCGCCGGCGCGCGTCTTCCCCGTCGCCGCCGCGCCGTCGCGGTGAATCACCAGCCAGTGGCGGTGCCGTCCGGCACCATCGTAGAGCGGGCGTATGTCGACGGGGGGCGGGCCGGCGGCGTCCGGGGCGGAGCTGCCGCCATCTTCGCGGATGTCGTCCAGCCAGCGTCCGATCACGCTCGCGGCGTCCCATCCGGCGGCCTCGACGAAGGCCCGGTTGGCGCCCAGCAGCCGCGGCCGGGCCTCGCGCGTGGCCAGCGCCAGGGGGCCGTCGAGGCCGTGCAGGGCCGCGGTGACGCGGCGGGGGCGGCAAAGCGCTGGGTGAACCGGTTTGGACATCTCGGAAACCTGACTGGACCAGCTCGGCAGGGGCGCCGTTTTCGCTATCGCATCCGCGAGCTTAGCAGGCGGGGGCGCGCGGCCGGAAGCGGCAGGCGAGACCCTGCAACGCAAATGTTTCAGTCTCATGTGACGGCCGGGGGAAATTGGTTTCGATTGTTCTTTCCCCGGGACCTACGGGCCGGTCCGCGCGGGGGATGCAGCGGCGCCGGCCCGGCCCGCGCGCCGTCGCGGTCTGCGGGTCCGATCGCGGCCGGACCTTGCGAATTTTCCCGGATTTCCGCGGAATGTCCTCCCTCATTCGCCCAGGGTGTGATTTTCCTCACAGAGCGCTCATCGCGCCTCGGGCAAGCTCGCGGCCAGAAATCGTGCGAAGGGGCGAAGGCCCGCATTAGGGGGAATACCATGGTTGGCCAGCAAGAGAATGCAGCGCAGGACGGCTTGCGGGAGAGCGGATTCAGGCTGTCGCGTCATATTCCTTGTGATTTTCTTCCCACGGACCCGCCCGCCCGCGGCCGCACGCGCGAAACGATCGAAATCGACCCTCTGGTCCTGGGACCGATCGCCAACGGTGCGGCGGATTTGCCGCAGGGCACCGAGGCGGCGGCCTTGCCGCGGGAATTGTTGTTCGATTCCCTCGGAGTGAAGCTGGGCGTCCAGACCGTCGAGCCCGGTGCGGGCGAGGATCCGCCGGTGGCGGCCACGGCGGCGCCGCGCCGGCACGACGGCGGCGACAGCTTCCGCAGCGGCCTGGCCCGCGCCAAGGCCGGAGATCACCAGGGCGCGGTGGCGGATTTCACCGCCGCGCTGGCCTGTGAGTCCCGCAACGGCGGATACTACCTGGAGCGCGCCTACAGCTACCGCAGCCTGGGCTATACCTATCTCGCCATCGACGATTTCGAGCGTGCCGGCATCCACGGCGCCGGCTGGGCGGCGGCCCACAACGGCATGGGCATGGTGCGCCGGGAGAAGGGCGACCTGACCGGCGCGCTCTGCGATTTCGAAAACGCCATCCATCACGACGCCGGCTTTGCCGCAGCCTATTCCAACCGCGGCCTCTGCCATCTGGACCGCTACGACGACCTGAAGGCGGTGGCGGATTTCACCCGCGCCCTCGACCTGGGTGGCGAGCAGGTGGTGACCCTGTTTCATCGCGCCGCCGCCTACTATCGCCTGAAGCGCTATGCCGAGGCCGAGACCGATCTGACGCGCGCCGCCGGCTTCGCCCCGGAAGAGGCCTCCATCCTCAATCGCCGCGGCATCGCGCGAGAGGCGCAGGGCAAGCTGACCGAGGCGCTGGAGGACTTCGACCGCACCATCGCCGCGGATCCGACCTTCGCGCCGGTCTACGCCAATCGTGCCCGCCTGCTGCAGCGTCTCGAGGACTACAGCGGCGCCATCGAGGATTTCACCCGTGAGCTGGAATTCGATCCGGGCTCCTGGCAGGCACACGCGCGCCGGGGCCAGTGCTACAGCAAACTGGGGCAACTGCGCCTTGCGGTGATCGACTTCAATGCGGCGCTGACCCGCGGCGACGGCCGTGCCTCGCTGTTCCTGGACCGGGCCCGCTGCTACGGCGAGATCAAGAACTACGCCAAGGCGGTTGCCGACTGCGACCGGGCCTTGCAGCTCTCGCCGGCCTGCGCGCGCGGCTATGCCGAGCGGGCTGCCTGGCGCGAGCGGCTGCGCGAGCGCGAAGGCGCCCTTGCGGACCTCAACCGGGCGGTGGAGTTGGAGCCGGGTAACGGCTGCTACTTCCAGAAGCGAGGGCGCTTCCTGCTGCGCCAAGGGCGCTTCGCGGCGGCACTGCCCGACTTCGAGTACGATGTGTCGCTCAATCCCACCGAGCCCTGGGCCTACATGGGACGCGGCGACTGCCGGGCGCGGATGGGCGACGGGCTCGGGGCGGCCGAAGATTATCGCCGCGCCGCGTCGCTGTTCAGCGAGATGGGCGAAACCGATTCCCGGGGTACCGCCCTGCGCCGCATGGAGCAGGCCCTGGTCGCCTGAGACCGCCGGGTGGAGCGGGGGCCCGAAGCCGGGCCTGCTCGGGCGCGTTGGAGCGGCAATTCGGATGTAAAAAAGGGGGGCGGTGCCCCCCTTTTTTATGCCTGGAGAAACAATCAAAACACTTTGCCCTGCCGCGCGAAAACAGGCTGAAACAATCCTCTGCCAAGTTGTCCGTGGCGTGCGGTGCTGGGGCCGGGGCCCGGTCGGCATCAAGCTCCCGCGGCGGTTCATGCGGCGACACCGTCGCGGAAGTTGGAGGCAGCGGCCTCTGGTTCCGGCAACCCGCACTGCACGCACCCCATCCACCTCACCCCATCCACCAGTGTGCCGTTCCACGCCGATATGAAGGCCCGCAGCGCGCCATGACAGAAAAACCGAAGTGCCCTGATCGACCACGGGACGCGGCAGCCGAACTGGTGCTGCGCCGCGCGGCCCCGGAAGACATCCCGGCCATAGACGCCATGCATTTCCTCTCGGTGCAGGGGCTTGGCGCGGCCGACTACAGCCCGGCGGAGTTGGAAGCCTTCATCACCCACGGCACCTACGATCCCGCGATGGTCCACGGTGGGACGTACTACCTGATCGAGGACCGGAGCGTCGAAGTTGAGGGCCGGGTGGTCGCCAGCGGCGGCTGGGCCCGGCACCTGCCGCATTCGGAGGCGCCGGGCGCCGGCATCGACGAGCAGACGTCCGTCCTCTCCCCCACCTCGGCGAAGGTCCGCTCGGTCTTCGTGCATCCCAGGTATGCCCGCCGCGGCCTGGGCTCGCGCCTGGTGCGCCATGTCGAGGAGGAGGCGCAGGCCGCCGGTTTCCGCCTGCTGGAGCTCTGGGCGAGCCTCACCGGCGTGCCGCTCTACCGCAGGCTCGGCTATCAGGAGATCCGCCGGCTGTCGATCCCCGGCGGCAACGGCGTCGAGGTGCCCGCCGTCCACATGGCCAAGCTGATCGCGTGCCACCCCAACGGCGCCACTGCAGCCTAAGCCTGCAAGGCCTCCGGCTGTGCGGCTTACGGCCCGCAAACGACAAAGGCCGCGCACCCTTGCGGTGGCGGCCTGGCGGCACTTTTTTTCGTCCTCTGATCGGAAGCGGCTGCTGGAGCCTGTCTTCCCGGGCACTCCTGCAGGAGCCTGAGCGGGCGCCTTCAAGCAGGCGCCCGTCGGTTCCCCCGCAGAACAGGGGTGCGGAAGGGCTCTAGAAGCCTTCGCGCTCCATGCGCTTGCGCAGCAGCTTGCGATAGCGGCGCACGGCCTCGGCCCGCTCCCGCTTCTTGCGGGCGGAGGGCTTCTCAAAGTTGCGGCGCAGCTTCATTTCCCGGAAGACACCCTCGCGCTGCAGCTTCTTCTTCAGCGCGCGGAGGGCTTGATCGACGTTGTTGTCTCGAACCTGAACTTGCACAGACGCTCTGCGCTCCTTTCTTAAGCCGTGAAAGCCTGTCTCCCGACAGACCTTCGGGCCGGATTGCTCAACAATAAGGGCAAAAAAACCATTTCCGCGGCACGGTTGCCGCAGAGACAGGGGTTCCTATCACAGGGTTTGGGAAAAAGGAAGGGGTTTCTAAGGGTTTTCCGCCCGCGACCGCCTTGCCCGCGGCGGCCGATTCTTCGCGTTCCGTCGCGGTTTTCCGCCATTTTTCTCCAAGCCTCCGCGCTCCATTTCCCTTCCCGGGGAGGCTCTTCGGTCTTGCGTCAGAAAGAAGAGAATAAATTCCTTTCTCGGGCGGGCCGGCGGGATCTCCGCCTGGCTCGGCGGAGCCGGCGGCGGGGCGATCCGGCACCTTTACCCGGCCGCGGGGGAAGGCCATATTGAACCTCATGGCCATTTTGAAAATCGCCCGCATGGGCCACCCGGTGCTGCGCCAGAAGGCGGCGCCCGTGGCCGATCCGACGGCGCCGGAAATCGCGGCGCTGGTGCGCGACATGCTGGAAACCATGGACGACGCCGGCGGTACCGGTCTGGCGGCGCCCCAGGTGCATGTGCCGCTGCGGGTGGTGGTGTTCTTCGTTTCCGGACGCCGTGCGGCGGCGGAGGACGAGGCGGCGCTCGGCCGCGACGACGTGCCGCTGACGGTGCTCATCAACCCGGTCATCGAACCGCTGACCGATGAGTTGTCCCTGGGGCCGGAGGCCTGCCTCTCGGTCCCCGGCCTGATGGGCCAGGTGCCGCGGGTGACGCGGATCCGCTATCGTGGCCTCACCCTGGAAGGCGCCTCGATCGAGCGAGAGGCCGAGGGGTTCCACGCCCGCGTCGTGCAGCACGAGTGCGATCACCTGGACGGCATCCTCTATCCGCAACGCATGACGGATCTCTCGCTGCTGGCCTTCACCAGCGAGATTGGCCGCTCCCCGCAGGCCGCCGTTCCGGAAGAGGCGGGAAGCTTGGAACGGGAAAGGGCAGAGAGCCATGGTTGAATCGCCGCGGCGCGAAACTCCGATCGACGGTGCCGCAGCGGAGAAGCTGGCGCGCCAGCGGCGCAGCCTGCTGGACGCTGCCTTGCGCCACGTTCCCTTCGACGGCTGGACCTGGACGGCGATCGACGCCGGGGCCCGCGACCTGGGTCTGGATGCCGGGGAGGCGCAGCGTCTCTTTCCCGGTGGCCCACTGGAATTGATCCGCGCCTTCAGCGGCGAGGCCGACCGCCACATGCTGGAGACGCTGGAGAGCCTCGACCTGGACGCCATGAAGGTGCGCGAGAAGGTGGCCGCCGGAGTGCGCGCCCGCCTGGAGGCCGTCGCCGCCCATCGCGAGGCCGTGCGCAGCGGGCTCAATTTCTTCGCCCTGCCGCAGAACGCGGCGGCGGGTCTCGCCTGTCTCTGCCGTACGGTGGATGCGATCTGGTATGCCGCCGGCGACAAGGCCACGGACTACAACTTCTACAGCAAGCGGGCTCTTCTGAGCGCGGTCTATTCCTCGACCCTGCTGTATTGGCTGAACGACAAGTCGGAAGATTATGCCGCGACCTGGGCCTTCCTCGACCGCCGCATCTCGGAGGTGCTGCAGGTGGCCGGGCGGCTGGGCAAGGGGGTCGGCGCGGTCCTGAACCTGCCGGAGCGTATCGTCGGAGCCATGACGTCGCCCCGCCGGCCGGGGCCGAGACACGGCGCCCGCCGCTAAGGCCCGGCGCCGCGGCCGCCGCAGTCCACGTTTAGACGACCTACAGCAGACCAGGGTTGGCCGGAATCGCCCAAGGCGATCCAGCGGCCCTGTGACTCTGCTCTATGCCTTTGAAATAGATCCGATCTAGCGGTCGGGGCATTTGGTGGCCGTGTAGACACGGCCCGCCAAGAGCGTGAAGTCCCGCTCCACCTTCTGATAGCACTCCAGCGACAACGCCATGTTGGCGGTTTCCCCGTCATCGGACAGGGGCAGGAAGCAAACGTCGTACTCGGCTGTCAGGCCGGGTGTGAGGCTCCAACTGATTCGGGTGATGATCGGCGATTTCGTTTCGCAAGCCGTCTGGTAACACTCCTGGAACGGCCCCTCGTAATCCTCCAGCGCGATCTCGTCGAGATATCGGCCGGTGAATTCGAAACCCGTCATTTCGACGATCCGGGTGCCGACCAGGCGGTACCTGACGCGGAAGGGATTCCGTTCGATGTCGGCGATCAGCAGTTTGGGCATCAGCCGCGGGATGTCCACGGGATCGATATCGGCCCGGCGCGGAATCCCGCCTTCCGGACACTTGCTTCGCCAGTATCTGAAAAGCGCGCGGATATCGGCGCTTTCTATCTCGTCCTCGTCGGTAATGCGTTTCATGAAATCGGCATCATCTCGTCACGGAGCGGCATATTCCACTCTCGGCTTCCCATTCCTGGATGATAGATAACTCTCCCCGGACTGTCGTTACCCGGTCGCGCCTTTCCGGGCAGTTGATTGAGGGCCCGCTGGTCGGACGACAAGATCCCGGGAGACGCCGGGGGCTAGTGGTTGCGCGGCGTTGCGGAAATTTTCCCATTCGTGGAATTGCCGGCTGTCCGATCCGTTTTTGGACAAGACTTCGAGACCCATTCTGATTAAGGATGCCTTAAGCGCCGGCCCCATAGTGTCGAAAGGTGCCGCGCCGCTGGTGATCGCTTCGCCATATTACTGTATTCGGGTGAATTGATTATAGACCACATCCTGGCGTCAGAATTAAGCGTGTGGCCGTCGAGATGGCGCGCCAGAGACCGACTCCTGAAGCGCCTTGCGGTCGGTTTGGCCGTGATCGTGGTTTTACTTGCCGTTTGTGTGCTTTTGGTTGGCTGGGGCCTCGACGTCGCGTCCGTGCGCCGCATCCTGCCGGGGCTCCCGGGTATGGCCGTCAGCACCGCTTTCGGGCTGATGGCCTGCGGCCTCTGCGTCATTCAGACGACGGCGTGGTCACGGACCTCCCAGCGTCCCGGCTGCCGCGTTTTGGCCCTGACGGCCCTTGGAGTCGCACTGGCCAACCTGGTCCTGCTCGCGGCGCAGCCCGATCGCGGCATCGATCAGTTGGTCTTCGAATTCAGCGATGATCGTGCGGCGATCCATATGTCGCCGGCCACCTCCGTTTGCCTGGCTCTCAGCGCCGGCGCCTTGTTGATCCGCCGCCGCCGCGGTGTCTACCTCAACGGCGATCTCTTCGGCCTGCTCGTGGGGATAGGCCTTTTCGTCACCTTGCTGGCGCTGACGGGGTACGCCTTCGACAGCCAAGCCCTCTTCGAGGTCCTGGCTTTTTCGTCGATGGCGCTGCACACCGCCGCTGCCTTCTTTCTGTTGTTTCTGGCTTTGCTATTGTCGCGCCCGACCTGGGGGTGGATGCGCATTCTCGTCGGTCCCGGCCCCGGCAGCGCGATGCTGCGGCGGACCCTGCCCTTCGCGGCCATCGGCCCCTTCGTGTTTTGCGGGCTTGCGCTCATCGCCGTCGAGGGCGGATTCATCAACGCCAACTTCCGGCTCAGCGTCATGGCCATCACGGCTGCCGGCAGCATCGTCGCCCTGCTGCTGTGGGCGGCATTGCGCGAGAACGCGGATGCCAGGGTCCTGCTGAAGTCCAACGAGGAACTGCGCCGCGCGCTTAGCGACCGCGATATCCTGCTGAAAGAAGTCTATCACCGCGTGAAGAACAATCTTCAGTTCATCGACGCCATGCTGGCGCTGGAGGCGGCAGGCGGCGGCACGGGTTCCGTGGAGGAGCGGCTTGCCGGAATTCGCGCCCGTGTCCATGCGCTCAGCCTCGTCCACCAGCACCTCATCGGCTCGCGGGACCTGGCGACGGTAGACCTGCGCAGTTTTCTGGAGGATCTGTGCCGCCATCAGGCACGGGGCGCCGGGCTGGACTCGCGGGGCCTGCGTATCGAAACGGATATCGCTTCCGTGCCGCTGCATCTGGAATGCGCGGTTCCCATCGGCCTGATGGTCGTCGAGTTGGTGTCCAACGCGGCCAAGCACGCCTTTCCGGACGGACGGGCCGGCGTGATCTCCGTCGCCGCGCACCCCCAGGAGAAGGATGTCCTTCGCCTTTCGGTCGGCGACAACGGCGTCGGCCGTCCCGAGGCGAGTCGGGTGCGGGGTGCGGGCGGACGCGAAAGCGTCGGCGACATGATCGTGCGCTCACTGGTCGCCCAACTGGATGCGGAACTCGAAACCACCGGCGCCGACGGCCATGAAGTGGTCATGACGATTCCCCTGGCAAGGACTTGAGAGACACCATGGAAGCTGCGCCCAAGATCCTTATCGTCGAGGACGAACGGATGATCGCCGAGTATTTCAAGATCCTCGTCGAGGCCATGGGCTATGGCGTTTGCGGGATCGCCAAGTCGGCGGACGAGGCCGTCCGTTTGGCGCGGGAGGAGGACCCGGCGTTGATCTTCATGGACGTGCGCCTGGCGGGCGTGCGGGATGGGGTCGACGCCGCCAACGAAATCTACCGGCACAAGGCGGTGCCGACGGTTTACGTGACCGGCTCCAACGAGCAGGAAACCATCGACCGCATCAAGGCCGATCATCCCTCGGATATCTTGATCAAGCCGGTGCTGGCCGAGCAGATCGAGGATGCCCTGAGCCGCTTCTGCCCGCGCCACGGCGGGCCGGGCGGGCCTTCCGTTAGCGGCGAATCAGCCGGGTGACGTGCCCCATCTTGCGTCCGGGGCGGGCTGAGGCCTTGCCATAGAGGTGCAGCTTGTTGCCGGGATCGCCGAGGATCTTCTTCCAGTCGTCGGCCTCGTCGCCCAGCAGGTTCTTCATCACCGCGTCGCAGAGGCGTTCGGTCGAGCCCAGGGGCAGCCCGGCGACGGCGCGCACGAACTGCTCGAACTGCGAGGTGACGCAGGCGTCGATGGTCCAGTGACCCGAGTTGTGCGGGCGTGGCGCCATCTCGTTGACCAGCACCTTGTTGTCGTGGGTGACGAACATCTCCACCGCCAGCAGGCCGACCAGATCCATTTCCTGAGCCAGGTGACGGGCGATGGCCTCGGCGCGGTCGGAGACCTCTTCCGCCAGGTTGGCCGGCGCGATGGTCTCGTCCAGGATGTGGTTCTTGTGGCGGTTCTCCACCGGCACATAGGTGCGCGTCGTGCCGTCGGCGCCGCGCGCGACGATAACCGATATCTCCATGCGGAACTCGACGACGGCCTCGACGATGCCGATGGCCCTTTGTGAAGATGAGGGGGCGGCGTGGCCGCGCATGGCGTTCCAGGCCTCTTCCAGGTCGCTGTCCGCGGCGATGCGCACCTGACCCTTGCCGTCGTAACCCAGCTCGGCGCTCTTCAGGATGCAAGGGGTGCCGATCTCCTCGACCGCCTGCCGCAGGCTGTCCAGGTCCTCGGCCGGGCGGTAGTCGGCGGTCGGAACGGAGGCGGCCCGGCAGAATTCCTTCTCGCGCAGCCGGTGCTGGCAGATCGACAGCACCTGGGCGCTGGGCCGCAGCGGCACCAGCTTTTCCAGCACCTTCACCGTGGTCAGCGGAATGTTCTCGAACTCGAAGGTCACCACGTCGACCGCCGCGGCGAAGCCGGCGAGCGCCGCTTCGTCGTCATAGGCCGCCACCGTCGCCGCGTCGCAGACCTGGTTGGCGGGGGCATCGGCCTCGGGGCCGTAGGCGTGGCAGCGGTAGCCCAGGCGCGCGGCGGCCAGCGCCGCCATGCGGCCGAGCTGGCCGTTGCCGAGAATGCCGATGGTGGCCCCCGGAGCGAGAGGCTGGGCCAGGGGGGCGCTCAGATCGTGCGTGGGGTGTTCGGGCAAGGTCTATGTCCCCCGGTCAGCCGTCGTCGGAGGGGCGTTCGGCCACGGCTTCGGTCTGCCGGGCCCGCCATTCGTCAAGCGCCGCGGCGATCTTGGGGTCGCCGAGCGCCAGCACGGCGGCGGCCAGCAGGGCCGCGTTGATCGCCCCGGCTTTGCCGATGGCCAGGGTGCCGACCGGCACGCCGCCCGGCATCTGCACGATGGAAAGCAGCGAATCCTGGCCCTTCAGCGATTTGCTCTCGATGGGCACGCCGAAGACCGGCAGCGGCGTCATGGCGGCGGTCATGCCGGGCAGGTGGGCGGCGCCCCCGGCCCCGGCGATGACCACCTTCAGGCCGCGCTCGCGCGCGCTGCCTGCGTAGTCGTAAAGCCGCTTGGGGGTGCGGTGGGCCGAGACGATGCGCGCCTCGTAGGCGACACCCAGCGTATCCAGAACCTCGGCGGCGTGCTTCATGGTCGGCCAGTCGGACTGGCTGCCCATGATGATGCCGACCTGGGGCGTTGCTTGCGCCATCGTACCTTCCGTTTTCTGCAGCCTTGGGGCGGTTCCCGAAAAAGGGGCGCATTATCCGGACTAGCCTCCCGGCGCGCAAGCAGGCAGCGCCGCGGCGGCAGAGCCCCCCTGGAGGGCGCGGAAAAGGGCGGAATTTCGGGCATCGGGATGTTTTCGTGGCGATCCCGGGTTCCGGCGCCGCAAGGAAGCGTTTACCCTCCCGCACTAAGCTTCGTGCTAGATTCGGGGCGTCGCCGGGGTTTCGCCGGGCGGTGCGGCCGCTCGGCAAGCGACGGATGCCAGGATGAAGGTAAGCAAGACAGGCGGGGCCACCCCAGTGACCGGCGGCAGCGCCGTCAGGGCGGAGACCGCCTATCGCAATGCGGCTCAGCCCCAGCCGGTGCCGCGCGCCGAAGACGTGGCGACCGTCATGGGAATTCCCGAATCGGAGCTGACGCCGAAGGTCCGCAAGGCGCTGCAGCAGCTCATGGCGGAAGTCTATTCCCTGCGTCAGGAGGTGGAGGAGGCGCGCCAGCGGGCCGGCTATCTGGAGCAGCTGGCCGACCAGGATTCCCTGGCCCCGGTGCTGAACCGCCGGGCCTTCGTGCGCGAACTGGGCCGTATGGCCGCCTTCGAAGAACGCTACGGCGCGGCCGGCGCGGTGCTCTATTTCGACGTCAACGACCTGAAGGTCATCAACGACACCCACGGCCACGCCGCCGGGGATGCGGTCCTGAAGCGGGTTTGCGAGGTGCTGCTGCGCGACACCCGCGCGTCCGACGTCGTCGGACGTCTGGGCGGCGACGAGTTCGGCGTCATCCTGGCCCAGTCGGGCCTCGACGCGGCCGCCGATAAGGCGGGGCTGCTGGCCGGAGCCATCGCCGCCGAGGAGGTGGTCTGGGAGGGCGCGCCGCTTCATGTCAGCGTTGCCTACGGTGTCCACGCGCTGAGCGGCGATCAGCAGGCCGACGATGCCCTCAAAGCGGCCGACCGGGCGATGTACGCCAATAAGCGCGGCGGCCGGGAGGAGTCCTGACGGACGCTGCGTCCAGGCGCAGGCGACATTGCCTCAGGCGATGATGTCGGGGCCTCAGGCGATGATGTCAGGCAGAAGCGCGTCTTCCAGCTTCAAAATCTGATCTTTCAGCGCCAGCTTGCGCTTCTTCAGGCGTTGCAGCTGAAGCTGGTCGAAGGGACGGGTTTCGATGAGATGGCTGATCACGTCGTCGAGGTCGCGGTGCTCCGACTTCAGCTCCGCCAGCTTGCGACGCATCTGCTCGAAATCTGGTTGATCCATTGCGCTCAGGAACGGTTTTCAAGAGGCCCCAGTATACTCTTTTGGCGCCACGGGTGGGAGTCTTGCGGGGGGCGGCGGCCCGGGGGCGGGCCGATTTCCATTCCGCCGCCCGGCACTACGGTTCAATCTGCCTTAAAAGGACTCTAAAGTCTCCCGGACAGCGCTAATTTCGCGCCAAGGTGGGCGCGCAGAGACGAAGAGGGGTTATGGCCCAAGTCAAATCCACAGGGCAGAAACGGATCGGGGTGCTCACCAGCGGCGGCGACTGCGCCGGCCTCAACGCGGTCTTGCGGGCGGTGGTCCTGCGGGCCGCCGGGCACTACGGCTGGCAGGTGGTCGGTATCCGCAACGGCACCGCCGGCCTGCTGGCGCGGCCGGTGGAGGCGGAGATGCTGGGGTTGAGCCCCGATCTGCTGGACGGCACGCTGCAGCGCCGCGGCGGCACCATCCTGGGCACCACCAACAAGGGCAATCCTTTCGACTACGAGATGCCGGACGGCAGCCGGGTCAATCGCGTGGCGGAGGTGATCGAGGGCTACCGCCAGTTGGACCTGGATGCCCTGATCGGCATCGGCGGCGATGGCAGTCAGGCGATCCTGCGGCGCCTGGCCCAGGAAGCCGGCATCGGCCTGGTCACCGTGCCCAAGACCATCGACAACGACCTGGGGCATACCGAGATGTCCATCGGCTATTCCACCGCGGTGAAGGTGGCGACCGATGCCCTGGACCAGTTGCAGCCGACGGCGGCCAGCCACTCGCGGGTGATGGTGCTGGAGGTCATGGGCCGCGACGCCGGCCACATCGCCATCGCCGCCGGTATCGCCGGGGGCGCCGACATCATCCTGATCCCGGAAATTCCCTATACGATGGCCGGGATCGCCGCCAAGATCGAGTCGATCCGCAAGCGCGGGCGCAACTTCGCGCTGGCAGTGGTGGCCGAGGCGGTGAGGACCGAGGAAGGCGAGCCGGTGAAGCAGAAGCAGGCGGCGGGCGCGGTGAACTACGGCGGCATCGGCCACTACCTCGCCGCGCGCATCGCCGAGGAGACCGGCGCGGAGACCAGGGTGACGGTGCTGGGCCACCTGCAGCGCGGGGGCATGCCCACCGACCGCGACCGGCTGATGGCCTCGATCTTTGGAGTGCGCGCGGTGGATCTCATCGCCGAAGGCAAGTTCGACCGCATGGTGGCCTGGAGCGGCCGCCAGGTGGTCGATATCCCCATCGCCGAAGCCATCGCCGGCTACAAGGCCGTCGACCTGGACGGGCCGCTGGTGCACACCGCACATGGTCTGGGCACCTATCTTGGGGAGTTTTCGCCATGACGCAGACGGAACCTGCCTCCGCGCCGGACAAGACGCCGTTCTGGCACTTCTCCGGCAGCGTCTACGGTCGGCCCGGTGTGGCCGAGGCCTGCCTCGACCTGCAGGACCGCCACGGCCTGGACGTGAACCTGCTGCTGTTCTGCGCCTGGGCGGGCGCGCGCGGGCGGCGGCTCGACAACGCCGAGCTGGGCTTGCTGCGCTCGGCCTCGCGGCCCTGGCACGACGAGGTGGTGGCCCCGCTGCGCGCGGCGCGGCGCTGGCTGAAGCAGCAGGTCGCCGTGCCCGAGGATCTGGGCGAAGCCTTCCGCGAGGAGGTCAAGAGCCTGGAACTGCAGGCCGAGATGCTGGAGCAGTTGGTGCTGTACCAGGAACTGGAGGTGCCGGAAGGCGCGGGCGATGCCGAAGCCGTCGCCGCCAACCTGCGGCTCTATCTCACGCGTTTCAAGCCGCTGCCGACCGACGACGACCTGGCCGACCTGGCGGCCGTCCTGCACGGCGCCTGCCCGGAGGTGGCCCCGGTGCACGCCATCCGCTTGCTGGAGGAGCAAAGCGATTGAGATGAAAGGATGACTAGGGCTGCCAGTTATCTGTTGCTGGTGGCGGCCGTGCTGGCCGTGACCCTTGCCGCCGTCCATTTCTATCTGCAGGCCAATCCCGGCAACTACAACGTGGTCTTTTTCGTCGCGCTGCTGTTTTTCATTCCCGGGAGGATATCGAGCACTTTCCTGAAAGATCTCTATCTCAGCCGGCGGCAACTGAACTCTGAGCGCTATGCCGAGGCGATTGAGGCCGGTGAGCGGTTTCTGGCGACGGTCAAGTCGCAGCCCTGGCGCCGCAAGCTGATCTATCTCACTTGGTCGCTTTACACCTGGAATGTAGAAGCCATGGCACGCAACAACATCGGCGCGGCTTCGATGATGATGGGGAATTTCGAGAGGGCGCGGCAGGAGTTGCAGGCGGCCCTGGCGCTCGATGACGGCTATGCGCTGGCCTATGCAAATCTTGCGGCCATAGAAGCGGCTGTCGGGCAGCACCAGGAGAGCGAGCGCCTTGCGCAATTGGCGCGACGACATGGTTATTCGGGACGGCGAACGGAGAAATTGGTCGACAAGGTCGGCGCGTTCTATGCGGCCCTGCAGGGCGGTACCCGCTGAGGGCTTGAGACGTATTCAGCCCCTGAGCGGGCGCACTTTGCCTGACTCCTCGCCCCAGCGCTTCACCTTGCCGGCCTCGAGCCCGAAGAGGTCGAGCACGCGGCCGACCGTGTGGTCGACCATCTCGTCGATCGACTCCGGCTTGGCATAGAAGCCGGGCACCGGCGGGGCGATGATCGCGCCCATTTCCGAGAGCGCCAGGAGGGAGCGCAAGTGGCCGCTGTGCAGCGGCGTCTCGCGCAGCATCAGCACCAGGCGGCGGCGCTCCTTCAGCACCACGTCGGCGGCGCGGGTCAGCAGGTTGGAGGTGACGCCGGTGGCGATCTCCGACATGGAGCGAATCGAGCAGGGGGCGATGACCATGCCGAGGGTCTGGAAGGAGCCGCTGGAGATGGCCGCGCCCACGTCGCCCACCGGGTAGACCACGTCGGCCAGGGCCTTGACCTGGGCGACCTTGAGGTCGGTTTCATAGGCCAGGGTGGTTTCCGCCGCCTTGGAGAGCACCAGGTGGCTCTCCACCGGCAAATCGCGCAGAATCTCAAGCATCCGCACGCCGTAGCGCACGCCGCTCGCGCCCGTGATCCCAACGATCAAACGTTGATTTTGTGTCACGATTTTAACCCGTCCCGGGCCCATTTTCGGGCGTCACTCAATTGCAAAGAAATCGCTTGTAGGCTAGCATAGCAATGTACCAAAGGCTCATTGGAGGTTCCGAATGCCAGCAGATGAGCGTATCGCGTCATTGCGGTCCAAGCACGCGGCCATCGAAAACGCAATTGACGAGGAAGAGCACCGGCCGCATCCCGATGATCTCCGCATCATTGAACTTAAACGCGAAAAGCTCCGCATCAAGGACGAAATAGCGGGGCATCTCGACCACGCCTAGCAGAACTCCCGAGCAAAGCCGCCAGGCCGGAGGCCCAAACCGGAAACTGGGCCCGGGCGCTGATATCGATCGGCAGCCAGGCAGGCGCTTGCCGGAAGGGATTTCCCTTCAGCAGTGACGCGACGGGTGGCCGCCGGCTAGACGGACCGGAAATACGTTATCGACATCCTCATCCGCGTTCCTCGTACTCCCTTCGTGGAGGTTCCGGGGAACGCGGTTTCGTTTTGCGGTGTCCGGCCGGCTCGAAGGCGAGGCCGGGCGTGCGCCGTTTCGCTTTTTCAGGACGATGACCGCGGTGGATTCGACCGGCAATGGCCTGCTTTCGTCCCCTCGGCGGCGCGGTCGAAACGCGATACGGTGATCAGGCCGTGATGCGTGCTCTTGGCGCAGGGAAAGCGCGCGGCCAGGGAATGCCTCACCAGTCTCTGAGGATCGAAAAGCACTTCGAAACGGGTGATGAGCCAGACCGTCGGGGCGTCCCCCGTCGCTTCGGCAAGGCGGTGCAAGGCGGCGGCGTCCATCGCCGGGACACCTTGGCCGCCTGCCGGATAGCTGTGAACCTCACCGCGAACCGGGTAGGGAGCGGGCAGAGGCTGCATCGTCAAACCCAGGTTCAGCAAGTCGTCGTAGTAGGCCAGGGGAAGGCCGGCGCTGTTGGGCAGTAGGATCACCGGTGCGTCTGGCGCGTTGCTCTGTGCAATCTGTTGCGCGATAGCGCGCCAGGGGCGTTCCTCCTCGCGATGTTCCTGCGTGGCCTGGTTGGCGACAAAGCCGCCCAGGTTCACGACGGCGATGGCGATGAAGAGGCCTGCCACCAGCGCCGCCCGGTCCGGGCGGACCGCAAAGGGCGCAGCCGCGCAGAGCAGCATCCAGGGAACCTGAACCGGCAGCAGCGTGCGCTCCATCATCACCGGCTGGACGCTGTACGTCAGCGCCAGCATCACCAGCGTCGGACCGAAGGCGGTGCCGAGCAGCAGCCAGGCGACCCAGCGCCGGTCCGGTGACTCCGCCGTCAGGCGCCAAATGCCCCTGACACCCAGGACTCCCAGGGGAACGGCGACCACGAGCTGTACGAGGTGCTTCTCGGCGGACCCCCAGAAGGCGATCTGCAACTGCCCATAGATCAGTTCCGTCATCAGGTAAAGCTGTGCGGGCGTCGGAATCTCCAGCCAGAACTGCGCCGAAACCGAGCGCACCTGCAGCAGCAGGTTCGGAATATTGGGCGCGTAGAGCGTGACGGCCAGCAGCGCCGCGGCCAGCAGGTTCACGAAGAGCGCGGCGCCGCGCCTCCCCCGGCAAATCCACCACGCTGCGAGGATCGCCGCGAGCACCGCGGCGAAGACGATGCCGAGATTGTGCATCCACAGCAGCATCGCCATGCCGACGCCGAGGGCGAGGAAGGCGGCCAGTGCCGCACGGTCTCGGCGATGGAGCTGCGTGAGACGCCGGCTGGCGCGTTCGGGATGGGTGACGATCCAGATCGCGCTGCAGAGGACGATTGCCATGGCCAGCACCAGCAGGGCGTAGGGCCGCGCTTCCTGGGCGTAGATGAGCTGCAGCGGCGCCGCCGCGAACAGCAGGGCGGCGGCAAGCGCCAACGGCAGCTTGTAGGGGCGCGGAGCGGCCAGGTGGCCGGCAAGGGCGACCAGCACGATCGTCGCGGTGTTCGCCAGGACGGAGAGCAGGCGAAGCGAGGTTTCGGTCGAGCCGAAGGCGCGCCAGAGCTTCAGCAGAGAATAGTACAGCGGAGGATGGGTCTCGAACTGCGGGACCGACTGCCAGAGGTAGGTCCAGTCCTGGTCCGAGAACCACACGCTGTAGGCTTCGTCCAGCCACAGCGCCCGGTCCCCGAGGAACATCAGCCGCGCGCCGAGGCCGGCCAGGAGCAGCACCGCGAAAGCCGGCCGCCAGTCACGAACGGGCAGTGCGTGCGTGGCGGCCGTCATCCGGCCGTGCCGGGCGCGGCCCGCTGTTTGCCGCCGGAACTCTTCTGCGTGTCGGTGTCGTCGAATCCGTAAGTGTCCCGCACCACGTAGAGCGGGCGCTGGCGCACTTCGATCGCGATCCGGCCGATATACTCTCCCAGGATGCCGATTGAGATCAGGTTCAGCGCGCCCAGGGTCAAAATCAGCGTCATGAGCGAGGCATAGCCCGGCACGTCGATACCCAGAATGAGGGTGCGCGCGACGAGGAAGATGGCATAGCCGATGGCACCGAGCGCCACGGCGAGGCCGACGTAGGTCCAGATCCGCAGCGGTGCGGTGGTCGACGCCGTTAAGCCGTCCAGTGCGAAATTCCAAAGCCTCCAGAATTTCCACTTGGTGGTCCCAGCGGCGCGCGGGGGGCGCTCGTAGGTGATCGTCGTCTGCTCGAAACCGACCCAGGAGAACACGCCCTTCATGAAACGATTGCGTTCGCTGAAATCGTTCAGCACGTCGACCACCTTGCGGTCAAGCAGGCGAAAGTCGCCGACATTGCCGGGGATGCTGTCGGTGGCGAGAACGTTGTAGACCCTGTAGAAGGCTTTCGCGCTCCAGCGCTTGAGCCAGCCGTCGGACCTGCGGTCGCAGCGCCGGGCGTTGACGACTTCTGCGCCGTTGATCCAGGCGGCCACCATGCTGGAGATGACCTCCGGCGGGTCCTGCAGGTCCACGTCGATGGGGATCACCGCGTCGCCGGCGGCGAAGTGCAGACCCGCGGCCAAGGCGGCGTCCTTGCCGAAGTTGCGCGATAGCCGCACCAAGCGAACCCGCGGAGCCCCCGCGGTATGGGCGAGGATGCGCGCGACGGTGCCGTCGTTGCTGCCGTCGTCGATGAACACAATTTCGTGGTTGCCGTGCGGCGCGAGGCGGAGCAGCGCCTCTTCGAGAGCCGGCCCCAGCTCCGCCATGAAGAGGTCGATGGCATCCTCTTCGTTGAACACCGGCACCAGCAGGGAAAGAGTCTTGTCGGGCCGCTGGAGGCGGTGCCCCGTCTTCCCGATTGAGGGCGGCCTCCAGCGCTCTTGGGAAAGGGGCATCGCCGGACCTCCAGATTCCTTGCGCTAGAGCTTTGGAGCCTCAAGGAACTTTCCAAAGATCGGGTTAAGATATGCCGATGCAAACAACCTGTGGCGGCAAGGCCGAATCCAATGTCCCGGAGGTGTCGGCCGGGCGCCGGCCCCGCCGGATTTTGCCTAGAGCCCCTTTGCTTTCTCGCGCAGGACGAACTTCTGGATCTTGCCGGTGGAGGTCTTGGGCAGGGGGCCGAAGACCACCTTCTTGGGCGCCTTGAAGTGGGCCAGGCGGTCGCGGCAGAAGGTGATGATCTCCACCTCTTCGGCGCTCGCGCCCGGCTTCAGTTCGATGAAGGCGCAAGGGGTCTCGCCCCACTTCTCGTCGGGCTTGGCGACCACCGCCGCGCCGGCGACGGCGGGGTGGCGGTAGAGCGCGTCCTGGATCTCGATGGAGGAGATGTTCTCGCCGCCGGAAATGATGATGTCCTTGGAGCGGTCTTTCAGCTCGATGTAGCCGTCGGGATGCCAGACGGCGAGATCGCCGGTGTGGAACCAGCCGCCGTTGAAGGCCTTCTCCGTGGCCGAGGGGTTCTTCAGATAGCCCTTCATCACCACGTTGCCGCGCATGAAGACCTCGCCCAGGGTCTGCCCGTCGCGCGGCACGGGTTCCAACGTTTCGGCATCTGCGACCATGAGGCCTTCCAGCGCCGGGTAGTTCACGCCCTGGCGCGCCTTCATGGCCGCCTGCTTCTCGATGTCGAAGGCATCCCACTCGCCGCGCCAGGCGCAGACCACGGCAGGGCCGTAGACTTCGGTCAGGCCGTAGACGTGGGTCACCTCGATGCCGGCGTCCTGCATGGCGGCCAGCACCGCGGCCGGCGGCGGCGCGGCGGCGGTCATGAACTTTACCTGCTGGCCGAAGTCGCGGCGCTCTTCCTCAGGGGCGTTCAGGAGCATCTGCATGACGATGGGTGCGCCGCACAGGTGGGTCACGCCGTGGTCGGCCAGGGCATCGTAGATGGCGGAAGCGCGTACCTGGCGCAGGCAGACGTGGGTGCCGGCCAGCGCGGTGACCGTCCAGGGAAAGCACCAGCCGTTGCAGTGGAACATCGGCAGGGTCCAGAGGTAGACCGGATGCGGGCCCATGCCCCAGACCTGGATGTTGCCGATGGCGTTCAGGTAGGCGCCGCGGTGGTGATAGACCACGCCCTTGGGGTCGCCGGTGGTGCCGGAGGTGTAGAGCAGGGAGAGCGACTCCCACTCGTCGTCGGGCAGGATCCAAGGGAAGTCGGGATCGCCCGTGGCGAGGAAGCTTTCGTAGTCGGTCTCGCCCAGCAGCTCGCCGCCCTCTCCCAGAGGGTCGTCGATGTCGATGACCAGGATCTCGCGCCCAGGGGCTTTGGCGATCTCGGCCAGGGCCTCCTTGATGACGGGCGAGAACTCGCGGTCGGTGATCAGCACCTTGGCTTCGCCGTGGTTCAGCATGAAGGCGATGGCCGCGGCGTCAAGGCGCACGTTGAGGGCGTTCAGCACCGCGCCGGCCGCCGGCACCCCGAAGTGCGCCTCCAGGCAGGGCGGCGTGTTGGGGGCCATCATGGCCACGGTGTCGCCGCGGCCGATGCCGCGTTTCGTGAGCGCCGAGGCGAGGCGCCGGCTGCGCTGATAGACCTCGGCCCAGGTATAGGCGCGATCGCCGTGGATGACCGCGCAGCGCTCCGGATAGACCGCGGCCGCGCGCGGCAGGAAGCTCAGGGGGCTGAGCGCCAGGTGATTGGACGGTCCCCGGCCCAGGTCGCTTTCGAAGGGATTCACGCTGTCGCCCATAGGTGCCGCCTGCTCCCTTGCAGGTGTTTTTCTCGCTGCTGCCCTGGAGGAGCAGAGGTAGCGCCTCGCCCTGAGGCGCGCAACTTACTTTGGCGCTTCCGTCTCACGCCCTTTGAGGTCCCAGGGGTTGTGTTTGGTCTATAAACGGAACCTTTAGACGCTAAGATCCCGTTTTTATGACATTTTCTGTTAATTCGTTACTGCTAAAAAGCAAACCTGCTTATTCAACGTATCCGTGAGCGGTGGGGACCGTCACGGCCACAGGAGTGACGACGCCATGTCTGCTGGTTCTGGTCTGGCCTTCTTGCGCGGCCTAAGCGTAAAGGCGAAGATTCTCGGCTGTTTTTTGGCTCTGGCGATGCTGACGGGCGTTGCGGGCCTGCTGGGCGGCTGGACCGCCAACAGCATCGGTCAAGAGGGTGAGCGCGTGGGCGAACGGCTGGCGCCCTTGAGCGACGCCGCGATGGAGATCAAGTTGTCGGCCACCGAAGCCCATCTGATCTTCGAGGAGATCATGGCCGGCGACGCCGGCGAAGACATCCAGGCGGTGTGGGGTCTGCTCGACGACGCGCGATTCTATGCCAACGCCATCCTCAACGGCGGCGAGAACGAGGAAGGCCGCTTCTTCGCCAGCGAGGACCCGGTCGTGCGCGCCCACATCTCCAAGGTTCTTGAGAACCTCGACAGCTTCATCGCCGTGGCCGAGGAGCGCTATGCCTCGCTGAACGACAATCAGGGCGTCGGCAGCGGCGCCGACGAGCGCTTCGACGAGCTCTATGACGGCCTGCTGGCCGGCATCGGGGCGGGCGCCAATGAGGGCGTTCTGAGAGATGTGGCCGAGGCGCAGCGCCTCGCCGGCGAAGCGCGCTACCTGCTGGCCAACGGCCACCTGATGGTGGAAGAGGTCTTGGGCGGCGATGCCGGCGAGGACATCGCCGAAGCCACCGGCAACTTCGCCGAGGCCCAGGCGCTTGTCGCCAAACTGGGCGAAACCTACCGCATGGCCGGCGCCTCCGAGCTGCTGAGCGGCATCCAGGAGCTGAGCGACCTCGCTACGTCCCGCTACCAGTCCAGCCTGGATGTCTCCGGCGCCGGCAGCGAAGCCGACGAGGTTTTCGACGCTTCTTTCGAGATTCTGATCGAAACGGCCGACGCCGCGGAGGAAGCGGTCCACCGTTCGATGGAACTGGGTCTGGAGACCTTGAGCGGCAACCGGAGCGATGGGGTCATCATGATCGTCATCGCCACGCTGGCTTCCTTCATGGTGGCGGTGACGCTGGCGCTGGTCATGGGCCGTGTCATCTCCGGGCGTATCGGCCGCCTGTCCAGCGTCATGCAGCAGTTGGCCGAGGACGACTTCTCCGTCAGCGTGCCCTTCGCGGAGGACAAGGACGAGATCGGCGCCATGGCCGGCACCGTCGAGGTCTTCAAGCAGAACGGCGTGAAGGCGAAGGAACTCGCCGAGGCTCAGCAGAAGGAACAGGCCACCAAGGAAGCCCGCGCCAGGCAGATCGAGGACTTCTGCCAGAACTTCGACCAGAAGGCTGCGGCGGTGCTGCAGGCCGTCGCCACCTCCTGCGAGGAGATGCGCTCTGTCGCCCAGAAGATGAACGCGACGGCGGAGGAGACGGCGGAGAACGCCAAGCTGGTGACCAGCGCCGCCGAGGAGGCTTCCTCCAACGTGCAGACCGTGGCCTCCGGCGCCGAGGAGCTGTCTTCCTCGATCGGTGAAATCTCGCGCCAGGTCGCCCAGTCCAACGACTACACCACCAAAGCGGTGGCGGAGACCGAGAACATCACCGGACGGGTCAAGGGTCTGGACGACGCCGCACAGAAGATCGGCGACGTCATCGGCCTGATCCAGGACATCGCCGAGCAGACCAACCTGCTGGCCCTGAACGCCACCATCGAGGCGGCGCGCGCCGGCGAAGCCGGCAAGGGCTTCGCGGTCGTGGCCAGCGAGGTGAAGACTTTGGCGACGCAGACCGCCAAGGCGACGGAGGAGATCGCCCAGCAGATCGGCGGCATGCAGGACGCCACCGGCGGCACCGTGTCCGCCATCGATGGCATCCGCGACATCATCGGCTCGATCAACGAGAACGCGGCGGCCATCGCCGCGGCGGTGGAGCAGCAGAACTCCGCCACCTCGGAAATCGCCCGCAACGTGCAGCAGGCGGCCGCCGGCACCAGCGAGGTCTCGGCCAACATCGGCGGCGTCAACGCGGGTGCGGCGCAGACCGGCGCCGCGGCTTCCCAGGTGCTCAGCGCCGCCGATGCCCTCTCGGCCCAGGCCGACGAGTTGCAGCGCGAGGTGCAGGACTTCCTGAACTCCGTGCGCGCCGCCTAGGCCGACACCCAAACTTCCGTTTCCCCTGCGCCGTCTCGGGCGGGCCCGGCCGGGCTTCCTCCGAGGCGGCGCAACTTTCTTTGCGCTTCACGGCCGCGATCTTTCGCGATCGGTCTTTTTTCGCCTCGTCTACAGGTTCCGGTTGATTTTCGACTCCGGCCTGGCCTATACCCCGCCTCCCGGACGCACTCCCGCGCCGGATTACGCGAAACGGAAACCCGATGACCTTTATGGATCGTCACATAAGCCCCGACGAAAGGGCCAACACAGACCGGGTCTAGAGCCCGCGGTTTCCGCGCGACTCCTGCCCCGGCGAATACGACACGGAGGCAGGAAAGAAATGAGATCACTCGAGACATAAAAGACGAACGGCATCCCTCGCGAGAGGATCAGGAGCCCTATTCGTTTGGTACTTGGCAGACCGCTCTATGGTCCGGGTTCCGTAGGCCCGGCCGGCGCGCTGGACGTTCGTAATGCGTCCTGCGTGTGTCGAGCAATAGGTACCTTAGCGGCCGAACTAGCTCAGCGGTGAGAGCACCGGATTGTCGATTCGGGGGTCACGGGTTCGATTCCCGTGTTCGGCCCCATGGATGTAGCTCAGTTAGGTTAGAGCGCTAGACTTGGACTCTAGTTGTCGCGGGTTCGATTCCCGCCATCAACTCGGCCTGATAAGCCGACTCAGCCTCAAAAGCTGATCCGAAACGAAGGATGCCGGAAGAGCGCCAGGCCCCGTCTGGAATCGTAGCGTGCCGCTTCGGCGGTGCGCCGCGGCGAAGGGCAGGGGCCAGGCGGCGGTTCGCTTCCGCGCGTCCCCACCGCGCTCTCCGACGCTGCCCGCAAGGACCTTCGGCACGCCCTTTCCGCATTTTCGGGAAGGGAACCCCGAGGGTCCCGCGCGGGCGGGGGGGGGAGAGGGCCGGGGCCGTCCAGCAGCCGGCGTCGGGGCTCTTCCGGTGTTCCTCAACCGATATTTTTTAGGAGCATTCCGGCCCCCGAAGCGGGGCGAAAAACATAAACAAGCAATGCTCCGATCCCTCGCGGGACAACCACAGAAGAAGAGAAGAGAGAAGAGAAAAAGAAGAAAGGAACAGACCGATGGTTTTCAAGACCGAGAAGATCGCGGACTACGAGCTCGGTCTCCTCTACCGGGACCGGGCCTTCCAGAAGGTGCTGGCGCCGGGCGTGTACCGCTTCCTGCCGGGCCGGGCGGAGATCGAGGTCGTGAAGCTCGACCTGCGGGCCCTGCCGGTTCGCGACGCGGCCCTGGCGGCGCTCTACCTGACCCACCCCCAGGTGGTCGAGGCGCACTTCCTCGTCGCCGACATGGGGGATGGCGATCTGGGCATCGTCACCGCCGACGGCAAGCTGGCCGGACTGGTGGCGCCGCGCAGCGTGGCGTTCTACGCCAAGGCGCTGCGGCAGGTGAAGCTGGAGGTGGTCGACGCGGCCACCGCCTTCGAGCTGCCGGAGCGGCTGGTCGGCCCTTTGGCGCGGCTGGGCGCGAAGGATCTGGTGGCAGTGGTTGAGGTGGTCTCCGACCACGTCGGCCTGCTCTACCTGGACGGCGTGCTGCAGAAGCAGCTGAAGCCGGGGCGCTATGCCTTCGTGAAGGCGCTGCACCGGGTCGACGTGGCCTCCTTCGATCTGCGGCTGCAGACCTTGGAGGTGACCGGCCAGGAGCTGCTGACCAAGGACCGGGTCGGCCTGCGGGCCAACCTGACCGCCGTCTTCAGGATCGTCGATCCGCTGAAGGCGGTCGCCCTGACCAGCGACCTGAAGGACTTCCTCTACAAGGAGCTTCAGTTCGCGCTGCGTCAGGTCATCGGCACCCGGACCCTGGAGCAGGTGCTCGGCGACAAGCTGGGCATCAACCAGGCGATCGAGGCGCTGGTGCTGCCCAAGCTGGGTGACGCGGGCCTTGCGGTGCCCTCCGTCGGTGTGAAGGACATCATCCTGCCCGGAGACGTGCGGGAGCTGATGAACCGGGTCATCGAGGCGGAGAAGACCGCCCAGGCCAACGTCATCAAGCGGCGTGAGGAGACCGCGGCCACGCGGTCCCTGCTGAACACCGCCAAGCTGATGGAGGACAACCCCATCCTCCTGCGGCTGAAGGAGCTCGAGGCGCTTGAGAAGGTGTCCGAGAAGTTCGGCAACGTCGTCGTCACCAACGGTGTCGAGGGCGTTCTGCAGGATCTGGTGCGGATCCGGCCCAAGGGTGCCTAGGCACGCGAAGGCCGGCGATCCACTGGACTGCCGCCCCGGGGCTTAAGAAGGGGCCGGTGCCATCCAACGATGGGTGGTTCCGGCCCCGCTTTCTTTTTCCGCTCCCCGTTCCGCAGTTCCCCTCCCCCTTGACGGGGGAGGGTTAGGGAGGGGGTGGGGCGGCAGACTCGTTGTCTGGCTACGCCCAGGTCAGCACGAAGAGGCCGGCGAAGATCACCGGCACCAGCGTCAGAGCCGCGACGATCAGCACCGGATAGCCGAAGACGGCGATGCCCGCGGCCAGCAGCAGGAAGCAGTTGAAGGCCAAGAAGGCCTTGGCGCTGGCGCGGCCGTGAACGGCGTCCTTCAGCAGCCAGCCGGCGACAGGCACGGCGTAGAGCGCGCGCAAGGCGGAGCTGCCCAGGGCCTTGAGGCCCGTGCCGCGATTGCGGGGAGCGGCGGCGGCCTTGGCGCGCAGGCGGTGGCGGTCCTGCGTGCGCGCCTTCTCGCCGAAGCGGATGGCGAAGAAGATCAGCGCGCCGACAACCGGCGGCAGGGCCAGCAGGGCGGGGGCCAGCCCTTCCGCCGCCAGGATCGGCACGCTGGCGAGGCTGCCGAGCAGCGAGATCCAGGGCAGGGCGGCGATGGTGAGGCGCACGGCCGTGTTGCGCGGGCGCGCGAACTCGTCGGCGCCGCTCATGGAGTTGGCGAGGAAGCCGAGGTTCACCAGGAAGAACCAGGCCAAGAGCGGCAGGCAGACGGCGGTCAGCGCCGCCACCAGCGGCAGGTCCAGGTTGCGGGTCGAGCCCGGCAGGATGGTCAGGTCCAGGCCCAGCCACACCGCGAAGGGCAGCAGCATGAAGAGGCCGATGAGGTAGGGAAGATGACGCATGGGGAGGGGGTCCAGCCTTGCAGTTGGGGGGATCGGTTTTTGTTGTTCTGATGTGCCAGTCAGGTGCCCCGGATATAGGGCCTGCCCCCCGCGCGATCGACTTGCAAAGGTGTCGCAGGGCATTTTGCCGCACCGCGGTAAGTTGCCGCAGAGGCTGGGTTTTTGCCCATCGCTGCCGCCCTGGGCTGAAGCGTGCTAGCGTCGTCCGCGCGCTGGTTGCGCTAAGGCCCAAGCTCATTGACTGCCGGGAGCACCGCCATGCCCAAGATCGACCTCGCCGCCGTGCCGCAGCACCGGGGCGCGGGCTATCCGCCGCCCTGCGCCGGGCGCCTGCGCCAGCGCCTCGGCGATGCCGGGGGGCTCAGCGACTTCGGGGTGAACCTCATGCGTCTGCCGCCGGGCAACTGGTCGAGCCAGCGCCACTGCACAGCCACGAGGACGAGTTCGTCTTCGTGCTGGAAGGTGAGGTGGTCCTGGTCGAGGACGGCGGCGAGACGCTGCTCGGCGCCGGCGACTGCGCGGCCTTCCCCAAGGGCTCGGGCGACGGCCATCACCTGATCAACAGGTCGCAGGCCGTGGCGGTCTACCTCGACGTCGGCTCGCGGCAGCCCGACGACCTCACCACCTGCGCCGACATCGACATGAAGAGCGCCAACGCCGACGGCCGCTTCGTCCATAAGGACGGCACGCCCTATTGACGGTATTCCCCTCTCCCTTCAAGGGGAAAGGGGTAAACCTAACAGCCTCTCTTCTCTGTGAGAGAGGGCCGTCCTGAAGCGCCTCAGGCCGAGGCGCTGTACGGCCCGGCGGCGTTGCGGCGCGCATCTTTGACCGCCGCGGCGGCCTCGATCAGCGCGGTTGCCACGCTGTCCAGTTCGTCCTGGGTCAGGCGCGCCGGCAGGCGCACGTCGCAGGCACGCATCAGCATGGCGCGGGTCTTGGGCAGGTCGCGCTGTTCGCCGATGAACTGCCAGTTCCAGAACGCCCGCGCGTTGTCCTCCGACATGCCGAAGATCTGCACCGGCACGCCGCGCGCGTTGGCCGCCTGCTGGAAGGCCACGGCTTCGGCGTCGCCGTCGAAGCCTTCCAGGTTGAACTGGATGGAATCCGGCGCGCGTTCCTCCTGGGGGAGCGGGTCGGGCACCGCCAGCCAGGGCGAGGCATTCAGCAGCCGCGCCACGTAGTCGTGGTTGGCCCGCCCGTCGCGCACGCGCCTCGCCAGTTCTTCGATCTGCGAGCGCGCCACGGCGGCCGACAGGTTGTTCATGCGCATGTTGTAGAGCGGCAGGCGGTTCTGCCAGAAGCGACAACGCTCGTGCACGATGGCGTGCTTCAGCCAGTTGTGCTCGTAGGCACCGGACATGATCACGGCCCGCGCGATGATGTCGGGGTCCTGGGTGATCAGCATGCCGCCCTCGCCGGCATTCATCATCTTGAACGACTGGAAGGAGAAGCAGCCGATGCGCCCCAGGGTGCCGATCTTACGGCCGTTCCACAGCGTGCCCAGGGAGTGTGCCGCGTCCTCGACCACCGGGATGCCGCGTGCCTCGCAGAGCGCCAGGATGGCGTCCATGTCGGAGGTGTGGCCGCGCATGTGGCTGATCAGCACTGCCTTCACGTCCTCTTCCAGGCAGGCCTCGAAGTCGGCCAGGTCGATGCGGTAGTTCGCGCCCACCTCGACCAGTAGCGGCCGGCAGCCGGCGTGCACCACGGCCGAGGGCACGGCGGCGAAGGTGAAGGCGGGGATGGCGACCTTGTCGCCCGGCTCCAGTCCCAGCGCCTTCAGCGCCAGGAACAGCGCCGAGGAGCAGGAGCTCACCGCCAGCGCGAAAGGCACGCCCATGTGGGCGGCGAAAGCACGCTCCAGCGCGGCGGCCGGAGAGTCGGCGTCGGCGCGGTAGCGGAACAGGTCGCCGCTGGACAGCAGCGCCTCGATCTCCTCGCGCGCTGAATCGGGGATCGGCTCGGCATCGTAGAGATTCGGTGGGCTCGCCATCATCGCATATCCTTGTTCGCGCCGGGCCTTTCCTGCGGGCCCGGCCGTCGTGACCCTAACAGCACTTTCCCCACACAGAGCCCGCGGCGGCGCGTGGCGCTCACAGCCTGCGGTAGCCGCAGGCGCGGAAGAAGTCGCGCACCTCGTCGGTCAAGAAGCCCTCGCCGGTGGCGAGCTGAGGCAGGTCGAAGCCGCCGCCGGTGTTGATCTCGATCAGCACCGGGCCGTTTGGGGTGATTGCCACGTCCATCGACTGGTAGCGCACCGGCCGGAAGATCGGCGCGCAGTTGCGCGCCAGCTCGATCACGCGCTCCCAAATCGGCAGGTGTTCGCCCACCAGCGGCGCGCCGCTCACCGGGTCGGCGTCGTGGTCGGTGGTGCCCAGCGGGTCCTTGGTGCGCGCGGTCAGGATTTCGCCGCTCGCCACGTCCAGCTTGCAGGCCAGGTTGCCGGGCCGCCAGAAGCTGTCGGCCACGTTGCCGCGCGCCGGCAGCTTCAGCACCGCAAAGGGGATCTTCACGCCGTCGTCGGCGATCAGGATGCAAAGGCGCACCGTCGCCAGCGCGTCGGTATAGCGCTGGAAGAAGTCGTGGTTGCGCTCCAGCCGCTGCAGCAGGTAAGGCGTATCGCCGACCAGTTCGTCGATGCAGGCCTCGTAGCCGACGCGCCCGCGGCCCGCCAGCGCCAAGCCCTCGTTGTCGGCGGTCTCCACCAGGAAGGCGCCGAAACTGCAGATGCCGCGGTTCTCCTTGCCGAAGGCGGGCAGCACGCCGGGCGCCGTCATGAAGGCGCGCAGCTCGGCCGCGGTAGCAATCTTCTCGGTGCCGGGATAGCGCCGCGCGCTGCGGTCGATCACCGCCAGGGTCTGCGGCACTGGAATGTCGCTGCGCGCCAGGATGTGGGAGCAGAGCCACTTGTCCTCGGTGGTCGCCTGCCAGGTCATGTCGCAGCAGGCGTGGGTGATCGGCCAGTGCAGGGTGTTGGTGATGAAGCGCGCCTGCCCGACCGGGCTGTGGCGCTGCCGGTCGTAGACGCCGTACTGGATGTATTCCGGCAGGGTGATCCGGCCGGGGCCGCGGTGCAGGCGGAAGTACTCGCGCACCAGCTCGAAGGGGCCGCGCCCGCTTCTCTGCTGGGCGTGGCGCAGGTATTCGGCGATCGGTGGCTTGGCCTTGCTCTGGTCGGCGCGGTCGTGGCTGACAGCATGGGCCAGCCGGTCCTGCCGGGCGCGGGCATCGTCGCCGCCGGCGGCCTGTGCCGCTGCCAGACCCGCCCGCCCGGTTTCCGGCCCGTTCTGCGCCGCTTCGTGAACCGTCTCTGCGTGATCCGCAGGATTCCCTTCGGCGGGCGTTTCGGCCGCCTGTTTCGCCGCGTTGCTCATGGGCGCGTTCCTTCTCTGCAAGGCCCCACCGCCGGGGCCATCTCGGCCTGGCCGCCTGCGTCCCGTGCGGCGCCACCCGCGGCCAGTTTCGCGTCCCGGCTTTAATATTGTGTAAATGATATACTCCGGCGTGAGCGCCGCCCTCGGCGCCATGCGAAGCTGGATGAGGGGGATGCTGAAGTAGGGGAAGGGACGCCCTGTCTGCCGTCACCCTCGGGCTTGTCCCGAGGGGCCCCAAGAGCTTCAGGGGGGCCGAGGGACCGGGCGGCTGCCGCTAAATGCCCGGAACAAGCCCGGGCAAGGCGACCTGAAAGCCCTTAAAGATCCTTCCGGTAGACAATGAACTCCGACTTCTCCGCCACCCGGTCGTAGAGCCGCCGCCCCGTCTAGCGCCCGCCCTTGATCTCGCGCTCGTAGATGATGGCGCCGCTGTTCTTGGCCACGGCGTCGTAGAGCCGCCGCGCCGTCGCGTTGTCGCCTTGCGTCTGCCAGTAGACGCGCTTGGCGCCCGCCGCCGTGGCCGCGTCGCAGACCGCCTCGATCAGCGCCCGCCCGACGCCTTGCCCGCGCGCCGCCTCGGCGGTGAAAAGGTCCTCCAGGTAGCACAGCGAGCCCAGGACATTGGTGCTCAGGTGATAGAGGTAGTGGGTGAAGCCCAGCAGGCTGCCGTCCTCCGCTTCCGCCACCAGTCCCCACAGCGGCTGGGCATCGTCGAAGAGCCGCCCCCAGGTCATCGCCGTCACGCCGGGTGCCACCGGCGGCTCGCCGGCCGGCCCCCAGGCGTGCCCGTAGAAGACGTTGTAGGCATGCCAGAGGGGAAGCCACTGGTCGTGGTCGTCAGGGCGCGGCGGGCGGATGAGGGGGGAGGTGGAAATCAAGATCTTTGTGTTCAAAGAGTAACGATGTCGTCTGATTGAAAGAATGTCTTGGCTTGGATTGCTTCGCGCATTCGTTCGACGTCTTCAGCAAATACGACAACTGCCAAGTCATGGAGGGCGCGCGAGCAGCACACGTAAAATAACCGCCTCGTTCGATCGATGACGGAGTCTTTCTTTTGGTCGATATTATCTTGATCTTTTGCGGTGAGCTCAGTGACTCCAAAGTATTTTCCGTAAGAGAACGCAGGATTTACACCCTCTTGGTCATCAATGACTAAAAGAACCTTTTCGAACTCGGCCCCCTTGATTCCCTGCTGGGTGGCGAAAGGTGAAAGATCCTCAATATAGCGGCGATAACCCCACAATTCAGTTGCCGGGCTTAGCGCGAAGCGGTGAGCAGCATTCTCAGGTGCCTCCTGTTCCGGTGGTTGACCTTCTTGGTACAGCTTAAGAAGATCATCGAAACGTTCGTCGAGTGCCAGGAGCCTATTGTTTTTAAGGAACAAAAAAATATCACCGATTGTATGGCCGCCATCTGGTTCAAATCGCTGTGTCAATTCAGCAATATTGTCCTTCAAATCTGCAAGAATCTCAGCCGCATCTAAGCCTGCCAAGTGTTCGGGTTGAAGGCACGGGCAATATCGGCGCAACATCCGCATCACCTCGAACTCAGAATTGCTATGCTGTGCGGCAATCAACGGCAAAATGTAAGAAAGGAAAGGCCTTACAACCCAAGCTGTGCCATCTACAAGTCCTGACTTTAGGTCTTCGGGCGCCTTATCGTTAAGCGCTGAATAAATGCTGGGAAAGCCAAGTCGGTTAGCCGCCATCCGATGGACGAGAACAAGGAGCCGTATGTCAGCCTCCACCGCATCCTCGTCTGCGCACCAATCTTCGTCGTCATCTTGTTCGGCAAGCCAAGATCTTGCGTTTTCAAGGCGCTCTTGCCGCCTTTCGTCTGCGGGCAATATCACGACTCGTGCCGTGCCCTGGACAAAGACATTTTTGCCATTTATCTCCTTTACGCGGCCGCCCGTCTGCTCAAGCCGGTCATCCTCTGCACGAATGCTGTTGATAACCGCTAGCACTTTCTGTGGGCAACGAAAATTCTCAGGTTTCCGCAGCGTCACCCAACCTTCCTCCGTTGCGATCGGGCCAGCCCCTTGCATGTAGATTTTCTGTACTGGATCACCGAAGAACCCGAGACATAAATCGTGGTATCCATCCGTTGCAATGATTCGGAGCGCCTCAACGAAATTTGGATCGGTATCCTGACTCTCATCGACAAAGATAACGGGAAATCTACGTGCGATGACCTTGCGCATGATTTCACTGTTGCGGATAAAATCCGGACCGATGCTTAGGATGTCGCTATGCCCCAGGATGCCGTTCGAGTAGTCACTTCCGGTGCCATAGCGGAAGGTCTTCACCCGTTTGATCTCATCTTTTTGGCGGGTATAGCGTTCTATATCTTCCGCTGCTTTTGCCTTTGTTGTTGCGCGGCTACGAGGATTCCCGATTTTCTCATTCGCCTCGGCGATCTTTCGATCGAGTCGCTCAAGCACCCAGGTTCGCAGGTTCTTTTGGAAGGGCTTAATAACAGTCCAAAGAAAGCTGTGAATGGTTGAAATATGAAATAGGTTGTCGCCACCGACATCACCTTTGATCTCCTCCACAGCAACTTCCGTATAAGTGATGCAAGCAATCTGTTTCCCCTCACGCCTAAAGCGCGGGCCTTGTGAACATGCAAGGTGTGCAAGGGCTTTGACGAGCGAAGTGGTCTTTCCTGAACCAGCGCCAGCAACCATCACGAAGTGACGGGTGCCCTCGCTATTCAGGCGGTCCCGAAGGGCGACGTCGGTCTCGGTGTCAGGTTTGCCTATGCGGCTCGTCATGCAGCCTGATCCTCTCCGCCTTCTTTGTCAGTGATCGCCACGCCTAGCTCTTTCTCGAGCCAGAGCAAACCTTCTAAGATGTACGATGGCACTTTCCAGTCAACTGGGCCTTTTGCGAGTAGTGCTAGAGCGAAGTCAGTCTTCTTAAAGCTCGACCTATGAATTCGCTTGTGTAGACGTTCCCCAACGCCTTCAACATCATTCACGTTGGGTATGCGCAAACCAAGATCCGCATTCACCTCGATTTGCGTCCAAGCTAGATTTTCGAATGCGAAAGCTTCTTCGAATGTCCGTCCTGCGCGGTCTGAGATGTTATTGTCCAGTTCAAGCTGAACAGTTAAGGGGTAAGTCACCCGTACACCAAACGAGTGTTCTCCATCTTGATATTGCGTTTTAGCTTCAGGGCCGAGAGCCAAAAGCTGATCAATTTGCTCTCGTGCAGGCAGCCAGTCGATCAACATCCTATTCGAGGTGACAGCGTTTGGTTCTTCTGGCCGACATGTGCGCCCAGGTTTTGCTCCTTCAATCTCTTCTTCATTGCCGCTTTTATGATTGCCGGTTTCGCCGCTGTTTGCGTCGGCCTCTTCTCCTGGCCCGGCGCCATACACGCTATCGAGATCGGTGATTATCAACGTCGTAATGCCGAGAAACTCAATCAACGTGCGGAACCGATGGGCAAATGCGCCACCGACTTCGAGCACGCTCAGATATGTTGATCTCAAGCCCGGCGCGGAATTTAGGATGAACTGGGGCATGAGAAGCCTCTCTACATTGCCTTCTACGAGTATTGCGGCGTCTGCAAAGAAGAGGTCGCAGTGGGTGAGCTTTAGGTATCGCTCTAGAAAATCCCGACTCGGATTTGCGGTTCGTTCGTAGAACTCCGAGAGGTTTAAGACCCGAGAGCGCTGGGTTAGTCCGCTATTTTCCCGGCGAAAGTACCTAATAGGGCGGAAGCCTCGTTCGTAGAGAATGTGTGGAGAATGGGTCGTCAGAGCTAACTGTGTTGTAAAAGATGCGATGCCGTCGGATTCCTCGGCGAGAATGCCGAGTATCTTATTTACGAAAACTTGTTGAAGTTGTGCGTGCAGGTGCGCTTCTGGCTCTTCGACAAACACCAGATGAACGGGAGGTCGGTTTTTCTCGGTATCTATCCACTGCGCGTGATAATCGAGCAGTTGGACAACCATGTAGACAAGGTTCTTGAAACCTAAACCGCTGTACTTGTCAGGAAGAGTTAGGTCACCATCATCAAGAGCGTAATGGACCTGCGTCCCGTCATGGCTGCTCATGACGGTTGCCGGGTTCAGCGCTGATCTAATGACGAGCCGTGGATTGGTAAGACCTGGATAGCCCAGTTCGGCAAGATGGGAGAGCGTGCCCGCAAAAACTTGCTCGAGGTGAGAATCAAGTAGTCTCTGCGATTCCGATAGTGCGCGAATCGCGTTGAAGTCGTCAGCATGTCTCTCAAGATTGCGGCTATAGTACCGGCCAAGATGCTTCGATAGCTCTTCGGAACGACTGCCGCCTTCGCTATCGGAGAGGTGCCTTTGAGCGTGAAGTGTGTCAGCTTTTATAAGAGAGTCGACAATGTCTTTCCCAGTGCGCCCTTGTTCCCGAAGTAGCTCGAGAGGTGCGTAGTCTGCGCGAGGTTCGAGTTCCTCATCGAACTGCGCAGGGTCGAGTACGAAATACTTGAACCCATACTCACGCTTGATCTCCTTCTGAAGATATTCGGTGAGGTTCCGCGGGAAGGCGACAAATTCATCTTGATGTTCTGCACCTGCGGCATTTTCGGCTGCGGCTGCCGCCTCTTGGGAGAGCCGTTGTTTTTCCCTGAAGCGTTCAAGGGTTTCTTGCGGTCTCTGTGACTCAAAACTTATCCGAAGGCCGACTCGGCCACCTTGCCAATCGAGACTCGGCAGTAGATCAATGACGCGATGTAGGTCGTCATCGTCGACCGAGAACCAGAGATCTATCGCCATCCAAGGAAGCGCCGCGTCATTTTCACCGCGCGCGAATGCTTCAATCTCGGCCCAGAGGCTCGCGCTGATGTCGTGAAAAGAAAATCTGTCGCGTGAACCTGATAAGAATGAATGGATTGCTTGTGCTACTGAGGTCTTTCCGCTGTTGTTGGCGCCAACAAAGATTGAGATGTCCTTGTCAAAGTCGATCTTGGTATCCATCAAGCGGCGGTAGTTGTGAAATCTCACGTTGCTCAGATGCATTTAGTTAGCTCGCCGTATTTTAGCCAATTCTTCTAATGCTAATTCTTTGCCGGAAGGAACGCTACTTCCGATTGTAGTCTTCGCGTGGTTGGGAGTGCATGTTCTCAGCGACTTCGATATTGAGGAATGGCGTTGAAGCAGCCTGGGCGTGGAGCGAAGCAGGGTGGGCTGTGCTTCTGACAATGCTGGCTTGGCCCTGCTTGACCTAAATCACGGCCCGCAAGCCGCTATTTCCCCAGGCTTTTTTTCGCGGGATTCCGGGATTATTCTCAGATCCAACGACGGGTGGGCCGCGCCCTTCGAGACGCATCCCTGCGGGATGCTCCTCAGGGTGAGGCCCAGGAAGGGGTGGTCCGGCCGCTTCATCCTTCGAGACGCCTTGCCGCGCAAGGCTCCTCAGGATGAGGGCGGGGGCGGCTCTACGGCCGAGAGCATAGAGGGAGCGATGTGACCATGGGGCGTTTTGACGAGGTCTATCAGGCCTCCATGCAGGACCCTGAGGGGTTCTGGGGCAAGGCGGCGGAGGACATCCACTGGATCGAGAAGTGGGACAAGGTCCTGGACGACTCGGACCCGCCCTACTACCGCTGGTTTGCCGGCGGGACCCTGAACACCTGCTACAACGCCGTCGACCGCCACGTGAAGGACGGGCGCGGCGACCAGGCGGCCATCATCTACGACAGCCCGGTCACCGACACCGTCAGCCACCTGACCTATCACCAGCTCCAGGACGCCGTGGCCAAGTGCGCCGGGGCGCTGGCCGCGCGCGGCGTCGAGAAGGGCGACCGGGTCATCATCTACATGCCCATGGTGCCCGAGGCCCTCATCGCCATGCTGGCCTGCGCAAGGCTTGGGGCCATCCACTCCGTCGTCTTCGGCGGCTTCGCGGCCAACGAGCTGGCGACCCGCATCGACGACGCCCGTCCCAAGGCGATCCTGTCGGCCTCCTGCGGCATCGAGGTGAACCGCGTCATCCCCTATAAGCCGCTGCTGGACGCCGCCATCCAGATGGCGATCCACAAGCCGGCGTTCTGCCTCCTGCTGCAGCGCCCGCAGGAGCAGGCGGAGATGATCGCCGGGCGCGACCACGACTGGAACGAGGCCGTGGATGCTGCCGAACCGCACGACTGCGTGCCGGTGGCCGCCACCGACCCGCTCTACATCCTCTACACCTCCGGCACCACGGGCCAGCCCAAGGGCATCGTGCGCGACAACGGCGGCCACGCGGTGGCGCTGAAGTGGTCGATGAAGAACATCTACGACATCGAGCCGGGGGAGGTGTACTGGGCGGCCTCCGACGTCGGCTGGGTGGTCGGCCACTCCTACATCTGTTACGCCCCGCTGCTGCACGGCGCGACCACGGTGATCTACGAGGGCAAGCCGGTCGGCACCCCGGACCCGGGCGCCTTCTGGCGGGTCATCGAGCAGCACAAGGTGGTCAGCCTCTTCACCGCGCCCACCGCCTTCCGCGCCATCCGCCAGCAGGACCCGGAGGCCGAGCACCTGGCCAAGTACGACCTCTCGCTCTTCCGCGTGCTCTTCCTGGCCGGGGAGCGCTGCGACCCCGACACCCTGGAATGGGCGCTGGAGAAGCTGCAGGTGCCGGTCATCGACCACTGGTGGCAGACCGAGACCGGCTGGTCCATCGCCGCCAACTGCATGGGCATCGAATATCTTCCCGTCAAACCGGGCTCGCCGACGCGCCCCGTGCCGGGCTGGGACCTGCGCGTCCTCGACGCCGACGGCAAGGAAGTGCCGGCCGGCAGCATCGGCGCCCTGGCGGGCAAGCTGCCCATGCCGCCGGGCTGCTTCCCGACGCTGTGGAACGCCAAGGAGCGCTACACCAACGCCTACCTGAAGAACTTCCCCGGCTACTACGAGACGGGGGACGCTGGCATCATCGACGAGGACGGCTACGTCCACGTCATGGCGCGCACCGACGACATCATCAACGTCGCCGGCCACCGGCTTTCGACCGGCGCCATGGAGGAAGTTCTGGCCGCCCACCCGGACGTCGCCGAGTGCGCCGTCATCGGCGTCGCCGACCAGCTGAAAGGCCAGCTCCCGGTCGGCTTCCTGGTGCTGAAGGCCGGCGCCGACTCCTCCAACGAGGTGACCAAGGAAGTGGTGCAGATGGTGCGCGACCGCATCGGCCCGGTGGCCGCCTTCAAGTCCGCCGCGGTGGTCAAGCGCTTGCCCAAGACCCGCTCCGGCAAGATCCTGCGCGCCACCATGCGCCAGATCGCCGACGGCGCCGAGGTCAAGGTGCCCGCCACCATCGACGACCCGGCCATCCTGGACGAGATCAAGGAGACGCTGGCCAGCATCGGCTATCCGAAGGCGGGTTGAGGCGTTATAAAGCGGGCAAGAGTTTGCTGTGGCGGCAAAGGCGAGCGTCTGTCTGCGCCGCTGTCACCCCCTACCCATCCTTCCCCCATCAAGGGGGAAGGGGCTCTTCTGAGCCGCTTCGACATCTTGTTCCCTCCCCCTTGATGGGGGAGGGTTAGGGTGGGGGTGGGGCACCGTGAAGAATTTGAGGGGACCGGAACTATGCGTGTGAAAGACCAGGTCGTCGTGATCACCGGCGCGGCGTCCGGGATCGGCTACGGCTGCGCGCGGCGCTTCGCCGCCGAGGGCGCCAAGGTGGTGCTCTCCGACATCGACGCGGCGAAGGGGCAGGAGGCCCTGGAAAGCCTGAAAGGCGAGGGGGCGGAGGCCGTCTTCGTTCCCTGCGACGTCGGCGACAAGGCTGAGGTCGAGGCGCTGATCGCCGAAGCCGTGAAGGCCTTCGGGCGCATCGACTGCATGGTGGCCAACGCCGGCATCGTGAAGGCGGGCGACTTCCTGGACTTCACCGAGGAGGATTTCGACGCGGTGCTCCGCGTGAACCTCAAGGGTGTCTTCCTCTGCGGCCAGGCGGCGGCGAAGCAGATGGTCAAGCAGGGGCCCCGGACTGGTGAGGGCGCCGACGGCACCTGCGGGACCATCGTCAACATGTCCTCCGTCAACGCCGTGATGGCGATTCCGGCCATCACCCCCTACTGCGTCGCCAAGGGCGGGGTGAACCAGCTCACCAAGGTCATGTCGCTGGCGCTGGCCGACAAGGGTATCCGCGTGAACGGCGTCGGCCCCGGCTCGATCAACACCGAGATGGTGCGCGCCGTGAACAACGACCCGGCGGCCTGGAACCGGCTCATGTCGCGCACCCCCATGGGCCGTCTCGGCGAGCCGGAGGAGATGGGCAACGTCGCCGTCTTCCTGGCCTCGCCCGCTTCCAGCTACGTCACCGGCCAGACCATCTACGCCGACGGCGGCCGCCTGGGCCTGAACTACACCGTCCCCGTCAAGGAGGATGGGTGAAGGATTAGGAGCGGGCAGAGCAGGACTCGGTCCGTGGCCGAGATTACCGTCAGCTTCAACGAAGCGCTGGCCGCCGCGGTGGCGGCGCTGAAAGCTGCCGGGGCGTCGCCTGCTCATGCCGCCGCGACCGGGCGCGCCCTGGTGACGGCGGAGGCCGAGGGCAACCGCGGCGTCGGCCTGAAGCATCTCTTCGCCTACCGCGACGCCCTGGCAGCCGGGCGCGCCAGGGGCGAGGCCGAGTCGGTCGTCGAGGAAGTCACCGAGGTCGTGACGCGCGTCGACGCCGCCGAGGGCCTGCCGCACCTGGGGTTCGAGTTGGCGCTGCCGCGCCTTTCGGAGGGGGCGGAGCGGCTGGGTCTGGCCCTGCTGACGCTCAGCAACGGCTATCCCTGCGGGGCGCTGGGCTACTTCGCGCGCAAGCTGGCCGAGGAGCACGGCTTCGCCGCCCTGGTCGCGGCCAACGCCGGCCCGGCGGTCATGGCCGCTTCCGGGGGCAAGACGCCGGTCTTCTGCACCAACCCCATCGCCTTTGCGGTGCCGAGGGGCACGGAGGATGCGCCGGCCCTGGTGATCGACCAGTCGTCGTCCTCCTCTTCGCTCGCCAAGCTCCGCGAATACGCAGAGGCGGGGCGCGAGATCCCGGAGGGCTGGGGACTCGACCCGGCGGGCCACCCCACCACCGACGCCCGCGCCGCCCTGGCCGGCAGCCTGTTGCCCTTCGGCGGTGCGCGCGGCGCCAACATCGCGCTCATGGTGGAGATGCTGGCGGCGGGCCTCACCGGCGCCAACTGGTCGAAGGACGCGCCGGCCTTCAACAAGGGGGCGAAGTCGCCGGGTGCGGGCCTCTTCGTTCTCGCGGTCTCCCCGGTCTCCGGCTTCCATGCGCGCCTGCACGACTGGTTCGAGGCGGTGCAGGCCGACGAGGGCGTCCACCTGCCCGGCCTCGCCAAGGGCGAAGCCCTGCACCACGCCCGCCACCGCGGCTTCGCCGTCGACGCCGAGCTGTGGACGCGGGTGAAGGCGCTGGCTTAGGCCTTCACGTGCAATCTCTATTGAGGGCGTAATCCGGAGGGAAGGGATTCGGCCTTCACCTCCATCCCGGCCTTCTCCCTTCAAAGGGGGAAGGCGAGTTCTCTTGCCGCCGCAAACTCTTTCCCCTTCGCCCCCGATGGGGGAGGGTCAGGGTGGGGGTGACACCCGCTCCGCAGGAAAGCTGCCAGCCGGACCTTCGGTCCAGTTGGCTAGCGGATCTGGAAGCCGACTTCCGCGGTGTCGCCGATCCCCGTGTTGCGCTGGACGATATCGGCCAGGCTGCCGGTGTTCTCGATGATCGTCAGGCCTTCCGGCGAGAAGGTCTCTGCATTGTAGACCGCTTCGGCGAGCAGCGGGTTGGTCAGGGCCTGGGTGAAGGCGTCGTTGGCCACCATGGTCTTCAGGAGATCGCCCATCATCTCCTTGTCGTCGTAGCCCTCGGCGAAGATGCCGACGAACCATTCCAGCTTGTCGATGTCGCCGTAGGCGTCCTTCAGCTTGGCGGCCAGCGCCGGGTCGCGGGTCAGCTCCTCGAAGCTCTGCGCCGGCTTCTTGCCGTAGTAGCCGCGGTAGGCGTTGTAGGGCGCCAGCTCGCAGCGCCGCGCCATGGCGAGACTGCTTTCCTTCACCTTCATGAGGAAGTCCGGCGTGTTGCCCAGGGCGATCTTGCCGGCAAGCTGGTGGGAAGCCTCGCGGCAAACCCGGTCGATGCCGGTCTCCAGCAGCCAGGCGTTGCCGTGCCGCAGGGCGCTGGAATCGCGTGTTTCGCCGTTGAAGCTGACGGTGGAGGGGATGAGGTCGTGCCAGCGGTAGAGCAGGGCGAACTCCACCGCGATCCAGTTGGTGCGGTACCAGCGCTCCTTCTCCGCCATGCCGGGGACGGCCATCAGCGGGAAGTCCGCGGGCGCGATGTGCACGATGTAGTCGCCGATGACGATCTTCAGCAGCAGCACGATGCAGATGTTGCGCGTGGTCTGGAACAGGCGCTCGTCGTCCCAATCCGGATGCGCCTTCTGCAGCTCCCCGGCGATGCGGTTGTGCTCGCGCAGGAAGAGGGTGTTCATCAGCGTGTTGCCGAGGGTCGAGTTGCCGTGCTCCAGCCCGACGGCGAAGCTGGTCTTCTTGTGGGCGTCGTCGGCGTTGGCGAAAACGCGGTTGAAGTTGTCTTCGCTGTAGAGTTTCTCGAACTCCGGGCGCAGCTGCACTTGTCCGTCGCGCTCCTCGAACAGCGGCGCGGGAAAGATTTCGCCGTCGATCGTCTGGCTCTTCAGGCGGCCGCCTTCGAAGCTACGCAGCATGGCGGTCTGCGCTTCGGTGATGCCGTAGATCTGGCAGAGATCGATTTCGTGGTTGCTCTCGTTCTCGGAGAAGTCCTGCTCGTCCGGCTTCTTCCACTTGGTGCGCAGGAAGCTGTCGGTAAACCACTGCGCGAAGAAGGGGAAGAGCAGGCTGGTGTCGCGGGCGCGCAGGTCGCTGGTTTTCGCGAACAGCTTCAGCACCTCGTCCTGCGGCGGCAAGGCGGCGTTGTAGGCGGCTGCGGCCGGCAGATGGCGGCCGGAAAACCGCCGGTCGGTCAGTCCGCGCCAGGTGGTATAGGACGCCGCCATGGAGAAGGGGCGCGGGCGCGGTCCGGTAGCGTAGGCGTAGGTGTTGATAAGGCGCTTGTTCAGCAGGCGGTGCAACGGCGGCACGGCGGTGACGGCCTTCAGGGCCGCGCCGAGCAGCCGGTCCTTGAGGGAGGTCTGTTTTTCGCTGCCGGCCATCTTGTTTTCCCCTTTTGCCTTGAGCCCTCCGTTATGGAAAGTGCCGCGGTGGCGGGCAATCGCAATTCGGGGGCAGGGCGCAGGGTATAGGGCGAGATTCCAGGCGGTGGCGCATCGGCGCGCGCCGTTAGTCCCAAGGCACTGGCGATCCAGCGCGACGCGCCCCTTGCGGGCGGCAACCTTCTGCGCGGGAGCGCCGTGCAGAGCGCGGGCCTCGACGATCAATTCACCTTCGACCGGATCCCGTCCGCAGGGCCCCGGTGACCTCTACGCCGGGCACTGAAGCGGCAGGACGGCTGCGGCAGAAAAAAAACCCCTCCCGCGCTGACCGCGGGAGAGGCTTTTTCACTCGATGGTGATGCCTCAGTCGTTGCCGCTTTTCGGCAGGCCGAAGTTTTCCAGCGAGAAGGGATTGTCCGGGTCGCCGGCGGGCTCGGGCGCGGCGGCCTCTTCCTGCTCGTACTCCGGCTTCGGCAGGGTGATGCCGGCCTTCTCGGCGGCCTTGCGGGCCTTCTCCACGGCGGTGTTGAGGTCGCCCTGGCTGCACAGGCCCAGCAGCACGGGATCGCGCGGGCGGATGTTCGGCGAGTTCCAGTGGCTGCGGTCGCGCACCGCCTGGATCGTGGTCTTGGTGGTGCCGATCAGGCGGGCGATCTGGGAATCCTTCAGCTCCGGATGGTGGCGCACCAGCCAGGCGATGCCGTCCGGCTTGTCCTGGCGCTTGGCCACCGGCGTGTAGCGCGGGCCTTTGGTCCGTTTGGACGGCTGCGGCAGGTTGCTCTTGGCCATGGCCAGGCGCGCCGAAGCGTCTTTCTCGCAGCGCTCGATCTCCGCGCGGGTCAGCTCGCCGCTGGCGATCGGGTCCATACCCTGGATCCCCACGGCCACCTCGCCGTCGGCGATGCCCTGCACTTCCAGGGCATGCAAGCCGCAGAAATCGGCAACCTGCTCGAAGGTCAAGCCGGTGTTGTCGATCAGCCAGACGGCCGTCGCCTTCGGCATGAGCGGTAGTGACATCAGATAATCCTCCTTCCATCCGACCGGCGGCAGTTCCCTGCGCCCGGCCGGCGGCACGTTATTCATGCCGACGTGGGAATACCCCCAATATAGGGCCCCGCCAAGCGCGAATAAAGCTCGGGGCCGCGGTTTGCCCGGAAATTCTCCCGCGGGGTCAGCGGGGCGCCCCTAAGGCGCTGAATCCCGCGGTTTTTCAGTCCAAAGTCAGGACGATCTTGCCGATATGGCTGGAGGATTCCATCAGCTCGTGGGCCTTGGCGGCCTCGGCCAGGGGGAAGCTGGCGGCCATGACCGGGGCGATCTTCCCGGCCTCCAGCAGGGGCCAGACCTTCGCCTTCAGGGCCTCGGCCAGGGCGGCTTTCACGGCCACCGGGCGGGCGCGCAGGGTGGAGCCGGTGATGGTCAGGCGCTTCATCATCACGGCGGCGAAGTTGACCTCCGCCTTGGGTCCGTCCAGGAAGGCGATGAAGCTCAGCCGCCCGTCCGTCGCCATGGCCTTGATGTCGCGGGGGATGTAGCTGCCGCCCACCATGTCCAGGATGACGTCGACGCCCTTGCCGTCCGTCGCTGCCTTGACCACCTCGACGAAGTCCTCCTCGCGGTAGTTGATGGCACGGTCGGCGCCCAGATCCTCGCAGGCCTTCACCTTTTCCGCCGACCCGGCGGTGGCGAAGACGGTGCAGCCGAAGGCCTTGGCGAGCTGGATCGCCGTGGTGCCGATGCCCGAGGTGCCGCCGTGGACCAGGAAGCTCTCGCCGGGCTTGAGGGCGGAACGCTCGAAGACGTTCACCCAGACGGTGAAGAAGGTCTCCGGCAGGGCCGCGGCCTGTGCCAGGGAGTAGCCCTTGGGGACCGGCAGGCACTGGGGCGCCGGCGCCAGGCAATACTCGGCATAGCCGCCGCCGGTCACCAGGGCGCAGACCTGCTCGCCCAGCTTCGGCGCGCTGACGCCGGCGCCCAGGGCCACGACCTCGCCGGCGATCTCCAGGCCGGGAATGTCGGAGGCGCCCGGCGGCGGCGGATAGCTGCCCTGGCGCTGCAGGCAGTCGGGCCGATTGACCCCGGCCGCCGCCACCTTGATCAGCACCTCGCCCTCGCCCGGCTGGGGGACCGGCCGCTCGGCCGGCTTCAGCACCTCCGGGGCGCCGGCCTCGCTGATCTCGATCACCTTCATAGTTGCGGGCAGGCTCTGGCTCATGGGGGCGGCTCCTTCATTTTGGGGCTTGCGGTGCGGGGGATGAATCGCCTTCCTAGGGAGGGATTTAGTATAGTGCCTCCGGGCAATTGAAAAGGGGCCGGGAGGCCCTGAAGCGCCGCCGGCCTTCGGGCGGGACCGGCGGAAAACTGCGGAATGGACCGCGAGACTGGGAGGCAGTGCCCCATGGATGTGGACGACCTGGAGCCGCGCAAGCAGCGCCCCAAGCCCAAGGATCTGGAGAGCCTGGGCGTCGAGGAACTGGAGGAGTACCTGGCCGAACTGGAGGCCGAGGCCCAGCGTGTGCGCGACAAGATCGCCGCCAAGAAGAGTTATCTGAGCGGTGCGGACTCCCTCTTCAAGAGTTGAGGCGGGGGGCGGCCAGCGGGCCGGCCGCCTGCGCACGGCCGTGCAGATCGGCCTGGCGTTGGCCGTCTGCGTGGTCGTCGTCCTGCTGACCCGTACCTGGGCCGAGGATCTTTTTCTGGAGCAGACCCGCGACCGCGCTTCGGCGAAGCTGGACCTCTACGCCAGCAACCTTTCCGGGGCGCTGGCCAAGTACCAGACCATCCCCAGGCTGCTGGCGCTCCACCAGGATGTCGTGGAGCTTTTCCGTTCTCCGGACGATCCCGCCACGCGCCAGCGCGCCAATCTGATGACCGAGACGGTGAACCTGCTGACCGGCGCCGAAGACACCTATTTCATGGACGTCTCGGGCAAGACCTTCGCCGCCAGCAACTGGGACAGCGACTATTCCTTCGTCGATCACAATTTCAACTACCGGCCCTACTTCCAGGACGCCATGCAGGGACGTCTCGGCCGCTTCTTCGCCTTGGGCATCAATTCCGGCAAGCGCGGTTATTACTTCGCCTCGCGGGTGTCGGCGCCGGGCGGCGGCGCCCTTGGCGTGGTGGTTGTGAAGGTCAGCCTCGACGAGATCGAGCGCGCGTGGAGCGCCAGCGAGGAAGAGGACGTCATCGTGACGGACCCGCACGGCGTCATCTTCATCTCCAGCCGGCCGGCGTGGCGCTACCGCAGTCTTGCCCCCCTGGGCGAAGAAGCGTTGGCCGCCATCGCGGAAAACCGGCGCTACCGGACGGTCGACCTGCTGCCGCTCGACCTGCGCATCGATGTCCTGAAAGACGGAACGCCGCAGCTCATGACCGTGGCCGGAGAGGACGAGGCGGACGGCGGCATCGAGTACGTGAAAGTTTCCAGGGACATGCCGGAGGCGGGCTGGACCCTGCATGTCCTGGCTTCCACACGGCTTGCCCGTTCCCAAACCGCCACCGCAATGGTGGTGGCGGCGCTGGCCTGCGCCATCACGTTCTTGATCGCCACCCTGATCCTCCAGCGCCGCAGCCGTCTCATCGAACGCATCGAATACCAGCGCCGCGCTTCGGCGGAGCTGGAGCACAGGGTCGAGGAACGCACCGCCGATCTGACCGAGGTCAACGTTCAGCTGGGGCGCGAAATCGCAGAGCGCCAGGCGGCGGAGGCGGAGCTGCGCCAAGCCCAGGACGATCTGATCCAGGCCGGCAAGCTGGCGGCCTTGGGCCAGATGTCGGCGGCGCTCAGCCACGAGTTCAACCAGCCCCTGGCCGCCATCCGCTCCTATGCCGACAACGCCCAACTGCTCATCGAACGCAACCGCGAGGCCGAGGCCTGCGGCAATCTGAAGCTCATCAAGGACCTCACCGCCCGCATGGCGGAGATCAGCAAGCATCTCATGACCTTCGCGCGCAAGCCGCGCAGTGAGCTGCGCCCCGTGGTGCTGGCGGAGGTGCTGGACGACACTCTGGACTTCCTTCGCATCCGCCTGGAGCGCGCCGGCGCCGAGGTGACGCTTCGGCAGTCCGACCGCGGCCTGGTGGTGCGCGCGGGGCGGGTGCGCCTGCAATCCGTGATCCTCAATCTCGTCTCCAACGCTCTGGACGCCATGCAGGGGCAGGCGGCGCCGCGGTTGGAAATCACCGTGGAAGAGGCCGGCGAACGTGTGACCATCACTTTGCGCGACCACGGACCCGGCATCCCACCCGATCAGATCGGCCGTATCTTCGATCCCTTCTTCACCACCAAGGAAGTGGGTGAGGGGCTCGGCCTCGGCCTTTCCATCTCCTACAACATCATGCGGGACTTCGACGGCGCCCTGCGCGCCGAGAACCATCCCGGGGGCGGAGCGGTCTTCGTCATCGAATTGCCGCTGCTGCCGGCCGCGGCCCTGAAGGAGTCGGCGTGACCGTGAAGGAAGGCCCAGGCCAGGCGAGGGTCCTCTTCGTCGACGACGAGAAGCCCTTGCGTCATGCGGTGCAGCAGGGACTGGAGCTCTGCGGCCACAAGACGACCTGTTTCGCCGCCGCGCGCCAGGCCGAGGCGCATCTCAGCCGCACTCTCTACGGCGTGCTGGTGACCGACATCAAGATGCCGGATATGGACGGCCTCGCCCTGCTGCGCCGGGCTCTGGAGATCGATCCGGCCTTGCCGGTGGTGCTGGTGACCGGCCACGGGGACGTGCCCCTGGCGGTGGAGGCCATGCGGGCCGGGGCCTACGACTTCATCGAGAAGCCCTTCGACACCTCGCACCTCGCCAGCGTCGTGGCGCGGGCGCTGCAGACCCGCCGGCTGGTGTTGGAGAACCGCGCCCTGCGCCAGGAACTGGAGGAAAGCCGCGCCGGGCTGGAGGCCCGGCTGGTCGGCCGCGGCGCGGCCATGGAGCGGCTGCGCGGCCAGGTGAAGGCCCTGGCCGACACCGACGCCGACGTGCTGGTGGTGGGGGAGACAGGCAGCGGCAAGGAGGTGGTGGCCCGCGCCCTGCACGACTTCGGCACGCGCGGCAAAGGCCCCTTCGTCGCCATCAACTGCGGCGCGGTGCCCGCCGATATCATCGAGAGCGAGCTGTTCGGCCATGTGGCCGGCGCCTTTACCGGCGCCCAGAAGGCGCGCACCGGCAAGCTGGAATTCGCCGACGGCGGCACCGTACTGCTGGACGAGATCGAGTCCATGCCGCTCGACCTGCAAGTGAAGCTGCTGCGCGCCATCGAGACCCGCACCATCGAGCGCCTGGGGTCCAATACTCCGGTGCCGCTCGATATCCGCTTCGTGGCAGCCAGCAAGGCGGATCTGGCCCTTGCCTGCCGCGAAGGACGTTTCCGGGAGGATCTCTACTACCGCCTCAACGTGGTCTCCTTGACCATTCCGCCGCTGCGCGAGCGCCGCGAGGATATACCGCTGCTGTTCCATCATCTGACGCGCGAGGCGCGGGCGCGCTATCGCCGCGAGATCCCGGAACTGGACGGCGCGCTGCTGGCCGCACTGGCCTCCTACGGCTGGCCCGGCAATGTGCGCGAGCTGCGGAACGCCGCCGACCGTTTCGTGCTCGGCCTGGAGGAGGTGGTGCCGGGCCTTTCGGCGGCGTCGGTCGGCCCGGCCGAAGGGCCTTTGTCAGAGCGCCTGGAAGCGGTCGAGAAATCGATCCTGGAAGCCGAACTGCGTCGCCAGAACGGCAGTCTCAAGGCCACTTACGAAGCTCTGGGCCTGTCGCGCAAGACCCTCTACGACAAGCTGCAGCGCCACGGCCTGAAGCGCGAGGACTTTCTGGCGGGCGAGGACGAGTGAGACCTGCGGGACTCGCCCTGGGCGGTGCGGACGCCGCTTATGGTCTGGGTGGGGTTTCCGGCGGTGGCCGGCTAAAGCGCCGCCAGCGCGGCTTGTGTAGATTCCTACACATCGGGGGCCGCCGATGGGTGGCGCGCCACACGCGCGCCGGTTGTGGCCCTTGATCTTCCGGCGGCCTGCTCCAGTTCAAACAATAACTTAACGCCTAGATGCTGGTGTGCCCGGAAACTGGCATGCCCGTTGCTCTTGAAAACCCAGTGTGCGGGCGCGGGGGCAAGCGGCTCCGGCGCCGCGCGCCAAAGAATAACGGGAGGAAATCCAGTGAAGAAGCAACTGATTGTCGCCGCGGCCGCCGTGGCGCTCACCACGACCCTGTCCGCAACCTCAGCCCTCGCAGCCTGCGAAGAGGGCGAGATCGTCATCAAGTTCAGCCATGTCACCAACACCGACAAGCATCCCAAAGGCATCGCCGCCACGCTGCTGGCCCAGCGCGTCAACGAGGAGATGAACGGCAAGGCCTGCATGGAGGTCTTCCCGAACTCGCAGCTCTACAACGACGACCAGGTGCTGGAGGCGATGCTCGCCGGCGACGTGCAACTGGCCGCGCCCTCGCTGTCGAAGTTCGAGAAGTTCACCAAGAAGTTCCGCCTCTTCGATCTGCCGTTCCTGTTCGACGACATCAACGCGGTCGACCGCTTCCAGACCTCGGCGGACGGCGAGAAGCTGAAGGGCTCGATGCGCCGCCGCGGCCTGCAGGGCCTGGCCTTCTGGCACAACGGCATGAAGCAGATTTCGGCCAACAAGCCGCTGCTGACGCCGGCTGACGCCGCCGGACTGAAGTTCCGCGTCCAGCCCTCCGACGTCCTCGTCGCTCAGATGGAGGCACTGGGCGCCAATCCGCAGAAGATGGCCTTCTCCGAGGTCTACGGCGCCCTGCAGACCGGCGTTGTCGACGGCCAGGAGAACACCTGGTCCAACGTCTACGGCCAGAAGTTCTTCGAAGTGCAGGACGGTGTGACCGAATCCAACCACGGCGTCATCGACTACCTGGTCGTGACCTCGACCGAGTGGTGGGACGGCCTGCCGGACGATGTGCGCAGCCAGCTCGCGACCATCCTGGAAGAGGTGACCACCAGCCGCAACGCCGAGTCCGAGGCCGTCAACCAGGACGCCAAGAAGGCGATTATCGAGGCCGGCGGCAAGGTGCGGGCCCTGAATGCGGAGCAGCGCGCTGCCTGGGTCGCCGCCATGAAGCCGGTCTGGGACAAGTTCGCGGACGACATCGGCGCCGACCTGATCGCCGCCGCGCAGGCCGCCAACGCGACGAACTGACGGTTTTCGCCCTCCGGCGAACCCGTGATCACCTGGCGCGGTCCGGAGCTTTCCGGGCCGCGCCGGCACGGTTGCCGGTCGAAATCAAATAGAACATAGTCCGCTTCGCAAAGGGCTTCGCTAAGGGGGAATGCCATGCACGACCAGCCGAAGACGCGGCTCGGGCGCGTGGTCAACGACATGGAGGAGACGCTGATCGCGGTACTCCTCGGCCTGATGACGCTGGTGACCTTCGCCAACGTCGTCGCACGCTATGTTTTCAACAGCAATATTCTCTGGGCGCTGGAGACCACCGTCTTCCTCTTCGCCTGGCTGGTGCTGATCGGTGCGTCCTACTGCGTGAAGACCCGCGTTCACCTGGGTGTCGACGTGGTGTTGCACATGGTCGGCCCCGGCGCGCGCCGCGTTCTGGCGCTGCTCGCCGTGGGCTGCAGCCTTGCCTTTTCGCTCCTGCTGCTGGCCGGCGCCTGGAACTATTGGGCCCCCTTCGCCGCACTGCCGGAGCTGGACGGCTCCTTCCGCGATCAGGCCTGGTACGAGGTCAACGACATTCCCATGCTGGATTTCCTGCGTTTCATCGAGGGGCCGATGAACGCCGGCGAGGCTTACGAAAAGCTGCCGCGCTTCATTCCCTACGCGGCGCTGCCCATCGGACTTTTCCTGCTGACCTTCCGCTTTCTGCAGATCGCCTGGCGGGTCGTTGCCGGGGAAATCGACGTCATCGTCGCCGGCCACGAGGCCGAGGACCTGATCGAGGGCGCCGGCGGCAGGCTGGAGGATATTCCGGCAGATTCCGGACCGGCAGATTCCGGACCGGCGGGCTCGGGACCGGCGGGCTCGGGACCGGCGAACTCCAATAACGTGAAGCGGGAGGACTGAGGCCGTGGATGTCGTTTTCCTCTTCGCTATGGTGATCGGCCTGCTGCTGATCGGCGTGCCCATCGCCATCGCTCTCGGCCTCAGCTCGGTCGTCTTCCTGCTGGTCTACTCCGACAGCTCGTTGGGCTCCATCGCCCAGACTTTCTTCAACGCCTTCGCCGGGCACTTCACGCTGCTGGCCATTCCCTTTTTCATCCTGGCGTCGGTTTTCATGTCGACCGGCGGCGTGGCGCGCCGCATCATCCGCTTTTCCATCGCCTGCGTCGGCCACTTCCAGGGGGGACTCGCCATCGCCGGCGTTTTCGCCTGCATGATGTTCGCCGCGCTCTCCGGCTCCTCGCCGGCCACCGTGGTCGCCATCGGCACCATCGTCATCGCCGGTATGCGCCAGGTCGGCTACAGCAAGGACTTCGCCGCCGGCGTGATCTGCAATGCCGGCACCCTGGGCATCCTGATCCCGCCCTCCATCGTTATGGTGGTCTATGCCTCCGCCGTGGACGTCTCGGTGGGGCGCATGTTCCTGGCCGGCGTCATTCCCGGACTGCTGGCCGGCCTGATGCTGATGGTCGGCATCTATATCGCCGCCAAGATCCGCCATCTGCCGGCGCAGGACTGGGCCGGCTGGGGCGAGATCTTCGCCTCGGCGAAGGACTCGGCCTGGGGCCTGTTCCTCATCGTCATCATCCTCGGCGGCATCTACGGGGGCGTCTTCACGCCCACCGAGGCCGCCGCCGTGGCCGCGGTCTACGCCTTCGTCATCGCCAACTTCGTCTACAAGGACATGGGGCCGCTGAAGGGCGAAGGCGACCAGCGCCACTCGCTGCTGAAGCGGCCGCAGGCGCTGGTCACCGTATTCTTCCATCCGGACACCAAGCACGCCCTCTTCGAGGCGGGCAAGACCACCATCATGCTGCTCTTCATCATCGCCAACGCGCTGATCCTGAAGCACGTCCTGACCGACGAACAGATTCCTCAGGCCATCGCCGGGGCCATGCTGGAAGCCGGCTTCGGGCCGGTCATGTTCCTGGTCATCGTCAACTTGATCCTGCTGATCGGCGGTCAGTTCATGGAGCCCTCGGGCCTCATCGTCATCGTCGCGCCGCTGGTCTTCCCCATCGCCATCGAGCTGGGGATCGATCCAATTCACCTGGGCATCATCATGGTGGTGAACATGGAGATCGGCATGATCACGCCGCCGGTGGGCCTCAACCTCTTCGTCACCTCGGGGGTGGCGGGCATGCCGGTGCTGGATGTGGTGAAGGCGGCGCTGCCTTGGCTGGGGATCCTCTTCCTCTTCCTGATCATCGTCACCTACGTGCCTTGGATCTCGACCGTGCTGCCCACGGCGCTGATGGGGCCGGAGGTGATCATCAAGTAGGGGGCGGCGGTTCCGGGCCGGCCTCTGACGGCGGTCGTTTGTCCCGTGACGGCGTTTCTTGTCGCTGCCGGTCCCACCAGCTCCGCCACGCGCCGTAGTCGTGACCGAAGCGCTGTCCGGTGAGAACCGTCAGGGCCCCGACGATATCGCCGGCCAGCCAGTCCGGATCGCCGGGGCGGGTCAGGCGCGCCATCAGGGCGGCGAGGCTTTCACGATCTCCCTGGCCAAGCTGCGCCATCGCCCAGGCCGCCGCCGGCGCCGGATGGAAGTACTTCTCCGGCTGGTTGACCGGAACGTCCCAGGGCACGGCGAGCAACGCAGGCGGCACCCGGCCGCCGCCCTGCTGCGCCATCGCCCAGAGCAGGTACCAGCGCGCGAGGGCCGAGGTGCGAACCTCGATCTTGCCACCGAAGATCGTAAGGGGACGCTCCGGCAATGCCGCCTCCAAGCGCGCCGCCAGGGCGGCCCCTACGCGCGGCAGATTGGCCTGGGCCAGGGCCCAAAGGGGCGGCATGAGGCTTTTGTACTGCCAGTCGCGATCGTTCAGCGTTTCGGGTGCGGTCAGGTTGTCCAGTGCGGCGAGATGGCGTTCGATGCCTCCGCTTCGGCGTCCCGCCGGCGGCAAGGCTGGCGAAGGCCGGCCGAGCGCTGACTGGCCGAGCGCTGACTGGCCGAATGCTGACTGGCCGAATGCTGACTGGCCGGGCGGCGGCCGGCGCAGCGCCGCCGGCGGGCGCGGCCCCCACAGAGTGCCCCGCCCCCCTGGGCCGATGCTGCCGACAAAGAGGGCTCCTTGGTAAACCGCCAAGGAAATGGGGGCGGCATTGGGAAAGTTCTGCGACTTGGTCCATTGAAGCCCGTCTTCCGATTGCCAGAGCGCACCTTCGCCGCCGCCGGCGGTGATGGCCCAGAGGGTGTCTTCGCCGGCTGCCAAGGCGTGCAGCGGCTGGCCCGAGGGGCCTTCGCCGACAGGCTTCGCCGGGCCGCCATCGCTGTACCATAACCGGCTGCCGTCATCGTCCTGGAGGATCGCGAAGAGGTTGCCGCGGAAGTTGGTGAGGTTGCTCGCCGTATAGGCGGCGGGCCAACCGGGCGCTGGCGCGACGTGCTCTTCCGTCACTGTCAGGATGCGCTGCCCGAGATTGCGCCGTTGGGTGAGGCCCGCATAGAGGCGGCGCTGAAAGGATGCAAGAGAGGTGATGCGCGACACCTGCCCCTCTGGCGTTGGATGATCATAGAGCATCTGCCAGGTTGCGCCCTTGTCGGCCGAGACCTGCAGGTTGGCGCGCCAGGCGGATGACGCTGCATAGAGCTTGCCATCGTGCGCGGTCATGACATGCAGGTGAAAGGCTTCCCCCTCCGGCAAGATGCGCCATGCCCAGTCCGTGCCGTTGGTGACCGCGAACTCGGCACGGTTGGCGGTAAAGCGAGGGTCCTCGAAGGGCCAATACAGCAGACCTTCCGCCGTCAGCGGCCGGCCTGCTCCCTGGCTGAAGAGGGACCGCTCGTAACGCAGCTCGCCTGTTGCCGGGTCGTAGCTGTAGATATCCGCCGCATTGTGGTTGCGGAAGGATTCCTGATTGGCGAACCAGATGCGTTGCCCATAGCCGATGATCGAATCGATGGCGGACCAAGGTCCGGGCTGGGCGAGTTGCACCAAGGGCTCAATGGCAATGGCTTCGCGGGTCAGCGGTTGAACCGACAAGAACATGGCCAAACCCAGTCCGGCCAGGCTTCCGGTGAAGAAGGGCTGTCGCATGGGGCCTGGCTCCTGCGCAAAACGTTCATGAGGTCGGGCGAGCCGGAGTCGACGATGCTGCAACGGAGGCGGCTGTACAATTCTCCCGGCGCCTCACGCTTCGTCACAAGATGGTGACTGCCGCCGAAGAGACGCGGTATCCGGCGCGCCCCGGCTTGTCAGCGAGCGCTGGGGGGCACTGCGCTTGTCCGGGACTGCGCTGCAAGCCGGCGGAAGGCCGGCGCCGCTCGGAAAGGTTCACTCCCTTTCGAGACGGTCCTCGGAGCTGCCGGCGCCGTGCCGGGCGGCAAGAAGCAGGTGTTTCTAGGTCCCGGTCCGCTTGCGGCTGCGCCAGAACATGAACCAGCCGACAGGGCCGAGCAGCAGCACCAGGACGATCCAGCCGACCCGGGGGCCCAGCGGGCAGCCGCTGCCGGGCGGCGGACGCCAGCGGCCTCCGCGCGGCGACAGCATCACGTGGGCCAGGGGCAGCAGGTAGCCGAAGATGACGATCAGCCAGGCCGTGAGTTTCGGATCCATGGCTGCTATTGTGGCTTATCCGGGCGGCGGCCTCCAGCCGCTTGCCAACCCCTGATCCGAAGACTTTCCGCCGGTTCCGAGACCCTTCCGACGCCCATGCTATCCATCCTGGAAACCGTGCTGCCGATTTTCGGCCTGGTGCTCTGCGGCTACCTCGTTGGCCGCCTGCGCTGGATGAGCGAGGAGGCCATCAAGGGCCTCAACACCTTCGTCTTCTACTTTGCCATCCCGGCGCTGCTGTTCCGCGCCATGGCGCGCGGCATGGGGCCGGTGGAATTCACCATCGTCGGCGGCTATTTCACGGCGGTCCTGGTCACCTTTCTGCTGGCCCTGGCGGTGGCCCGCCTGGTGTTCCGCACCGGCCCGGTGGAACAGGTGCTGTTCGGTATGGGTTCGGTCTTTTCCAACACCGTTCTGCTGGCGATCCCGCTGATCTTCACCGTCCTGGGCGAGGCCGCAGGCCTGCGGCTCATGCTGATCATCACCTTTCACGCGGTGATCATCCTGCCGGTGATCACCGTGCTGATCGAATTCCGGCGCGGCGCGGGGCAGGGCTGGCGCCGGCTTGCCGGCCAGACCCTCAGGGCGATCGCCCTCAACCCGATCATTCTCGCCTTGGTCCTCGGGATCGCCTATGGGCTGACCGGCGCTCCTCTGCCCGGGGCGGGCGAACGCTTCCTGGCGCTGCTCGGCGGGGCGGCGGCGCCCTGCGCGCTCTTCGCCCTGGGCGCCTCGCTGACCGCTTTCGAACTGCGCGGCGACATCAAGGAGACCCTGGCCATGGTCGCCATGAAGCTGCTGGTTCACCCCGCGGTCATGGCGGTTCTGGCGTTCTGGGTCTTCGAACTGCCGCCCCTGGCCGCCACCGTGGCCGTCATCACCGCGGCGACCCCGGTGGGCGCCAATGTCTTCATCATGGCCCGCCAATACGACATCTATCTGGGCCGCGCGGCCTCGGCGGTACTGATCTCCACCGCCCTCTCGGTGGTGACCTTGACCTTCCTGCTTGCCTTGCTCAGGCCTTAGCGGTAGCAACGCCCCAGCGACAGAGAACCTTTCGGGAGGATCGTTCGTATGCTGAAGGGAAAGACCGCGCTGGTGACCGGTTCGACCAGCGGCATCGGGCAGGGCATCGCCGAGGCGCTGGCGGCGCAAGGCGCGAACATCGTCCTGAACGGTTTTGGCGAGGCCGGCGACATCGCGGCCCTGCGCAAGGAGATCGCGGAGAAAAACGGCGTCACCGCCGCCTACGACGGGGCCGATATGTCGAAGCCGGCGGAGATCGCCCGCATGATGCAGGACGCGGAAGCACAGTTCGGCGCGGTCGATATCCTGGTGAACAACGCCGGTATCCAGCACGTTTCTCCCCTTGAGGATTTCCCGGACGAGCGCTGGGACGCGGTCATCGCCATCAACCTCTCCTCGGCCTTCCACACCACCAAGGCGGCGTTGCCGGCCATGCGCAGGAAGGGCTGGGGCCGCGTCATCAACATCGCTTCGGCGCATGGTCTTTCCGCCTCGGCCAACAAGTCGGCCTACGTGGCCGCCAAGCACGGCATCGTCGGCCTGACCAAGGTGACGGCGCTGGAGACCGGCGGGGCCGGCATCACCTGCAACGCCATCTGCCCGGGCTGGGTGTTGACGCCGCTGGTGAAAAAGCAGATCGAGGACCGCGCCGCGGCTTCCGGCAAGAGCTACGAGGAAGAGAAGCTGGCCCTGGTGGCGGAGAAGACGCCGTCCAAGGATTTCTCGACGCCCGAGCAGATCGGCGGCCTGGCGGTTTTCCTCTGCTCGCCCTCGGCCGACCAGATCACCGGTGCGCCGCTGTCCATCGACGGCGGCTGGATGGCGCAGTAGAGAGCTCGTTCCCGCAACCGGGGGCTTCCGGCGGAAGGCGGCGCCGGCCGGGGAAATCAGCCGGGTAATAGGAAGCATCGGCCTCGGGCCGCCGCCGGCCCGCGGTCATTGCGGGGGCGGGGGTCAGGCAAGGGCGGCGGAGACGAGCGCCTCGGCGGCCGCCTTCGCATCGCCGGCAGGGTCCTTCTCGTGACCCAGGTGGGCGGTGACGATGGCGCCTTCCTTGAGCAGCAGCAGCGCCCGTGCGAGGACCGCGGGCTCCGCTGCGCCTGTGGCGGCGGCGAATTTCTCCAACTGCAGGAACAGCAGCCGCTTGTGCTCCGCGGCCTGTGCGTGGATCGGGTGCGCGGGATCCGGGTACTCCGAGGCGGCCTTGATGAACATGCAGGAGCGGAATTCCGGAGCGGCGAACCACTCCGCCAGCGCATCGAACATCGCCAGGAGCTGAGCGCGGGGTGGCCCGGCCTGCTCCATGCGGCGGAACAGCCAATTCCGAAAGTTCTGATCGCGCAGCCGCAGGACCGCAAGGATGAGCTCTTCCTTGCTGCGGAAGTGCTTGAACATCGTGGTCTTGGAAATCCCGGTCTCGGCGGACAGCAAATCCATGCCCGTCGCATGAAAGCCGTCGCGGTAGAAGATCTCCTGTGCCTTCCGGACCAGCTCGTCTCGCTTGCTGGGGCGCATAAGCCCTCCAATCATGAACAGATCGGTATATGGATTATCCAGCCTGTAAGGGCAAGGGGTTCAGAAAAATATAAGATAAAATAATAGTTTATGATGTAACTCCGCAAGCTTCTAGATCGGAGCGCGAAAATGATCTTGAAAAAGTGAACCGATCGGTTCATATAGGGCGCATTAAAGTGAACAGATCGGTACATATTGGAGCGACATCATGACCCGTCCACCCCTTCCTCCCTTCGACAAGGATTCTGCCGCCGTGAAGGTTCGCGCCGCCGAGGACGCCTGGAACAGCCGGGACCCCATCAAGGTCGCCGCCGCCTACACGGCGGATACGGATTGGCGGAACCGCAACGAGTTCCTGAACGGGCGCGCCGAGGTCGAAGCTTTCCTGGCCCGCAAATGGCGGGCCGAACGCGAATACCGGCTCATCAAGGAACTGTGGAGCTTCGACGCCGCGCGCATCGCAGTGCGCTTCGCCTACGAGGCGCTGGGTCCCGACGGACAGTGGTTCCGGGCCTATGGCAACGAGAACTGGGAGTTCGCTCCCGACGGACTGATGGCCGTGCGCCGGGCTTCGATCAACGACCTGCGGATCTGCGAGGGCGACCGCCTTTTCCACTGGCCGCTGGGACCCAGGCCGGCGGATCACCCGGGTTTGTCCGAACTGGGGCTGTAAGGCCGCCGAAATCCCGGAACGTGTCGACGGCCCGGCTGTGCCGGTCGCACATCGCAGCGGGCCGCGCGCCCTGCCTGAAAGGAGCAAGACGATGAAAAACGGTAATCATGACCATCAGGACGGCGGCCGAGGCGCGTTCATGGACCGCCGAGCCTTCGTTACCGCCGGCGCCGCCGGCGTTGCGGGGGCGGCGGGCCTCGCGGCGGCCGCGGCCAGCGGCGGCCTTGCGGCGTCGGAAGCCGACGCGGCAGACCTGAGCGCCTATGCGCCGCCGGCCGATCCCGCTCTGCCGTCCTCTACGATGGCGCTGGAGAAGGGGCGCGCCGCCTTGCTGGTCGTCGATCCGCAGATCGATTTCCTCAGTCCCGACGGCGTGACCTGGGGCGTGGTCGGTGAGAGCGTCACCGAGCACAATGTGGTGGAGAACATCGCCCGCCTGTTCCGCGCCGCCAAGGCCGCCGGCATGCCGGTGGTCGTCTCTCCCCACTACTACTACCCGCACGACCATCGCTGGCAGTTCGAGGGCGCCTTGGAAAAGGTGATGCACTCGATCGGCATGTTCGACCGTCCGGGCCCGCTGGACACGAAGGGCCTCGAGGGCTCGGGCGCGGATTTCATGGCCGAGTACAAGGACTACATCTTCGACGGCAAGACCATCATCGCCTCGCCGCACAAGATCTACGGTCCCCAGCAGAACGACGCCGGACTCCAGCTCCGCAAGCTCAAGGTCGAGCAGATCGTTCTCGCCGGCATGTCCGCCAATCTCTGCGTCGAAAGCCACATGCGCGACTTCATCGAGCAGGGATTCGAGGTCGCGGTGGTGCAGGATGCGACCGCCGGTGCGAAGGTGCCCGAGGGCGATGGCTATCTCGCCGCTCTCATCAACTTCCGCATGATGGCGAACGCCGTCTGGGCGACCGATGAGGCTGAGGAACGCATTCGCGCGCTCACCGTCTGACGGCTCCGGCCGATTGCGGGGGCGGCCTGCGGAAGACCGCTGCCGGAAACGAAAAACGGCCCGCCGTATGGCGGGCCGTTGGCTTTCGCGGCGAGGCCCCGTCGCGTTACGCGGCTTCGGACTTCTCGCCGAGAACCTCGTCGGTGAGCTTCTCGTAAACGTTCTGCGGCGAGGACTCGCCGTAGGGGTCGGTCTCGCAGTTGTCGGAGAAGCCGGGCTCCTCGAACCAGGCCTTGACCACGCCGTCATCGATCACCGCGGCGTAGCGCCAGGAGCGCATGCCGAAGCCCAGGTTATCCTTGCAGACCAGCATGCCCATCTTGCGGGTGAACTCGCCGGAGCCGTCGGGGATGAGCTTGATGTTCTCCAGGCCCTGCTGCTTGCCCCAGGCGTTCATCACGAAGGCGTCGTTGACCGAGAGGCAGTAGATCTCGTCGATGCCCTTGGCCCGGAAGTCTTCGGCCATCTTGTCGAAGTCCGGCAGCTGGTAGGTGGAGCAGGTCGGCGTGAAGGCGCCGGGCAGGGAGAAGAGCACGACCTTCTTGCCCTTGAAGTAGTCGTCGGTGGTCTTGTTTTCCCAGCGGAAGGGGTTCGGGCCCTCGATGGACTCGTCGCGGACGCGGGTCCGGAAGGTCACGGGGGGAAGTTTTCGGCCGATCATCAAAAATCTCCTCGCGGTAGCGAAAAAGGTATCTGGAAAGCCCTGGGCCTTGGCCCAGCGGGTCTTTCTTTGTTAATTGGAATTATTCCAATATAATATGTTGCACTGCAAAATCAAGAGCGAATGGAAGATTTTTTGTGGAAAACCGAAACCGCTGAAACCGGCGGATTTTTGGGCTTCTTGGGACCCTGCGGCCGGCCGCGGCGGCGTCAGACCGTGACCGGTGTGGCGAAGAGGATGATGGCGAGCGCGATCGCCATGGCGGCGAGAAAGAAGGCGGCCTGCAGGAAACGGCGTTGCCGCCAGGCCGAGAGGAAGGCCTGGGCCGACTGCAGGGCGTAGTAGGCGACGAAGGCCTTGGAGGCGTAGGCGATGATCTCGTAGATGTTGGCCGACCAGGTGATGGCGATGGCGACCAGCGCGGTGATGAGGTTGCCGATCCGGACCTTCAGGCGCCGGCCGAAGATCTCGGTCAGCAGGCCGCCGGCGCCGTTCATGTCGGCGACGGCCGCGGAGAGCTGGGAGGCCAGGGCGGCGATGATCAATGCCGGCGCCACCGCCAGGCTGACCGGCCGCAGCATGTCGATGATCGCCGTCTCGCCGCCCTGCTGCGGCAGCCCGTCGGTGAAGTAGGGCGTGATCAGCAGGATGAAGACCAGGTAGATGGCGGTGGCGATGCCCTGGGCCCAGCGCATGCTGCGGACGCGCACCTCGGCGTCGTACTTGCTGCCGAGGTAGCGCGAGGTCTCGAAACCCTGCACCAGGATCACCAGCCCCAGCAGAAGCGTGAGTTCGTGCAGGCCGTAGGCGTGCGGGAGTTCCGGCCAGCCGAAACTGCCGCCGGCCAGCGCCGCCGCGGTGGTGACGGCAAGGGCGGCGAAGAGCCCGCCGATGAGGCTGAGCTTCAGGCCGACCGCGCCGATCTCGACGCGCTCCAGCCCGGTGAGCCCGCCCAGCGCGCCGACGGCGCCGACCGCGGCGATGCTGGCCGTCGCCGCCACGCGGATCCAGAAGGGGTCGATGATGCCCTCGATCCTGAGGCCGAAGGCGGCGAAGAGGTTCAGGTAGTAGGCGACCGAGACGAAATAGGCGAGGGAGAGTGCCAGCTCCGAGGCGCGCTCGAGCCCGCGCACCGTCGCGGAGATTCCGCTGCGGTGCCGGCTGGCCAGCAGCGGCTCCACATGGCGGATGTTGTGGCGCAGGGCGTCGCCGAAGAGGTAGGCCAGGGCACAGAGCCCCAGCATGGCCAGCCAGGCGTGGCGGCCGGCCGCGTGGGCCAGGATCGGCCCGGCGACAAGGAACCCGGAGCCGATGATGGAGGCCAGCGGTGTGACGGTCGCCTGCCAGAAGGGCCACTTCACCAGGCGCGGATTGAGCAGCACCGCGCCGAGCAGGATCGCCACCGCAGTGAGAACGAGGCCGTTGCCGGTCATGGCGGCTTCACGGGCGCCAGAATTCGGGATCGAAGAGGATCAGCACGCTGAAGATCTCCAGGCGTCCCAGCAGCATCGCGACGGAAAGAATCCACTTGGCGGCGTCCGGCAGGCTCGCGAAGTTCCCGGCCGGGCCGACGATGGGCCCCAGGCCCGGGCCGACGTTGGTGATCGCCGTCGCGCTGGCCGACAGCGCGGTCACCAGGTCCAGGCCCATGCCGGCCAGGGCGACGGTGAAGAGCGCCACGGTGGCGAGGAAGACGGCGACGAAAGCCAGCACCGAGGCGGGCACGTCCGCGGGGACGCTGCGGCTGCCGTAGCGCAGCAGCACCACGCGGCGCGGGCTGACCAGGCGCATGAGCTGGCTGCGCACGATGATCCACAGCACCTGGTAGCGGTAGATCTTGATGGCCCCGGAGGTCGACCCGGTGCAGCCGCCGACGAAGGTGAACATCAGAAAGGCCGCCACGGCCAGGGCGCCCCAGCCGCCATAGTCGTCGCTGGCGAAGCCCGTGGTGGTGACCACCGAGGTGATGTTGAAGGCGGTCAGACGCAGCGCGTCGAGGAAGTCGATCTCCCGCGTTGCCCATAACCAGACCGCCATGGCGCCGACGGCGATCAGCAGGAAGCGCAGCAGGCCGCGGATCTGCGGGTCGCGCCAGAAGGTCCGGCGTTCGCCCCTCAGGAAACGGATGTAGGCGACGAAGGGCAAGGCGCCGGCCAGCATGAAGAGGATCGCGGTCCACTGCGTTGCCGGTTGCCGGAAGTAGGCGAAGGAGGCGTCGTGGGTGGAGTAGCCGCCGGTCGACAGCGTCGCCATGGCGTGGTTGACGGCGTCGAAGGCCGACATCTCCCCCGCGCCGTACAGCAGCGCGCAGGTGGCGGTCAGCACCACATAGATGGTGCCGATCCAGGCGGAGAGGTGGAAGGCGCTGGGCACCACTTTCTCCGAGCGCTCGGAGCTTTCGGTGTAGAAGAGCTGCATGCCGCCGACCCTGAGGAAGGGCAGGATGACGATGGCCATGACGATGATGCCGAGGCCGCCGATCCACTGCAGCAGCGAACGCCACAGCAAGATCCCCGGCGGCAGTGCGTCGAGGCCGGAGATGACGGTCGAGCCCGTCGTGGTGATCCCGGAGATCGCCTCGAAGAAGGCGTCGGTATAGTCCAGCCCCAGGCCCAGAAACGGCAGGGCGGAGAAGGCGGTGACCGTCAGCCAGCTCGCCACGGTCAGGAGGAAGGCCTGGCGCAGGCTGAGTTCGAAGGCGCCGCGGTGCTGGGTGGCCAGGACCATGGCGCCGCCGATGAATCCGGTGACCGCGGCGGACTCGACGAAGGCCGTCCAATCGGGGTTGGCGAAGCTGGCGTCGACGGCGGCGGGAACCAGCATCACTCCGGCCAGCGCGCAGAGCATCAGGCCCAGGACTCTGGCAACCGGCGTGACGTCAATTTCGGTCAACGGCGAGCCCTTCGTCTGAGATGAAACGGTGCTGCATAGGTTTTTTCGCTGCGCGGCGCCGCTTGCCGCGAGGCAAGCTTCGCGAGGCGGCGGCGGCATTTTCACGCTTTCCCCGCCCGGGGCCAAGACTGCAACGCCGGCGAAACGGCCGGCGGGGGGGATGTCCCCGATTCGCCGGTACGGCGTCGAAATGCCCGGCGAAAGTTAATTTTCAGCGGCTTTTCCCCCGCTATTTGTCCTCGGCAAGTTCTGTCCAAAGCGTGAGGCCGGCTTCTATAGCATTGAAAAACAGTAACTTAGAAGTTTTTCTGCGGCTGACCCTGTATAGAAGGTTTCGTTAACCTTTTTTTAGGAGTTTAGGACTAATTTTAGACACAGACGGCTCGGTGAGCCCTCCCCGGGTCCTCCCGACCGTCTTTCGGATGTTTATCCGTTCCTTGTAACGCCTCCCTGTTAAACTTGCCGCCGGGATCGCCCGGCGGTTTTTTCTTTTGTCCCCAGAGTTATCCACAGATGCCGGTTTGCGGCTCTTCAGCCGCGGCGCGCCCTCTTGCCGCCCTTGGCGCCGGGATGGCCGGGAAGCCGGGGAATCCGCAGAGAGTTGAGTGTTTTTAGGGACTTCGCCCGGCCTTAACGATTCTCCACTTGACCGTCTGAGGGACGCTGCTACTGTTTCGCCCAGGCAAGTTGACAGGGTAGGACTTAAACAAGGGGAAGGGCCACGATCCATAAGGATCGAAGGCCCTCCTTTAATTTTAGGCCCCTTTTCTTGGTGTCCGCGGCTATTTAGCCTGGACTTAGATTATTTCTAAAGTAAATTCCCCGCAGTTATTTGCAGGCGGCCTTCCCGAGGCGGCCGGTTGCGCAAGATGCCCGGCCTCTTGTGCACTCTTCGCCCCGAAACCGCGCCTTGCGATGGCCTCGAGCCGCCCCCTGACCGGAGCTTTGGAATGTCCCTCCACCGGGGCCATTCGTGTAAGATTCCGCCGCCTGCGCGATACGGCCGCCCCCGAAGATGACGCAGGGGGAAAGGCCAGGCAGGAGGAAGGCCAGGCAGAGGGAGGTCACGTGGCGGATCCGAAGTTCCTGAAGTTCGATACTCTGTCGCTGCACGCGGGCCAGCAGCCCGATCCGGCGACCGGCGCCCGGGCGGTGCCGATCTACCAGACGACGTCCTACGTCTTCCGTGACACCGACCAGGCGGCGGCGCTGTTCAATCTGGAGCGCGCCGGCCACATCTACTCACGCATCTCCAACCCCACCACGGCGGTGTTGGAGGAGCGCATCGCGGCGCTGGAACTGGGCGTCGCCGCCATCGCCACGGCCTCGGGCCACGCGGCGCTGCACCTGGCGGTCGCCACGCTGATGGGCCAGGGCGGGCACATCGTCGCCTCGCGCTCGCTCTACGGCGGCTCCATCAACCTCTTCACCCACACCCTGCCGCGCTTCGGCATCACCACGACCTTCGTCGATCCGCGCGACGTCGCCGCCTTCCGCGACGCCATCCGCCCGGAGACGCGGCTGGTCTTCGCCGAGGGGCTCGGCAACCCGGGCCTGGAGGTGCTGGACATTCCGGCGGTGGCCGAGGTGGCGCACAAGGCCGGGCTGCCGCTGGCCATCGACAGCACCTTCGCGACTCCCTACCTCTGTCGTCCCGTCGAACTGGGCGCCGACCTGGTCATGCACTCGGCGACCAAGTGGCTGGGCGGCCACGGCCTGGCGCTCGGCGGCCTGCTGGTCGACGGCGGGCGCTTCGATTGGGAGGACAGCGGCAAGTTCGACACCCTGACCGAGCCCTATGCCGGTTACCACGGTATCGATTTCGCCGAGGAGTTCGGCCCCCAGGCCTTCGCCATGCGCGCGCGTGCCGAGGGCCTGCGCGACTTCGGCGCGACCATGGCGCCGCAGAACGCCTTTTACATCCTGCAGGGCATCGAGACTCTGCCGCTGCGCATGGAGCGCCACATGGCCAACACCCACAAGGTGCTGGAGGCGCTGCAGCGCGAGGAGGCGGTCTCCTGGGTCCTGCACCCGGACCTGCCCGAGCACCCCGACCACGCCCTGGGGCAGAAGCTCATGCCCAAGGGTTGCGGCTCCATCGTCTCCTTCGGCGTGAAGGGCGGGCGCGCGGCGGGCGCCAAATTCATCGAGGCCTGCCAGCTTTCCTCGCACCTCGCCAACGTCGGCGACGCCAAGACCCTGGTCATCCATCCGGCCAGCACGACGCATCAGCAGATGACGGCGGAGGAGCTGCGGCGCGCCGGGGTGGGAGAGGACATGATCCGCCTCTCGGTCGGTCTGGAAGACCCCGACGACATCATCGCCGACCTGCGCCAGGCGCTTAAGGCTTCCCAGAAGGACTGAAACCCAAGATGGACCTGACCGTTGCGGGACAGCACGTCCATGCCGGCACCGGCGGACGCGCCTTCGACCCGGATCTCCCCTTGATCGTTTTCCTGCACGGCGCCGGCCTGGACCATACGGTCTGGGCGCTGCCGGCACGCTACTTCGCCCACCGCGACCGCTCGGTGCTGGCCGTCGACCTGCCGGGCCACGGCAAGTCACAAGGCGCGCCTTTGACATCGATCGCCGCCCTGGCCGACTGGGTGGTGAAGCTGCTGGACGAGGTGGGCGCGGGCAGGGCGGCGCTGGCCGGCCACTCCCAGGGCGCGCTGATCGCCCTCGAAACCACGGCGCGGCACGGCAGCCGCGTGCGGGCGCTGGCCCTGCTGGGCGCGGCGCCGAAGATGCCGGTGCATCCGGACCTGTTGGCGTCGGCGGAAGCCAACGACCACAAGGCCTTCGACCTCATGACCTCCTGGGGCTTCGGCCCGGCCGGGCATCTCGGCGGCGCGCGCGTCCCGGGCTCCTGGCTCATGGGCGGCGGCGAGCGCCTGCTGGAGCGGGTGCGGCCCGGCGTGCTCCACGCCGACCTCACCGCCTGCAATGCCTATCAGGAGGGGATGGAGGCCGCCGCCAAGGTCGCCTGTCCGGCTGTGGTGATCATGGGGGCTGAGGACAAGATGACTCCGGCCCGCGCCGGCGCGAAGCTGGCCGGCGCGATCCCCAAGGCGCAGCAGGTGCTGATCCCCGGCTGCGGCCACATGATGCTGGCCGAAAAGCCTGACGAGACGTTGGATGCGCTGAGGACGATTCTCTAGAGACGCCGATGAGTGATGTAGCCGAAACCCGCGACCGCTTCCCACACTTCCTCACCATCCCGACGCGCTGGATGGACAACGATCTGTACGGCCACGTGAACAACGTCGTCTACTACTCCTACTTCGACACGGTCATCAACGAATACCTGATCCGCGAAGGCGGGCTCGACATCCACGACGGCCCGGTGATCGGCGTCTGCGCCGAGAGCAGCTGCAGCTTCAAGGCCTCCTTCGCCTTTCCCGAAGACGTCGAGGCGGGCCTGCGCGTCGGCCACCTGGGCAACCGCTCGGTACGCTACGAGATCGGCCTCTTCAAGGACGGCCGCGAAGAGGCCGCGGCGCTGGGCAGCTTCGTGCACGTCTTCGTCGAACGCGCCGGCATGACGCCGGTACCGATCCCGGACGGGCTAAGGAAGGCGCTCGAGACGTTGCAGGTGTGAGCGCTGCCCCTCCCGACATCCTCAATCGTCATGCTCGGACTTGATCCGAGCATCCATTCATCCACTTCTCCGGACCGTGCGGTTGAGGAATGGACCCTCGGGTCAAGCCCGAGGGCGACAATCCAGAAAACCTAATCCCCCGCCAAGCGATCCAACCGCAGGCGGTCGCGGCTGTCGGTCAGGCGGTAGACGCCGACGAAGACGGCGGCGACGGCGCCCAGCGTGGTGCCGCCGGCGATCATGAACATGATCATCAGCTGGTACTTCACCGCCTCCAGCGGCTCGACGCCAGCGAGGATCTGGCCGGTCATCATGCCGGGCAGGGAGACCAGGCCGGTGGCGGCCAGCGCATTGATGATCGGCATGAGCGCGGTGGTCAGCGCCTGGCGCGTCACCGGCAGCAGGGCCGTGCGCCGTGTCGCGCCGAGGCAGAGCAGGGCCTCGATGCCCGGGCGCTGCTGGCGCGCGCCCTCGGTCAGGCGCTGCAGGCCCAGCGCCACGCCGGTCATGGTGTTGCCCATGATCATGCCCAGCAGCGGCAGGGCGTAGCGCGGGTCGTACCAGGGCTCCGGTTTCACCGCCGTGGTCAGCGCGAAGATGGTGACCAGGGCGGCGGCCATCAGCATGGCCGAGGTGCCGATGCCGTAGGCCCAGGCGGGTTCAAAGCCGCGCTCCTGCCGGGCCATGATCTCGCGCCCGGCGAAGAGCACCATGGCCAGCGCGGCGAGGCCGGTCCACCAGGGCGAGACCAGCTCGAAGAGCTTGGTCAGCACCAGGCCGACGAGGGCGAGCTGCAGGGCGCAGCGCAGGCCCGCCCACAGAAGCTTCTTCTCGATCTTCAACTGCAGGGCCAGCGACAAGGCCGCCACGCCGAGCAGCAGCAGCGCGGCCAGGCCCAGGTCCCAATAGTCGAGGCGGATGTAGTTCACCGCGCTTCTGCCTCTTCCAGCATTTCCTCGCGCAGGCGGCCGCGGTCGATCCAGAAGCGCCGCGTCGCCACGCGCGCGGCCTGGCGCTTGTCGTGCGTGACCCACAGCAAGGCGAGGCCGTTTTCCTGCTTCTCGCGCAGCAGCGCCTCGACGGCGGCGGTGGTTTCCTCGTCCAGCGGCCCTGTGGGCTCGTCCAGCAGCAGTACTTCCGGGCGATGCTCCAGGGCGCGCAGCAGGGCGAGGCGTTGGCGTTCGCCGGTGGAGAGCTGGCTGACCCGGCGCGTCTCCGCCTCCGGCGAGACCTTCAGGCGGCGGGCCGGGCCCGCCTGGGCCGCCCAGTCCTGGAAATGATCGCTCAGACGCTCTGACCACCAGCCCGGTTCGGCGGGGATGTAGCCGACCCGCCGGCGCCAGGTGGGCGCTGCAATCTTCTCGCGCGGCGTGCCGTCCAGGGCAACCTCGCCCTCGTTGGGGTCGAGATCGGCGATGGCGCGCAGCAGCAGCGACTTGCCGGCGCCGGAGGGGCCGCGCAGGGCGATGCATTCGCCGGCGGCCAGTTCGAAAGCGACCGGCTCCAGGCCGGGGCGGGTGAGATTCTTGACGCTCAGCATAGAGCGGGCAGATTAGGCCATCGCGGCCCGGATGTCGCTAGCCTCCGCCGCTCAGCGCTCCGGCATGGCGGCCAGGCGCGGCTCCACCCCGGCGCTGATCGGGCCCGCTTCCACCGCGCTTGCGGTGTGAACGCGCTCCGGCGGCAAGACGATGGTGACGCGGGTACCGCCTTCGGGCAGGCCCTCCAGCTCCAGCGCCCCGCCGTGCAGCTCCGTCAGCACCTTGGCGAGCGGCAGGCCCAGGCCGGTCCCCTCGATCTGCTCGGCGGCGTCCAGGCGCTCGAAGGGAGTGAGAGCCTGGGGAATGTCCTCCGGCTTGATGCCGATGCCGCTGTCGGTGACGGCGATGGCGAGGGCATCGTCGTCGCGCAGCTCGGCGCTCACCAGGATGCGGCCGCCTTCCGGCGTGAACTTCACCGCGTTCGACAGCAGGTTCAGGACGGCTTGGCGCAGCTTGGTGAGGTCGGCGTCGAGCCGCAGGTCCTTGGGCAGCCTGGCGGTGACGGTGATCTTCTGCTGCTCGGCGCGCGGCCGGATGAGCCGCAGGCAGGGGCCGACGGCGTCCTCCAGAGTGATCTCCTGCTCGCTGAGGCGCAGGTGGCCGGCTTCGGCCCGCGCCAGGTCGAGAATGTCGCTGATTACCGTCAGCAGGTGTTGGCCGCTCTTGTGGATGTCCTGGGCGTAGTCGGCATAGCGCGCGGGGATCGGGCCCATGGTTTCGCGCGTCATCACTTCGGAGAACCCGAGGATCGCGTTCAAGGGCGTGCGCAGTTCGTGGCTCATGAGGGCGAGGAAGCGCGACTTGGCGCGGCTGGCCGCCTCGGCGATGCGCCGTCCCTCGCTGGCGGTGCGCGCCTGCTCGGCATGGGCGGAGGCCAGGACCTCGGCCTGGTGGCGGCGCTGCTGCAGGAAGAGGATGAGGCCGCTCACCGTGGCCAGCACCAGGAACAGCACGCCGCCGGAGACGATAGCGCCGCGGCGCGCGGCGGCAAGGAAGCCGGCGGCGGGCACGTCGATGACGAAGGCGCCCATGACGTCGCCCAAGCGCCAAGGCTCGCCGCTGCCGACATAGAGGTTGTGGCAGTCGACGCAGGCCTGCTGGCTGGCGACCGAAGGCGCGATGGTACGAAACACGAGGGCGCCGTTCCGGGTCAGCCACTCGCTGCGCGGTTCGCTGCGCCCGGTCCGGGCCGCCTCGCGGATCGCGGCGGCCGTCGTCTCGTCCTGCGGCGCCGTGGCGATCTCGCGCCCGGGGATGCCGAGCCAGTCCATCTGCAGTTGATGGTCGCTGTCGCGCGCGGCGTTGAAGCGATCGATGGAGTGGGCGCGGAAAGTGGCGGGCACCGGCGCGTCGTCCGCCAGGACGTCGCTGCGGATGTCGGTGTAGTTGGCGACCATGGCCTCGACCAGGCGCAGGGCGGTGGCGGTTTCCTCCGCCTTGTTGGTCTCGAACCAGTGCAGGTTGGAGCGGTAGAGGGCGTAGCCGCCGGCGATGCTGGAGACCAGGATGAGAACGAGCAGCGGCAACCAGGCCTTGCCGACCTGGGGTCGCAGGAGTCTTGTCCTATTTGTTTCTTCGGTGTCGATGCCCGGCACCTGCCGTCCCTCGTGTTATTTCGGCGCCCTGCCGCTTGGCCGCCATCCTACTATGGAAGGCAAAGCAGATCCTTGACGCCAATGGTTAACAAAGTATGAGCGGCCTGCCGCGCCGTGGCGGCGGCAGGGGACGGAGCGGCCGATTAGGACTATGATCATCGCAGCCGCCTCCGCCGACGGAGACCGGCCAAGACGGTAGATAACAGGACGGTAGATAAGAGGAGCAAGGCGTGCGGCGTCTTCCGGCGGTCTGGCAACTCGCCCTGGCGCAGACCATCGTCTGGGCGGGGCTGTTCTACAGTTTTCCAGCGCTAATCCTGCGCTGGGAGACGGATTTCGGCTGGGCCAAGGCGGAGCTGACCGGCGCCGTCACGCTGGCCATCGGGCTTTCGGCGGTCTTCTCGCCGCTGGCCGGGCGCCTCATCGACCGCGGCCTCGGCCCGCAGGTGCTGGCCGGAGGGGCGCTTGCGGGCGGGCTCTGCATCGCTTTGTTGGGGGTTGTGCAATCCCTGTGGCAATTCTATTTGCTGTGGTGCCTCATCGGCATCAGCACCGCTTTCTGTCTCTACGATGCCTGTTTCGCCCTGGTGGTGCGCGCCGAAGGGACGCAGGCGCGCCGCCCCATCACCCTCATCACCCTGGTCGCCGGACTCGCCGGCACCCTGTCTTTTCCGGTGGCCCACGGCATCGCCGAGGCCTTCGGCTGGCGCTGGAGCTGCCTGGCTTTTGCGCTGATGATCTGCCTTCTCGGCCTGCCGCTGATGTGGCTGGGCGCGCGTACGATGGAAGCGACGGCGGAGCCGGAGGTCGAGCTGGAAGACGGCGGCGGCGAGGACAGCCGGAGAGGCGGCTTCCTGCGCCGCCCGGCCTTCTGGCTTCTGGCCGTGGGCTTCGCGCTGCTGGGCCTCAACCACTCGACCATCTTGAACCACCTGCTGCCGCTGCTCGACGAGCGCGGCATCCCGGCGGGCATGGCGGTCTTCGCCGCTGCCATGATCGGGCCAATGCAGGTGGCCGGGCGGCTGGCGATGATGGCGGTGGAGCGCCACGTCTCCAACCGCGGCATCACCGCCGCCTGTTTCGGCTCGGTGGCGCTGGCGACGGCCTCCCTCTTCACCGCCTCGCTGGTGCCGATGATGCTGGTGCCCTTCGTCATCCTGCAGGGCGCCGGCCACGGGGTGACCAGCATCATGAAGCCGCTGGTCATTGGCGACGTGCTGGGCCGGGCCAACTTCGGCGCCGTCAGCGGCAGCCAGGCGATGATCTTCAAGCTGACGGTGGCGGTGGCACCCTTCGTCGGCGCGCTGCTGTGGGAGCTGGGCAGCTACGACCTGGTGTTGGCTGTCATGCTGGCCGCGGCGGTGGTCGGCCTCGGCCTCTTCCTTGCCGCCTGGCGGGTACGCCCTGCCTGAGCGCAAAACGAAACCGGCCGGATGGATTGCTCCATCCGGCCGGCCGTTCCGGTCATGAACCCCCTGGCGGACAGGGGGTGGGCGGCGGCTCTTTAGGCCGCCTCGTTCTCGATCACCTTGGCCTTCTTGTCGCCGTTGGTGATGGCGATGCTCCGCGGCTTCATGGCCTCGGGGATCTCGCGCACCAGCTCGACGGCCAGCAGGCCGTTCTCCAGCTTCGCGCCGGTCACCTTGATGTGGTCGGCAAGGTCGAAGCGGCGCTCGAAGGCGCGGTTGGCGATGCCGCGGTGCAGGAAGGTCACCTCGTCCTCGCCTTCGGCCTTGTCCTTGCGGCCGGAGATCACGAGGCTGTTTTCCTTCGCGGTGATGTCGAGTTCGTCCTCACCGAAGCCGGCGACCGCCATGACGATGCGGTAGGCGTCGTCGCTGACCTTCTCGATGTTGTAGGGCGGATAGCTGAACGCGCTCTCCTCGAGACGGCCAGCCGTATCGAGCGATTTCAGAAGCCGGTCGAAGCCGACCGAGGCGCGGTACAGGGGGGAAAGATCCATGGTACGCATGTCCACATTCTCCTTTGAGCAACATGGTTTTGGTCATCGGGCCCACCGGATGGTCGGACCCTCGCTTGCTTGCCGCCGGATGTGGGACCCTGCTGGGAGGCATCCCCTTGGCGGCACTGGATATATCGTGAGGGCCCGGCGCCGATTCAAGGCGCCCCGACGTTCCGAAGATGAAGGAAAATATTCATAAATTCGACCCCGACGCCGCCGCGGCCTGTCCCTTTCGAGACCAAGGGATTATTAAGCCGGCCTCGGTTAAACTCGCCGCCGGAGAGTAGGGAGCCGGAGAACGGAGCGCGGGCGGCTTGGGCCGGCCTGCGGCTTTCCGTGGCCGCTACGACAGATTTCAGGGCAAGAGACTTCAGTTTGAGTGATACCACCGTCGCCTTTTTCGACAGCACCTTCGAGGAGGCCCTGGCGCTGACCCGCGAGGCCCGCGACTACCTGACCCATCGCGAGCCTTTGGAGCGCGAGCGCCTGACGCCGAACGACCGCATGTTGGCCTCCTGCGAGGCCATGCGGCTGACCTCGCGCCTGACCCAGATTATGGCCTGGCTGCTGGTGCAGAAGGCGGTGCACGCGGGGGAAATGTCCCGCGAGGAGGCCAAGGCGCCGGAATTCCGCCTGGCCGGGAAGTCGGTCTGCGAGGAAACCAAGCCGCCGGTGGACGGCTCCCTGCAGCCGCGTCTGGCCGAGCTGCTGGACCGCTCGCTTCGCCTCTACCAGCGGGTTTCCCGCCTGGATTCGCTACAGGACCCGCCGCGCCGGCAGTTCAGCTAGATCGGATTCACAGGGCCGCTGGATCGCCTCCGGCGATTCCAGCCGATCCTGATCTGCTCCAGGCTCTCGTCGAGCCGTCCTGCGGACATGACAAAAGGGCGGCAGAACTGCCGCCCTTCGATGTCGTACTGGCAGGCGCCGTTCGGCGCCCCGGCTGGCTCAGCCCGTCTTACTTCAGGCCGAAGCTGCCGAAGCGCTTGTTGAACTTGGCCACCTGGCCGCCGCTGTCGACCAGACGATGCTCGCCGGTCCAGGCCGGGTGCGTCTTGGGGTCGATCTCCAGGCGCATGGTGTCGCCCGCGGCCCCGTAGGTGGAGCGCGTCTTGAACTCGCTACCATCGGTCATCTGGATGGTGATCTCGTGGTAGTCGGGATGAATGTCTTTTTTCATGGCTTTGATCCTTTAAAGCGCCGCGCTGTATACCCGAGACCGTCCGGCGGTGCAAGCCCCGGCCGGAGCGCCGGGGCCGATCCGAATGAGCCTTGATTTCCAAAGGGTTGATGATCGTTTCCGGGGCAGGCTCCAATTATTGCAATAATCGCAATTATCGATGGCCCGCGCCGGGCGCCTGAGGGTTCGCCAAGCGCCCTGTGAGGCGTTATCTTCTCGCCACCCGCGCCCATACAGGCCTTAGGGCGGCGGGGACGAAGGGATCGTCTGTTTATGAGAATGTCTTCTGCCGTCCCGGCGCCGCAGCGCGAGGACGCGCGGGCCCGGGGCAGCCTGAAATTGCTGGTCGAGCTGTGGCAGTTCGTGCGCCCCTACGGTCTGCAGCTTGCCGGCGCCATGACCGCCCTGGTGATCGCTTCCGGCACGGTGCTGGGCCTCGGCGTGGGGCTGCGCCGGCTGGTCGACGAAGGTTTTTCCACCGGCGACGCCACCCTGCTGAACCAGGCGGTGTTGGTGCTCTTCGGCGTGGTCTTCCTGCTGGCGCTGGCCATTTACGCGCGCTTCTACCTGGTGTCCTGGATCGGCGAGCGGGTGGTGGCCGACATCCGCGCGCGCGTCTTCGACCACATCCTCACGCTCTCGCCGGCCTACTACGAGCTGACCCGCACCGGCGAGGTGCTGTCGCGGCTGACCACCGACACCACGCTGCTGCAGACCGTGGTCGGCTCCTCGGTCTCCATCGCCATCCGAAACTTTCTGCTGCTGATCGGCGGCAGCGTGCTGCTGGTCGTCACCTCGCCGAAGCTGACGGCGCTGGTCTTCCTGGTGGTGCCACTGGTGCTGCTGCCGATCCTCACCTACGGGCGCCGGGTGCGGCGCCTCAGCCGGACCAGCCAGGACCGGGTTGCCGACCTGGGCGTCTACGCCGGTGAGGCGCTGGACGCCATCCGCACCGTGCAGGCCTTCGTCCACGAGGGCGTCGACCGCAGGCGCTTCAGCGCGCGGGTCGAGGAGGCCTTCGCCGCGGCGCGCCAGCGCGTGGCGGCGCGCGCCATGCTGACCGCGGTGGTCATCGTGCTGGTCTTCGGCGCGGTCAGCACCATCCTGTGGATCGGCGGCCACGACGTGATCAGCGGGCGCATCTCCGCCGGCGAACTTTCCGCCTTCGTGTTCTACGCCATCGTGGTGGCCGGCGCCGCCGGCGCCTTCTCGGAAGTGATCGGCGACCTGCAGCGCGCCGCCGGCGCCACCGAGCGCCTGCTCGATCTGCTGGCTGTGGAGCCCGACATCACCGCCCCCGCCAACCCTGTCGCTCTGCCGCAGCCGCCGCGCGGCGCCGTCGCCTTCGAAGACGTGGTCTTCCACTATCCCTCGCGCCCCGACCACTCGGCCCTGCAGGGCCTCGACTTCGCCGTGGCGCCGGGCGAGAAGGTCGCCGTGGTCGGCCCCTCCGGCGCCGGCAAGACCACCATCTTCCAGCTTCTGCTGCGCTTTTACGATCCGCAGAGCGGCGCCGTCCGTTTCGACGGCGTGGCACTGCCGGAGGCCGATCCGGCCGATCTGCGGGCGCGCATCGGCCTGGTGCCGCAGGAGCCGGTGGTCTTCTCCGCCGACGCCTGGGAGAACATCCGCTACGGGCGCCCCGGGGCCGGCGACGAAGAGGTGCGTGCGGCGGCCGCGGCGGCCGGGGCCCTGGAATTCCTCGAGCGGTTGCCCGAGGGCTTCGACACTTACCTGGGGGAGAAGGGCGTGCGCCTTTCCGGCGGCCAGCGCCAGCGCCTCGCCATCGCCCGCGCCATCCTGAAGGATCCGCCGCTGCTGCTGCTCGACGAGGCCACCTCGGCCCTCGACGCCGAGAGCGAGCGCGTGGTGCAGCAGGCGCTCGACCGCCTCATGGCCGGACGCAGCACCCTCATCATCGCCCATCGCTTGGCCACAGTGCTGAAGGCCGACCGCATCCTGGTCATCGACCAGGGCCGCCTGGTGGAAAGCGGCACCCATGCCGAGCTGGTCGCCGCCGGCGGCCTCTACGCCCACCTCGCCACCCTGCAGTTCGGCGAAGGCGCGGCGCTGGGCAACGGCGCCGGCGCAGAGGGTGTCCGCGCTTCGGGGGGCTGAGGATTTCCAATCGGCGCATGCTTCGAGACGGCCGCTGCGCGGCCTCCTCAGCATGAGGTCTGGGTTAAAGCCTCACCCTGAGGAGGCCTGAAAGGCCGTCTCGAAGGGCGAAGCGTCTCGTAGCAGAACCACTCAGCGCTGGGTCAGCTTGAATTCGATTCGGCGGTTGCGGCGGTAGGCGATCTCGTCGCCGCCGGGATCGAGCGGCTGGAACTCGCCGAAGCCGGTGGCGGCCAGGCGCTGCGGCGGGATGCCCTCGCTGATGAGGAACTTCACCACCGAGACGGCGCGCGCCGTCGACAGTTCCCAGTTCGAAGGGAAGGCCGCGGTGCTGATGGGCGCGCGGTCGGTGTGGCCGTCGACGCGCAGCACCCAGTCGAGTTCGCCGGGGATGTCGGCGGCGATCTCCTTCAAGGTGCTTGCCAGCCGCGCCAGTTGGCGCTGGCCCTCGCCGCCGATGGTGGCCTGGCCGCTGGCGAAGAGGATCTCCGACTGGAAGACGAAGCGGTCGCCGACGATGCGGATGTCCTGGCGGTTGCCCAGCGCCTCGCGCAGGCGCCCGAAGAACTCCGAGCGGTAGCGCGCCAGCTCCTGCACCTTGCTGGCCAGGGCGACGTTGAGGCGCTTGCCGAGGTCGGCGATCTGCACCTCCTGCTCCTTGTTCTTGGCTTCGGAGACTTCCAGGGCCTCGGCGACCTGGGCGAGCTGTTCGCGCAGCGCGGCGAGCTGGCGGTTCAGCAGCGTCACCTGGATTTGAGCTTCCTCGGAGAGCTGCTTCTGTTCGGCGAGCGCCGTGCGCTCCGACTTCAGCTCGCTTTCCAATTCTTCGCGTGAGCTCTGCGAAGCCTGCAGCTTCTCCACCAGATCGTCGCGCAGGGACTTGAGGATCGCCAACTCAGCGAGCTGCGCCTCGATCTTGTCCTTGTCGGCCTCGATGGTCGAATAGGCGTCCTCCAGCTCGGCCTTGCCGGCGGCGATGACGGCAAGGGCCTCTTCCAGCTTCTTCTGCTCGACCTCCAGGCGGGCGAGGGCGGCGTTCAACTCGTCGCGCTCGTCGGCCAACGCCGTCTCGGCCTCGCTGAGGGCCTGGCGGTTCTGCTGCAACTCCGTCCGCGCTGCGGCGAGTTCTTCCTCGCTGCTGGCGGCGACGCCGGCCAGACGCTCGCGCTCGGCCTGTTCTTCGGACAGCAATGCGGCCAAGCGGTCACGCTCGTCGGCCAGGGCGGCAAGCTGGTTGACCAGGGACTCCCGCTCCTCGCTGACGGTGGCGAGCTGGTTGGCCAGGGATTCGCGCGAGGCAAGGGAGGACTGCAGCTCGGCGGAGAGTTGCTGCACGTTGAGCCGCAGCTCGGTATTGGCGTTCCGCTCCAGCGCCAGAAGCTCGGCCAGCTCGGCGATTTCGCTTTCCAGGCGCGTCAGCGCCTCGTCCTTGCCGGTGATGGCGACCGAGAGGAAAAACTGCGCCACCATGAAGACCATGAGGACGAAGATGACGACCAGCAGCAGAGTTGCGAGGCCGTCGACGAAGCCCGGCCAGATGTTGATCGAACGGCGCGACCCTCCTCTGCCCAGCGCGTACATTAGGCCCCACCATCAGGATTAGGTGCGCCATGAGACGGTCGGGAACGCCCCGTGGCTAGGAGCACCGGTGCAGGCGATGTGGGCCATCGGCAAGCCGGTGCGACGACGTCCACGGGACCTTCCCGACCGCCCGCAGGGTCGCTTTTCGCTCCGCGCCCGCGGCGTCGCCACGCTTGCCCGATGCACCACATCGTGCTGCGCGTGGCTCCTGTCGGGTGCGGTCGAAAAGTCGATCTCATGATGCACCTAATCCTGATGGTGGGGCCTTACCTAACCCTCTTCGGCCATGGCCGCCAGGGTGCGGGTCAGCAGGCGGATTTCGCTGCGCAGTTCTTCGACCGCGGACTCGCGGCCGTGCGCCATCTCCGCCGACATGCGCTCCAGGCGCAGGTCCAGATTACGGATGTGGCCCTTGGTGGCCTTGTCGAGGCCGCCGCCTTCCTCGCCGGAATCGGCCAGGCGCTGCAGCAGGGGTTTCATGCTGGCCTGGGTTTCGGCGATGGAGAGCATCACCGACTGCTCGGTGCGCATGTGGTCGGTGAGGCTGCTGAGGCGTTCGGTCAGCGCCGCCAGGTTCTGGTTCACGCTGGCGCGGTCTTCCTCGCCGCGCGCCACGGTGCGCTGTAGCTGCTCCAGGCTGTCGGCGGTCTTTTCCAGCAGGGCATGGACGTAGGCCGAGACCGGCTGCTCGCCTTCGCCGCTGAAGCCGCCGCCGCTGCCCAGCTTGGTGACGCTGGAGAGCCACTCTTCCAGCTCGTTGAGGAAACGGTTGTGCGCCTGGGCCGAGTTCAGTTCCAGGAACCCCAGCACCAGCGAACCGGCGAGGCCGAAGAGCGAGGAACTGAAAGCCGTGCCCATGCCTGACAGCGGCGCTTGCAGGCCGCCCTTCAGTTCTTCGAAGAGGGCGACGGCGTCGCCGCTGCCGCCCGACAGGCCGCCGATGGTCTCGCCCACGGCGTTGACCGTGTCGAGCAGGCCCCAGAAGGTGCCCAGCAGGCCGAGGAAGATCAGCAGGCCGATGACATAGCGGGAGATCTCGTGCGATTCCTCGATGCGTGCCTGGATGGTGTCCAGCAGCGAGCGCATCGACATGGTCGAGAGGCTGAGCCGCCCGGCCTTGTCGCCGATCATGGTGACCATGGGGCCCAGCAGGCGCGGCGGCCTGTCCTGCGACAGGGTGCCGGGAAAGACCAGCCCGCCGCGGCTTTCGCGCCGCAGGGTCTCCAGCCAGTAGATCTCGCCGCGCAGGCCGAGCACCTGAATGAAGCTGTAGGCAATGCCAATGATCAGAATGAGAATAATCAGACCGTTGAGCCAGAGATTGGCGACAAAGGCGTCCTGCAACTGTGGTGCGATGAAGGCGCCGGCCACGGCGCAGGCCGCGAGAAACGCCACCATTCGAATGAGATAGGTCTGCAGGAAGGACATCGTGACGGTCTTACCCTCGGGTCCGCGGGGCGGATGTGTCAATCATAAGGCAGATCGGCCCGCGCTGCGACCCGCGCAGCCGGGGAATCCACCTTAAGCTCGCGTCTTTAAGGGTTAGCTGTCAATCGGCCGGATGTCGACCCGATTTGCAGGACCGTTGCCGGTCTGCTCGCCGGCCGGACGGATCTGAATGCGCGCGGAGGGAACGCCGGCATCGATCAGGAAACTGCGAACCTTGAGCGCCCGGGACAAGGCCAGTTTGCGCGCCAGGTCTTGAGACCCGTCCTTGGCGCTGGCGAAGCCGAGCACCTGGATGCGGCCCGCTTCGTTGGCGCGCAGGCTGTCGGCGAGGGACAGCAACTCGGCCTGAACCAGGTCCGAGAGTTCCGCCGAATCGTTGTCGAAGGTGACACTGATGTCTTCCAGCGGCGCGCCGACCGCCAGGCTGGCGGTCTGGACGCCGGGCGTAGCGGGTGCGGCAGCGATCGGCGCCGGCACGTCGGCGCTGGCCACCGTCTCGCCGGTCATCGGCGCTGCGGCCTGAACTTCGCTCGCCGGCAGCAGGTTGACCGGGCCGTCGCTTTCCGCCTGGGCCATGTGCTCCCGAGGGGCCGGCTCGGTCGTGGCGACGGGCGCCGGCATGTCGGCGCTGCTGGCCGGCATCGCACCGGCTTTCGCCGTGCTCTGCGGAACCTCGGCAGGCTGCGCGGCGGGCGCAGCCATGTTTCCGGGCGCGGCCGTGGCGGTGGTCGCTGTCTCGGCGGTGGCTTGCACGACGGGAGTTTGGACGACGGGGGCCGGCGCGGCGGGCGCGGGCTCGATGGCGGCAGTCTCGACCTCGGCGACCGGCGGCACCTCGGCCATGGTCGGGGCCGCGTCGTTCTTCGCCGGGGTCTGGAATTCGGGCGCCAGGGGCGCGGCCGGCTCATCGACCGTCGTGACGCCGACCTCGGCCAGCATTTCCGGCGATACCTCCGGCTTGCGCGGGGCCGGCTGCGGCACGGCTATCGGCGGGCGGCGCAGGGTCAGCCTGGGCGCGTCGCCGGCCGCGGCGCTCTCGTCGACCGGCGGCAGGTTGTCCATGAAGACGACGATGCTGCCGTCCGCGCTCGCGCCCCCGGCAGGGCGCTGGCCGTTGTCCAGCGGGATCAGCAGCTGCGAGGAGGGCTCGGGGCCCTCGGCGAAGGCATTCTGCATGGCTTCGGCGCGGGCCGCGTGATTGTCCTGGAAATCCGGCGCAAGGGTGCTGGCTGGGGCCTCCAGCGGCGGGAACAGCAAGGTACCCGGACGGGTCACCACGTAGTTGCCGTTGCCGTAGGACTGGAAGTTCTGGCTGCCGGGCGCCTGCTGCGGGGGCAGACGCAGGACCGGCGCCTGGGACGGCTGGGCCCGGACCTGCGGCGCGGGCAGATAGCCCGGCTGCGGGGCCAGCGGCGCGGTGGCCGCCGGGCCGGGGCCAAGGCTGTTGAGCACGTCGCTGTTGATGACGATGCCGGAGTTGGACTGGGCCAGCGCCGCGGGCGCCAGGGCCGCAGTGGCGGTGAGGGTCAGGGCGAGGGCGCCGGCAGCCGCGCAGGCCGGCGCAAACCGGCGCTCTTTCGCCCGGTTTTCCGCCGTATTTCGGCCGAGTGATGCGAGTCTGCTCATAGCCCCTAATACCCCAGTTTCCCCTGCTAACCACTGTGGTTAACACTATGCTTCCACCGCGCCCGGGACAACCTGCTTTGCGGGGCCGCAGGGGCGGCGGGCGGCACAGCGGTGTGCCGCGGAGGGGCTTATTATTGAGCCTTTTAGTTACTTAAAGGTTTGCGTAGCAGCTTCATCAGGTCGCTGTGGATGGCGTTGTTGGTCGCCAGGATGCTGGGCGAGCCCAATGTGAGGGCTTTCCCATTCATTTCGCTGACATATCCGCCGGCCTCGCGCAACAGAATCAGGCCCGCGGCGTAGTCCCAGGGGGACAGCCCGCGCTCCCAGAAGCCGTCGAAACGCCCGGCCGCCACATAGGCCAGGTCCAGGGCGGCGGCGCCCCAGCGGCGGATTCCCGCGGTATTGGCCATGACGGCGTCGATCTCGCCCAGGAACTGCGGGCGGTCGCCTTTACCGGCGAAGGGCGCGCCGGTGGCGATCAGGCAGTCGGTCATCCTGGTGCGGGAGGAAACCCGGATCCGGCGGTCGTTGAGAAAGGCCCCCTGGCCCTTTTCGGCATGGAAGAGGTCTTCCTTGATCGGATCGTAGACCAGCCCGGCGATGATCTCGCCGCGCTCCTCCAGGGCAATGGAGATGGCGAAATGCGGCAGCGAGTGAAGAAAGTTGCTGGTGCCGTCCAGGGGGTCGACGATCCAGCGCCGGCCGCTGTCGTCGCTGGCCGCCACCGCCTCCGACTCCTCCATCAGGAAGCCGTAGCCCGGCCGCGCCTTCTGCAGCTCCTCCTTCAGGACCTTCTCGGCCTTCAGATCGGCGGCGGAGACGAAATCCGCCGGGCCCTTGCGGGAGACCTGCAGGTTCTCGACCTCCCCGAAGTCGCGCTTCAGGCCGCGGGCCGCCTTGTCGGCGGCCTTGGTCATGACGTTCAAGAGGGCGGAGCGGGTGGCCATGCGGGTCTTGCGGTCTTTCTAGCTTCTTGGGTCGTTTGGGGGAGCGGTCTTCGGGGAAGGGGCGCGGGCGGCCTCAGTCCTTGGCGCGCTCGACGTAGCTGGCGTCGGCGGTGTTCACCACCACGCGGGTGCCGGACTCGATATGCGGCGGCACCATGATACGGCTGCCGTTCTCCAGCACCGCGGGCTTGTAGGAGGAGGAGGCGGTCTGCCCCTTCACCACCGGGTCGGCCTCGGTGATCTCCATGACCACGGTGTCCGGCAGCATGACCGAGATCGGCTCGTCCTCGTAGGACTCGATGGTGACGCTCATGCCTTCTTGCAGGAAGACCACCGGCTCGCCCACCAGATCCTTGTTCAGGGTGATCTGCTCGTAGGTATCGTTGTCCATGAAGGTCAGCATGTCGCCGTCCTCATAGAGGTACTGATACTCTTTCTGGTCCAGGCGGACGCGCTCGACGTCCTCGCTGGCGCGGAAGCGCTCGTTCAGCTTGGTGCCGTCGCGGATGTCCTTCAGCTCGCACTGCAGGTAGGCGCCGCCCTTGCCGGGCTGGGTGTGCTGAATCTTGACGGCACGCCACAGGCGGTTCTTGTGTTCGATGACGTTGCCAGGGCGGATCGCGTTGCCGTTGATCTTCATTGGGGGATCGTCCGGGATTAGGTGTTCTGGAAAGCGCGCGGAAGCTACCAGCTTGCCTCCAGGGTGGCAACGCCGGAGGTGGCCCGGCGGAAAGCGCGGAAATCCGCGCTGTCAGCGGCTCTCGCCAAGGCCGCCGAGCAGCGCCTTCAGGGCCCCGGCAGGGTCCTTTTCCCCCAGCCAGAAGGCCGGGCCGAGGGCCAGGAAGTCGGGCCCCGCGGCGGCCAGGGCACGGGCCTCCTCAGCGGTCCTGGCGCCGAAAGCGACCTGGGGCGGGGTCATGACCGCCTCCCACCAGGCGATGACCTCGGGGTTGGCGGCCGCCCCGCCACCCTCGGATCCCTCCAAGTCGCCGAAACCGAGATAGTCGGCCCCGTCCTCCCCGGCGGTCATCGCCAAATGACGCGAGCCGCCGCAGCCGGCGCCCAGGATGACATCCTCGCCGAAGCGCTTGCGCAGCGCCTTGACGGGCGATTTTTCGTCCTCCGCCAGGGTCAGGTGCAGGCCGTCGGCGCCGCTGGCGGCCACCAGTTCCGGGCGGTCTTCCAGCAGCACCGCGATGTCGCGCGCCTGGGCCGCGGCGATCAGCGGCGCCGCCAGGCGGGCGAAGGCGGCGTCGTCCAGCGCGCCGCCGCGCAGCAGCAGGGCGGAAACCTCGATGTCGCCCAGCGTTGCCGGATCCAGGGCCTCCAGAGCCTTGGCGACAGCGCTGGCCGCGCTGTCGTCCAGCAGCGGCGAGACCAGCATCAGGCGGGGCAGGAAGTCGGACAAAGGCTCGGACAAGGGCGGGGCTTTCTCGGAGGAGGCGGTGGGGCGGGGGCTCAGTCGTCCTGGCGGGCGAAGGTCAGCCTGTGGGCCTTGCAGGCCGAGACCGGCGAGCCGGCTTCGGCCTTCCGGTTGCTGCTCAGGATGACCAGGCCCCTGTAGGCGGCGAGGGCCTCCAGCAGGTGGCCGACCTCCTGGTTCGCAAAGCGGTCGTGGCTGTCCTGCACTTCGCTGCGCCTGCCGAACAGAGCGTCGGCCTCGTCGAAGAACAGCACGGCCTCGGCTTCCTGCGCCTTGGCGAACAGGGCGGTCAGGTTCTCCGCCGTCTCGCCGGCCGATTTGCCGACCACCGCTCCCAGCTTCATCCGCTGCAGCGGCCGCTCCAGTTCATTGGCCATCACGGCGGCGACCATGGTCTTGCCGGTGCCGCTGGGGCCGGAGAAGAGGCAGAACTGGTTGGCCTGCTTGCCGGCGTTGCGGCAGATCTTTTGCAGGGTGTCGATATCCTTCTGCGACAGCGGCAGTTCGTCGATCCCCAGAGGCGCCGGCGGTTTCGTCATGTCTTCAAGTCTCCGTCTTCAGCCAATCGCGGCAGGCCTGGGCTCTATCGGCGATGTCCAGCAGGTCCAGCGCCTCCAGCGGGCCGGTGATCAAGTGGTGGCTTTCGGCCTCGGCGATGGCGCGCAGCTTGTCCGCGGCCGCCTTGGGCCCGGTGAAGCGTACCCGCAGCACGCCCTGGCGGAAGGCCGCCATGACCAGGCCCGGCTTGTCGCCGCAGTCGAGGATCGAGGACACCTCGGCCTGGGGCACCTCGCGCTCGGCCTGCTTCACCACCTCGCGGAACCACAGCGCGCCGGTGTAGGCCGCCGCTCCCGGCGGCGAGGCCAGCGTCACCGGCAGGCCCAGGTCGCGCGCCGCCTTCAGCGCGGTGACCGCCTGTTCCAGGGAGTGGATGATGATGACGCGTTCGCTCATGGCCGGATGATAATAAAAAGCGGGACCCGAAGGTCCCGCTTTATTTTTGTGTGCCGTTCCGGATCGTTCCCAACCCCCCGCCCGCACCGCGGGCGGGGCCGGGGGCAAGCCCTTAGAGCAGCTTGCCGAGCGCCACGGCGGTGTCGCTCATGCGGTTGGAGAAGCCCCACTCGTTGTCGTACCAGGACAGGATGCGCACGCAGGTGCCGTCCAGGACCTGGGTCTGGGTGGCGTCGAAGGTGGAGCTGGCCGGGTTGTGGTTGAAGTCGCAGGAGACCAGCGGCGCCTCGTTGATTTCCAGCACGCCCTTCAGGTCGCCCTTAGCGGCCTTCGCCATGGCGGCGTTGATGGCTTCGGCGTCGGTCTTCTTCTTCGCCTCGATCACCAGGTCGACCAGGCTGACGTTGGCGGTCGGCACGCGCACCGAGGTGCCGTCCAGCTTGCCCAGCAGTTCCGGCAGCACCAGACCCGTGGCGCGCGCGGCGCCCGTCGAGGTCGGGATCATCGACAGGGCCGAGGCGCGGGCGCGGCGCAGATCCTTGTGCAGAGTGTCGACGCTGGGCTGGTCGCCGGTGTAGGAATGGACGGTGGTCATGAAGCCGTGCTTGATGCCGACGGTCTTGTCCAGCACCCAGGCCACCGGCACCAGGCAGTTGGTGGTGCAGGAGGCGTTGGAGATGATCTTGTGGCTCTTCTTCAGCTTCTTGTGGTTGACGCCGTAGACCACGGTGATGTCGGCGCCGGAGGCCGGGGCCGAGACCAGTACCTTCTTGGCGCCGGCGTCCAGGTGTTTGCCCGCGGCTTCCTTGCTGGTGAAGATGCCGGTGCACTCCATCACGATGTCGACACCCAGGTCGTCCCAGGGCAGCTTGGCCGGGTCGCGTTCGGCCAACACCTTGACCTTCTTGCCATCGACCTTGATGGCGTCCTTCATGGCCTGAACCTTGCCGGGGTAGATGCCGTGCACAGAATCGTACTTCAGCAGGTGCGCGTTCGCCTCGGGCGTGCCGAGATCGTTGATGGCGACGAATTCCACGTCCTTGCGCTTGGCTTCCATTGCCGCGCGAAACACCAGCCGCCCGATGCGCCCGAAACCGTTGATACCAACCCGAACTGCCATATTCAGTCTCCGTTCCCTAGTGCCTGCGGCCCCGGTCCGGGCCGCCGACGGTTCCCCTGCGTTTCTTGGGTGCCGCGGATCAGGCGGCGTAGGTGCCACTCGCTGCCGCGGCGTTGTCCTGGGCGCGTTTCAGGAAAGCGGCCTGGCCCTTTTCCAGGTTCGCCGGCTTGCCGCTCCACGCCTTCAGCGGCGCCGCCTGCAGCGCGCGGCCGTAGGAGAAGCTGAGCTTCCAGGGCAGCGTGCCGGGCAGCTTGTTCATGGCATTGAGATGCTCGGTGGCCAAGGCGTCGCTCTGTCCGCCGGACAGGAAGACGATGCCGGGCACGGCGGCCGGGACGGTGCGCTTCAGGCACTGCACCGTGCGCTCGGCGACTTCCTGAACCCCGGCCTGCTCCTCGCAGTCCTGGCCGGAGATCACCATGTTCGGCTTCAGGAGGGTGCCTTCCAGCCAGACGTCCTGCAACACCAGTTCGTTGTAGACGCTGCGCAGCACCTCTTCGGTGACCGCCTCGCAGACATCGATGTCGTGGTCGCCGTCCATCAGCACTTCCGGCTCGACGATCGGCACCAGACCGGCTTCCTGCGCCAGCGCGGCGTAGCGCGCCAGGGCATGGGCGTTGGCGGTGATGCAGCCCGGGGTGGGGATGCCGTCACCGATGCGGTAGACGCCGCGCCACTTGGTGAAGCGCGCACCCAGCTTGGCGTATTCCTCCAGTCGCCCGCGCAACCCGTCCAGGCCCTCGGTCACGGTCTCGCCTTCGTGGCCGGCCAGCGGCTTGGCGCCCATGTCGACCTTGATGCCGGGGATCATGCCGGCATCGGTCAGCTTCTTGACCAGCGGCGTGCCGTCGGCGGCTTTCTGGCGGATGGTCTCGTCGTAGAGGATGACGCCGGAGATGTACTTGCCGGCGTCCGGCGTGGTGAACAGCATGTCGCGGTAGTCGCGGCGGTTCTCTTCGGTGCTTTCGATCTTGATGCTGTCGAAGCGCTTCTTGATCGTCGGGGAGCTTTCATCCGCGGCCAGGATACCCTTGCCGTCGGCAACCAGGGCTTGGGCGGTTTCCGCCAGCGCAGAAGAAGTCATAAACTGGGCCTCCAAATGCATGCCTGCTCCGGGGGAGCAGGTGTCCTAAAGAAAACCCGCGGCGCCGTGGGGGCGGTCAAATCCGGGTCTTGACGGCGTCCACAACGGCTTCGGCGGTGATGTCGAACTTCTTGTACAGGTCCTTGATCGGGGCCGAAGCGCCGAAGCTTCGCATGCCGACGAAGGCGCCGCCCGATTCGATCCAGCGCTCCCAGCCGAAGGGCAGGGCGGCCTCGATGGCGATGTGCAGCGTGCCGGGCCCGAGCACCTCGTCGCGGTAATGCGGCGGCTGCTGCTCGAAAAGCTCCCAGCACGGCATGGACACCACGGCGGCCGAGATACCTTCGTCGCGCAGTAGCTTCTGCGCTTCCAGGGCGATCTGCACCTCGGAGCCCGAGGCGATCAGCGTCACCTGACGTTCGCTGTCGGCCGGCGCCATGATATAGGCGCCGTAGGCCGAGTGGTTCTCGGAGATGTCCTTGCGCAGGGTCGGCAGGCCCTGGCGCGTCAATGCCAGCAGCGAGGGAGCATCCTCGCTCTGCAGGGCCAGTTCCCAGCACTCAGCAGTCTCGATGGTGTCGGCCGGACGGAAGACCAGCAGATTCGGAATGGCGCGCAGCGCGGCCAGGTGTTCGACCGGCTGGTGGGTCGGACCGTCCTCGCCCAGGCCGATGGAATCGTGAGTCATGACGTAGACGACCCGCTGGCCCATCAGCGCCGAGAGGCGGATCGAAGGGCGGCAGTAGTCGCTGAACACCAGGAAGGTGCCGCCGTAGGGGATGAGGCCGCCGTGCAGGGCGATGCCGTTCATGGCGGCGGCCATGCCGTGCTCGCGCACGCCGTAGTGGATGTAGGCGCCGGAGAAGTCGTCCGGCGTCACCACGCCCTGGGATTTGGCCTTGGTGTTGTTGGAGCCGGTCAGGTCGGCGGAGCCGCCGATCATCTCGGGGATCGCGGCGGCCAGCACGTCCAGGGTCTTCTGCGAGGACACCCGGGTCGCCACGTTGGGGGCCTCGGCGGCGATCTCGGCCTTGAAGGCGGCGACGGCATCCTGCCAGCCCTCGGGCAGCTTGCCGGCCATTTGGCGCTCGAAGACGGCGCGCTGCTCGCTGGCCTCAAGGCGGCCCTGCCAGGCCTTCACCGCGTCCTGGCTGCGCCGGCCCACGGCACGCCAGGCGTTCAGTACCGCCTCGGGAATCTCGAAAGGCGGGTAGGGCCAGCCCAGCACCTCGCGGGCGGCGGCAATCTCTTCCTCGCCCAGGGGCGCGCCGTGGGTGGCGGCGGTGCCCTGCTTGTTGGGCGCGCCGTAGCCGATGGTGGTCTTGCAGGCGATGAGGCTCGGCCTGTCGCTCTCGCGGGCCGCCGCGATGGCCGCGGCCACGGCTTCCGGGTCGTGGCCGTCGACGCTGGCGGTCTCCCAGCCAGAGGCCTCGAAGCGCTTGATCTGGTCGTCGTTGCAGGTCAGGTCGACGCTGCCGTCGATGGAGATGGAATTGTCGTCGAAGAGGACGATCAGCTTGCCGAGCCGCAGGTGGCCGGCCAGCGAGATGGCCTCATGGCTGATACCCTCCATCAGGCAGCCGTCGCCGGCGATCGCATAAGTAAAGTGGTCGACCAGGCCGTCGCCGAAGCGGGCGTTGAGCAGGCGTTCGGCCAGCGCCATGCCGACGGCGTTGGCCAGGCCCTGCCCCAGCGGACCGGTGGTGGTCTCGATACCCGCGGCGTGGCCGTATTCCGGGTGGCCGGCGGTGCGGCTGCCGAGCTGGCGGAAGTTCTTGATCTCCTCCAGCGTCATGTCCTCGTAGCCGGTCAGGTGCAGCAGCGCGTAAAGCAGCATGGAGCCGTGGCCGGCGGAGAGCACGAAGCGGTCGCGGTCGGCCCAGTCGGGGCGCGAAGGATCGAACTTCAGGAAGCGCGAAAACAGCACCGTGGCGACGTCGGCCATGCCCATGGGCATTCCGGGGTGGCCGGAATTGGCCTTCTGCACGGCGTCCATGGCGAGGGCGCGGATCGCGTTGGCCATGTCTCGCTGGTTTTCCGGGATTGCTGAGCTGTCTTGCGTCGGGGATGACGTGACGACGTCCATTAAGAAGGTCCACCTGGTGGGGAACGGAGGGCGGCAGCACAGGCCGCTTTCGTGCGGCAACATGCCGCCACGTCCCGCCGAGGTCAACCGGCATATCGCCGCAGAAAGGCGGAATCTGCCGCCTTTCATTCCGCCGCGGGCGCATGGTGGCAAAGCTGGCCCGGTCCAGGGTCCGCAGTTGACCGGTCACGAAGGCGAAGCCTATCCTCAGACACGGCGCGCGGCGCGGGAATCCGCCGCGTCGTCACGACTGGAGATCGGCTCGAAGGGGAACCGGTCTCGAGCGGAGCGCACGGACAGACAATTCGAACGGAAGCCGAATGCCCCGATTGGAAGAAGCCAGCCACAGATTGCAGGTTGCCATCGACAACCTGGAACGGGTGGTGGCTCAGCGGGCCGCCCAGGGCGGGCCCGGTGGCGAGACGGGCGACGACGACGCCCTGCGCGAAGCCCTGGAGGCGGCCCGGCGGGAGAACGCCCGCCTGCAGCAGCTTGCCGGCACGGTGTCCACGCGCCTGGACGCGACCATCGGGCGCCTGCGCAAGCTGGTGAGCTAGAAGAAGGCCAGAGGAAGGAAACCGGGCATGGCACAGATTTCGCTCACCGTTCACGGCCGCAGCTATCAGGTGACCTGCGACGACGGTCAGGAAAGCCACCTGCTGCAACTGGCCGAACACATCGACGCCAAGATGACCGAGCTGGAGGGCGGTATCGGGCAGGTCGGCGAGCAGCGCCTGCTGTTCATGAGCTGCCTTCTGATCGCCGACGAGCTCTTCGACGCCCAGCGCCAGGTCGACGGCCTCAAGGCCGGCCGCCCCGCTGCGCAGGCGGCTCCGGCCGCGGCTGCCGGCGGTACGGCCGTGGCCTCCCAAGAGCAGGCGTCACGGGCCCTGGATGCTTGTGCTCAGCGAATCGAGGCTATTGCCGCCCGCCTCCAGGGTGCCTAGATAAAGCCTCTGAGTGTGGCGGTGCTGCGGGGTGCGTCAGGTATCGCAATCCCTGGGGCCAATACAAACCTCTAGGGAGCTGTCCCTGCCGGGACCCTGGTCTCGGTATATGGCGCCCACCTGCTTTGGCAGGCCGCAGAGGATTCATGTTGCCAACGGCCTTCGCGGCGCCGCCCATGCTCCTTGCCTCCCCCGTCCACCCCGAAAGCCCCGATTTTGCCCGCCGATTCCGCGATCTCTCCCCTACAGGAAGAAAAACGGGCGCTGCGCAAGGCCGCCAAGGCCGCGCGGACCTTAGCCGCCCAACGCGAGCGGGCGGCCAAGGGGGATGCGGCGGGGGTCCTGCGCGACCACTTTCTGGCCCGCTTCCTCCCGGGCAAGACCCTGGCCGAGGAGATCGTGGTTTCCGGCTATTGGCCGATGGGGGACGAGATCGACCCGCGTCCGCTGATGGCGGCGTTGGACGCCTTTGGCTGCCGCCTGGCCCTACCGGCCATCCGCGCGGCCGGGCAACCGCTCGATTTCCGCGCCTGGCGGCCGGGCGATGCCCTGCAGCCGGCGGGTTTCGGCACCCAGGAGCCTCCGGCGACGGCCGAGGCGCTACGGCCCGGCCTGCTGCTGGTGCCGTTGCTGGCCTTCGACGGGGCCGGCTACCGTCTGGGCTATGGGGGCGGATTCTACGACCGCAGCCTTGCCCTTCTGCGCAAGGCGGGCGATATCCTGGCGGTCGGCCTCGCCTACGCCGATCAGCAGGTGCCGGCGGTCCCGCGCGAGGCGACGGACCAGCCCCTCGACCTGGTGGTCACCGAGGGCGGCGTGGTGGTGCCTGGCGCTGCGGCAAATCAAGACGGGCAAGAGTAAGGAAAGATTACGAGCATGCGACTTCTGTTCTGCGGCGACATCGTGGGCCGGCCCGGGCGCGACGCCGTCGCCGCCCACCTGCCGGGCCTGCGCCAGCGCCTCGACCTGGATTTCGTGGTCGCCAACGGCGAGAACGCGGCCTCCGGCTTCGGCATCACCGACAAGATCTGCCGCCAGCTCTTCGATCTCGGGGTCGACGTGATCACCGGCGGCAACCACTCCTGGGACCAGCGTGACGTCATGTCCTACATCGACGGTGAGCCCCGGCTGCTGCGCCCGCAGAACTTCCCGGCGGGCACCCCGGGGCGGGGCGCGGGCGTGTTCCAGACGCGGCGCGGCAAGAAGGTCCTGGTGCTCAACGTCATGGGCCAGCTCTACATGGAAGACCTGGACGACGCCTTCGCCTGCATAAACGGCATCCTGGCCCAGCATCGCCTCGGCGCCACGGTGGACGCGGCGATCCTGGATTTCCACGCCGAGGCGACCTCGGAGAAGATGGCCGCGGGCCACGTGGTCGACGGCCGGGTGTCGCTCTTCGTCGGGACCCACACCCACGTGCCGACCGCCGACAGCATGATCCTGGCCGGCGGCACGGCCTACCAGAGCGACGCCGGGATGTGCGGCGACTACGATTCGGTGATCGGCATGGACAAGACCGTGCCGATGGAGCGTTTCGTGAAGAAGGTGCGGGGCGAGCGGCTGAGCGTCGCCGGTGGCGAGGGGACGCTCTGCGCGGTCTTCGTGGAGACCGACGACGCCACGGGCTTGGCCCGGCGCGTGGCGCCGATCAGGCTCGGCGGGCGCCTTGCGGAGACGGTTCCGGATTAGGCCCGTTCAGGGCCGGCCGCCGCGTTGTCAGTTGGGGCGCTGGCCGGCGGAAACGGCGAGGAAGCGCTCGATCTCCGAATGCAGGATTTCCGTCTGGTCGGAAGTCTCCTCGGCCAGCCGGCAGATCTCGCCGGCGCTGTTCTTGTCCGCGGTGGCCGCGGACAGCAGGGCGTTCAGGGCCCCCAGGGCGCTTTCCTCCGCAAACTCCTCGACCAGATCGGCGGCCTGGTCCAGGCGCCGGGCGACCTCGGCGGCGTCGTTGGACACCTCCTCGGTGATGGCCAGATCGATGATGTTCAAGGGCCGCGACATGGGATTCCGTCCTTCAGGAAAGCGCTGAGACGGGCTTGAGAGTGACTCGGCGGCGTTAATTTGGCGTTAACCCGGCCCCTTGCATTTCCGGGCCGCTTTCCCGCCTTATTCACCTCCAACCTGCGGTTTTGCGCGCTCGAAAGACTTTAGATCGATCCGGCGACCTGCTAGAAGCCGCCCTAATGTCGCCATATTGGAGGCTTATGCGTTGCGCTGGAGTGCCCCGCTTCACTCAAAATATGGTAGACTGTTCACCTTATCGTCCCACTATGTAGGATCAGGATCGTCGAGTTATGGCGGGCCATTCACAATTTAAGAACATCATGTACCGCAAGGGCGCGCAGGATAAGAAGCGCGCCAAGCAGTTCGCACGTCTCACCCGTGAAATCATGGTGGCGGCCAAGGCAGGCCTGCCGGATCCGGACAAGAATCCGGCCCTGCGCGGCGCCATCCAGACCGCGCGGGCGGCCAACATGCCCAAGGACAACATCGAGCGGGCCATCAAGCGGGCCGCCGGCGGCGACGAGGGCATCAACTACGAAGAGGTCCGCTACGAAGGCTACGGCCCCGGCGGCGTGGCCGTCATCGTCGAGGCGCTGACCGACAACCGCAACCGCACGGCCTCCGAGGTACGCGCCGCCTTCAGCAAGCACGGCGGCTCCCTGGGCGAGACCAATTCGGTGTCCTTCATGTTCGACCGGCTGGGCGTGATCAGCTACCCCGCCGAGGTCGGCTCGGCCGACGCGGTCTTCGAGGCGGCGGTCGAGGCCGGGGCTAGCAACGTGGAGAGCAGCGCCGAGCAGCACGAGGTCACCTGCGATCCCGACGATTTCTCGACCGTGCGCGATGCCCTGACCGAGAAGTTCGGCGATCCGCGCGAGGCGGAACTGACCTGGCGCCCGCAGAACACGGTGGCCATCGACGAGGACAAGGCCCAAACCATGCTGAAACTGCTCGACGTGCTGGACGACAGCGACGACGTGCAGCGCGTCTCGGCCAATTTCGACATCAGCGACGACGTCATGGCGCGCCTGACCGCCTAGCAGCCTGACCGCCTGGCAGAGGGCGAATCGATTGGGGGAACCGAAGCGACCGTAATGCGAGTACTTGGGCTTGATCCGGGTTTGCGCCATACCGGTTGGGGCGTTATCGATGCCGAGGGGAACCACCTCAGGCACGTCGCCAATGGCGTGGTCGTTTCCGACGGCAAGGCCGACCTGGCCTCCCGCCTACTGCAGCTTCACCGCGGCATCGCCGAGGTGGTGGCCCTTCACGCGCCGCAGACCGCCGCGGTCGAGGTGACGCTGGCCAACAAGAACCCGTCCTCCACCCTGAAGCTCGGCATGGCGCGCGGCATCGCGCTGCTGACCCCGGCGCTGGGCGGGCTGGAGGTCGCCGAGTACCTGCCGATGATCGTCAAGAAGGCGGTGGTCGGCACCGGCCACGCGGACAAGCAGCAGGTCGAGATGATGGTCGCCCGCCTGCTGCCCGGCTGCAATCCGGCAAAAGCGGATGCCGCCGACGCGCTGGCCGTCGCCATCTGTCACGCCCACAATCTGGCCACCGGCCGCAAGTGGGATGCCGGCGTTGAGGATCCCCTCGCAGATCTGTCAGGGGCCGCCGCAGGCAGGTCCGCGGCGGGAGCCAGGCCGGCCTCCCGGCGTCGCGTCGCGGGAGGCCGCCGTTGATCGGCAAGCTGACCGGCATCGTCGATTCCACAGGCGACGACTGGGCGATCCTCGATGTCGGCGGGGTCGGTTACCTGGTGTTCTGCTCCGGGCGCAGCCTGGGCCTGCTGCCGCCGCCTGGCGGCGCCGCGGCGCTGTGGATCGAGACCCACGTGCGCGAGGATCACATCCACCTCTACGGCTTCGCCGAGACCGCCGAGCGCGACTGGTTCCGCCTGCTGCACTCGGTGCAGGGCGTCGGCGCCAAGATGGCGCTGGCCGTGCTCTCGGTGCTGCCGCCCAACGAACTGGTGCGCGCCATCGCCGCTCAGGACAAGGCCTCCCTGACGCGCGCCAGCGGTGTCGGCCCCAAGCTCGCCGGGCGTATCGCCAGTGAATTGAAGGACAAGGCCGGCGGCATGGCCCTCGGGCCCGCCGAGGCGGTCAACGGCGCCGGGCCGGGCGGCGGCGAGGTGTCGGAGGACGCGGTCTCGGCGCTGGTAAACCTGGGTTACCGCCGGGCGGAGGCCTTCGCCGCGGTGGCCAAGGCCAGCGGTGATCTGGGCGCCAAGGCCTCGGTCGAATCGCTGATCAAGGCGGGCCTCAAGGAACTGGCGTCATGAGCGACTTCAGCGCCCAGGACGACCGGGTGGTGGCGCCGGACTTCCGCGAGGAGGACAGCGGCGAGATCAGCCTGCGCCCTTCTCACCTGGACGACTTCATCGGCCAGCGCGCGGTGCGCGAAAACCTGCGCGTCTTCATCGAGGCGGCGCGCGGGCGCGGCGACGCCCTGGACCACGTGCTGTTCTTCGGCCCACCGGGCCTGGGCAAGACCACCCTGGCGCAGATCGTCGCCCGCGAGATGGGCGTCGGCTTCCGCGCCACCTCCGGCCCGGTCATCGCGCGGGCCGGCGACCTGGCGGCGATCCTGACCAACCTGCAGCCGCGCGACGTGCTGTTCATCGACGAGATCCACCGCCTGTCCCCGGCGGTGGAGGAAGTGCTCTACCCGGCGATGGAGGACTTCCACCTGGACCTCATCATCGGCGAAGGGCCGGCGGCGCGCTCGGTGCGCATCGACCTGCCGCCCTTCACCTTGGTCGGCGCGACCACGCGCTCGGGCCTCATCACCACGCCTCTGAGGGAACGATTCGGCATCCCACTGCGTCTGCAGTTCTATGAGCCGGATGAACTGGAACTCATCGTCAGCCGCGGTGCGCGGGTGCTGGACATGAAGCTCACTTCCGAGGGCGCGGCGGAGATCGCGCGGCGTTCGCGCGGCACGCCGCGGGTCGCCGGTCGCCTGCTGCGCCGGGTGCGCGACTTCGCGGCGGTGGCCGGGGTCGAGGAAGTGGCGGCGGTGCAGGCCGACAGCGCCCTGAAGCGCATGGACGTGGACGAGCGCGGCCTGGACGCCATGGACCGGCGCTACATGCGCTGTATGGCCGACAACTACGGCGGCGGTCCGGTCGGGGTCGAGACCCTTGCGGCGGCGCTGTCCGAGCAGCGCGACGTGCTGGAAGAGGTCATCGAGCCTTACCTGATCCAGCAAGGTTTGGTGCAGCGCACCCCCCGCGGGCGGGTGCTGACCCGCGGCGGCTTCAGCTATCTGGGCCTGGACGTGCCGCGCAGCCTGGAACAGCTCGACTTCCTGGCTGAGGATTCGGGCAACGGGGGAGGCGCGGCTTGAGCGACGTCGAAGGCCTCGGGCTGTCGGGCAGGGTGGTCGACGGAGAGCACCGCTATCCGCTGCGCATCTTCTACGAGGACACCGATGCCGGCGGCATCGTTTACTACGCGCGCTATTTGCAGTTCGCGGAGCGGGCGCGGACCGAGATCCTCCGTCTCGCAGGCATCGAACAGTCGAAGCTGCGCGACAGCCACGACATCGTTTTCGCCGTGCACCGCTGCGAGGTCGACTACCGCCGCCCGGCGCGGCTCGACGACCTGGTGGAGGTGCGCTCGCGCCTGACCGAGCTGCGCGGCGCGCGGCTCAGCGCCGTGCAGAGCATCTGCCGGGCCGGCGAGGAACTGGTCCGCCTGGTGGTCGTCATCGCCTCGGTCGGCGGCGACGGCCGGCCGGCACGCATTCCGGCGCCCATCCGCGCCGCCTTGGAACCATTCGTACAGCCTTTGGAGCAGGGGTAACCCATGGAACAGGACGCCGTAAATTCTCTTGTGCTCGAAGGTTCGGTCGACCCGAGCCTGTCGGTCTGGGGGCTTTTCCTGGAAGCCGACATCGTCGTGCAGATCGTCATGGTCCTGCTTCTGCTGGCGTCCTTCTGGTGCTGGGCGATCATCTTCGAGAAGGTGCTGCGGTTGCGCCGCCTGAAGGAGCGCGCCGGCCAGTTCGAGGAGGCCTTCTGGTCCGGCGGCTCGCTGGACGACCTCTACGACCGGCTGGACAACCGCCCGCCCGACCCCATGGCCTCGATCTTCGTCTCGGCCATGCGTGAGTGGCGGCGCTCCTCGGCGCGCGGCCTCGCCAACTCGGCGGAGATCAAGGCCAGCCTGCAGCAGCGCATCGAGCGGGTCATGGAGATCGCCATGGGGCGCGAGATGGACCGGCTGGAGCGCCACATGACCTTCCTGGCCTCGGTCGGTTCGGCGGCGCCCTTCATCGGCCTTTTCGGCACCGTCTGGGGCATCATGAACGCCTTCACCTCCATCGCCGCGGCCAAGAACACCAGCCTCGCCGTGGTGGCGCCGGGCATCGCCGAGGCGCTCTTCGCCACGGCGCTGGGCCTGGTCGCCGCCATTCCGGCGGTGATTGGCTACAACAAGCTGTCCAATGACCTGGGACGCTACGCCGGACGGCTGGAAGCCTTCGCCGGCGAGTTCGGCGCTATCCTGTCGCGCAAGCTGGACGAGAAGAACTGAACCATGGCCGCGACACTCATATCGTCGGGCCGCCGCGGTGGCCGGAGCGCCCAGAAGCGCTATCGCCCCCTCAGCGAGATTAACGTGACGCCCTTCGTCGACGTCATGCTGGTGCTGCTCATCGTCTTCATGGTGACGGCGCCGCTGCTGACCGTCGGCGTGCCGGTCGATCTGCCGAAGACCCAGGCCCAGTCCATCGCCGATCCGGAAGAACCGCTCGTCATCTCCGTCAACGCGGAAGGAACGATCTATATCCAGGACACGGAGGTCGAGCTGAACAAGCTGGTGCCGCGCCTGCGCGCCATCACCGAGAGCAAGCCCGACACGCGCATCTTCGTGCGCGGCGACCGCGCCATCGCCTATGGCCGCATCATGCAGGTCATGGGCACGGTGAACTCCGCCGGCTTCAAGCGGGTGGCGCTGATCGCCGAGCTGCCGAAGGGCGGCGAGGCGGCCGCCCCGGACGACGGCCAGCAGCCGGCCAGCCAGAAGCCGGCCGCGCCGCAGTAAGCCCGCCGCCGGACGTCATTTCGAGCCGAGAGAGCATCGCTGAACGCCATCATGGGTAAGGCCAGTTTCCTTTCCGCGCTTCTGCACCTGGGTGTCATCCTCGCCCTGGTGTTCGGCCTGCCCGTGCTGCGCGAGCCCATGGTCAACTTCGATACGCCGACGATGGAGATGGTGTTCGAGCCGGAGGCCAACACCGAAGCCCCGGCGCCCGAACCCGATCCCGAGCCGGAGCCGGTCAACGAGGCGCCGGAGAAGGCGCCCGAGCCCGAGCCGGAGATCGCCAAGGCGCCGCCGCCCGAGCCAGAACCCCTGCCGGAACCCGAGCCGGCCCCTGAGCCCGAACCGGAGCCCGAGCCGGCGCCCCTGCCCGAACCGGAACCCGAACCGGAGCCGGAACCCGAGCCCGAGCCAGAGCCGGAACCCGAGCCTGAGCCCGAGCCGGAACCCGAACCGGAGCCGGAGGCCGAAGCGCCGCCGCCCAAGCCGAGGCCCAAGCCCAAGCCGCCGGTGCAGGTCGCCCAGCAGCCGGAGCCGGAGAAGAAGAAGGAAGAGCCCAAGCCGGAAGACCGGCTGACCTCGATCCTGAAGAATGTGGAGAAGCTGAAGGACAAGCCTTCCAGCCAACCGCAGCAGGCTGCGCGCGCGCCGGTTCAGGCGCCGACGCCCAGGATCTCCGCCGTGCAGCGCCAGCAGCTCGAGAACTCGGTGCAGAATCAGATCAAGCGCTGCTGGCGCATCGATGCCGGCGCGCGCAAGGCGGAGGATCTGATCGTCGAGGTTACGGTGAACCTGGCGCCGGATGGGCGGGTCATCGGTCAGCCGCGGGTGGTCGATACCGTGCGGATGAACCGCGATGCCTATTTCCGCAGTGCCGCCGAGAACGCCGTGCGGGCGATCCTCAAGTGCAGCCCCTTCCAGCTGCCCGTCGCCCAGTATTCCGAATGGAAGACGATGAACCTGACCTTCAACCCGAGAGAGATGCTTGGATCATGACGTCGATGCACCGCTTCAAGTCCCGTCCGACCGGGCGCACCAATCCAGCCAAGTTGCGGGTCTTCCTGTGCCTGGCTGCCGGCCTGCTGGCGGCCGCCGTGGCCGCGCCGGCGCGCGCCCAGCTCAACGTCGACATCGAAGAAGGCTTCGTAGAGCCCCTGCCGATCGCCATCACCGATCTCTTCGGCGAGGTCGGGGAGGAGGCCAAGCTGGGCGCCGACATCGCCTCCGTGGTCGCCGCGGACCTGGAGCGCAGCGGCCTGTTCCGGCCGGTCGAAAAGGGCGCCTTCATCCAGGACTCCTCCAGTCTGCGCTACGGCCCGCGCTTCGGCGACTGGCGCCTGATCAACGCCCAGGCGCTGGTTAGCGGTGTCGTGCAGCTCCAGGCCGATGGGCGCATGGTGGTGCAGTTCCGCCTCTGGGACACCTTCTCGGAGGTGCAGATGCGCGGCACCCAGTACACTACGCCGCCGGCCAACTGGCGCGGCATCGCCCACCGCATCGCCGACGAGATCTACCAGCGCCTGACCGGCGAGCGGGGCTACTTCAATACACAGATCGTTTATATCGCCGAGCAGGGACCGCAGAACCGGCGCATCAAGCGCCTGGCCATCATGGACCAGGACGGCGCCAATCACCGCTTCCTGACCAGCGGCAACGAACTGGTGCTGACCCCGCGCTTCTCGCCCTCCAGCCGCGAGATCACCTACATGGCCTATCAGTCCAACGGCAGGGCCGAGGTGCCGCGGGTCTATCTCTTCAACCTCAACACCGGCCAGCAGGAAGTGCTCGGCGACTTCCCGGGCATGACCTTCGCTCCGCGCTTTTCCAGCGAGGGCAATGCGGTCATCCTCTCCATGGCCAAGGACGGCAATTCGGAAATCTACACCGTCGATCTGCGCACCCGGCGCCAGACGCGGCTGACGAATCACCCGGCCATCGACACCTCGCCGTCGTTTTCCCCCGATTCGCGCGAAATTGTATTCAATTCCGACCGCGGCGGGCGGCCTCAGATCTATGTGATGAATAGTGATGGAAGCAATGTGCGACGAATCAGTCGTGGACAGGGGTACTACTACACCCCGGTATGGTCGCCGCGCGGAGATTTGATCGCTTTCACCCGTCAACATGCGGGGGAATTCTACATCGGCGTGATGCGTCCCGACGGCACCGGCGAACGGATGTTAGTGAGGGATTACAACGTGGAAGCCCCTACCTGGGCCCCCAACGGGCGGGTCCTGTCCTACTTCCGCTCCTCGCGCGCCGACTCGCGCGGGCAGATCAGTAGTAAGATCTTTACGATTGATCTTACAGGTTTCAACGAACGCGAGCTTGTGACGCCTCTGGACGCCTCAGACCCGGCGTGGTCCCCCTTGATTCAGTAGGGGGGCGTCGGTATAGTCCGTTAACCATTTTCGGCTGTTAGTTGCCGACGTTGGGGGGCCGTATCAAGCAGGTTCGATCTGTTAAGTCACCGGTGACAGATCGGCCTCAATCCAGAAAATCCGGGGATGTGTTTGAGAGGGCAGAATATGCGCTTTTCCCTTGTTACGACTTTCGCTGCGGCCTTGCTGCTCGCGGCGTGTTCTACTCCGTCCGAAGATTCCGGCGCAGCGTCCGGCAGCGGCTCGAGCGGAACCGGCACGACTCAGCAGCCGACGCCGACCCCGCAGGCTGAGACCATTCCCGGTCCTGGCGCGGGTACCCAGGAAGAGCTGACCGTCGAAGTTGGCGACCGCGTCTTCTTCGACTTCGACAAGTACAACATCCGCGCCGACCAGCGCGGCACCGTCGAGGCCCTCGCGGCTTGGCTCGACACCAACCCGTCGGTCACCCTGACCATCGAGGGTCACTGCGACGAGCGCGGCACGCGCGAGTACAACCTGGCGCTCGGCGAGCGCCGCGCCAATTCGGTGCGCGACTATCTGGTGGCCCTGGGCATCAACCCCGGCCGCCTCACCACCGTCAGCTACGGTGAGGAGCGCCCGGCCGTGCTCGGCTCCAACGACTCCGCCTGGGCGCAGAACCGCCGCGGCGCTTTCGTTGTGAACTAAGCGGCGTTTGACGCCTCAGTCGTCTTGCGAACCCCGTCCGGTCGAGCGCCTGCCGCTTTCCCGGTCGGGGTTTTCGCTTACTTGGCGCGCTTTTCCCGCTCCGCGAGGGGCCCGGCGCCGGCCGCGATACTGGTCTCCGTTGGGCAACCGCGCCATAAAGATGACAAGAAAACCTGCCACAGAGGATGGCCGGCGGAGCCGCTAGGGCACCCCGGAGCAGGCTCCCGGAACCGAATATAGAGCGGAGGAACGAGCGATGGCCGGCGAGGTCCGTAGCTTCCCCTTCACGACCACGACTTCCAAGATGATGTCTTTCGCGCGCGGCGCAGCACTGGCCCTGCTGCTGGTGATGCTCGCCGGACCGCAGCCCGTCCTGGCGCAGCAGAGCGTCGACGACCAGATCCAGCGCCTGCAGCGCGAACTTTCCGACCTGCAGCGCCAAGTCTATGGCGGCGAGGCGCCCCCGGCGGGCGCGGCCGCCTCCGGCGGCGGCCTGGCCCCGACCCAGGCGGCGCGCCTCCAGCTCCAGCTCGACCAGTTCGAGGTGCAGATGCAGGAGCTGACCGGCCGCGTCGAGGATATGGGCTTCCGTATGCAGAGCGTCAGCGACCGCCTCGACAAGCTGGTCGCCGACGTCGACCTGCGCCTGCGCAACCTGGAGCAGGGCGGCCTGCCGCCGGTGGGCGCCCAGGGCCAGCCCCAGCCCCAGACACCGGTCGCGGAAGGGCCGCAGATGGCGGGCGGACAGGGCGCGGCTCTGCCGCAGGCCGGCGCGGCCCCCCCGGCCCCCAGCCAGCCGGGCAGCATCGGCTCCATCAGCGAGAGCGATCTCAGCAGCTTCCAGAGCCGGCAGGCCTCCACCACGGCCCAGGCTCAAGCTCAGGCTCAGGCTCAGGCTGCCCCGGCCCCCGGCGGTCAGCAGCAGGCCGCCGTGCCGTCCGGCGCCGGAGTCCTGCCGGAGGGGACGCCGCAGCAGCAGTACGACTATGCCTTCGGCCTGCTGCGCCAGGCCAACTATGCGGGGGCCGAGCAGGCCTTCGCCGCCTTCCTGGTGCAGCACCCCGACGACGCCCTGGCCGGCAACGCCAAGTACTGGCTGGGCGAGACCTACTACGTGCGCGGCAACTACCAGCAGGCGGCCGTGACCTTCGCGGAAGGCTTCGAGGCCTATCCCAACAACTCCAAGGCGCCCGACAACCTGTTGAAGCTCGGTATGTCGCTGGCGTCGCTGGGCAGCACCCAGGATGCTTGCGGCACCTTCGGCGTGCTGCTGGACCGCTATGCCGACGCCCCGGCCACGATCCTGTCGCGGGCGCAGCGGGAATCGCAGCGGCTGAGCTGTCCCTGAGGTGCGCGGGCGGCGGAGGATCGGCCAATGACCGCGCGCTCCGCCGGCGTGACCCCTGAGGCCTTCGGCCGCCTGATGGCGGAACTCGGGCCTTTCGAGCCGCGGCCGCATGTGGCGGCGGCGGTTTCCGGCGGCGCGGACAGCATGGCGTTGGCGCTGCTGCTCGCCGACTGGCTGGCGCCGCGCGGCGGACGCCTCACCGCCTTCACCGTCGACCACGGCCTGCGGCCCGGCGCGTCGGAAGAGGCCGCCTGGGTCGCCGGGCAATTGAAGCCCCAGGGTATCGCCCACCACATCCTGCGCTGGCGCGGCGACAAGCCGGCGAAGAAGCCCGGCGGCTCGCTGCAGGCGGCGGCGCGCGCGGCGCGCTACGAGCTGCTGCTGCGGGCTTGCGAGGCGCGCGGCATCTTCCATCTCGCTTTGGCGCATCATCTGGAAGACCAGGCGGAGACCTTCCTGCTGCGTCTCGGGCGCGGCAGCGGGCTGGATGGCCTGGCCGCCATGGCGCCGGTCAGCGAGACCAGCGGGCTGCGCCTGCTGCGCCCGCTGCTCGCCCTCTCCAAGGCGCAGCTTGTCGAGGAGTTAGAGGCACGCGGGCAGGACTGGATCGAGGATCCGAGCAATGCCGATGCTGCTTTCGCGCGGGTCCGGCTGCGCCGCCTGCTGCCGGAACTGGCGGGCGAGGGGATGACGCCGGCGCGCCTGGGCAGCGCCACCCATAACCTGGGCCGGGCCCGCGCGGCGATCGAGGCGGACGTGGCGGCGGCCCTGGCGCGGGCGGTGCGGCCCGATCCGGCGGGCTTTCTGGACCTGAATCCGGAATTCCTGCGCCGCGAGAGCGCCGAGGTGTCGCTGCGCGCCCTGGCGCGCTGCCTCATGGCCGTGGGCGGCTGTGACTATACGCCGCGCCTGGAGCGCCTGGAACGCCTGCATGCCTATTTGGAGGACGGCCTGGAGCGGGGGGTGACCCTGGGAGGCTGCCGCATCCTGCCGCGGGAAACCGCCTCGGGCGAGGGGCGCTGGCTCATCGTCCGGGAGGCCGGGCGCAGCACCGAGGCCGCTCTGAAACCGGGCGGCGCTCTGCTGTGGGACGGCCGCTTCGAGGTCCGGCTGGCCCGCGGCGCGGCGGCACAACCGCAGGGAGAGGCGGGCGGCGGGATGACCATCGGTCCGCTGGGCAGCGCCGGTTGGCGCCGCCTGGCGGAAGCGCTGGAGGCGGCGGGAACCGGGGCGCGGGCCGCGCGCATCCCGGCGGCGGCCCGCGGCGCCCTGCCGGCCATCCGCGACCGCCGTGGCCTGGCGGCGGTGCCACCTGTGGGCTATTTTCGGGATGCTGGAACGGCCAAGCGGTTGAAAGAGTGTCGTTTTGCCCCCCAAAATGGGTTAACCAGCCCTGCTTTTACGGTTGTTTAGACTGCAAGGCGCATTATCTTCTACGAGAGGCGGCCTGCTGGCCGCCGGGCATTTTTTTTGTGCCTGGACGTTTAACAGGGGTTAGACCGTGAATTTCAGCCGGAACGCAGCGCTGTGGATCATTATCGTTCTGCTGCTGTTTGCGCTGTTCAATTTCTTCCAGAGCAATGTCAGCCGGGGTCCTCAGCAGGATATCCCTTACTCGACCTTCCTGGATAACGTGCAGAGCGGCCAGGTCACCTCCGTGACCATCCAGGGCAGCGAGATCACCGGCATCGACAGCGATGGCCGGCAGTTTGCCACCCGTGCGACGGACGAACTGGGCGGTCTCATCCCGGCGCTGCGCGAGGGCGGCGTGACCTTCACGGTCAAGCCGGTCGACAACAACAACACCCTGCTGAACATCCTCATCACCTGGTTCCCGATGCTGCTGCTCATCGGCGTGTGGATCTTCTTCATGCGCCAGATGCAGGGCGGCGGCGGCAAGGCCATGGGCTTCGGCAAGTCCAAGGCGCGCCTGCTGACCGAGAAAGTAGGCCGCGTCACCTTCGACGACGTGGCCGGCATCGACGAGGCCAAGCAGGAACTTGAAGAGGTCGTGGAGTTCCTGCGCGACCCGCAGAAGTTCCAGCGCCTGGGCGGCAAGATTCCCAAGGGCTGCCTGCTGGTGGGGCCCCCGGGCACCGGTAAGACGCTCCTGGCCCGCGCCATCGCCGGCGAGGCCAACGTGCCCTTCTTCACCATCTCCGGCTCCGACTTCGTCGAGATGTTCGTCGGCGTCGGCGCCAGCCGCGTGCGCGACATGTTCGAGCAGGGCAAGAAGAACGCCCCCTGCATCATCTTCGTCGACGAGATCGACGCCGTCGGCCGCCACCGTGGCGCCGGCCTGGGCGGCGGCAACGACGAGCGCGAGCAGACCCTGAACCAGCTGCTGGTGGAGATGGACGGCTTCGAGGCCAACGAGGGCGTCATCCTCATCGCCGCCACCAACCGTCCCGACGTGCTGGACCCGGCGCTGCTGCGCCCGGGCCGCTTCGACCGCCAGGTGGTGGTGCCGAACCCCGACATCATCGGCCGCGAGAAGATCCTGAAGGTTCACATGCGCAAGGTGCCGCTGGGCCCCGACGTGGAGGCCAAGACCATCGCGCGCGGCACCCCGGGTTTCTCCGGCGCCGATCTCGCCAACCTGGTGAACGAGGCGGCGCTGCTGGCCGCCCGCGCCAACAAGCGCGTCGTCACCATGGCGGACTTCGAGAACGCCAAGGACAAGGTGATGATGGGCGCCGAGCGACGCTCCATGGTGATGAGCGAAGAGGACAAGGAGATGACCGCCTATCACGAGGCCGGTCACGCCCTGGTCGGTCTCTTCGTGCCGGGCAACGACCCGCTGCACAAGGTCACCATCATCCCGCGCGGCCGCGCCCTGGGCGTCACCATGAACCTGCCGGAGTCCGACCGCTACAGCCTGAAGTTCAAGGAGATCACGGCGAAGCTGGCGATGATGTTCGGCGGCCGCATGGCCGAGGAGCTGATCTACGGCATCGAGAACGTCTCCACCGGCGCCAGCAACGATATCCAGCAGGCCACCAACATGGCCCGCCGCATGGTCACGGAGTGGGGCATGAGCGACAAGCTCGGCCGCCTGCGCTACGTCGACAACCAGGAAGAGGTCTTCCTCGGCCACTCCGTCTCGCGCAGCCAGACCATCTCGCCGGAGACCGCGCGCCTCATCGACGAGGAGATCCGGCGTCTCATCGAAGAGGCCGAAGCGAAAGCGCGCACCGTGCTGACCGAACACATGGACGACCTGCACGCGGTGACCAAGGCGCTGCTCGAGTTCGAGACGCTTTCCGGCGACGAGGTGAAGATCATCATCGACGGCGGCAGTATCGACCGCAGCGACGAGACGCCGAGCGGGCCCACGGGACGCCGCTCCTCGGTGCCGACCAGCGGCAAGGCCGCCGGCAAGGACAGCGGCGATGCGCCGGGTGGCCTGGAGCCGGAGCCCCAGCCGGGAAGTTAGGGCCGGGAAGCTAGCCGTTCCAGCGCAAACCGATAAGAACAGGGCCTCCGCTGCACGGAGGCCCTTTTTCTTTGACCGTTTTCTTGATGGCCGGGCGCGGATATAAGCAAGGGAATGACGGGCGCACTCACACTGAGGCCGGTCGGCCTGCGCGGGCCGGCGGAAGTCGACGCGGCGGAGGTCCTTCTCCCTTTGGCCGGCGGGCCGCTGCGGTTTGGCAAGTGCGAGGCGATCTGGCGGGCCGGCCGCCACACCCGGCGCGCCGTGCTGCCGCTGGCCGAGCTGGCGCTCTGGGCGGAAAGGCAGGCGCCGGGGCGCGGCGGCGCCGCGGCGGAGGCCCTGCTGCAGCGCCTCTCTGCGCCGCGCGCGCCGCTGGCGGGCCTGAGCCTCGACCGTCCCCGGATCATGGGCATTCTCAACGTGACGCCGGACTCCTTTTCCGACGGCGGCGACCGCGCCGATCCGCAGGTTGCCGTGCGCGACGGTCTGGCCATGCTGGCGGCCGGCGCCGACATCCTGGACGTCGGCGGCGAGTCGACACGCCCTGGCTCGCAGCCGGTCAGCCTGGCCGAGGAGCGGGCGCGGGTGCTGCCGGTGGTCGAGGCCCTGGCCAAGGCCGGCGCCGTCGTCTCCATCGACACCCGCCATGCCGCCATCATGGCCGAGGCGGTGGCCGCCGGCGCCGCCATCATCAACGACGTCACCGCCTTGGAGGGCGATCCCGACAGCCTGGCCGTGGCGGCCGAGACCGGCGTGCCGGTCATCCTCATGCACATGCAGGGCGAGCCGCAGACCATGCAGGCCAACCCGACCTACGATTCGGTGGCGCTCGATATCTACGGCTATTTGGCCGGGCGTCTGGAGGCCTGCGCGGCCGCGGGCATCGATCCCGGCCGCGTCGTCGTCGATCCCGGCATCGGCTTCGGCAAGACCCTGGACCATAACCTCCAGCTCTTCGAGCAGTTGGCGCTGTTCCAGGGCCTCGGCACCGCGGTGCTGCTGGGGGCCAGCCGCAAGAGCTTCATCGCCAAGCTGGCGCCCCAGGCTTCCGAAGCGCCGCCCGGGCCCAAGCAGCGCCTCGGCGGCTCCCTGGCGGCGGCGCTTTTCGGCCTGCAGCGCGGCGTGCAGATCCTGCGCGTTCACGACGTGGCCGAGACCGCCCAGGCGGCCGCCTTCTGGCGGGCGGCCGGCGCCGTGCCGCCTCCCGTTGAAGGGGCGCCGGTCGAGGACGGCGAGAGCCGGGCGGACAGGGCCGGTGGCGGCCTGCTATAAGGAAATCGCCACCTTCGACCGCTGAAGATGGCGAGTCGCAGAACCAGGACCCGCAGATGACACGCAAGCTATTCGGAACCGACGGCATTCGCGGCACCGCGAACGTGGAGCCGATCACCGCCGAGACCGCGCTGGCGGTGGCCAAGGCCGCCGGCCGCCAGTTCCTGCGCGGCGATCACCGCCATACGGTCGTGATCGGCAAGGACACGCGCCTTTCCGGCTACATGCTGGAGCCCGCCATGGCCGCCGGCTTCCTCTCCGTCGGCATGGACGTGGTGTTGCTCGGCCCGCTGCCGACGCCGGCGGTGGGCATGCTGACCCGCTCCATGCGCGCCGACCTGGGCGTCATGATCTCTGCCTCGCATAACCCATACGAGGACAACGGCATCAAGCTGTTCGGTCCTGACGGCTACAAACTTTCAGACGAAGTCGAAAAGGAGATCGAGGCGCGCATCGACAACGGCGGCTGCGCGGTCGCGCCCGCCCATCAACTGGGCCGGGCCCAGCGCCTCGACGAGAGCGGCCACGGCCGCTACATCGAGTTCGTGAAGAGCAGTTTCCCGCGCGGCCTGCGCCTGGACGGCATGAAGGTGGTGATCGACTGCGCCAACGGCGCCGCCTACCGCGTCGCCCCCAAGGTACTCTACGAGCTGGGCGCCGAGGTGGTGCCCGTGGGCGTCTATCCCGACGGCTTCAACATCAACCAGCGCTGCGGCGCGACCGACCCGGCGCGCATGCAGGAAGCGGTGGTGACCCACGGCGCCGACTTCGGCATCGCGCTGGACGGCGACGCCGACCGCGCCATCCTGGCCGACGAAAAGGGCAACGTGGTCGACGGCGACCAGGTCATGGCCCTGGTCGGGCGCTCCTGGCTGCAGGACGGGCGCCTCAGCGGCGGCGCGGTGGTCGCCACGGTGATGTCCAACCTGGGACTGGAACGCTTCCTGGGTGGCCTGGGAGTCGGTCTGGTGCGCACCCCCGTCGGCGACCGCTACGTCGTCGAGCAGATGCGCGCCGGCGGCTTCAACGTCGGCGGCGAGCAGTCGGGCCATATCGTGCTGACCGACTTCGCCACTACCGGCGACGGCCTCATCGCCGCCCTGCAGGTGCTGGCGGTGGTGGTGCAGTCCGACCGGCCGGCCAGCGAGGTGACGCGGCTCTTCGAGCCTCTGCCCCAGCTGCTGCGCAACGTGCGCTTCAACGGCGGCGCGCCGCTGGAGGACGACCAGGTGCAGGCGGCGATCCGCGACGGCGAGATGCGCCTGGGCGATGCCGGGCGCCTGGTGATCCGCAAGTCGGGCACCGAGCCGCTGATCCGCGTCATGGCCGAGGGCGAGGACGAGGCCCTGGTCGACCAGGTGGTGGGCGACATCTGCCAGACCATAGAGCAGCGCGCCGGCTGATCCGGCGGATCCGAAAGACAGGGGGCCGAGCGGGGGCGGGGTCATGCTGACGGCGTTGACGGGTCTCCTGCTGTGCCAGCTTATCGGCGAGGCGGTGGTGCGCCTCACCCATTTGCCGGTCCCCGGCCCGGTGCTGGGCCTGGTGCTGATGCTGGCCTTCCTGGCCCTGCGCAAAGGCATTCCCGGCAGCCTGGAGACCACCGCCGGCACCCTCCTGAAACACCTCTCTTTGCTCTTCGTGCCCGCCGGCGTCGGCGTGCTCCAGCACCTGGCGCGCATCCAGGCCGAATGGCTGGCGCTGGTCACGGCCCTGCTGGTCAGTTCGGTCGCCACCATCGTGGTCACGGCGGTGGTGATGCGCGCCATGATGCGGCTCATGAAGCTGGACGATGACGCGGGCGATAGTCAGGAAGGCGCCCGATGATCGCCGAGTTCTCCGACATCTGGGTTTACCTGCGCACCGGGCCGCTGCTGTGGCTGACGGTGACGCTGGCGGCCTATGTCGCCGCGCAGTGGCTCTACGAGCGCGCGGGGCTCAATCCCTTGCTGAACCCCGTCGCCATCGCCGTGGTCCTGCTGGTCGCCCTGCTGACCGCCACGGGCACGGAATACCAGACCTACTTCGAGGGCGCGCAGTTCGTGCACTTCCTGCTGGGGCCCGCGACCATCGCCCTGGCGATTCCGCTCTACAGCCACTTCGGGAAGGTGCGTGCCGTCGTCGTGCCCATGCTGGTAGCGTTGCTTGCGGGTGCCGTCACTGCGGTGGTCAGCGCCGTCGGCGTCGCCGCCCTGCTGGGCGCCAGTTTCGAGACCCTTGCGTCCTTGGCGCCCAAATCGGTGACCACGCCAATTGCCATGGGCATTTCCGAGCGCATCGGCGGCCTGCCGTCGCTGACCGCTGTGCTGGTGATCCTGACCGGCATCCTGGGCGCCATGCTGGCGACACCCGTCTTGAACCTGCTGGGTATCACCGATTGGAAGGCGCGCGGCTTCGCCGCCGGCGTGGCGGCGCACGGTATCGGCACCGCGCGGGCGTTCCACGTCAGTGAGGTGGCCGGCACCTTCGCCGGCATCGCCATGGGCTTGAACGGCCTGCTGACCGCCTTCCTGGTGCCGCTGCTGATCGACTGGCTGCGGTAAGGGGCGAGTGCCTTCAGCCTTGACTTGGCACGGCTACGGTTGCTCCACACTCAGCGCAAAGCTTGGCTTGGGGGTGCGAAGCGGTTTTCCACACTCTATGCAGGGTGGACCAAAGTAGACCAGTCTATGGTGCCAAAGGGCGTCTGCATTCGTTTCGCGGTACCCAGTGATTTGGAAGTAGCGTTCCAGCGCTCCTTCCCATAGCCGTCACGTCTCGCTTTGGCGAGAGATACGCCATGCTCAGTGCGGTAGCGCTTGATTTGCTTGATCGCGTTCGACAGCGGCGGTTCCACCTGCACCCACTCCGCCTCGTCGAGCATCGGGACCTCGACTTGGCAGCGCCAGCACTAAAGCTTCTTGGCCATCGCTTGAGCCCTTCGACTCACACCACGTTGTTGAAGGCGCAGGTGGGGCCTTCTTGGAGTTGCTCGGCGAGCAGACAGAGGCCGCGGCGCAGCTCGTCGCTGTCCTTCGGCGGGCCGAAGCAGACGCGGACCGCCGGCGCGCTCTCGCGGCGGCCGACCATGAAGGGGTCGCTCGGTGTGACGAGGACGCCGCGCTTCTCCGCCTCGCCAGCGAACTCGTTGGAGCGCCAGGGCTCTGGCAGCCGCAGCCAGAGGAAGGTGGCCCCCTCGCTGCAGTCGAAATCCCAGCCGCTCAGGGTCTCGCGGGCGATGGCGCTGCGCACCTCGGCCTCGCGTTTGCGCCCGGCGCTGACGCGGGCGGCGACGCCGCTGCGAATCATCTCTGCGCCGATCTCCGCGGTCAGGGGGCAGGCCATCCAGCAGGTGCTGTGGACGGCATTGCCCAACCGGCCCTGCACTTTTTCGGGGGCCACGACGTAGCCGATGCGCAGTCCCGGCGAGACGGTCTTAGAGAGGCTGCCCACGTAGTAGCCCAGCTCCGGCACCTGGGCGGCGATGGGCAGCGGCTCGGAGCCGTCCAGAAATCCGAAGGTGTCGTCCTCGATGACCGCGACACCGTAGCGCCGGGCGAGGACGGCCAGGTCGCGGCGGCGCCCTTCCGGCATGGTGAGGCTGGTCGGATTGTGCTGGTTGGGGCAGAGGTAGATCGCCTTCACGTCGTGGGTGCGGCAGGCTTCCTCGAAGGCCTCGGGCAGCGGCCCTGCGGCGTCGCGCTCCAGCCCGTCCAGGCGCAGGCCGAGCAGGCGTGCCAGGCTGCGGATGCCGGGGTAGGTCAGGCTGTCGGAGACGATATGATCGCCCGGCCGCGCCACCGCGGCCAGGGCAATGAGCACGCCATGATGGGCGCCGGCGCTGATCGTGATCTGCTCGGCGCTCACCTCGTAGCCCGAGCGCCCGATCCACAGAGCGCCGGCCTCCCGGTGCTCCAGCAGGCCCCGCTGATTCTGATAGCGCATCATCTCCATGGCCCGCGGCCCGGCGGCGACGCGCTGCAAGACTTCCGCGATCTCCGCTTCCTCGGGGCAGGGCATGGGGGGGGCCGAGTGAAGGTGGATGGTGCCGGGCGTGGCGTCATGCCAGCGGTGCAGCTGCTCGGAGGAAACCGGGACATTCACGAAGGTCCCGCGGCCGACCTCGCCGGAGGTAAGTCCGCGCCGCTCCGCCTCGGCGTAGGCGCGGCTGACGGTGCCGACGGTGACTCCCAGGTGCCAGGCGAGGTCGCGATGAGTGGGCAGGCGGTCGCCGGTTTTCAGCTTGCCGGCGGTGATGTCGCGGGCCAGGGCGTCGGCAATGGCCAGGTAGCGCGGGCCCGCGGCGCTCTCCAAGGAAGGCATCCAATTTGTCATGATGACAATATAGCAATTGACCGGAGGAAAGGGCAACAACTAATACAATGATAAGAAATATAATCGATACAATCTCCTTGGATAGGAGGGTAAGATGGATACAATGAAGGATGCCACCCTGCCGGCCGCGCGCTTGTTGGGCGGCGCTTCCGGCGCCGGTCCGGGGCTGGGTCCAAGGATGGCCCGGCAGAGGGCCCGGCGGATGGCCTTGGGCCTCATGGACCTGCTGGTGGTCTGGCAGCAGCGTATGGAAAGCCGCGCCTGCCTGCAGGCGATGAACGACGCGCGCCTGCGGGACATCGGCCTCACCCGCCTGGAGGTCCGCTGCGAGAGCGACAAGCCGTTTTGGCGAAGGTGAGGAGGAGATGGCGATGACCGAGATAAGACTTTATCAGGTAGATGCCTTTACCGACGCCGTCTTCGGCGGCAATCCGGCCGCGGTTTGCCCGCTCGATGCCTGGCTGCCGGACACCACCCTGCAGACCATCGCGGCGGAGAACAACCTCTCGGAAACCGCCTTCTTCGTGCCCGAGGACGGCGGCTACCGCCTGCGATGGTTCACCCCGGCCGTGGAGGTGGAGCTTTGCGGCCATGCGACGCTCGCCTCCGCCTATGTCATCGCCACCTATATCGACCCGGCAATGGAGCGGGTGCTGTTCCACTCGGCCAGCGGTCCGCTGACGGTGAGCCGCGAGGGTGATGTCTTCACCCTCGATTTCCCCAGCGAGCCGCCGGCGGTCTTCACGGACGGCGGCGCCGTCGCCAAGGCCCTGGGCATCGTCCCGCAGGAGGTGCTGAAGGCGCCAAAGGTCGACGGCGGCAAGATCATGGCGGTTTTGGCCGACGAAGCGGAGGTGCGCGCCGCGGCGCCCGACCTGGCCAAGGTGAAAGCGCTGCCGGGCGACGGCCTCATCATCACCGCTGAAGGGGACGAGGTGGACTTCGTCTCGCGCTACTTCGCACCCCACGCCGGTATCCCGGAGGACCCGGTGACGGGTTCAGCCCACGTGGTGCTCACCCCCTACTGGGCAAAGCGGCTGGGCAAGGCGAAGCTGGCGGCGCGGCAGGTCTCGTCGCGCCTCGGCGAACTGCAGGTGGAGGACAAAGGCGGCCGCACATTGATTTCCGGCAAAGTCGCCCCCTTTCTGGAGGGCCGCATCCGCGTATAAACTGGCGGCCGATCAACCGGAACGACCGACCAGGAGTATTCATGTCCGAGAACCCGATGCTGCCCGCCCTCGATCCCGCTTCCCTGGAGGCCCGTAAGGGATCTTCCTACCCCGAACCCTGGGGTTCGGCCTGCGGGGCGCGGGAGAAGCGGAGGCTCGGCGATGCCCTGGGTCTCTCCGCCTTTGGAGTCAACCTGGTGCGCCTGCCGCCGGGGGCGCTGTCGTCGCAGCGCCATTGGCACAGCCACGAGGACGAATTCGTCTATGTGCTGGAGGGCGAGGTGACCCTCATCACCGATGCCGGCGCGCAGGTGCTGACGCCCGGCATGGCCGCGGGCTTTCCCGCGGGCAGGGAAGACGGTCACCATCTGGTCAACAGAGGCAACGCCTCGGCGGTTTATCTGGAGGTCGGCGGCCGCTCGCCCGAAGACTCCTGCCACTATCCGGATATCGACCTCTTCCTGCCCGCCGCCGCGGATGGAAACTACCGCTTCACGCACAAGAACGGCGAGCCCTACTGATGGCGCAGATCGTGGTCTCGGCGGCCGCGGCGGACGACCTGGACGATGTCCGGGCGCTGTTCCGCGAGTATGCCACGTGGTTGCAGGTGGACTATTGCCTCCAGGGCTTCGAAGCCGAACTGGCCGGCCTGCCGGGCAGCTACAGCCCGCCGGCCGGCGGACTGTGGATCGCCCGTGTCGACGGCACGCCGGCGGCGGGGGTCGGCGTCTGTCCGCTGGCGGGCGGGACCTGCGAGATGAGGCGCCTTTGGGTTCGCGAAGGCTGGCGCGGCCGCGGCCTCGGCCGCCGGTTGGTCCAGGCGGCGCTGGCGGGCGCGCGGGCCGGAGGGCACAAGTGGATGGTGCTGGAAACCCTGGACTTCATGACCGCCGCCCAGGCGCTCTATGCGGAGCTCGGCTTCCATCCCCTGCCGCCGGAGGCGGAGACGCCTGCCGATGTCCGCCGCCTCGCCTGCGACCTGTCGGCGCTCGCCTCCGCCTGATACGGCGGTTATCTTCTCCCCCGCGGGATGAACAGCAGGAAGGGCGCGCAGCCGTGCAGGATCTCTATTTCGACGATTTCGAGCCGGGGCAGGAATTCCACAGCAAGGGCGCGACGCTCAGTGAGTCGCAGATCCTCGACTTCGCCCTGCTCTACGATCCGCAGCCTTTTCACATCGACGCCGAGGCGGCGGCGGAAGGCCCCTTCGGCGGTCTCATCGCCTCCGGCTTCCAGACCCTCGCCGTCGCCTTTCGGCTGTTCTACCAGGAGAAGGTCATCAACGCCTGCTCCATGGGCTCGCCGGGTCTGGACGAGCTGCGCTGGCTGCGCCCCGTGCGCCCCGGGGACACCTTGAAGGTGAAGGGGAGGGTGCGCGAGAAGCGCCCCTCCAAGTCCAAACCCGACCGCGGCACCCTGCTGATGGATTACGAGGTCAGCAACCAGCACGGCGAGGCGGTGATGACCTTCACCGCCATCCACATCTTCGCGCGCCGGACGGCCTGAACCGGGTCTTGTGATCGGACTAAATTCAGACTATATTTAGTCCCCTTCAAGATTTGGAGTTCCCTCCATGAAGTTCTCCAGCCAGATCAAGCCGATCAGCTATTTGAAGGCGAATGCGGCCCAGGTTGTGGATGGGCTGGCAGAGTCCGGGGAGCCCTTGGTCATCACCCAGAACGGTGAGGCCAAGGCGGTGATCCAGGACGTGAAGAGTTATGAGCAGACTCAGGAAACTTTGGCACTGCTGAAGATTCTGGCGCTCGGCAATCGCCAAGTGGAAGAGGGGCGCGTGCATAGTGCGAAGGATGCTTTGGCGTCTCTGCGCAAGAAGCACAGCGGCTGATGCCCTATGGGGTTGTCCTCACCGAGGATGCACTACGCGACCTTGATGATATCTGCAGCTACATCAGTGGGCATGACTCGGAGAACTCCGCGGCCTATGTGCTTGACCGTGTAGAAGCCGCCTTGGCCAGTCTCGCGGAACTGCCGGATCGCGGCCGTCATCCGCGTGAACTCGCTGATCTCGGAATTACCGAGTTTCGAGAGGTCTTCTTCAAGCCCTATCGGCTTATCTACCGGGTAAAGCGACGGCGTGTCGTTGTCTACGTGATCGCGGATGGGCGGCGCGACATGCAGAGTCTTCTGGCGCGCCGGCTGCTCGGACCTTGGTCACCTAAATCAGGAAAACCGGGATCAGCGCCGAGACGAAGGGGCTGAGGAGCGCCGCCACGTCCTGCAGCAGCTTCACCTGCTTGCCGCCGTTGCCGGCGGCGTCACCTGCTGCCGCGCCCTTGCCTTCCAGATCCTTCAGGTAGGCGACACAGGGCAGGTAGGCGAGCACCAGGCAGAGCGAGAAGACCCCGCCCCAATAGAGCCCTACCCCCTGGGCGATGTGATCCAGCGTCACGAAGGCGGCGGAGTTGTCGGCCAGCCCCGCCTTGGGCCAGGTCAGCCAGGCCGCCATGGTGATGACGATGGAGACCAGCACCGCGGCGGCGGCCAGCAGCAGCTCGCGCAGGTCCGCCTTGCGCTCGGCGGCCTTCAGGCCGCGGCCCCGGGCTACCTCCTGGGTCGCGCCCAGCGCCGCGCGGGCGGCCAGCGCCAGCACCAGGGCGACGGTGGCGGCGGAGAAGAGGGCGTTCACCACCTGGCGGATGGTGGTGAAGGTCGTCGCGACTGCGATGCCGCCCACGCTCCAGCTTCCCAGGGTCGGCTCCAGCACCGGGCGCTGCAGCACCTCGCGCGACACGTCGGAGCCGGCGGCGACGATGGCGGTGACGAAGGCGAGCGCCGCGACCGCGATGAGCAGCCAGCGGCGCAGCGGCTCGGCCTCTTTCATGATCTTGGTGACCGCCAGCAGCGTGGCGCCGATGGAGGCGAAGATCGCCAGGACGACACTGACAATCCAGGCGAGGCGCGCGTGCAGCGCCTCGGCGCGCAGGGTGGGGTCGTCGGCGGCGGGCAGCAGCCCGCTCAGCAGGTCGGCGGGGATGTCGCCGTTCATGGCCCGGAAGAACTCCGCCGACCCGGTGATCAGCGCGACCTCGCCCGCCACCAGAAAGCCGGTGAGGATCAGCGGCCGGGTCAAGCCCCGGACGGCGGAGGCAGGCGCTTTCGTCATGGCGGACGCTGGGGCACCTCCGGAAGCTGCGGCAAGTCACGGACAGGACGACGCTACAACAGGAAGTAACGACGATAGTGTGATCTCTCTGCGGCGGCCTGTACAGCGGCGGCGCCTGTTCTTTGGAGTGGGAGTTCGGAGATTTAGGGCTCCGTCATGCAGCGCAGGCAGACCTGGCGGAGTTCCTCAAGGTTGCGGGCATAGCGCAGAACATGCTCGAGGTGGCCGATTTCACGGGTCGTCGCCCCGTCATCGCTGCCGTCCGGAATTTTAAGCAGCCGCGTGCCGAAGAGTATCGGATCTTGCAGGGCAGCCTTGTCGAGAGGATGGAGTGTCTCGAACCCATTCAGCATCTTCCACGCGGCCGGGCAGATCATGTTGTCGTGCTCGAAGAGATCGAAGGCGGCAGCCTCATCGTCTTTGGAATCAAATTCGCCGGTGAGATACCGGCCATCACTGCGCAGCAGTTCGAAGAGCTCGGCAATGCGCGGCAGGAATTCCTTGTTCATCACTGATACCGGAGTATCTGCCCGAGCTCTTTCGTCACGGGATCGAAGTGGAGCTCGAAAGACTTGCCGCCGCCGAGGGTTACCATTCCATCTTTCTCGGGCCGGGCGTCGATGTCGTCGTGATGAATGACCTGCACGATGACTCTGTCTGCCATGGCAAGCGGCATAGCGAGAATGATACGGAAACTGTAGTCGGTTTTCGGCCAGTCTGTTGTCTTCTCGACGAAGTCTCCGGCTTGCTGGACGGCCCATTCGAGCACCAGGCCTTTGGTGTCCGCTCCAGTGAGTAGGGCCAGGTTCATGTCCACGCCGTCTCGGGTTGTTTGATCGAGGGTCACGCTCCGCTCCGGCACCTGGACGCCGCCGGTCTTGTCGAAGTAGGCGGTCCAGCCATTGGGAAGGCGGATGCGGGCGCGGATGAACTGCTCTTCAAGGGGCGGCCCGTCGGGCGCCATTTCGATGTCCAACATCACCTGCAGGAGACGCGGATCGGTCCGGCCAACCTCAGCCGAAGCGTGCGCCGCGCCGGTAATGCCCTCGCGCGTGATGGCGTGATAGGTCGAGAGGTCAAAGGGCAGGTAGTGAATCTCGACGTTGTCGGTTGCCGCTGCCGCTCCATTGAGGAGCAGCAAGAAGAAGGCAAGCAAGGCAGCCGTTTTCTTCATATCCTCACCGGTAGAGGTCGAAGAGATAGCGCACGTCGGAGCCGATGAGGCGCGCGTCGCTGTCGAGGAAGATGTGCACGACGACCGTCTCGTCCAGGTCGTCGCCGGGATTGGCATCGGGCACAACGGCCTGGTAACGCGGGCTGATCGCGCCGTAGTAGCTGAATTCATCGTAGAAGGGGGATAGCTCTCGTCTGTCGAAGAAGGCATCGATTTCCGGTCGCCCCACGCCAGGAGGCAGTTCGGCTGAGATTGCGCGGCGCAGCGCTTCGGCTTTGCTCACGGCCGGATCGTGCGACAGCGACAGGCGCCCCTCCGGCGTGGATAGCCTCTGTCCGAGGTAGGCGGACCAGTATGCGCTTCGCCCCGGCTCTTCGACGAGGGAGGGGCCGATGGGCCACTCGCTCAGGGGTAACTCCGTGATCCAATTGAGAGACTGCATTGCGATGTGTCCCCAGTTCTTTGCGTAGACAGTAGACGGGGTGCCCAGCCACGGTCGCTCCAGAAAACTGAAAATTTTACCATAGGGCCACGGTTCCTGAGCAGTCAGGAGTGCAATGAGATAGGGAACCGCCGGCTCGCCATACTCGATCACGCGCTGCACGGCGGAGCTGAACTCGTCCTTACCGGAAGCTGTCGCTATGCTCTCGAGGCTGCGTCTGAGTTCCGACCAGTAGGGATCGTTGGCGTCGATTTGAAAGGATTCTCCGCTCTCCCGGTAACTCCGACTTACCGCCAGAAGAGTGTCGAGTTGGTTGAAGTCAAAGCCCTCGGATCGATGAAGCTCTTTGTGATCTTCTACGAGGACAAGGCCATAGAATGGCTGCTGGTCGGCTGTGCTGATTTGCCTCCCCCTGGAGAAAACGACGACCTTGCCCTCGATGTTCTTCGCCCGCCGGATCCAATGCTCGTTGAGGAGTATTCGATAGGGGGCGCCTTGATCTTCTCCCTTCACGAACCTTGGGTTCGAGAGGGTCGCCCAGATGCTGCTATAGGGCTTGTAGATGTCCCGCTCGTACGGGTCCTCTGCAATGGTCAGTGTTCCTTCAGCTATCAACTGGCTTTGGGCAACCAGTTTCCAATCGACCGGCCCAACCTGCGACGGGTCGATCCCCGATAGCTGGTATCCGAGGTAGGTCTGCCAGAGTTCGACGACAGATCGGTGAGTGGGCAAGGACTTGCCATAGCCGAAGATGGAGCCCGACCAGCTTCCCAGCAGAATATCGATGGCTTCGCCCATGTTGCTCGCAGAGGGCGGAGGTCTCCTGTCGGTCCATTGGAAGTGGGTCGGATCCTCGATGATGTATCCCGCTGGGAAAGGTTCAGTGGAATCAAGCAAGGAAACTAGTCGTGGAACGATGTCTTCTCCCCGATACAAGAGGCGGCGGATTGCCAGGCTGTGGGGTGCGATCTCCGCTGGTTCCGTGCCCACCTGAAGGTCCAGTGAGTTTGCGATCTCGTGGAGATCTTTCTGAACCTCTACCAGAAGAGGGTCGTCAGGGTCCGGCTTATAGGCGGAGCCGATTTCCCGGTAGCGATCGTTCTGGGCGATCAGCTTCCTGATTTGCGCCGCCAAGCCGTCGGTATAGAGCCGCGGTCTGGGTCCGTAATCCAAGCCGAACATGCCTTCATAGCCGTACCAGGAGGTCCAACCGTAGAGCTCTCTCCCTTCGGCACCTTCTTCCAGCGAGAATTTCCTCAGAAAGAAGACCGTCGGCTGGTTCCAAAGCACGAGGTCGTAGGGAAGTACCTGGAGCAGAACCGGAATGTCTGATGGGCCTCCCTTCAGGAAGACCGGGTTCTCGACCTGCACAAGCCGTCTGTTCTGCAGGTCATCCTGGGACAGCAACTTGGACTCATAGGGCTCCGGCGTACCGGCGACGATGATGAGTGACTGCGCCACCTCCTGCCAGGTGACGTCTCGTGCGGCGGCGGTGCCGGGCAGCAGCGTGGCCAGAAGGCTGAGAACGAAGACCAAGCGGCGGATCATGTTGGGGCCCTTAGGGCGACTAATCTCCAGGTTGAGAGACAGTATTGCCGAGACGGCTTGCGGATGCCAGAGCGCGGGGGAGGGTGGCGGGCTTCTGGCGCGGCTCCGGCGCCCCCATTTCCTGACCCTCCGGTCAAGTTTGCCAGTCGCGACGCTTTGGCGCCGGAAAGCGGCGCATCAATAATTGACGCGGTGCAGCATGGTGCTAGTATCCGCCCGCGCGCGCCCCGGAGTTGTGGGCGTTTGATTGCTCAAATGGGGTGCGGCGACACTTCCACTCTTTCTTCTAAGGAGCTGCCTTATGAACGCCGTCCGCCCGGCCAATCGGCCTGGGAACCCTTGCTTTTCCTCAGGACCCTGCGCCAAGCGCCCGGGTTGGTCCCTGGGTGGTCTGAGCGAGGCGGCGTTGGGCCGATCTCATCGCGCCAAGGTCGGCAAGACCAAGCTGGCCGAGGTGATCGAGCGCTCCAAGACCATCCTGGGCATGCCGGCGGACTACCGCCTGGGCATCGTCCCGGCCTCCGACACCGGCGCCGTGGAGATGGCACTGTGGTCGCTGCTCGGCGCCCGCGGCGTCGACGTGCTGGCCTGGGAAAGCTTCGGCAAGGGCTGGGCGACCGACGCGGCCAAGCAGCTTAAGCTGACCGACCTCAACGTCATCGAGGCCGACTACGGCGACCTGCCCGACCTTTCCCAGGTTTCCTTCGACCGCGACGTGGTCTTCACCTGGAACGGCACCACCTCCGGCGTGAAGGTGCCGGACGGCGACTGGATCCCGGCCGAGCGCCAGGGCCTCACCCTCTGCGACGCCACTTCGGCGGCCTTCGCCATGGACCTGCCCTGGGACAAGCTGGATGTGGTCACCTGGTCCTGGCAGAAGGTGCTGGGCGGTGAGGCGGCGCACGGCATGCTGGCGCTCAGCCCGCGCGCCGTCGAGCGCCTGGAGAGCTACAGCCCGGCCTGGCCGCTGCCAAAGATCTTCCGCCTCACCAAGGGCGGCAAGCTGATCGAGGGCGTGTTCAAGGGCGAGACCATCAACACCCCTTCCATGCTGGCGGTGGAAGACGCCCTCGACGCCCTGAAGTGGGCCGAGGAGATCGGCGGCCTCAAGGCGCTCATTGGCCGCTCCGAGCAGAGCCTCAAGGCCGTGGCCGACTGGGTGGAGGCCTCCGACTGGGCCGACTTCCTGGCGGCGACGCCCGAGACGCGCTCCTGCACCTCCATCTGCCTGAAGATCGTCGACCCCTGGTTCCTCTCCCTGGATGCGGACGCCCAGGGCGCGGCGGCCAAGCGCATCGCGTCGCTGCTGGAGGAAGAGGGCGTGGCCTACGACATCGGCGGCTACCGCGACGCGCCGGTCGGCCTGCGCCTCTGGGGTGGCGCCACGGTGGAGCCGTCCGACATGGCGGCCCTGCTGCCCTGGCTCGACTGGGCCTACGGTGCAGTGAAGACGGAGAAGGCGGCCGCCTGAGCGGCACACCCTCAAGCAACAGAGAGTTCCATGCAACGCCGGTGCGCCCCCTCGTGAAATTGGCGCACCGCGACAAAGAGGTTTAAGCCGACATGCCAAAGGTATTGATTTCAGACAAGTTGAGCGAGAAGGCGGCGGAGATCTTCCGCGAGCGCGGGGTCGAGGTCGACGTGAAGACCGGCATGACGCCGGAGGAACTGAAGGCCTGCATCGGCGACTACGACGGCCTGGCCATCCGCTCGGCCACCAAGGTGACGGCGGAGATCATCGCCGCCGCGGATAACCTGAAAGTCGTCGGCCGCGCCGGCATCGGCGTCGACAACGTGGATATTCCTGCAGCCACGGGCCGCGGGATTGTCGTGATGAACACGCCCGACGGCAACTCCATCACCACCGCCGAGCACACCATCGCCATGATGCTCTCCCTGGCCCGGCAGATCCCGGCGGCCAACGCCTCGACCCAGGCCGGCAAGTGGGAGAAGTCGCGCTTCATGGGCAGTGAGCTGACCGGCAAGGTGCTGGGCGTCATCGGCTGCGGCAACATCGGCGCCATCGTCGCCGACCGCGCTCAGGGCCTGCGCATGCGGGTCATCGCCTACGATCCCTTCCTCTCGCCCGACCGCGCCGCGGACCTGGACGTGGAGAAGGTGGAACTGGACGAGCTGCTGAAGCGCGCCGACATCATCACCCTGCACGTGCCGATGACCGACCAAACCCGCGGCATGATCGACGCCAAGGCTCTGGCCAAGACCAGGCCGGGCGTGCGCATCATCAACTGCGCGCGCGGCGGCCTGGTGGTGGAAGAAGACTTGAAGGCGGCCATCGAGTCCGGTCACGTCGCCGGCGCCGCGCTGGACGTCTTCACCGTGGAGCCGGCCAAGGAAAACGTGCTCTTCGGCCTGGAGCAGGTGGTGGCGACGCCGCACCTCGGTGCCTCGACTTCCGAGGCACAGGAGAAGGTGGCCCTGCAGATCGCCGAGCAGATGAGCGATTACCTCGTGACCGGGGCCATCACCAACGCCCTCAACATGCCCTCGCTCACCGCTGACGAGGCCAAGCGTCTCAAGCCCTACATGACGCTGGCCGAGCAGCTCGGCAGCTTCGCCGGGCAGCTGACCCGCACCGGCCTGAAGTCGATCACCATCGAATACGAAGGCGACGTTGCGGAGCACAACACCCGGCCGTTGACGCAGGTCGCGCTTTGCGGTCTGCTCACCCCCATGCTCGATACGGTCAACATGGTGAACGCGCCGCACGTGGCGCGCGAACGCGACATCGACGTGGCCGAGGTGAAGCACGAGCGCGACTGCGACTACCAGACCCTGATCCGGATGACCGTGACCACGGAACGCGGCGAACGCAGCGTGGCCGGCACCCTCTTCGGCGGCACCAAGCCGCGCGTGGTGGACATCAAGGGCATCTCCATCGAGGCGGCGCTGACGCCGCACATGCTCTACATCACCAACGAGGACAAGCCGGGCTTCATCGGCGCGCTGGGCACCACGCTGGGCGATGCCGGGGTGAACATCGCCACCTTCCACCTGGGCCGCGCCGCCCAGGGGCAGGACGCCATCGCGCTGCTGGAACTGGACGGGCAGATCGATCCCCAGACGCTGGAGAAGGTGCGTGCCCTGCCGCACACCAAGCAGGCCGAGCCCCTGCGCTTCTAAGGCCCTCGTCGCCGGCCTCGCGCTGCTCGGCGCCGCCCTTCTTTGGGCAGCGCCGGACGGCGCGGCGGCCGCTTCGATCAAGAGCCTGGAGGCCCTCGGCTTCCGGCCCTTCTTCGCCGAGCCCTCTTCGCGCATGAAGATCGAGCTGCGCCGCACCGTGCGACCGGAGAACGCGTTGCCCGATGGCCAGCCGGCCCTGGCGGCGGGCGGCGCCTGGGGGCGCGTCGCCGAGGCCTGGCTGATCGCACCCACCGAACGTTACGACCACGGCGTGCTGGGCGACGCGGTGGAGGCCGGCGGCCTGCTGCTGCGCCTTGCCGACGGCAGCGAACGCCAACTGCTGCTCCCCGAGGACCAGGTCTTCGAAGACCTCAAGCCCCGCCTGGCCGACCTGAACCGGGACGGCGAGCCGGAGGTGCTGCTGGTGCGTTCCTCCCTGGAGCACGGCGCGGTGCTGACCGCCTACGGCCTGGTCGGCGAGGAGCTGAAGCTGATCGCCGAGGGGCCGCAGAACCTCACCGCGCAGCGCTGGCTGAACCCCGTCGGCGCCGCCGACTTCGACGGCGACGGCGCGATCGAGGTGGCCTACGTGGAGACGCCGCACATCGGCGGCATCCTGCGCATCGTCTCCCTCAAGGGCGACAAGCTGGTGGAGGAGGCGTCCTGGGCCGGCTTCTCCAATCACCTCATCGGCTCGCGCGAGCTGGGGCTTTCCGCCATTCTCGACTTCGACGAGGACGGCCTGCCGGAGATCTTCCTGCCCTCGGCACGGCGCCGCTCCCTGCGCGTCATGCGCTATCAGGACGGCGAGCTGAAGCTTCTCGGGCGCAGCTTCTACGACGCGCAGATCATCGGCGACTTCCGCCTGGAAGACCTGGACGGCAACGGCATGGACGAGGTGATCTTCCAGCTCGACGACGGCCTGGAAGTGCGGCTGTACCGCTGACGGCGTTCCCTGAGCACATCTTTCGAGACGGGACTGCGGCCCTCCTCAGGATGAGGCTTGAGCTCTGCCCTCATGCTGAGGAGCACGCGAAGCGTGCGTCTCGAAGCATGTGGTCCTTATCCGCGTTCTTCCAGCTTGCGGTGCGCCAGCACGGCGATGCGGCGCACGGCGATCATGGAGAGCACCACCGCGGCAATGAAGACGTAGAGCCCGGAATGGATCTCCACGTCGCTGATCAGCGACAGCTTGATCACCACCACCAGGATGGCGATGACGAAGACGTCGAGCATGGACCAGCGCCCGACGGCCTCGACCCAGTGCAGGGCGCGGCGCACCCGCGGGTCGTCGACCCTGAGGCGGCTCCAGGCCAGCCAGGCGAAGATCAGCTTGCCGACCGGCAGCACCACGGTGAAGAGCACGATCAGCACGAAGATCGCGTAGTCGCCGCTCTCCAGCAGGCGGAAGGCGCCGGTCAGGATGGAGACCTCGTCGTCGAAGATCACCAGGGTGTGGACGGTCATCACCGGCAGCAGCCAGCCGGCCAGCAGCGCCGCGGCCGCGGCCAGCAGCAACAGGCCCAGGAAACGGTCCGGCCCGCGGCTGTCGGCGGCCAAGGTGCCCGGGGGGGAGAGACGGAAGGCTTTCAGGTTCATGGGGGCAGGATAGAGGGGCGGGGCGCTGGCGTCCGGTCTTGAATGTCGGCGGTCAGTTTACACCCCAGTCCGCCCTGCAGCCAGTCCCGGTGATTTCAAGGTCTTGATTCTAATCGTTTTACTTTCGGGGACGGAGCGTGCTGGGCGGTTTTCTGTTTGCCCGCGACGGCCTGGGCTGGTAACAGAGGGCGGAAGCGGGCCCCGTGGCGGCGCAGATGGCGCCGAGGGGACGGGGCACGACCGCTTCCGTGCTTATCCCATGGAACCGGACCGCTTTTCTCCGCTGACCTGCTGACATGACCGATCACGCCGAAAAGGGCCTTCTACCGGCCGGCCTGGAAGACGTGCTGCCGCCGCACGCCGCGCACGAGTCGGCGGTGGTCGAGCGCCTCATCGCCGCTTTCCAGGCACAGGGCTACGACCGCGTGAAGCCGCCGCTGCTGGAATTCGAGGAGGCGCTGCTGACCGGCGCCGGGGCCGCGCTGGCAGGGCAGACCTTCCGCCTTATGGATCCTGTGAGCCAACGCATGATGGGCCTGCGCGCCGACATGACGCCGCAGGTGGCGCGCATTGCCACCACGCGGCTGAAGAACGCGCCGCGTCCGCTGCGCCTCTGCTACGGCGGCCAGGTGCTGCAGGTGCGCGGCAGCCAACTGCGCCCTGAGCGCCAATTCGCCCAGGCCGGAGTCGAGTTGATCGGCGCCACCGACGCGACCGGCGATGCGGAGGTGGTGGCCCTGGCCATCGAGGCGCTGACGGCGCTGGGTGTCGAGGGCCTCTCCGTCGACCTGAACCTGCCGCCGCTGGTCGGCGCCCTGGCCCAGGACCTCGGCCTGGGCGCGGAACAGGTCGCCGAACTGCGCCTCGCCCTCGACCGCAAGGATGCCGCGGCGGTGACCGATCTGGCTGCCGGGCATGCCGGGCTGTTCCAGGAACTGCTGCGCGCCGCCGGGCCGGCCGACAAGGCGCTGGCGGCGCTGGAGAAGCTGGCCCTGCCCGCGGCCGCCGCCGGCGAGGTGAAGCACCTGGTCGAGGTGGTGGCGCTGATCCGCGCGGCGGCGCCCCAGGCGCGCCTGACTGTCGATCCGGTGGAGCATCGTGGTTTCGAGTACCAGACCGGCATCAGCTTCATCCTCTTCGCCAAGGGCGTGCGCGGCGAGCTGGGCCGCGGCGGCCGCTACGAGGCCTCCGGTCCCAACGGGGAGCGCGAGTCGTCGACCGGTTTCACGCTGTTCATGGACACGGTGCTGCGGGCGCTGCCGGCACCGGCGCCGATCCGGCGCATCTACTTGCCGCTGGGTACGCCTGCGGCGGAAGGCCGGCGCCTGCGTGCCGAGGGCTGGATTACGCTGGCCGGCCTCGCGGCGGCGGCGGACCCCGCGGCCGAGGCCCGGCGTCTGGGCTGCGGGTTTGTGCTGCGCGACGGTGAGATTTCAGAAATAAAGGACTGATCCATCATGGCTAACGTGGTCGTCGTCGGGTCCCAGTGGGGGGACGAGGGCAAGGGCAAGATCGTCGACTGGCTGTCGGAGCGCGCCGACGTGGTGGTGCGCTACCAAGGCGGCCACAACGCCGGCCACACGCTGGTGATCGGCGGCGAGGTCTTCAAGCTGTCGCTGCTGCCCTCGGGCGTGGTGCGTCAGGACAAACTCTCCGTCATCGGCAACGGCGTGGTGGTCGATCCCTGGGCCTTGATCGAGGAGATCGACCGCATCCGTGCCCAGGGCGTCGACGTGACGCCGGAGCGCTTGCGCATCGCCGAGAGCGTCGCCCTGATCCTGCCCATGCACGGCGCGGTGGACCGCGCCCGCGAGGCGGCCAAGGGCGACGGCAAGATCGGCACCACCGGGCGCGGCATCGGCCCGGCCTACGAGGACAAGGTGGGCCGCCGCGCGGTGCGGCTCTGCGACCTGGCAGATCCCGAGCTGCTGCGTCAGCGCGTCGAGGGCCTGCTGGTCCACAACAACGCGCTGCTGCGCGGCCTCGGCCAGCCGGAGTTCACCGCCGACGAGATCGTCGCCAGCCTGCTGGAACTGGCGCCGCGCATCCTGCCCTTTGCCGACCGGGTGTGGCAGAGCCTCGATACCGCCCGCCGCGACCGCCGGCGCATTCTTTTCGAAGGCGCCCAGGGCGTCATGCTGGACGTCGACCACGGCACCTATCCCTTCGTCACCTCGTCCAACACCGTGGGCGGCAGCGCCGCCGCCGGCTCCGGCATGGGCCCCGCGGCGCTGGACTACGTGCTGGGCATCACCAAGGCCTACACCACGCGCGTCGGCAGCGGCCCCTTTCCGACCGAACTGACCGATGCCATCGGCGAGCGCCTGGGCGAGCGCGGACGCGAATTCGGCGTGGTGACGGGAAGGAAGCGGCGCTGCGGCTGGTTCGATGCCGTGATGGTGCGCCAGGCCGCCAAGGTGGCCGGCATCGACGGCATCGCGCTGACCAAGCTGGACGTGCTGGACGGCCTGGAGGAAATCAAGGTCTGCGTCGGCTATGAGGTCGGCGGCGAGCGGATCGACTACCTGCCGGCGCAGCCGTCGCGCCAGGCCGCGGCCAAGCCGGTCTACGAGACCATCCCCGGCTGGTCGGAAAGCACCATGGGCGCGCGCTCCTGGGCCGATCTGCCGGCCCCGGCGGTGAAGTACATCCGCCGCCTGGAGGAACTGATCCAGGTGCCGGTGGCCCTCCTTTCCACCTCGCCGGAGCGTGACGACACCATCCTGGTGCGCGACCCCTTCGCCGACTGATCCTCCGCCGGGGGCGTCGGCAGCCCCCATAAGCCTACGGGCCGTTGGAAAGCCGCGGAACTCTGCGCTTTCGAGGCCGGGGCCTTAACCATCTGTTTGCCTTATTGCGGCTAAGTTGAAGGCAGCCGGCCGGTTCTCCGGACCGCCCGGCGGCCTTTCGACGTCTTTAGATACGGCAATGAGCAGTCAAGCGCGGCAAGCGGATGTGAAGGGGGGCGACCAGTCCGCCCTTGTCTTGGTGGCGGACCGGTACCGGATCCACCCCGAGCAGCCGATTCCCGCACTGGATGCGCCCGGCGGCGTCAAGGCGTACAGCGCTTCCGACGAACGCGGCGCGCCCAAGGCCCTCTTCGCGCTGGTCTGCCGCACGGACGTCGCCCCCAGGACTGAGGTCCTGACTCAGTTCTCCCGCTTCAACCGCCTGCCCATGACCTCGCCGCTGCGCTGGGGTGTGGCCTACTGGCCGCCGGCGCAGGCGCGCCGCTTCATCATCGTGCTGCATCAGCCGGGCGGCGAGCGCATCCTCCCCAGCCCGGAGGCGACCATCGACCCCTGGCGCGAGGACCGCGTGGTCCGCGTCGTCATGAATCCGCTGCTGCCGATGTTCAAGGAACTGGGCGACCGCCTGCTGACCCATCGCAGCATCCGGGCGGACAATCTTTTCTTTGCCGATGGAACGCGGGAATCGGTGCTGCTTGGGGAGTGTTTCTCCGGCCCTCCGGCCATGGCCCAGCCGTCGATCTACGAACCGATCGACAGCGCCATGTCGATGCCGGAAGGGCGCGGCCACGGCAGCCCCGCCGATGATTTCTATGCCTTGGGCGTCCTGATCCTGGTGCTGATCTGCGGCGGCAATCCCGTCGCGCACCTGAGCGAGCAGGAAATCGTCGAGTCCAAGATCAGCAAAGGCTCCTACGCCACCCTGGTAGGCGAAACGCGCCTGTCGCTGCCCATGGTGGAGGTGCTGCGCGGCCTGCTCTGCGACGATCCCGAGGAACGCTGGCGCCACGACGACCTGCAGCTCTGGCTGAACGGACGCCATCTCAGCCCGAAGCAGGCCCTGTTGCCGCCCAAGGCGGCGCGCCTCTTTCCCTTCGAGGGCGCCGAATACAACAATGCGCCGGCGCTTTCCAACGCCATGGGCCGCAACTGGCAGGCGGCCTTGCAGGTCATCCGCAGTAACGATCTCGAAAGCTGGATTCGCCGTTCGCTGTCGGACGACGTCTGCGCCAATGCCGTGGGCTCGGCGACTCAGTCGGTCATCGGCATCGGCGGCGGCGCCGTCAACTCGTTGGAAGACCGCCTGCTGTCGCGCGTGCTCGTGGCTTTGGATCATCAAGCGCCGCTGCGCTACAAGCAGGTCGCCGCGCGCATCCAGGGCTTGGCTACGGCATTCGCCGTGAATTATCACGATGACAAGCGGCGCCAGACCTTTGCCGAGCTGATGATCGACAAGCTGCCGCAACACTGGATCGAAGCGCAGCCCCAAACCCGTGCGGACATGGTGGCCTTCGCGCGCACCTACGACCTCATCATCCTGCAATTGACGAAGCCGCGTATCGGCTACGGCGCGGAGCGGGCGCTCTATTCGCTCAATCCAAGCTGGCCTTGCCAGAGCCCGCTGCTGCGCAACGACTACGTGGCCGACCTCGACGATCTGCTGCCGGCGCTGGAGCAATTGGCCCGCGACGGCAAGACCGAGCGCTTGCCGATCGACTGGCATATCGCGGGTTTCGTCTCCGCGCGTATGAAGTCGGCGCCCGATCGAGCTTTTACCGAGTTGACGCATGACGACGACGCCAAGGTCTTCAACCTCGGCGTCGTGCGGTTGCTGGCGGAGGTGCAGGCCGCGGCGGGGCCGCAGCACCTGCCGTATCTGGCGGCTTGGTGTGCGGCCCTTCTGCAGCCGGCGGTGGCGGAGTTCCGCAACCGCACCCGGCGCGAGCAGATGATGGCGGTGCTGCGTGATCTGGCGGCCAAGGGCAACCTCGCAGCCCTGGTTGAGATGGTCGACAACCCGCAGCGGCGATCTGCAGATGAAGAGGGGTTCCGCCACGCCAAGGCGGAATTCGCCTCGCTGGTGGAACAGATGAACTGGCTGCGCAACGGCGGCCTCACCAAGCCGGCGGTGGTGCGCGCCAGCGCCCGCGAGGCCTCCAGCATCGTTTCCTCGGTTATCGCCGCGGTGACCGTTCTGCTGATCACCTTGAACTCCGTATTCTAGGGCGAGGGGAAGCATGGCCAAGGCGGCACGGGCGAAGACGGCGGGCAAGGGCAAGCGGCGCAAGGCGAAGCGTGGACCGATGAAGCCTTGGGTCAAGGCGATGGTTCTGGTCCTGCTGTTCCCCTTTGCCGCGCTGCTGCTGCCGACGACCCTGGTCATTGCGACCATGATGGGGCCGACCGTGGTGGCCTACGTCACCGACCGCTCCCGCGAGAAGCATCTGGCGATCACCGTGGGGCTGCTGAATTTCGCCGGCACCCTGCCGGCCATAATCAATCTTTGGTCGCGGGGGCAGAGCCACCCGGTGGCCATGGACCTGATCGGCGACGTCTTCGTCTGGGTCGTGGCCTACGGGGCGGCGGGGGTCGGCTGGGCGATCTTCGGTTTCATGCCCACGGTCGTCGGCAGCTACTACCGCATGACCACCCAGGCCCGCATCAAGGGATTGATCCGCAAGCAGAAGGCTTTGATCGCCGAATGGGGCCACCCCGTGGCCGAGGGCGCGGTCATGGCCTTGCCGCACGAGGACGAAGAGGCCGAAGACGACGAGGGCGAGGCAGGCGATGCCGAGCCGGGCCTGGAGACCGCCGAAGCGGAGTTGGTGCAGCCGGAGCCCGTTCGCTGAAGGTATGCGGCTCTCCGCGCGCCCCTGCCGGGGCGGGGGCCTTAGGCGAAATCGGAAAGGGGGAGCCGCCGGCGGCCCGCGTCAGCTTACCGCGAGGCGTTCCTCGATGGCGGCGTTGCGGATCGCCTTTTGCAGCTTCTCGAACGCGCGCACCTCGATCTGGCGCACCCGCTCGCGGCTGATGCCGTACTCCTGGGACAGGTCCTCCAGGGTCGTTGGCTGATCCTTCAGCCGGCGCTCCTGCAGAATGTGGCGCTCGCGCTCGTTGAGGTTCTCCATCGCCGCCTTCAGGAGCGCGCGGCGCTTGCCCAGCTCTTCGGATTCGGCCAGGAGGGTCTCCTGATCCTCGCCTTCGTCGACCAGCCAGTCCTGCCACTCGCCGTCGCCGTCGATGCGCAGCGGCGCGTTGAGGGAATGGTCCGGCGCCGAGAGGCGGCGGTTCATGGACACCACGTCCTGCTCCGGCACGCCCAGGGTCTCGGCGATCTTGGAGACGTTCTCCGGGTGCAGATCGCCTTCCTCCATCGCCTTGAGCTGGCCCTTCAGCTTGCGCAGATTGAAGAACAGCTTCTTTTGCGAGGCCGTGGTCCCCATCTTCACCAGCGACCAGGAGTGCAGGATGTATTCCTGGATCGAGGCGCGGATCCACCACATGGCATAGGTCGCCAGGCGGAAGCCGCGCTCCGGGTCGAAGCGCTTGACCGCCTGCATCATGCCGACGTTGCCCTCGGAAATCAGCTCCGAGAGGGGCAGGCCGTAGCCGCGGTAGCCCATGGCGATCTTGGCCACCAGGCGCAGATGGGAGGTCACCAGCTTGTGCGCGGCCTCGGTGTCGCCGCGTTCCCGCCATGACTTTGCGAGCATGTACTCTTGTTCCTGCTCCAGCATCGGGAACTTGCGGATCTCCTGCAGATAGCTGCTGAGATTGCCTTCCGGGGCAAGGACAGGGACTTTAGGGGCGGCCATAGCGGTACTCCATCCTCGATGGTCTGGGGCTGGTCCTCTGCCCCGGACTCCTCAATACACTCACCGACTGAACGCAAACTGACGCCGGGGGCTCTCCGCCGGGGGAGGGCCGCGGTGTCCGCGAACGCCGCTCAAGCATGGGTCCCCCTCAGGATTGCGCTAATTCCGACTTGCTCAGTCAGGTATATTTTAAAATCATTCTAAGGAACGAATCAAGTCACGAATGTCAGATGGTGGTTCGCAGGTAAACTGCAAGGTATCCCCGCTCACAGGGTGTTGGAATCCCAGGGTTTTCGCATGTAGAGCCTGACGGCCCAGGGCGGCCAGCGCCGCCTGCGCCGGCGCCGGTAGGGCCTTCGCCCGGCGGCCGTCGCCGCGGCCGTAGAGCGGGTCGCCCAGCAGGGGATGCCCGGCCTCGGCCATGTGGACGCGGATCTGGTGGGTGCGCCCGGTCTTGAGGCGGCATTCCACCAGGCTGACCTTGCCGTTCTGAAAACTCTCGAGCACCCGGTAGCCGGTCTCGGCCGGGCGGCCGCCGCGGCGCAGAACCGCCATTTTCTTGCGGTTGCGCGGGCTGCGGCCGATGTTGCCGGTGATCGCGTCCTGCGACGGGCTGGGCCGTCCCCAGACCAGGGCCAGGTAACTGCGCTCGATGCTGCGGGCGGAGAACTGCTCGACCAGGCCCTGGTGCGCCGCCTCGCTCTTGGCCGCGACCATCACGCCTGAGGTGTCCTTGTCCAGGCGGTGGACGATGCCAGGGCGCAGCTCGCCGCCGATCCCGGTCAATCCTCCCTCGAGCTGGTGCCCGCAGTGGGCGATGAGGGCGTTGACCAGGGTTCGGTCGGGGTTCCCCGCCGCCGGATGAACGACCAGGCCTGCCGGCTTGTTCAGCACGATAAGATCCTTGTCCTCGTAAAGGATTTCCAGGGGGATCGCCTGGCCTTCCAGGGCGACGGGACGAGCCTCGGGGATAATGATGGCGAAAGTTTGGCCGGCCTTGACCTTGGCCGCCGGGCTGGTAACCGCCGTGCCGCCGGCGCTGACCCGGCCGTCCTCGATGAGGGTCTTGAGCCGGCTGCGGGAGAGGGTGGGCAGCGCTTCGGCCAGCAGGCGGTCGAGCCGGGCGCCGGCCGCCTCCGGCCCCGCCGTCACCTCATGTCGCTCTTGACCCTCACCTGGACCTTGACCCCGCTGGGCGGCCATGCTTCCTCGCTCCCTAACCACGGATACAGGTTCTGATAAGGGGTTCTACCCGATGCAAGCGTTGAAAGCCCTCGTCATCTTCATGGGCATCCTCATCATGGCCGGCATGGCCCTGCTGGTGTACGGCCTGGTGACGCGCACCGGGGACGGGGCGGGAGAAGGTGCCGGAGAAACGGCTACCGGGGCGGCGGCCGTCGGCGCCATGACCGGCGCGGGCCGCGGCGGCGCGGGCGCCCCGATCACGCCCTTCGGAGCTCTCGACCTGGTGGTTCCCGACGGCTGCAGCCTTGCCGGCAGCGAACTGGCGGGCGACCGCCTGGTGGTGCGCTTTACCGGCCAGGCGGAACGGGGCTGTCAGCAACTGGTGATCGTCGACCTGGCGAGCGGGCGGGAGTTGGGCCGGGTCAAGGCGGTGCCGGTCGGCGCCCGGCAGGCCCCATGACCGATCTAACTCCGGCAGCGCTAACCCCCGCCCCGAATTTCGCGTCGGACAACGTCAGCGGCGCCAGCCCGGAGATCCTGGAGGCCGTGGTCCGCGCCAACGCCGGCCCGGCCATGCCCTATGGCGAGGACGCAATCACCAAGCGCCTGGCGAAGCTTGTGGCCGAGGTCTTCGAGCACGAGGTGGCGGTCTTTCCGCTGGCCACCGGCAGCGCCGCCAACGCCTTGGCGCTGTCGGCCCTGGTGCCGCGCTATGGCGCCGTCTACTGCCATCGTGAGGCCCATGTGAACGTCGACGAGTGCGGCGCGCCGGAGTTCTTCACCGGCGGCGCCAAGCTGGTGGCCCTGGACGGCCCCCACGCCAAGATCGACGCCGGGACCGTGGCCGCGGCGGTGAGCGGCGCCGGCGTCGTCCACCATGTTCAGCCGGCGGCGATTTCCATCACCCAGGCCAGCGAGCAGGGCACGGTCTACGTGCCGGGCGAGGTGGCGGCCCTGGCGGCCGTGGCGAAGGAGCACAAGCTGGCCCTGCACATGGACGGCGCGCGCTTCGCCAACGCCTTGGCCCGCCTGGGCTGCTCGCCCGCCGAGGCGAGCTGGAAGGCCGGCGTCGACGTGCTGACCCTGGGGGCGACCAAGAACGGCGCCCTGGCGGCCGAGGCGGCGATCTTCTTCAAGCCGGAGCAGGCGGCCGAGTTCCCTTATCTCCGGAAGCGCGGCGGCCATCTCTTCTCCAAGATGCGCTTCGTCTCGGCCCAGCTCGAGGCCTACCTGAGCGACGGTCTCTGGCTGAGGAACGCCGAGCACGCCAATGCCCAGGCGACCCGCCTGGCCGAAGGGCTGGCCGCGCTGCCCGGCGTCGAGGTGACGGCCCCGGTGGAGGCCAACGAGGTCTTCGCCGCTTTGCCCAGGACCCTGGTGGAGGGCCTGCAGGCCAAGGGCTTCGTCTTCTACGTCTGGCGCGACGAAGGCCCGGCGGATGGTGGCGCGCCCCTCTGCCGCTTCGTGACCGCCTTCGACAGCCGGCCCGAGGAGGTGGCCGCCCTCCTGGCCGAGGCGGCACGCCTGGCAGGGGTGGGGGCCGGAGTGGGCGGCTAGCCGTCCGCCCCCAGGCACGGCCTTCATCCTGAGGAGGCGGTACCGCCGCCGTCTCGAAGGCCCAAAGCCCAACCCTCATCCTGAGGAGGCGGCGCGGCCGCCGTCTCGAAGGATGGAGGGGAGGGCTCCGGAAAGCCGGGCCTTGCAAAGAGGGCTTGCAAGCGGCCGGGTCTTGGGTTACATCACCGGCCTTCCGGCCATTGGTCCCCTTCGTCTAGTGGCCTAGGACGCCGCCCTCTCACGGCGGAAACAGGGGTTCGACTCCCCTAGGGGACGCCATCCGCTTTCCGCGACATAGCCATTTCAACGGCTTAAATGCCGGAAAAGTCCCACCGGGCCGCACCCCCCTTCGAAGTGGGACTTTTTGACTCACCCCGCGCCCCTGCGGTCCTTGGCGCTGCCAGTCGGCAGCAGCGTGATCGAGGCATCGCCGAAGCCTTCGGGCTTCAACAGGCGCATGGCACGGCCCGCCAGGCGCCGGCGGTCGGCCTGGCGCGTGTAGCGCTCGGCTTCCTGGATGGAGCGCCAGCCGAAGATCGCCATCAGTTCGTGTGCCGAAGCGCCGGCGTCGGCCGCGATGGTCGCGCCGGCCTTGCGCAGGCCGTGCGGCGAGCAGTGCGGCAGGTCGGCCTGCTTGCACCAGTCGCGAAACTTGTTGCCGAAGCCGTTGCCGGTGAAGGGCTTGCCATAAGCCGTTGCCAGATACGTCATGTGACCTGAGGGGCAGGCTTCAATGGCGGCCTGCAGGTCCGGCAGCATGGGAATCTCGCGTTGCTTGGCCAGGCGGGCGGCACCCTTGGTTTCCGTGAAGCGCAGCCACACGCCATCGCCTTCGCGCCGCTCCATCTGGCGGCCCAGGCGCACCACGTCCGACCGGCGCACGCCCGTGAACAGCAGCAGTGCCAGCGCCAAGTAAGCCTGCGTTCCGATGGGATGCCGCGCGATGTATTGCTCGATTTCCCCGGTAGTCCAGGCGTGCCAGCCCTCACCATTGCCGGTGAATTTGGGCACGTCGCGCGCCGGGTTGCGCTCGGCTAGGTTCACGCTCGGATCACAGGCCCAGGCGAACAGCCGGCGCACCGTTTTGACCAGGCCGTTGGCCGCTTCGGGCGTTTCGGCCAGCTTGTCGCGCCAGGCGCGCACGTGGCGCGACTCCAGGGTGCGATAGGGCTTGGCACCGCGCGTCACGCCCTTCTGGTCGCGCACCGCGCAGCAGCGCTCCAGGATGCGTCTGCGCGTGCGCTGCGTGGAGCGTCCCAGGCGCTTGAATTCGGCAGAGGCGTACCAGCGCTGGCAAAGCCAGGCCAGCGAGCCGGGTGCGGCCGGCTGTCCGGGATCTTCGGATATCACCGGCTCCGCAGCCGGCGACTCCGCCGCTTCAACGGCCGCGTGGTACTCGGTCCAGAATTCTGGCGTGCCGACGTCCGCGCGGATGCGCACCTTGCGGCGCCCGGGCATCGCCAGGTAAGTGCGCAAGTTGCCGTGGCGGTCGACGTCTTGCTTGATGTACTTCACCCGAATCCTGGCCATGCCAGCCTCCCTTGCCTGGTTAATCGACCTCACGCGGTGGAGCTGGCGGCGCCGGCGGCGTTCCCAGCGGCGTGAAATTCAGCGGACGGATGTATTCGTCGCCGTTTTCGATTGGCGCTTCGCCTTCGCGGCGGCGGCAGTCGTTCGGCGACAATATCCCGGCCTCGCGGCCGATCTTGTAGGCTTCAAAGCGCGACTTCAGGTCGCCGCGCAACAGCGCGCCGAAGTCATGCCGGATGAAGTACGTGCGCCGTTCGGCCTCGCTCAACAGGTCGCGCTCCATCGCACCTTCGATCCGCGCGGCCAGTGGCTGCAAAGCGTTCTGCACCAGCTGGCGCGCTTCTTCGACTGCGCTGCCATAGGTCGGCCGGTCGCCGATGCCGACCACGGCCGGAGGCACTCCGAAGATGCGCGCGACGTCTTCAGCCGCCAACTTGCGCGAGCCCAGTAGTTCCGAGTCCTTGGCGCTGAAAGACACCTTTTCGAATCTCACGCCAGCCTCCAGGAGCATCGCCGCGCCGGCGTTCTTGCTGGTAACCATGTCGGTCAGCAACTTCTGTAGCTCTTCGCGCTGGTTTGGCTTTAGGACCTTGTCGTACAAGAACACGCCACTTGGCCGCAGGCTGTTGGCCATGATGTTGGCCTCGGTCTGCGCACCGGCTAGGGCGAGAGCCAGCGCGCCGCGTGCCGCGTGCAACGGCGAGCGACCTATGAAACCGTCATGGGAAGCCGCGCGCACGTGCAGGACTTCGCCCGCGCCCTCCAGGGCCACCTCGGGCGGCCTCTGCGGCTCCATGAAGCGATAGCGCAGACGCGCGCCGCGCAGCAGTTCCACAGAGACGGCGCCGGGCGCCACGACACGAAACGCCGTGACGTTCCCGGTGCGATCGCGCGCCACGCGCGCATAGGCGTTGCCGGCCAGGTCCAGGGAGCGGCCGGCCAGTTCCCGCGCTTCGAAAGCCGTCTGGCGATCGTTGGGAGCGTCGCGCAGCAGCCAAAAGAGCGGGTGGTCTTCCGCGCGCTCCGCGCCGCCGTCCGGCGTACGTCGGAACAGCTCCAGCGGGACGCCCGCCAGCAGCTCGGAGCGCAGTCGCACGCAGGCGTTTGCGACCGACAAGTTGGACAGGACGGAATCGGCCCCAACAGCGAGCTGGCGCCCCGGCCGGTCGAAGTCGACGAGGCGCGGATCGAAGTCAAAGCCGCCCGCGCGTTCCTCGATGGGCGGCGGCGGGTCGAAGACGTCGGCAAGGCGTCGAAGCAGTCCCATGTCACATAAACTCCGCCTTGAGCCGCGCCAGCGTGCGCAGCACGTCGCCGCGATCCGCACCGCGTGAGCGGGCAGCAACGTCCGTGGTCGGGTAGGCCGGCCAGCTGTGCACGATGCTGATTTCGCGCAGGTCGATTTCGACCAGCTCCCGCGTGTGCCCCTGCCACCGCTCACCGCCCTTCGGAATGATGAAGCCGAAAGACGCGCCGCCCAGGTCGCCGCGCTCTGCCAGGGCCAAGATATCACTCCCCAGGGACGTCTGCGGCAGGTCGATCTCGAACGACAGGCCGCGCGCGTCTTCCGCCAAGCGCAGCGTCCGCGACCGGGTGCGGGCCAGCAGCTGCTGCGGAGAGTGGTCAACCAGGGCCAAGATATCGGCGCCGCTGGCCAGTGCCTTCGCGAAGGCGCCGCGCCGGATGACCTCTCGCTTGCCGCCGATGTCGGCCGCCTGGTCGAACACCGCGGCGTGTCCAACCAGGCGGCGGCCCGCGACGCGCCATTCCAGCGCGCCGCGATGCTCCAGGTTTTGCGCTGCCGCCGTCATGCTTACGCCGCCGGAACGTCGATGGCGCCGGCGAAGGACTCGACATGACGGAGAACCACGTCGGCCGTAAGCAAGCCACGCACCTGGATGTTGCCCTTGGCGTATGCCGTCGCCGCGTAGGGGTTGGCCAAGATGTCGATGCCGGTCCAGTAACCGACAACCAGGCTTGCCCAGTCACCGAATACAACGCTGCCGTTCTCCGGCGATTCATCCACTGGCAGTCCGGTGGTCGACATGGCCGGATAGCCCGCCAGCTCGCGGGGCGAGTCCATGATGAACCCTGCACCGGCGTCGGCGTTGACCTTCGTCGTGCCGCGCAGGGTCGCAACGGCGTTCGGGTTTACAGCCCAGCCGAGACGGCCCATCGCCGCATTTGCGACCTCGACTCCCTTCACGATGTTAAGCACTTCCTGCCAGGTCGGAGTCCCCAGCGTTCCCGGCGTAATCTGATCCAAGATGCCACTCGGTTCATTGGCGGCACCGCCTACCAGGGCGGCGCCGTCAAGCGCCACCGCCAGGGCGGCGGAGAAGTCGCGCCGCGCCATGTCTTCGACGTCCGGCGACGATTGCAGGACGAAGTTGCGGCTGAACTCGGTCAGACAGCCCACCGTCTTCGGGGTGAGCTGGCGCTTGTTGACGTCGACGTCTGCCGGCGTCAATGCGGAATCGTCGGCGATCCAGCTGCCCGACTGTCCGCTGTCCATCGCCGGCAGCGAAACAGGGCCACCCTCCAGGCCGTTTAGCACGGTGGCGCCAAGCGCCGACGTGACCAGGTTGGCGCGAAGCGCGTCAATGAACATGTCCGGCCGGCCGGACTCGAAGATCGCGCCTGCGCCACCGCCAGCGGCCGTCGTGACACGGGTTTCGAGGCCGCGATGGGCGCGCACGTGCAGCACGTTGGCCGGGACCAGGACGCCTTGCGCTTTGCGGCCGGAGCGGCGGGCCAGCTCCGCGCTGACCTCGCGCTCGCGGCCGTAGTCGCCCTCCAGGCCCGCAGAACAGGCGATCGCGCGCAGCAGAGAAACCTGCGACGCCTCCCGCTCGAATTCACCACCCTGGCCGTCCAGCGGATCGCCCTCCGCCTGGCGGTCGAATTCGTCCATCATGGCCTGGTTGCGAATGCGGGTTTCCAGGGCGTCGCTTTCGGTCCTGATTTCATCCAGGCGCGTCTGTTCCTGGCCCTCGGGCGCGCGGTCGGCGTCCTCGGCAGTCTTGATGATCTTCTGCGCTTCGCGCCGGAGCGTGTCGCGCTGCTTCAACAGGTCACTGATTTTTGTCATTCGAGTTTCCTTCTAAGGGATAGCGCGCGTCATCACGACGGGCGTTGGTTGGGGCGTTCCATCTAAGGGAGCGGGCGTCATCACGACGGCCGGCCAGCGCGCGCCCCGTCGCGCTAGTGTCTTGCTTGCGGGGGCGGGTTTTGCTCCAGGTGAATCAGCAGCTTCCCCAGCGCCCCCAGGTGGCAAGCCACGTGCTGCGCACCGTGCTGCGCGGTCATGGTCGCCAGCGCTTCGGAAAGCAGCGCCTCGGCAATATCGTTGTCGCTGAAGCCAACGCCCCGCAGCCGCTGGCGCAGCTCCTGGAGCGCGGCGGCGGCTTCCTGGACCTTCGGGTGATCGGGCGGCAGGAACTGTGCGTCAAACGTGGTCCCGGTCATTCGGCTTCGCCTTCTTCAACGTGAACAAACGGCCGGCGCGCCAGGTCAAGCAGCCTTCGGCCAAGCGCCCGCTGGTCCATCACGATGACAGCGCCCGCGCCCTTGCGTCGGCCGCCATCAATGTCGTCAAACCAAGCATCGACGGAGTCGACCCATCGGCGCTTGCCATCACCGGTCCAGACGAAGAAGCGCGCCGGCAGTACCTGTCCGGCGCCGCGCGGTCGGCTGCGTTCTTGCACGATCCACCTGGCCAGTACATCAAGCCGGTCCTGGACGTTATCGTCAGGGTGGGCACCGCGCAGCGCGGCGGCTTCGAAGTCGCCCTCGTAAGCCTGGCGATGCTGTAGCGCTTCATGGACGATTCCGGCCGCCAGCCAAGCGGCGGCCTTGCGACTTTGCTGTGGCCCGATGCCGCGCTCGGCCAAAAGCCTCAGCGCCCACATCTCCGCAAGGGCGAAGACGTCGAAACGCGCATGGCCGTCGTTTGAGGGGAGGAAGCCGCGTCGGCGCCAGTCGCGCTGCAGGGCCGTGGAAACGCCCGTGATGCCTTCGGCTTCGCCGGGCGTGAAGAGGGTCGGGGTGAAGGTCGTTTCCATAACGTGGTCCGTACCACGGATTCGGCAACCGTGGCAAGGACCACGAATTGACGCGCTTGAGCCCGAAGCCCGGCGCCCAGGCCTGCCACGCGTTGCGCCCAATGTAACAGCGCAAACAGTAACTCGTCGTTATTTAGAGGGGTCCGTTACATCTGATGTAACAGTGTATTTTGTTGTTGAAAGTCTTTGAGACTGACAAGACGATTTGAAGGTCAGGCGCATTTTGCGACTGTTGAAACCACGGGAAGGCATGAAATGACTATTGTAGATGCAAGGGTGAATGACCTCCGCGACGCAGTTGATGTTATCGACGGCGACACCGGTTGCTTTGCTGCGACACTGCGCCTGGTGGCGCGCGGCAACAGCGCCAGGCGAGTCCAGTCTTGGCTTGATGACCTGGCGGAGAAAGCCTGCGACGTCGCCGATGCGATCGGCCAGGCCAACGTGGCGGCGTATCAGGGAGGCGGCGCGCCGGCGGCGATCGAAGGGCTGCAGCACTGTCGGCAGCAGCTCCAGAACCTAGCCGCAAGCCTCTCCGATCTGGCCGACGCTTGTAGCGAATCCGATTTCGACTGTCGCCACGCCGCATACTTCCTCAGCGACGGTGCGCGCAGCCTGGCGAACCGCGTCGACCAGACCGTTGACGCGTTTGAAGCGGACACCTCAGCGCCGGCCGGCAGCACCAGGCGCGATCGCCGCCGCATAGAGCGCGCCAGGTCGGCGCTGGCAGACCTGGACGCTATGTTGGCGGCCGCGCCGGTGGACTGAAGCCTTAGCAGCTCTCTGAAGCCAAGCCCAGTCAATCAAGGACGGAATTATCCCCTAGACGGCAGCAGTCGCCTGGCGGCAGAATCGGGAGTATGAAAAATATCTGGAAGTTTATCGGGTCTTTCTTTCGTTTTTTGGTCACGGTCAAGGGGGCGCTCTACCTAGTCGGCGTCGCCCCTGCCGTGATTTCGTTCTTTTCGGGGTGGTTGGACGGGCTGAGCACGTCGGCGATTGTTGCCTATTCGATGCTGGCGCTGGTATCCGGCCTAGCGGCGGTTTCTTTGGCGCTGTGGATTTACGAGCGCGCGACGCTGTTTCTTACCAGCCGTCGACAACAAGAGCGGATCATGCAGGGCTTGTTGACACTAGGCGAAGACGTGACAGAGCTTGATATTCCCACCGCGGCGGGGATCTGGGCCGGGACTTATTCGGCGGAGAGCGTAGAACGGCATCTCAATTTCCGAGGGCTGAAGTCCGCCGCCAGGCGTGGGCTCATCAAAACGACGTATACGGAAGACGGCAAAGTCAATGTCCGCACCAAGCTTGACCTTGAAAGCCTCAAAGAATTCTGGCGCAAGAAGGGGGTAATTCGCTAGGCGCGTCTCAGGGACTCGTACAAAAAAAAATATTCTGAATTTCGCGGGCGGGAATTTTCTATTGGGGCGACGGTTCCCAGCGGGCGCCTTTAGCCTTTTTGACCCGCCCCCCGGGTCTGCTGCGCGCGGGTCTTTCGGGCGTGGCAGCTCTTGCACAGACTTTGATAGTTGTCCGGATCGCGCTGCAGCATCGGGTCGCCGTTGGGCACAACGATGTGGTCGACTTCGGTCGCCGGCACGGTGCGCCCGTCTTCGGCGCAGTGCCGACAGAACGGCTCACGTTGCAGCTGGATCGGCCGGAGGCGGTCACGCCATGCCCGCGTGCGCAAGAACGCCTGGTCGGGATGGTCGCGCCTGCGGCGCTTGTAGTCGGCGTCACGCTCGCGCTTGGTTGGCGCACCGGGCGGGCGCCAGGTCGGCGGCATCGTCGGCATGTGTCAGCTCGCCCGCCCGCGCAGATCGGCCTCTCGCTCGTCCAGCACCTGGCGGACTTCTGATAGCCACTCTGCGAAGTCCGCAGTGCTCATCTCCTCTTGGGCGATAAAGAGCGCGCCGCCCATCAGGCAGTGCGCCGCGTCGGCAGTGCCCAAGCCGATGCAGTCAGTCAGATGCTTCGAGGCATCCAAGACGGAGTCCATAGCCTCGTCGCCGTCGGGATCGTCGTGCTGCTGTTCGTCAGCCATGTCATCACCCCCTTACGTGCGCAATTGGCGACAGGAAGGCCGCCGCCGGCGCGACGATAGGATCGAACGGCGAGACGTCGCAAGTGTTGCGCGGGTTGCGAGGGTCCGCGCGGGTCCGGCAGTTATCCTCGCAGCTTCCTACCTGTTGAATTTAAAAGGCTTTTTCCTTCTCTTGCGAGGGTGCGAGGGAAAACCCCCTATTGCGGAGATATTTCAATTCTCAATGCAACATGGATGCAACAAGCGTTGCGTCTGTGTTGCATACATGGATCGTATAGAAGCTGCAGTCAGAGAAACCCTCGCACCTTCGCAGCCGGTGCCTGCGTAGGCAAAAAATGCAGGTTATTTCCGCGACTTATGAGGTGGCGCGGGTTGCGAGGGTTGCCGCGCAACCCGCGCACCTCGACAGCGAAACGGCAGGGAAATGGTGAGGCGCGCGCAGCGACGCCGAGGGGCGGGTGTTGCACAGCTGGCAGGCGCGCCGCTGCGCACGCTGCGCTTGCCGAAGTGCGTCTAGACGCACCGCGTCAGCGCGGACTAGTCGGGCGTGTTCCTAGGGGTTCGCCCAATCGACCTGGTCATATGATTCGGCCGCATATTCAAGAGCGGTCTTGCGCTGAAACCTGGCCCGCCACTCTCGCGACCGTCGGCGCGCCTCTTCGCCGGCAGCTAACTGCTGGCGGATGATTTCCTCTTGCGCCAAAAACTGCCGGTACAGCTCATCCAGCTTGCGCATTTCCTCTGCTTCCAGCCACTCTGCTTCAGCACGCCTCCACTCAGTGACTGCGCGCGCCGACCAGGCCGGGCGCCCATCGATCGCCAGGTCGGCGCCTGGAAACCGGCCGGCCTTCAGCCAGCGCCAAAGGGTGGTGCGATCGATACCGAGTTGCGCGCATATCTGAGCGCGGGTGAAGCCTTCGGGCCGCTCCCATGCGGAGAGCGCTTGCGTCGACCAGGCGGGGCGGCCGTTGACCACCATATCCGCATTTGGGAATCGGCCGGCCTTGATCCGGCGCCAAAGCGTGCTGCGATCGATGCCGAACCGTGCGCACAACTGCGCGCGCGACAGGGACTCTCCGACGCCGCCCCCCTCTTCTGGTTTGCGCGCCACCGCATCGCTGCCGCGCAGCTCGCGCGCCGGGCGCGTCGCCCCCGCGAGGGGGGCGCGGGGGGAGCGGGGACCGGGTGCGGCTGCGTCCGCGTGCGAACACGCTTGAACCGCCGGCTGCCGATGGTAGTCTGGCGCCCGCAGCTCGCCGGCTGCAGTATGTGATGCGCCGCCGCCCCGGTTCCCAGCCAGGGCGGCGGTTCGCGTTTCGCCAGGCGGCCGCGCAGTGCGCGGGATGATCGTGCGCACCTTCGGCGCCTGCGCCCTCAGACGTGCCAAGGTTAGTTGGGCAGTCATGCGGGCGCCTCCCCAATCCGAGGCGGTGGGACTTTACGCATTAGAAAGCCATGAAACAGGATAGGAAGTTTCGCGGTCCCACCGCTTGTTAAGCGATTGATATGACTAAATCCGCAAGCCCCCCTAGGGGACGCCAATTCTTCCAGCCAAAAACCGCAGCTTTCAGCGCCTCTTCGGAGGCGGCAAGCGAACTGTCAGTCTGCCCGGCATTGCCAGGTTGATTGCCCGGCGCTCGGCGGCTGTTGGCTAGCGCGGAAGCTGTTCCTCGCCGATGTGCATGAATTCGCGAAATGCCGAGACGGCGGAGTTCTGCTCGACGTTTGTGGCCCAGGCCAGGCCGACATCCATGGTGGGAATGGGATCGGCGAGCAAGATGACTTCGACGCGGCGGCCGTCCAGTGACCAGGGCCGGTACACCATGTCGGAAAGGATGGTCACACCCATGCCGCTGGCAACCATCGAGCGCACAGCCTCTACCGAGGAGGTTCGAAATATGGTGCGCGGGCGGTAGCTCGTGCGGTTCCAATAGCGCTGCGCCGTATTACTGGCTTCGTCGACCGTCAACATGATGTAAGGCTCGGCAGCGACGTCGGCGAGCGAGATCGAAGGCTGATCGAGCAGTGCATGCTGCGATGACAGCCAGAGACGGCGGCGCGACTGCAACAGCGTGTCATAGGATATGCCTTCTTGGTTGACGATGTTGGAGGTCAGCATGACGGCCAGGTCGAAGGTGCCGGAGACCAGTCCTTCCTCGATCGCGTTGCGCGAAGCCTCCGTGAGCTTGAGGTCCACGCCCGGGAAGGCACGAACGAAGCGTTCGATAAAGGGCAGCAGAAAATAGCCGGCGACCGTGTAGGTCATGGCCAGCCGTAGCGTTCCCGTGACGTCGTCGCGCCGTCGGCGCGGCGAGCGTACCGCCTCGTCCACGGCCGCCATGATCCGGCGGGCATGGTCGAGAAAGATGTTCCCCTCGTAAGTCAGAGCCGCGCCGCCCGGATGCCGTTCCAGCAACTGGGTTCCGACAATCTCTTCCAGCTGCTTGACGGCCGTGGTTACCGCCGACTGGGAGACATTGAGCCCCATGGCCGCACGTGAGATCTGCCCGGAATTCGCAACGGCAATGAAATAGCGGATCTGTCGAATCGAGGGCTCATTCATTTCTTAGATGGTCCATATCGAAAAAACAGAATCGACGCTAACGCCCCTTGACCGGTGACTGGACAGGAACAAGCGCGCGGTTCGGGCAGGGAGGCAGAAATAATATATGTTATTCCAATTGGTTATGTAGATATCCAGCCTCAGCGCAACGAACGGCGGCGGCTTAACGCACTTATTTGTACACCGGTCACTGACATTAGAAAATCAGATTCATAGCGTCTGATATTCGTATTTTACTATTCCACCCCCGCGTTCTTTGATTTTCGCACCGTCCTCCCGGTGGCGGTCAACAAAGCGGGCCGCAGCGGCCCGGCGAGAACAGGAGGCTCAATCATGAAAAGAAAGCTCAGCGCATTGCCGGCATCTGCGGCGATGGTGCTCGCGCTCACGGGCAGCGCAGTCGCGGGCGACTGGTACCCCTACTCGGTCGAAGTCTGGGATCCGCCGTTCAACATGGAAAGCCCGCGCAAGGCGATGGACTATGTGCCGCTCGAAAAGGCCGCGAAAAAGTGGGATATCTGCGTTTCCTTCCCGCACATGAAAGACGCCTATTGGCTGGGGGTCGACTACGGCATCACCGAAGAGGCAAAGCGCCTGGGCGTGAAGGCCAACGTCGTCGAGGCGGGTGGTTATACCGAGCTCAATACCCAGATTTCCCAGATAGAGGACTGCGTCTCGGCAGGGGCCGATGCGGTCGTTATCGGCGCGATCTCCTTTGACGGGCTGAACAACCTGGTCAGCGAGATTCGATCCAAGAACATCCCGGTTATCGACGTCATCAACGGCATGTCCTCCAGCGAGCTCTCGGCGAAGTCGCTGGTTTCCTTCGGTGAGATGGGCGCCAAGGCCGGTGAGTTCCTCGCCAAGGCGCACCCCGCAGGCGGCCAGGCGGCAAAGGTGGCTTGGTTCCCAGGGCCGGCCGGCGCAGGCTGGGTGGAAGCGGGCAATGCCGGCTTCCAACGCGCGGTCGCCGGCAGCGCGGTCGAACTGGTCGACACCAAGTATGGCGACACCGGCAAGGAAGCGCAGGCCAAGCTGGTCGAAGATGCGCTCGAGGCCTATCCCGAACTGAGCTACATCGTTGGCACTGCGGTGACGGCGGAGGCTGCCGTGCCGATCCTGCGTGCCCGGGGCCTGACCGACCAGGTCAAGGTCGTCTCCTACTACTACACGCCAGGCGTTGACCGGGGTATTGCGCGCGGTCAGATCCTTGCGGCACCGACGGATTCAACCGTGATCCAGGGACGCGTCGCGGTCGACCAGGCCGTGCGCATCCTGGAAGGCAAGGATTATCAGAAGCACGTCGGGCCGGCGCTCTATGTCGTGACCCAGGAAAACCACGGTAAGTTCGACCCCTCGTCGACGCTGGCGCCGAACGGCTTCAGTCCGGTCTTCTCGGTCGACTAGGCGCCGGCGACTAGCGGACCATGTCGACTTCACAGGCCGCCGTGCAAGGCGGGGGGCCGTCACCATCGGCCTCCCCCCTGCTGCAGACGATTGCCGTGACAAAGGACTATCCCGGCGTCAGGGCGCTGGACGGCGTGGACTTCGATCTGCGTGCCGGCGAGGTACATGTTCTCTTCGGCGAGAACGGCGCCGGCAAGTCCACCCTAATCTCCATCCTGGCCGGCGCGAACCAACCGAGTGCCGGTCGCATCCTCATCAAGGGAGAGCACATAACGCTGGCGTCGGTTCACGACGCCCGCGCCTACGGCATTTCGGCGGTGTTCCAGGAGTTTTCCCTGATCCCGCAGATGACCGTGGAGGAGAACCTCTTTCTGGGTGCCGAGCCGACGCGCGGCGGCTTCATCGACCGGGCGCGTATTCGCCGCGAGTCGCTGGAGATCCTTGGGGAGCTGGGTTTCGCTCTGAAGCCCGAGCAGCGCGTCGACCGCTTGACGCGCGCCGAGCAGCAGATGGTCGAGATCGCCAAAGCCTTCCGGTCCGACCTTTCCGTCCTTATCCTCGACGAACCGACGGCCTCGCTCACGAACCACGAGACCGATCATCTCTTCGACCTGATCGGCCGCTTGACCAAGCGCGGCGTGGGGATCGTCTACATTACCCACCGCATGGCGGAAATCCGGCGCATCGGCGACCGTATTACAGTGCTGCGGGACGGACGCTACATCGACACCGTCGATGCCAAGACCACCTCCGAAGACGATCTGGTGCGCCTGATGACCGGCCGGGTCGTTGGCGGCATCTTCCCGCCGCTCGACCTCGCAGCCCCCGGCGACAAGGTTCTGGAGGTGCGCAACCTGACCACGCCCGACGAAACGGTCATCCAGGCCTCGATGAACGTGCGGGCCGGCGAGATCGTCGGCATGGCCGGCCTCGTCGGCTCCGGTAAATCGGAACTGATGCAGGCCTGCTTCGGTGCCGGCCCGATCGACTCCGGCAAAGTAGTACTGCGGGGCCGGGATATCACCGGACAGGGGCCGCGCCGCAACATCCGCGATGGTTTTCTCTACTTGCCCGCCGACCGGCGCAGCGAGGGCCTGATGATGATGCGCTCGGTGCGTGAGAACGTCGCGCTGGCCTCACTCGGCATCGCACCCTTTTCCAACGGCATTGTTCTCGACCGCGCCGGCGAAACGCGGACGGTCGCCGCGCTGGCGGAACGCCTGAATCTCGCGCCGCTGCGCATCGAGCGGGCCGTGGATCACTTTTCCGGCGGCAACCAACAAAAAGTGATGTTGGCCCGCAGCCTGACGCGCGCCTACGATCTCATCGTCTTCGATGAGCCGACTGTCGGCGTCGATGTCGGCACCCGGGCGTCGATCTACGAATTCATCGTCGGGCTCGCGCGCAGCGGTGTCGGCATTGTTCTGATCTCCTCCGACCTGCCCGAAATCCTCCACCTGACCACCCGCGCCTACGTCTTCTATCGCGGCCGCGTTCAGGCTGAGCTGCGCGCAGGAGAGCTGACGGAGGAGAATGTGCTCGCCCATTTCTTCGAGAGGGAGGCCGCATGATGGCCAAGGACACCGCGGCCGCACGGCCAAGGGGCGGCGCAGGCGATGCGGCCAAGCGGCTCTTCGTCAAGCTCGGCATTCTGCCGTTCCTGCTGGTGATCGCCGTGGTGGTGTTCACGCTGATGTCCGACAATTTCCTGACGCCGCGCAACCTGATGAACGTGCTGCGTCAATCGGTCTATCTGATGATCGTCTCGCTGGGACAGATGATGGCTCTCTTGACCGGCGGCTTCGACCTCTCGGTCGGCACCATCGTGGCGCTGTCCTCGGTCGTGGGGGCAATGGCCATGGCAGCTAGTTTTGCCGCGGCACCCGATGCGGTGTGGCTGGCGATCGCCGTTGGCTGCTTCGCCGGCATTGCCGCCGGCGTCGCCATCGGCGTCGTCAACGGCATCGGCGTCGCCTTCTTCAACGTCTCCCCCTTCATGATGTCGCTCGGTATGGCCTCGGTCGGTTTCGGCATCGCGCTCTACCTGACCGGCGGCGTGCCGGTCTACGGCATGCCCCAGGCCTTCGGCGACGTTCTGGGATTCGGCATGTTGTTCGGAATCCCGGCGCCTGTCTATGTCGCGGCGCTGCTCGCCGTGGCGCTCTATGCTTTCCTCTACCGGACTCCGCAAGGGCGCTATTTCTATGCCGTCGGCGGCAACCTGAAAGCCGCCGCGCTGTCGGGAATCAATGCCACTGGAACTCTGTTTTTCACCTATGTGCTCTGCGCCTTCTTCGCGGCCGTGGCCGGCATGCTTCTGACCGCGCGGCTGGATACGGGCGAGGCCAATATCGGTGCCTCGATGCCGCTTGAGTCCATTGCCGCCTGCGTTATCGCCGGGGTGAGTCTGCGCGGCGGCGTCGGCCGTCTGGAGAATGTGGTTCTCGGCGCTCTGTTCATCGGCTTGGTGCAGAACGGCATGAACCTGGCGCGCATCGAATCCTATTTGCAGACAGTCGTATTGGGCACTCTTTTGATACTAGCGGTCATCGCCGATCAGATCCGGCTCCGCTATGTCGCCTCGCTCAAAGACTAAGGAGAAAGAGAGTATGCCTGTCGATATTAACTGCGACATGGGCGAGAGCTTCGGTCTTTATAAAATGGGCGATGACGAAGGCATGATGCCTTACATCACGCAGGCCAACGTCGCCTGCGGCTTTCATGGATCGGACCCGAATCACATGCGGCGCACAGTGGAGCTTGCGCTGGCCCACGGCGTGAAGGTGGGCGCGCACTTCTCGCTGCCCGACCTGCCGGGCTTCGGCCGGCGGGAGATGAAGATCGACCGGGAAGAGATGGCGAACATCATCATCTATCAAGTCGGCGCATTGAAAGGCTTCCTGGAGGCAGCCGGGATGACCTTGTCGCATATGAAGCCGCACGGCGCTCTTTACGGCATGGCGGCCCAGCAGGAGCCGATTGCGCACGCCGTTGCCGATGTCGCCGAGATTTACAAGGTTCCGGTACTAGGGATGGCCGCTACGCTGCACGAGCAGGTATGCGCCGATCGCGGTATTTCGTTCCAAGCCGAGTTCTTTGCCGATCTCGGCTACGACGACGACGGCAGATTGCTGATCACTCGCAAGCACGATGCCGTCGATCCGGGTATGGCCGCCGCGCGCTGTGTCCAGGCGGTGCGCGAAGGTGCGATCAAGTCCATCAACGGCAAGTCTCTTTCCGTACGCGCCGAGACGATCTGCGTTCATTCGGACACCCCCAATGCTATCGACGTTGCCAAGGCGGTGCGGAAGGCGGTCAGCGAGCTGGAAGCCGCCTGACAAGGCGCCCAATAGAAAAAGGAGAACATGCCATGGCGAGGCACGAGGTTAAGTCCCCCATTCCGGGGACCTTCTATCGAAAGCCGGCACCGGATCAGCCGCCCTACAAGGAGGTCGGCGACGCCGTTGCCAAGGGCGACACCCTGGGCTTGGTTGAGGTCATGAAGACCTACGTCGAGGTGAAGGCCGATGACGACGGAACGGTCGCAAGCTTTCCCATCGGTGACTCCGAGCCGGTGATGGCCGGTCAAACCATCGCTGAGCTGGACTGATGCCAGCCGTTACAAGGTCCATTAAGAAGTTGCTGATCGCCAACCGCGGCGAGATCGCGGTGCGGATCGTCCGCGCCGCGCAGGACCTCGGTATTGCCACGGTCCAGGTTCACAGCGACGCGGATGCCGACAGCCGCGCCGTACAGTTGGCCGACGAAGCGGTGAACATCGGCCCGCCGCAGGCGGCGAAGTCCTACCTGGATATGGAGGCGATCCTGGCTGCGGCCCGCCAGACCGGGGCCGACGCGGTCCATCCGGGTTATGGATTTCTTGCCGAGAACGCAGACTTCGCCGACGCGGTCGCAGCGGCCGGATTGATCTTTGTCGGTCCCAGCGGGGACACCATCCGGCTGATGGGCGACAAGGCCGCCGCCCGCGCCGAAGCCAAGAAGGCCGGGGTGCCGACCGTGCCGGGCAACGACGGACTTCTGGGCGATATGGATGCAGCGGTGGCGCTGGCCGAGGATATCGGCTTTCCGGTGATGATCAAGGCGGCGGCCGGCGGCGGCGGCCGCGGCATCCGCGTGGCCGGCGATGCGTCGGAGTTCCGCGCCCTCGCACCGCAGGCTTCCGCAGAAGCCAAGGCGGCCTTCGGCGACGGCGGCATCTATGTCGAGAAGGTCGTCGAGCGGGCCCGCCACATTGAGGTGCAGGTGCTGGGAGACGGCATGGATGTCGTGCACTTCTACGAGCGTGAATGCTCCCTGCAGCGCCGCCGCCAGAAGGTCTGGGAAGAAGCGCCCTCGGCGGTGCTGGCCGACTCGGCGCGGGAGTCTCTTTGCGCTGCGGCGGTCGCCCTGGCCAAGGCGGTCGACTACAAAGGTGCCGGCACGGTCGAGTTCCTCTACGACGATGACAGCGGCGCGTTCTACTTCATCGAGATGAACACCCGTATCCAGGTCGAGCACCCGGTGACCGAGATGATCTGCGGCGTTGACCTGGTGGCGGAGATGATCGCTATTGCCGATGGCCAGAAGCTGCGCCTGCGTCAGGACGAGATCCAGCGCCGCGGCCACGCCATCGAGGTGCGGTTGAACGCGGAAGACCCTGCCAACAATTTCATGCCTTTTCCCGGCGTTGTTGGCGCGCTCAGCGTTCCGGCCGGGCCGGGGGTACGCTTCGATCACATGCTCTATCCGGGCTACGCAGTGCCGCCGTTCTACGATTCCCTCCTTGGCAAGCTCATCGTCTGGGCCGAAGACCGCCCGGCAGCCCTGCGGCGGCTGTCCCGCGCGCTGGCTGAGTTGCGTATCGAGGGGCTGCCAACGACGGCGCCGCTGTTCCAGGCGTTGCTGGACAGCGAGGAGCTGCGCAGCAGTGCCGTTCACACGCGCTGGCTGGAGCACTGGCTGGACCAAAACATCGATCTCATCAGGCAAAAGGGAGGCCGAGCCGCATGACTAGCCGATACACCTTTGGCGGCGACGAGCATATCTTCGTCGAAGTCGAAGAAGCCATGTCGTTGGAGGCCTTCTTCGTCAGCCTTTCCATGACCAACGCGGTGCGCGAGGCCGGCATCGAGGGCGTTACGGAGATCTGTCCGGCCAACGCCTCTTTCCAGATCAAGTTCGACCCGGACGTCATCCGCCCAGATGATCTGATGGCCGAACTGAAGCGGCTGGAAGCGACGGCGGAGAGCGCCGAACATGCGCTGGACACCCGCATCGTCGAAGTGCCGGTCTATTATCAGGACCCTTGGACGAATGAGACTCTGATGCGCTTTCGCGAGCGCCACCAGGACCCCGACGCGACCGACATCGAATATGCCGCCTCGATCAATGGTTACGACAGCGTGGAGAAATTTATCGAAGCGCACTCGGGGGCGCCATGGTTCGTCTCCATGGTCGGCTTCGTCTCCGGCCTGCCGTTCCTGTACCAGATGGTCGAGCGCCAACGGCAGATCGAGGTGCCGAAATACCTGCGTCCGCGCACGGACACGCCGCGCCTGACCGTCGGCTACGGCGGCTGCTTTTCCTGCATTTATTCGGTGCGCGGGGCTGGCGGCTATCAGATGTTCGGCATCACTCCGATGCCGATCTTCGATCCGGAACAAAAGGTCTCCTACCTGCAAGACTTCATGGTGTTCTTCAGGCCGGGCGACATTGTGAAGTGGAAGCCGATCGACCGCGCGGAATACGACGAAGCCGTCGCCGAGGTGCAGGCTGGAACCTTCGCACCGCGGATCAAGAATGTCCGTTTCTCACTGGATGAGTACAACGCCGACATCGACGGAACCAATGCCAAGCTGATGGGGGCGCTCTATGCCGATTAATGTGATCTCCGCCGGTATCGCAACCACGATCCAGGATCTGGGGCGGCCGGGTTACTACCATCTTGGCATCCCCATGGGCGGCGCGATGGACCGCTTGGCTCTGCGTGCGGCCAACTTGCTGGTCGGCAACGACGAGGGCGCGGCAGGCCTTGAATCGGTCTTTGTCGGACCGGAGCTGGAGTTCACCGAAGATGCCATGGTCGCCGTCTGCGGCGCGGAGCTGCCGCCCAAGGTGGACGGCGAGCCGCGTGGGACTTGGACCGCTTTTCCGGTAAAGGCCGGTCAGGTGCTGTCTTTCGACTTCCTGAAGGCGGGCGCGCGCGCTTACATCGCGGTCTCCGGCGGCATCAACACGCAGCCGAAGCTGGGCAGCCGCTCGACCTATGCCATCGGCGCGCTGGGCGGCATCGACGGCCGCGCGGTGCAACCGGGCGACACCCTGCCGCTCGGTACCGGTGTGAAAGCCGTGAAGGAGGGGCTTGCCGTCCCGCAGGAGCTGCGTCGCGGGCCCGGTAGTCCGGCGGAGCTTCGGGTCCTGCCCGGACTCTACTGGCACCGGATCACCGAAGCCGCCCAGAAGAACTTCTTCGAGGACACTTGGAAGGTGGCCAACGAGGCCGACCGCATGGGCTACCGCTTCCAGGGCGGGCGCAAGCTGGACTTCGTCGCGCGCGAACAGCCTTTCGGGGCTGGTGCCGATCCCTCCAACATCACCGATGCCTGCTATCCCTATGGCTCGATCCAGGTGCCCAGCGGCACCGAACCCATCGTGCTACACCGGGATGCGGTGTCGGGCGGTGGCTACTTTATGCTCGGCACGGTGATTTCCGCCGATATGGACCTGATCGGTCAACTGCAGCCGCACACGCCGGTACAGTTCGTGCGGGTCGATATGGACACGGCCCTGGCCGCCCGCCATGACCGTGCCGCAGTCATGAACGCCATCCGCGACGCGCTCGCCTGAAGCAGAAGGACTTCCGAAGATGATCACCCAGGCAACCGCTTATCCCACGCTATCCCTCGCCCTCGGAAGCGGCAAGAGAAGCCTGCCATGGCTGCTGTTCCTGGCCGTCGCCGGATCGCTGCTGCTGTGGGCCTCGGCCAAGATTCAGATTCCCTTCTATCCCGTACCGATGACCATGCAGAGCTTCGTGGTGCTTTTCCTCGGCTTCGCGCTCGGCCCGCGGCTCGGGGCCGCGACAGTGCTGCTCTATCTGGCGCAGGGGCTTGCCGGTCTGCCGGTCTTCGCAGGCACGCCGGAGAAAGGCCTGGGCCTTGCCTATATGACCGGGCCGACCGGCGGCTACCTCGCCGGCTTCGTCGCCGCCGCCTATGTCACCGGCTGGTTTGCCCAGCGCGGCTTCGACCGCCGCTTGGCCACCACAGCGCTTGCGGCTCTCGCGGGGCTTTCGGTCCTCTATGCGCTGGGGCTCGGATGGCTCGGCGTGCTGGTGGGATGGGGCAAGCCGTTGCTCGAATTCGGCCTCCTGCCTTTCCTTCCCGCCGAGGCGTTGAAGCTTGCGCTGCTGGCTGCCGTCCTGCCGCTCGCTTGGCAGGGCGTCTCCAAGGGGTGAGCCGGCCGGCTGCGGCCCGTTCGGCCCTTTAGCTGCGCATGACGGTTTCTGCGAAGTGGCAGGCCGCACGGTGATCTCTTGCTGCCTCTCGAAGTTCCGGAGCGGCTTCGCAGCTTGACTGGGCGAATGCGCAGCGCGGCGCGAAGTGACAGCCGGGCGGCGGGGACAGGGGTGAAGGGATTTCTCCCCGGATCGGCTCGAAGCGTACCAGAGTGTCGTCATCCAGGACCAGCTTGGGAACCGACGCCAGCAGCGCCTTCGTATAGGGATGTGCCGGCGTGCTGAACAGGGTTTCGGTCTCGCCTTCTTCCACGACGCGGCCGAGGTACATCACCGCCATGCGGTCGCTGACGTGCCGTACCACCGAGAGGTCGTGGCTGATGAAAAGGCAGGTCAGGTTCAGGTCGCGGCGCAGGTCGAGGAAAAGGTTGATCACCTGGGCCTGGATCGACACGTCCAGGGATGCGACCGGCTCGTCGCAGATCAGCAGGTCCGGCTGCATCGCCAATGCGCGGGCGATGGCGATACGCTGGCGTTGACCGCCGGAGAACTGATGCGGATAGCGTGCGGCGAAGGCGGGGTCGAGCCCGACCCGCGCGAACCACTGAGCGACATAGTCCTGCGCGCCGGCGCGGGTGGTCAGGCCGTGGCTGATCGGTCCCTCGGCAACGGCATCCCCGACCTTCATGCGGGGGTCCAGCGAGGCAAAGGGGTCCTGGAACACCGTCTGGATGCGCGTCGTCGCCTTGCGGCCGTCGCTCATCACCGGCCGTCCGTCCAGCAGTACGTTGCCGGCGGAGGCCTGCAGGATACCGGCGGCGACCCGGCCCAGGGTGGATTTGCCGCAGCCGGATTCGCCGACCAGGCCCAGGGTGCGGCCTTCCTCCAGGGACAGGCTGACGTTGTCCACGGCGCGCAGCGTACGCATCTCGACCCGGGCGCCGAGCTTGGCGGCGATGCGGCTGCCGAGGGAGATTCGTGGGCGGAAGTCGCGGGTCACGCCGTCGATCTGCAGGAAGGCGCTCATGCCGTCATTCCCGGGGCGGGGGCGCCAAGCGGGTGATGGCAGCGCCACTGGCGGTCGCCCGCCGTAGACATGGACGGCGGCTGCACGCAGATCTCATCGGCCTTGGCGCAGCGCGGCGCGAAGGGGCAGCCGGGCGGCAGCGACAGCAGCGAGGGCGTGGTGCCGGGAATCTGCGCCAACGCCGCGCCGGGTTCGCTGGTCGACGGCAGCGAGGCGATCAGCCCTTGGGTGTAGGGATGGCGCGGGTCGCGCAGGACGCGGGCCACGGGGCCTTCCTCGACCACACGGCCGGCGTACATGACCAGCAACCGCGAGGCGAGGCTGGAAACAGTCGCCAAGTCATGGCTGATCCATATCATCGCCGTGCCGGTCTCCGCGGTCAGGCTGCGCATCTCGTGAAGAATCTGCGATTGGATCGAAACGTCGAGGGCCGTGGTCGGTTCGTCGGCCACGATGACCGCGGGATCGTGCAGCAGAGCGATGGCGATGGCGACGCGCTGGCGCATGCCGCCGGAAAACTCGTGGGGATAGGCGCCGAGCCGCGCCGCCGGCTCGGGAATGCCGACCTTGCTCAGCACCTCGACGCAGCGCGATTCCATCGCCTTGACCGAGAGGCGCTGGTGGGCCTGCAACGCCATGACCATCTGCTGGCGAATGGTGAGCAGGGGATTGAGCGTCGCGATGGGGTCCTGAAACACCATGGCGATCTCGCGGCCGCGCCGGCGGCGCAGGTCCTTCTCCGGCAGGCCGACCAGCTCAGCGCCGTTCAGTTTGACGCTGCCGCCAACGATGCGGCCGGGCGGGTCGACCAGCCCCAGCAGCGAGAATCCCGTGACCGTCTTGCCGGATCCGGACTCGCCGACCAGGCCGATGATCTCGCCTTGCTGCAGGCTGAAACTGACGCCGTCGACCGCCTTCACCACCCCGTCCCGGGTGTCGAAGTGGGTCTTCAGGTCGCGCACCTCCAGCACGGCTTTCGTGTCCGCGCTCATCGCCGTAGCCTCGGATTGAACTGATCGCGGACCTGGTCGCCGACGATGTTGATGGCGACGATCAGGATGATCAGCGCGATGCCGGGATAGACCGAGATCCAGTAGCGCCCGCTCATCATGTAGGGGAATCCGTTGGAAATCAGCATGCCCAGGCTGGGCTCGGTGACCGGCAGGCCGAGACCCAGGAAGCTCAGCGTCGCTTCCAGCGAAATCGCGTTGGCGATCTGCACCGTCGCCACCACGATCAGCGGCGGCAGGCAATTCGGCAGCAGATGGCGCAGGGCGACCCGCGCACCGGACAAGGGTGTGGCCAGAGCGGCCTCGATATATTCTTTGTGCCGCTCGGCGCGCGCCGCGCCATAGGCGGTGCGCGCGAAGTAGGCGTACTGCGCCGCCACCAGAGCGGAGATGAGCTGACCCTTGCCTTGGCCCAGCAGCGCCACCAGGACCAGCGCCAGCAAAATGGCGGGGAAAGAGAGCTGCAGATCGATGACGCGCATCAACATCGCCTCCAGGCGGCCGCCCGCGTAGGCGGCGAAGATCCCGACGGCGGTGCCGAGCACCAGGGCGACAAAGCCTGCGGCAAGCCCGATCATGATGGAAATGCGCAGGCCGTAGAAGATTGCCGACAGCAGGTCGCGGCCCTGGGGGTCGGTCCCCAGGTAGTGGATATAGCCGCCCGAACCGACGAAGCCCGGAGGGCGGCGCGCATCCAACAGCGACAAATGCGCCAGGTCGTAGGGATTCTGCGGCACGATCAGCGGCGCCAGCAGGGCCAGCAGGCCAAGCGCGACGACGACGGCGAGGGCCAGGACCGCGATGCGGTTGTCCCGGTATTCGGCCCAGAAACGGCCAAGAGGTGTCTGGTTGGCGGCCATTATGCCCCTCGCGCGCGCATGCGCGGATCGATCAGCGCGTAGACCAGGTCGACCGTCAGGTTGATCAGCACGAACAGCAGCGCAGTGAGGATCAGGTAGGCGACCATCACGGGGCGGTCCAGAACGGTGATGCTGTCGATGATCAACTTGCCGACACCCGGCCAGGAAAAAATGGTCTCGGTCACCACGGCGAAGGCGAGCGTGGAACCCAGCTCGAGCCCGAAGACGGTGATGATCGGGATGGCGATCAGTTTCAGGACATGCCGGCGGAGTATGCGGCCTTCGGAGATGCCGGCGGCGCGCGCGAACTTGATGGTGTCGGTCAACATGATCTCCCGCGTGCCCGCGCGAGCCAGGCGGATCATCATCGCCAGCTTGAAGAAGGCGAGGTTCAAGGCAGGCAGCAGGATATGCGCCAAGCCGTCGGGGGTGAGGAAACTCCAGTCGACGCCGAGGAAGGCGATCACTTCGCCGCGGCCGCCGGCCGGCAGCCAGCCCAGGTTGACGGCGAAGGTGAGGATGAGGATCAGGCCGACCCAGAAACTGGGCACCGAAAAGCCGAGGACGGAGAGGGCCATGATCGTTCGTGCAAGCCAGCTATGCGGACGGTAGCCGGCATAGACGCCCAGGCTGACGCCCAGCAGAGTCGCGGTCAGGATGGAGATCAGCACCAGTTCCAGCGTCGCCGGCAGGCGGCCGGCGATCAGCTCCAGAACCGGGGTGTTGTAGATGAAGGAGCGTCCGAAGTCGCCCTGCACGAGGTTCGACAGGAAAATGAAGTACTGCTGCCACAGGGGGAGGTCCAGGCCGAAGCGCTTGATGGTCTCGGCACGGATTTCCTGGGTGGCGTCAGGCGGAATGACGATTTCTATGGGATTGCCGATTGCATAGACGCCCACGAAGACGATGACCGACATCACGGCCATGACCAGGCTCGCCTGCAAAAGACGCTGAATGATGAAACCGAGCATGTCCCCGACCCACACTGCGAAGGGAAGAGCCGGGGCCGTGACGGCCCCGGCTCGCCCAGATCAGCTCTTCGGCTTGATGAAGAATGCCAGGGTATCTTCGTCGAAACGCGGCTGGAAAATCACGCTGTTGGCCTTGGAAGCCCAGACGGTTTGCAGCTGCACAACGGAGATGTAGACGCGGTCGGCCATGGTCTCGACCATCGCCTGCTCATAGAGCTTGCGGCGGGGTTCGGGGTCCAGGGTCTTGGCACCTTCTTCCAGCAGCTTGTCGACCGTCTCGTTCTTGTACTCGATACGATTGTACGCGCCCATTTTCACTTCGGGGTCGTTCGAGTGGGCGAGGGAGCCCAGGGTGTAGGAGGCCTCGCCGGTCAGCGTGCCCCAGCCATTCATGAAGACCGAGTATTCAAGCCGGGCCTGGGCCGGGAAGTAGACGGTCTTGGAGATGGCGTTCACGTTGGTCTTGATGCCGACCTGGGTGAACATCTGTCCCAGACCCTGGCAGATCGCGGCATCGCCGGGCAGGCGGTCGGAGGTGCAGTAGAGGTCGATCTCGAAGCCCTCGGGATAGCCGGCGTCGGCCAGCAGCTTGCGGGCCCGCTCCGGGTTGTACTCGGGGGTTGCGATCTTGTCGGAGGAGCCGAAGAAGCCCGGCGGCATCATCTGGTTGGCCGGCTTGCCCAGGCCTTCCAGCACGATGTCGACCATGGATCGCCGGTCGATGGCCAGGTCGATGGCTTCGCGCACCTTGGCGTCGCGCAGCGGGTTCTTGTCCAGCTTGGAACCGTCCTTGGCACGCACCAGCGGCGTGTCGGCACGCTGGTCGAGCTGCAGGTTCATGATGTAGACGCTGTCGCCGACGATGGCGTCGACGCTCGAGTCGCGCTGCAGCGCCAGATAGTCGACGGAAGAGACGTAGTTGATCACGTCGACCTGGCCCGCCTTAAGGGCTGCGAGCCGCGAGCTGTCGTTCGGCATCTCCTTGCGGATCACCTTTTCCCAGGGACCCTTGCCGCGCCAGTAGCCGTCGAAGCGCTCCAGCACCAGGTCGCCCTTGGGCTCCCAGCTCACCAGCTTGTAGGGGCCTGTGCCGACGGCGGCGGGGCCGCCGTTGAAGCCCGCCGCGGCGGTTTCGGGGGTGGAGTAGTCCTTGGCCGCGTCGGAGCTGACGATGAAGAGGCGCACGAAGTCGTAGGGCAGCGTCGCCGCCGGGCCGTCGGTCTTGATATGGATGGTGTGGGGATCGACGATCTCCACCGCGGCGACCCGGCGCACGTAGATGGTGGTCGTCGTCGGGCCGCTGACCACGGGGATGCGCTCGATGGAGAACTTCACGTCCTCGGCGTCGAAGTCCGATCCGTCGTGAAACTTCACGCCTTCACGCAGCTTGAACTCCCAGGTCGTGTCATCCAGCGCCGTCCACGAGGTCGCCAGGCCGGGCTCGATCTGCAGATCGTCGCCGGACCACACAAGCGTGTCGTAGATGTGCTTTGCCGCTTCCGCGTGGCTGCCCAGCGCGGAGTAGTGCGGGTCCAGGGATTCCGGCCCGCCGCGCACACCCATCGTCAGTGTCTGCGCGACAGACAGCTCTGCCGATAGGGCGACACCCAGGGCAATGGCCGCGGATGCCAAGAGTCGTCTGGTGTTCATCGTACCCCCTGCTCCTTTTTTGCAGAATCTCGAAATAGTTCTGTATGGAACTTGATTTGCTAACGATGTTATGGAATATTCTCTATGTCAAGTTCTATATGGAACTAAATTTCTCTGGGCACATCGAGAGCGAACCGGATGCCGACGCAAATTGATCTCACAGCACCGGAAAGCCAGGGCGGCGTATCGGGAATGGATCGGATGACCGAAGCCAAGCTGTGGCGCAATCCCTGTCCCTTTGCCTTTCGCCTGAACTATCTGGCTTTGCATTACAACTCGGCTTGCTACGACTGGGTGCAGCAGACCGAAGGCCTCAGCCGTATCGAGTACGTGGTGATCTACTCCCTGGCGCTTTGCGAGGGCGGACAGGCGCGAGACATCGCGCAGTCTTCCGGCTTTCCCAAGAACAGCCTGTCGCGCGCCATATCGCGCCTGGAGGATCTGGGGCTGGTGACGCGGCGGCGGGATCCAAACGATGGCCGGTCGCAGGCGCTCTATCTTACCGAGGAAGGCGAGGCGCTGTTCCAGCGCACCTTGCCGGCGTTCGAGCTGCGCGAGAAAGAGATGTTGAAGGGTCTCAGCGAGGACGAGCTGCGCAGCCTGTCCCATCTGTTGGCCAAGGTCGTGCTGAATTGCGCGCCGCTGCCGGGCGAACTGCCCAGCGAATTTTATGAAAACCGTGACAAGCGTTCGAAGGGGACCAAACGCGCATGATGATCTCGGAAATGAATTGGATGGATGTCGAACGCCAGGTTGAGCGTGATACGCGCTGTATCCTGCCGATCGGCTCGACCGAGCAGCACGCTCAGTTGTCTCTCTGCGTCGACATGATCCTGGCCGAAAGGGTGGCCCGCGAGGCGGCGGAGCCGCTGGGCGTGCCGGTCTACCCGGTCATCCCCTATGGGCTTACGCCCTACTTCAGCGCTTATCCCGGAACGGTCACCCTGCGGGTGGAAACGCTGATGGCGCTGATGCGCGACGTCCTCCTGTCGCTGCGCCGCTCGGGCTTTCGCAAGATCCTCATCGTGAACGGCCACGGCGGCAACAACCCGGTCGGCCCCCTGGGACAGGAACTGATGGCGGAATGCGGCGACATCTCCGTGCGGCTGCACAACTGGTGGGCGGCGCCACGCACCATGGCGAAGGTGAAGGAGATTCATCCGATCGGCAGCCACGCCAACTGGATGGAGAACTTCCCCTGGACCCGGCTTCCCCATGCCGAGGCGCCGGAGGGCGAAAAGCCGGCTCCCGATATGGCCAAGATCCGCACCTTGCCGCCGGAAGATCTGAAAAATCATCTGGGCGACGGCAACTTCGGCGGCCCCTGGCAGCTACCCGACGAGCAGGTACTGGAACTCTGGAAAATCGGCGTTGAAGAAACGCGGGAGGCGCTGGAAGGCCCCTGGCCGGACTGGAACCGTTGACGTCCGTCTCACATCGAAAGGAAAGAGGCAGCGTGTCGGAAGAACCGATCCTGATCTGGGGTGCCGGGGCCATCGGCGGCATCCTGGGCGCCTACTGGGCCCGCTCCGGCCGGCCGGTACTGATGGTCGACATCGTGGCGGAACATGCCCGCGCCTGCAGCACCGATGGCCTGCAGATCGAAGGCCCCGTCGAAAGCTTCCGTCAGGTCGTTCCCTGCGTGGCGCCGGCCGAGGTGGAGGGACGCTACCGCCGCATCGTCTTGGCGGTGAAGGCGCAGGCGACCGAGGCGGCGGTGGGTCAGCTCTTGCCGCACCTCGCCGACGACGGCTTCGTGCTGTCGGCGCAGAACGGCCTCAACGAGCGCCGCATCGCCGCGCTGGCGGGCGCGGAGCGGACGATGGGCGCCTTTGTGAACTTCGGCGCCGACTGGCAGGCGCCGGGGCGCATTCTCTTCGGCAACCGCGGCGCGGTGGTGGTCGGCGAGATCGACGGGAGCCTGCGTTCCCGTACACGGGACATGCATGCGCTGCTCCGGCTTTTCGAGCCCGAGGCCGTGCTGACCGACAACATCTGGGGCTACCTCTGGGGCAAGCTCGCCTACGGCGCGATGCTCTTTGCCACCGCGCTGACCCCGGACAGCATGGCCGCCAACTTCGCCGATCCCGCCCGCGTGCCGCTGTTCATTGCGTTGGGGCGTGAAGTCATGGCGGTGGCCCGGGCCGAGGGCATTCAGCCGCTGGGCTTCAACGGCTTCGACCCTGCGGCCTACATGCCGGGCGCGGGCGAGGCTGCGGCGCGCGACTCCGTTGCCGCTTTGGCCGAGTTCAATTCCAAGACGGCGAAGACCCATTCCGGCATCTGGCGCGATCTTGCCGTGCGCAAGCGGCCCACCGAGGTCGACCCGCAAATCGGCATCATCGCGGAGATCGCCGAAGGGCACGGCATCGCAGTGCCGGTGCTGGCCCGCCTCGTCGCGTTGATCCACGACATCGAGGACGGACGCCGCCCGCAGTCCGCAGAGACCTTTGCCCTGCTGGCCGAGGCCCTGCCGACGGGAGCAGCGGGATGACGGTTGCCCTGGTTACCGGCGTGGTCGGCGGTATCGGCGCCGCCATCGCCCGCCGCCTTGCCGCGGACGGCTTCAGGGTCGCGGTTTGCGACCGGCCCGGCGCGGCCTTCGAGGAGGCCGCCGCCGCCCTCGCGATGCCGGCCTACGCCGCCGATCTCGGACGCCGCGAGGACGTGCAGAAGCTGGCTGCCGCGTTGCAGGAGGCGGAAGGCGCGCCGGAGGTTCTGGTGAACGCCGCCGGCGGCGTCTGCGGTCAGGTTCACCAGCCGGTCGACGAGGTGCCGGAGCGGGATTGGCGCGCGATCTTCGCGGCGAATACAGACAGCGCTTTCTTCCTGGCCCAGGCCCTGGCGCCGGCCATGAAGGCGCGCGGCAAGGGCCGCATCGTGACCATTAGTTCGGGGGCCGGCCTGCGGCCCAGCCTTACCCGCGTCCAGGCCTACACCGCCGCCAAGCATGCGCTCGTCGGGCTTACCCGGCAGCTTGCGCTGGAACTGGGACCCCGGGGCATCACCGTGAACTCGGTGGCGCCCGGCTTCGTGCTGTCGAACGAAGCGACCCGGCGCCAGTGGGAGAGTTATGGCGAAGAAGGCCAGCGCGCGCTGGTGGAGCGCATCCACCTGCGCCGTCTTGGCCGCCCGGAAGACATCGCGAATGCGGTGGCTTTCCTGGTCAGTGAAGAGGCGGCCTGGATCACGGGCCAGGTCTTATCGGTCGACGGAGGTCATACGTGACGGATTCAGAAGCGGCGGCGCGCGAAGACGCCGTCGTCGCACATTGCCGCGTGCGGCGGGAGGATTTTCGCCGACGCCTGAAGGATTATCTCGCCTGCCCCTCGGTCAGCACCGACCCTGACTACCGAGACGGCATGGCGGCGGCGCGCGATTTCCTGACGCAGCTCCTGGCTGGTACGGGCTTTTCGAACGTCCGGCAACTGGACGGCGGCGTCGGCGGCCATCCGGCGCTCTACGCCGAATGGCTCGGCGCGCCCGGCAAGCCAACTCTACTGGTCTACGGCCACTATGATGTCCAGCCGCCAGATCCGCTGGAGCTTTGGGACAGCCCGCCGTTTGAGGCGACCGAGCGGGACGGCCGGCTCTATGCCCGCGGCATCTCCGATGACAAGGGTCCCAGCATGATCGCGCTGGAAGCGCTGGGCGCTTTCCTGGCGGTCGAGGGCGGTCTGCCGGTGAACGTGAAAATTCTGCTGGAAGGCGAGGAGGAAACCGGTTCCCCCTCGCTACCCAATATCCTGATGCAGAACGCGGCGCTGCTTGCGGCCGACGCGATCCTCTCCGCCGACGGCGCGCGCTGGCGCGCCGACCTGCCGTCGGTGAACGTCGGCTCCCGCGGAAACGGCGGCTTCGAGATTACCCTGCGCACGGCCTCGACCGACCTGCACTCCGGCCGCTACGGCGGCGCCGTTCCCAACGCGCTGCACGAACTGAGCCGGTTGGTGGCCGGGCTGCACGATTCCGAGGACAGGGTGGCCGTGCCGGGCTTTTACGACGGCATCGAGATGCCGGACGAGAAGGCCCGGGCCGACCTGGCGGCCATTCCCTTCGACGGCGCGGCCTGGGCAGACGCCGTGGGCGCCCGCGAGAAGGGTGAAAGCGGCTACTCGACGCTGGAGCGGCTGTGGGACCGCCCGACCTTGGAGGTGAACGGCCTGTGGGGCGGCTACCAGGGCGCCGGCAGCAAGACCGTGATCCCCAAGGAAGCGCACGCGAAGTTCACCGCCCGCTTGGTGCCGGGGCAGGACCCGCAGCGTATTCTCGGGCTGCTGAAGGACCATCTGCGCGGGCTGTGTCCGCCCGAAGCGGAACTGACCTTCAGCGGCGACCGTGGCTGGACCAAGGCGTACCGCGTGCCTGCCCGGCACCCGCTGCTGGCGGCGGCCGAGGCGGCGCTGGAAGAGACTCTGGGCCGCAAGCCGCTGCGCGTGCGCATCGGTGCGACCTTGCCGCTCTCCGACCTGGTGCAGGAAGCGCTCGGCATCGATACGGTGATGTTCTCCTTCTCCACCTCCGACGAGTGCTTCCACGCGCCCAACGAGTTCCTGCGCCTCTCGGCCATCGAAGAGGGTGTCGCCGCCTGGGTCGCGATCCTGCGCAGGGTCGGCCAGCAGCAACCCGCGGCCTATGCGCCCTTCCGAAGGCGGTGATGCACCTTGCATGACGATAACCGCCGAGGTGCCCTGCTGCTTGCGCTAGCCGGACTGGTGTTCACCGGCGAGGTCAGCGTCGTGCGCTTACTGGGCGACGCGGCCAGCGACGGGCAGATCGTCTTCGCGCGGGCCGGGGTGCAGCTTCTCGCCGTCGCCGTCTGGATACTGCTTCGGAACCCGCAGCTTGTGAAGACGGGGCGGCCGGGGCTCCACCTGGCGCGCGGCATCACCAGCCTGATCTGCTGGTACTTCTACTACCGCAGCTTTCAGGTTCTCGACCTCGCGCTCGCCACCACGCTTACCTTCACCACCTCGCTCTTCGTCGTCGCGCTGGCGGGGCCGATCCTGAAGGAGCAGGTCGGCGCGCGGCGCTGGATCCTGACGATGGTGGGCTTCGGCGGTGTGGCGCTCGCCAGCGGCATTGCCGATGTCGGGACGTCCGTCTTCAACGTCGGCATCGTCTACAGCTTGATCGCCGCGCTGGCGGCGGCGGTCCTGGTGTTCCAGAACCGGGTCCTGGCGCGCACCGAGGCGACGCCGACGATCATGTTCTACATTGGCCTTGTCACCACAGCCGGCGCGTTGCCGGGACTGATCGAGGCTTGGCATCCGTTGGCGCCCGCCGCTCTCGGCATGTTGGCGCTGTCCGGCGGGCTCGGCACCCTCGGCATGGTGCTGACCGTCGAGGCATACCGTGTCGGCGAGGTCTCGGCGCTGGCGCCTTTCCCCTATCTGCGCCTGGTCTTCTCTCTCGCTGCCGGAATCCTGTTGTTCGGCGAATACCCCACTTTCGGCGTGCTGTGCGGCGCCGTGGTGATCGCCGGCTGCGCGCTGGCGGTGCGCAGCGGAGAGCCGCGCCGTCGGGGCCTCTCCTCACCGATGCGTTAGAGAGAAGACGGCGCTGCGAGCCTGAGATTGGAGATCAAGCGGGGCCTGTCCGTTCTGGCTCGGCAAGACGGCATTGGGATCCAAGCTGTGTCTTCCAGGAGATCGAGATTTCGGTACCTGCCGCATGCCTGCGGCGTTCGGTTGGAGAGGCCGTTTGAGCTTTTGTGCTAAGTTCGCTTCAGCCGCTGCCTCTCAGTCACTCTTGGAAAGTTGATCCCCCATGTCCCTCTTCAGCGTTCTCCTGAACCTTCTCTGGATTCTCTTCGGCGGGCTGTGGATGTCGCTGGCCTGGGGGATCGCGGGGGTGCTCATGGCGATCACCGTCATCGGGCTGCCCTGGGCGCGGGCGGCTTTCAACATCGCCGGCTATTCGCTGCTGCCCTTCGGGCGCGTGGCGGTGGCGCGCGAGACGGTGACGGGAGAAGAGGATTTCGGGACCGGTCCGCTGGGTACGCTGGGCAACCTCATCTGGCTGCTCCTCGCCGGCTGGTGGCTGGCGCTGGGGCACATCGTCACCGCTCTGGCCCTGGCGATCACCCTCATCGGCATTCCCTTCGCCTGGGCGCACCTGAAACTGGTGCCGCTCTCGCTCTGGCCGATCGGCAAGACGATCCTCGACCGTGACGCGGCCGGGCGGCTGCGGCAGGGGCGCTAATCGTGTGAAACCGATCTGCCTCAAAGGTATAGAGCAGAGTCACAGGGCCGGTGGGTCGCCTTGGGCGAGTCAAGCCGACCCCGGTCTGCACTAGGCGACCACCGCCGCCCGCAGGCGCGCTTCCACCTCCATCGCCCGTGCCACCAGGGCCGGGTCGGCGCCACGCGCGTCGGCGCGCGGCGGGGACGGAGCCCTGAAAAGGGCTGCCGCCGCGTCCAGTTTGCCGCCGGCATCCACGTCCAGGCGGGCGCAGAGATCGGCCAGGGCGGCGCGCCCGCCCGCGCAGGTGTCCTCGTAGGACAGCAGGAGGATTCGTTCGGGGTTGCCGGCCTGCCGTCCGGCGATATGCGCGAAGGCGGCGATCCAGTAGGCGAGCCAGTAGTCGAGGCCCCCGGGATCAAGGCGCTGCCGGTCGCGGCCTTTGGCGAGCTCGGCCCGACCGGGAAAGGCGATGGGACGGTGCAAGGCACCGAACTCGTAGTGGCCGATGTCGGCCATGTAGCGGCGCGCGAAGGGCTCCTGGTCGTGCAGGGCAAGGAAGTTCTCGTGCTGGCGCAGCAGAGAGGCGGCGTGCTCCAGCGGCCGGCGGAAGGGGATCACGATTTTCGCGCCGGGGAACATGGCCGTGATGAGGTCCAGGCGCGCGATGTTGCCGTTGTTCTTGGAGAGGTAGCGCCCGCATTGCGCTTCGCCACCGTTTTCCTGCGGGGGACGGCGCAGGGCGACGATCTTCTTCAGGTGCTCGGCGAAGAAGGCGGCGGCTTCGTCCTTGCCGTCGCCGGCGCGCCACAGGTCGATGCCGCCGTCGTGGTACTTCTCCGGCCAGAAGGCGTGCCATAGGACTTCCTCGAAGGCCTCGGGACTGTCGAAACCGATCTCCATGCCGTCGCCGTGGGCGCGCTCGGCGAGCTCGGCGCGCTTGCGGAAGGCGCCGCTGAGCCGCGCCCAGACCATCGGCGCCATGACGAAGGGCATGTCGCGGTAGCGGTGGGCGGCGAAGACGGGAAAGCGATGCAGCACCTCCAGCAGCAGCGTGGTGCCGGCGCGCGGCAGCGAGGCGATGAAGACCGGATGCTCCGCCGTCACCTTGCGAAGCTCGGCCGCATAGAGCCTGCTCTCCAGGTCCGCCGCCGTCAGTTGCAGGCCCGGCACCCCGAAGGCGAGCCGGTGCAGGCAGCGGTCGAGGAGGGTGTAGTTCAGCGTGAAGGCCATAACCGGGTCCAGAGAAGATAGGCGGCGAGCAGCGCGAGGGAGACGGCCAGGATCACGTCCCAGCGCGCCAGGAAGAGCAGGATAGTGTCGCGCGGCGCCAGGCCCAGCGCGTCGGCGATCCAGATCGGCAGCAAGGACGCGATGAGGGCCAGGAGGCTGCGGCCGAGGATGGAGAAAAAGAGTCGGAGCAGCTTCAGGGAGGCGCGCTGGACTTCCTTCTCCCGCGCCTCTTCGTCGAGCGCGGTGTCCCGCATCGTGGCGAAGGCGCCGCGGGTAACGGCCAGCGCGGCGGCGGCCCTGGACGGGATACCGAGCAGCCAGAACGCCGCGACGAAGATGCAGATCGAGGCGAGAGCGACGGCGGCTGTCATCGGGCCGAGGGAGACTCGCGGTCTTTCTTGGCTTCGCGCATCTTGCGGCGCAGCCGCTTGATCGGATACCAGACGAAGCCCACGACCATCAGCGCGACGGCGCCGAGCAGCGCGACCACCGTGCCGATGGCGGAAATGCCGGCGCCGGGACCGATGTAGGCCTCGGCGGCCTGCGGAACGGCGGCCAGAAAGGCGGCCAGAAAGGCGGTGAGTGCCAGAGCGCAGAAGGTTCCTCGAAGCATGGGGACGTTCTCCTCAGGTTGCCGGGCCTAGCTGCCGCAGGACCACTCTGTGACGTTGAAATAGCTCTGCGGATAGGCGCGCGCCTCGGTCACTTCGGCGACCTGCCCGGCGCTGTAGCGGTTGACGAATTCCCAGACCACTTTGCCCTCGGCGTCGGTCTCGAACGCCCGGCCGCCCTCGAACTCGGTGATCAGGAGGCCGCCGCCGGGCCGCAACTCCACCTTGCCGCGGATAACTGTCAGCATCTTCTGATCCTGTCCGTCGCCGTAGATCGTCTCGTAGCGACCGCTTTCGGGATCGATCTCGATGACGTTGGAGCCGGTTGCGTAGGCGACCGGAGATTTCTCCTCGGAAGTCGGGTAGGCGGTCTTGTAGACATTGTTGTTGAAGACCACGATGGTGCCGCCGGGCTTGAACTCGGGGTCGTGCTGGCGCAGCCAGGGGCCGACGCGCCACCACTTCACTTGGCCGCCGGTGGGGTCCATCACCAGGACCAGGTTGGAATCGCGGATCGAAAGTGCCAGATCGCCCGCTTCGAACAGCGGGAAGTCCTCGGCCAGCGGCGCAGGCAGTTCCTGGATCTTGTTGAGATGAATGATCTCGCCGTTCCAGAACGCCCAGGGCGCGAAGGCATGCCCTGTCGCGGTGAGCAGCGGCTCCAGGCCGTTGTCGTACAGCACCTGGACGAGCGCGATCTCGTTCAGCACCTCGCCGTTCTGGGAGACGTGCAGCAGGGTGTCTTCGAGCAAGGGCGGTTGAAAGGGTGGGTAGGGCGTTGCGCCGTCGTCTTCCCAGTATCGCCGCGCGGGCACCCAATAGCCGCCACTGGCGCTGCGCTCGACGGAGTGGTGGGTCATCCGCGGCAGGGTCCAGAGAACTCGGCCGCAGCGATCGAGCTTGACGAGGCCCGAGTATTCGAGATTGAAGACCACCGAACCGTCCGGCTCGATCAGCGCGCCGTGAATATCGACGTTCCAGTCGCCGGCCGGCGGCCAGGGCAGATAGCTCGTATCCGGGATCAGATCGGAGAAGACGACCGGCCAGCGGGCGACGACGCCGCCGTCGCGCCGAATCAGCCGAAGCTGGTTGTTGCCCTCGAAGAAGCCCGAAAGGAGGACCAGGTCGCGCCCGCCGTCCGGAAGGTCGTTCACCGTGACGCCGTCGCCGTCATAGCGGGCGTCCTGCAGGAAGTGATCGGGCAGGACGCCGGTCAGGGTGAAGCGTTCCTCGTAGACCGTGACGACGCTGTCGCGGATGAAATAGGCCACCTCGCGCGGCGCCGGGTGGAAGACGCTGAAGGCGATTCCGGCGAGAAAGACGCTTATGACGCCCACGCTATTGAACAGGAATCTCGAGAGGTCGAAATCCTTCATCTGCAGCCTCCACCATCCGCAGCGCCGCTTGCCCCCTGGTTCGTCCGCCCGGCCTGGGGCGGCGGGACCAGGAAGTGAGGGTCAGCATAGCGCCATGGGGACGGCAATTGAGGGGGTGGCAAAAATCGTTCCGGTTGTGCGTTCTGGCCGTCTCCTAGAAATCCTGTTCGCGGGAGCGCAACAACTGCTCGCCGATATCGCAAGGCGGGCTTATCCGGGCATCGCCGTCGTCGATGAACTGGGCATCGACGAGCGGGGACTTGGCGAGCTGGGCGGATCGCGGCGGCGGCGCGGGCGGGCCGGCGATCTCCAGGATCAGCTTGCGGCGGATGGCGCTGGCGAAGGCGGTGAAGTCCTGCGCCACGACGATGAAGGCCGCGGGGCCGCCGATCACGCAGTCGCGATAGTAGAGATCCAAGTTGGGGATGTTGTAGCGCGAGAAAGGCCCGCTGCTCCGGTCGAGGATCGGCAGGCCGTTGATGGTGATTCCCTGGGCCACGGCGCGGTCGCGGGCGCGGGTCACCAGATCGCCCCAGTTGTTGGGGCCGTCACCCGAGACGTCGATCACCTCGCGTGTGCCCTCGAAGCCGTTGTCCTGGAACAGCCGGCTGCCGAAGTCGATGGCGCCGCTGATCGAGGTGTAGTGCGCCGGCCCCGGACGGCGCGCCGCCAAGGCCATGGCGAAGCGCTCCGCGGCGGCCGGGGAGTCGATCAGGGTCCAGTCGACGACGAGCCGGGTGTGCGCCGAGTTCGCCCATTCGAAATAGGTGACGGCGATCCGGCCGAGGATGCCGCCGCCGATGGCGTCCACCACCAGAGGATCGCGGAAGGCCTGGGCATAGCCTTGGCGTTGGAGCTGCGCCTCCTCGGAGTCGACGCTGAGTGAGACGTCGACGGCCAGCACCAACTCCAGGTCCACGGCGAGGCGGCGGTCGGTCTGGGCTTCCTGCCCCGGGCTTGCCGGGGCTTGTGCGTCAGCCGGAATCGGGGCGGCGGCGAGGAATAACGCCAGCAGGGCCGCGAGGGGACCTCCGATCCGTACCATCAACACCTCCTCCGGGTGGACGACCCCGCCAGCATGCCACCCTCCGCGGCCCCGGTCCAGATGGCCCGGCGCCCGCGGCTCGCCGCCGCTCCGCCGCGCCCGGGTGGATCATGGCGGTCGGAAAGCCGCCTTTTCGAAGCGATTCGCGGATCGGCATTAAGGCTTGGGAAAACTATATTAACCATTATGCGATACTAGAGCGGGGTGCGACGGTAAGAGATTGTTAAGGCCTATGGCATCGACCAGGACGTTGGAGATCGGCGGGCGCAGGATCGGCCCGGACGAACCCCCGTACATCATTGCCGAGATGTCCGGGAACCATAAAGGCGACATCCGCCGGACCTTCAGCATTCTGGAGGCGGCGAAGGCCGCCGGCGCGGATGCGGTGAAACTGCAGACCTACCGCGCCGACACCATCACCATCGACCACCACGGGCCGGAATTCATGGTCGAGGGCGGTCTGTGGGCCGGCCGGCGGCTCTACGAGCTCTACGAGGAAGCGCACACCCCCTGGGAATGGCATCCGGAGATCTTCGCCCGCGCACGCGATCTGGGGATCACGGTTTTTTCGTCGCCCTTCGATCCCACGGCGGTCGACTTCCTGGAGAGCCTCGACGCCCCCGCCTACAAGATCGCCTCGCCGGAGATCATCGACATCCCGCTGATCCGCAAGGCGGCGCGCAGCGGCAAGCCGATGATCATCTCGACCGGCATGGCGAGCCTCGAGGAGATCGAGGAAGCCGTCGCCGCGGCGCGCGGCGAGGGCAATGACGACATCGTCGTGCTTCACTGCACAGCGGCCTATCCGGCGCCGCCGGAGGAGGCCAACCTCGCGACCCTCGCCGACCTGAGGAAGCGCCTGGGCGTGACCGTCGGGCTTTCGGATCACACCCTGGGCACCACCGTCGCCACCATCGCCGTCGCCCTGGGGGCGGCGGTGATCGAGAAGCATTTTACCCTGGCCCGGGCCGACGGCGGAGTGGACAGCGCCTTTTCCCTGGAGCCGGCAGAGTTGGCGCGCCTGGTCGAGGAGTCCGCGGTCGCCCACGCCGCCGTCGGCGCGCCGGCCTATGAACCGACAAAGTCGGAAGCTTCGGTGCTGCGCAACCGGCGCTCGCTCTATGTGGTGGCACCGGTCGCCAGGGGAGAGACTCTCAGCCACGAGAACGTCCGCTCGATCCGGCCGGGCAACGGCATGAAGCCGAAGTACCTGGACGCGGTGATTGGCCGCAAGGCGGCGCGGGACCTGGCCTTCGGCGAGCCGCTGGATGTTTCCATGATCGAGGGCGGCCTTGCGGATGTCGTGGCGACATGAGCAGCGGCGCACTTACTTCCGTGGCGATCATCCCGGCGCGGGGCGGCAGCAAGCGCATTCCGCGCAAGAACATCCGCCCCTTCCGCGGCAGACCGATGCTGGCCTGGTCGGTCGCCGCGGCGCTGGAGGCCGGCGTGTTCGACGCGGTGATGGTCAGTACCGACGATGCGGAGGTCGCGGAGGTCGCGCGCTCCTGCGGTGCCGAGGTTCCTTTCCTGCGTTCGTCCGAGACTGCGGACGACCATGCGACGACCAGTGCCGTCCTGACCGAGGTTCTGGCGCGCTACCGCGACGCGGGGTGCAGTTTCGATCTCGCCTGCTGCCTCTACCCGACGGCGCCCTTCGTGCGTGCCGAGGATCTTTCCGCCGGCAAGGTGCGGCTGCTGGAAGAGGGATTCGACGTTCTGATGCCGGTCGCCGCCTTCAGCTACCCGATCTGGCGGTCCCTGAAGCGGGAGGAAGACGGGCGGGTGAAGCTGAACTTCCCGGAGAACCTCAATACCCGCTCCCAGGATTTGCCGGCCGCCTATCACGATGCCGGCCAATGGTACTGGTTCCGCACCGCCGCCTTCCTGCGCGACGGGGTCCTGATGGGATCGAACACCGGTTCCCTGGTGCTGCCGGCGGTGCGCGTCCAGGACATCGACAACGAGGACGACTGGGCCTTGGCCGAGCTGAAGCATGAGAGGATTTTCGGATGAACGACCCGCGTCTGAAGCGCAACCCGCTGGGTTTTCTGGAGGTGGTGTCGCGGCCGAGCGAGGATGAACTCTCGGACTACTACGCGCAGACCTATTACCAGCAGGAAAAAAGCAGCTACCGCAAATCCTACCCGCCGGATGAACTGGCGGTCATCGACCTGCGCATCGCCCAGCGCGCCGCCCGCGCCCTGGAACTGCTGCATCGCGACGGACCGGGCAACCTGCTGGACGTGGGCTGCGGCGAGGGTTTCGTCCTGGCGGCCTTCGCCAAGCAGGGCTGGACGGTGGCCGGCGTCGACCACAGCCGGGCCGGTGTCGAGTCCATGAACCCGGATTTCGCCGACAAGGTGGAGCAGGGGGACCTCTTTGCGTTGCTGCGCCGGCGCATCGAGGCCGGCGAGCGCCACGACCTGGTCTGGCTGGGCAATGTGCTGGAGCACGTGCTCGACCCGCTGGGCCTGCTGGACTCGCTGCGTTCCCTCGTCGCCCCCGGCGGCCTGCTGGTCGCCACGGTGCCGAACGACGGCAATGCCTACCACGAGGATCTGCTGGCCGGCGGGGCGATTCCGGAGCGCTTCTGGATCGCCATTCCCGACCACATGTCCTATTTCACCATCGACAGTCTGCGGCGCACCGCCGAGGCGACCGGCTGGGATTGTCTCGACGTGCAGGCCGATTTCCCGATCGACCTGTTCCTGGCGCACGAAGGCTCGAACTACGTCCGCGACCGATCGCAGGGCGGCGCCGCGCACCGCGCCCGTCTGCAGCTGGAGCGGATCGTCGGGGCGGCAGGCATCGAGGCGGCCAACCGTTTCTATTCCGCCCTGGCCGACGTGGGGCTGGGACGGAACATCACCGCGTTCATGCGGCCCAAGGCTTGAGGGGAATTCCATGACGGCCAAGAAAGAGATCCGGACGCTGGTGGGCTCGACCCGGAGCGAGACCGACCGCAAGCAGGACCTGGTCGACAAGCTGCGGGGCGCGCCGATCCCCGACGCCGAACTGCTGGACAACATCGGGTTGTTTCTGACCCGGCAGACCCTGTCGCGCATCAACTTCATGCAGAAGCTCTACGAGATGATCGTGCCTGTGCACGGCGTCATCATGGAGTTCGGCGTGCGCTGGGGTCAGAACATGGCCCTGTTCTCCTCGCTGAGGGGCATCCACGAGCCTTACAACCACAACCGCAGGATCATCGGCTTCGACACCTTCGAGGGCTTTCCCGCGGTGGCGCCCCAGGACGGCGGCCACGCCAAGGCCGGCGACTACAGTGTTTCGGAAGACTGGGCGGCGGAGCTGGAGTCGATCCTGGATTTCCACAACGCCAATTCGCCGATCCCGCACAAGCGGAAGTTCGAGCTGGTGAAGGGCGATGCGACGCAGGCGCTGCCGGCCTATCTGAAGGAGCACCCCGAGACCATCGTGGCGCTGGCCTACTTCGACTTCGACATCTACAAGCCGACGCGCGATTGCCTGGAGGCAATCCAGCCGCACCTGACCAAGGGCAGCGTGCTGGCTTTCGACGAGCTGAACATGCCGGAGTTCCCGGGCGAGACCCTGGCCCTGAAGGAGGTGCTGGGGCTGTCGCGCTACGCCATCCGGCGCGATCCGGCGAGCCCGCTGACCTCCTATCTGGTCGTGGAATGAGCAAGGCCGGCCTCAGCGCAGCACAGGCGGAGGGCGGCGGGGGCTACCGCTGCATGCCGCGCGCGGAGATCGCCGACGGCCGCTATGCGGTGCGCGCGGTCGAGCCGGCGCACATCGAGGCGATCCGCCGGTGGCGCAACGCCCAGATCGACGTGCTGCGCCAGGCCGCCCCGATTTCGCCGCAGCAGCAGGCGGACTACTATGCGCGGGAGATCTGGCCAACGAAGCAAGCGGCCGAACCGCGCAACATCCTGTTGATCTATCTGGAGGACGGCGAGCCGATCGGCTACGGCGGGCTGGTCCACATCGCCTGGGAACACCGCCGCGCGGAGATATCCTTCCTGCTGGATCCGGCGGTGCCGCGCAGCGACGCGGAACTGGGCGCGCTCTTCGCGCAGTTCCTGAAGCTGATGAAGGAGCTGGCCTTTCGTGACCTGGGCTTCATCCGCCTGCATACCGAGACCTACGCCATCCGCCATGTCCACATCGCGACGCTGGAGGCCTGCGGTTTCCGGCGCGAAGGCTGCCTGCGCCATCACGTAATCATCGGCGGGCGCCCGACGGACGCCCTGCTGCACGGCTGCCTGGCCGGCGACGACGCGGCGGAGTGACGCCTGTGGGCGGCCCGGCGGCAAACATCCTGATCACCAGCGCGGCCCGCAAGGCGCCGCTGGTCCGCGCCATGAAGGCGGCGGCCGCCCGGGCCGTGCCCGGTGCCGCTGTGATCGCCGGTGACATCGACCCGCAGGCTCCGGCGCGCTACGTCGCCGACGGCTTCTGGCAGCTGCCCCGCCTTAACGGCACCACGCCGCAGAGCCTTATGGAAGGCTGCCGCCAACGTGGCATCGGCACCGTGCTGCCGACGCGCGACGGGGAACTGGCTTTTTGGGCAGAGGCCAGGACACTGTTCGCCGAGGCCGGGATCGATGTCATCGTTTCGGCGCCGGAAAGCGTCGGGTGCTGCCTCGACAAGCTGGCCTTCGCGGACTTCGGGCAGGCGCGGGGCCTGCCCTTCATCCCGGCGGCCACGGCCCTCGACGGGCTGGTGGGGGAGCGTTTCGTCGTGAAGGAACGCTTCGGCGCCGGGTCACGGAGTATCGGGATCGACCTGCCGCGCGCGGCCGCGCTGGATCACGCCCGCGGCCTGGAAGCCCCGATCTTTCAGCCCTTCGAGCCCGGCGGAGAAATCAGTATAGACGCCTGGATGGATCGTTCCGGCGTGCCGCGCGGCCTCGTCCTGCGCCGCCGCGACTGCGTGGTCGGCGGGGAGTCCCAGATCACTACGACGTTTCGCGACGCCGCGCTGGAGGCCGCCGCCCTTGAGGTGCTCGGTGCGCTGGACCTGCGCGGTCCCGCCGTGATGCAGGCCATCGTTCCACCCGGCGGCGGGCTGCGGGTCATCGAGTGCAACTGCCGCTTCGGCGGCGCCTCGACCGCCTCTATCGCCGCCGGCCTGGACATGCTCTATTGGAGTCTCGCCGAGCGGCACGCTCCGGACGCCGCCCCCGCGTTCCACCGCATCGAGGGCGAACTGCGCCAGGTGCGGCTGCCCGAAGACGTGGTCCTGCATGATTTTGATCTTTGATCTCGACGACACGCTCTACGACGAGCGCAGTTACGTGGAGAGCGGGCTGCGGGCCGTCGCCGACCACACGCAACGGGTCTTCGGCTGGGACTCCGCCGAGTCTTTCGGGTTCATGGTCGAGGTGCTGGAGGCCCAGGGGCGCGGCCGCATCTTCGATGCCCTGCTGGAGCGCTACGGCAAGCGGACGCAGGGCGGTGTCGAGGCCCTGGTGAAGGCCTACCGCCATCACAAGCCGTCGCTGTCGCTGTTCCCGGCGGCCCGGCGGGCGCTCGAGCGCTACGAAGGCGGCGCGCCGCTCTATCTGGTGACCGACGGTCACAAGGTCGTCCAGGAGAACAAGGTCGAGGCTCTGGGCCTCTGGCCCCGTTTCAGGCGGGTGATGATCACCCACCGTTTCGGCCTGCGTCACGCCAAGCCGTCGACTTACTGCTTCGAGCGGATCCGCGCCGCCGAGGGCTGCGGCTGGGGCGACATGGTCTATGTGGCCGACAACCCCGCCAAGGATTTCGTGAACCTGAACAGGAAGGGCATGCCCACGGTGCGGGTTCTGACGGGGCTGCACCGCGATGTCGAGGCCAAACCCGGCTACGACGCGCGCTACCGGATCGGTGATCTGGATGCGCTGCCGGGCACGCTGGACGAGATTTTCGCGGGCTAAGCGGCCGCCCCGGCCGGCTTCGGCAGGGCGCGGCTGCGGGGCGCCGCTAGGAATGCCGGTCCCGCCGCCGCGGCAGGCGGCTGCGTGGCGGCCACTTATGTTATTGCGCCGAATAGGGTACTATTCGGCGCCCGCTGCGGCAAAAGCGCCCAGCGACAAGGCGTCGGCTTCGCACCATCCACTTCGGGTGGCAGTCTGCGGCTTCTCTGTGAACGGCAGTTGAGGGTCGCCCTGGCATGTTCGATCTCTTTGACGCTCTCACCCTGGCGCGGGCGCAGTTCGCCTTCACCGTCTCGGCACACATCATCTTTCCCGCCTTCACCATCGGCCTGGCCAGTTATCTCGCCGTGCTGGAGGGCCTCTGGCTGTGGACGCGGGATGGCCGCTACATGCAGGTCTTCGCCTACTGGAAGACGATCTTCGCCGTTGTCTTCGGCATGGGTGTCGTCTCGGGCATCGTCATGAGCTACCAGTTCGGCACCAACTGGAGCGTCTTTTCCGACAAAACCGGCCCGATTCTCGGCCCCCTGATGGGCTACGAGGTGTTGAGCGCCTTTTTCCTGGAGGCCGGCTTTCTGGGCGTCATGCTGTTTGGCGAGAAGCGGGTCGGCGAGAAGCTGCACTTCTTCGCCACGCTGATGGTCGCGGTCGGCACGCTGTTCTCCGCCTTCTGGATCCTCTCGGTGAATTCCTGGATGCAGACCCCCGCCGGCTACGGTGTGAACGAGGTCGGTCAGTTCGTGCCGACCGACTGGTGGGCGGCGGTCTTCAACCCCTCCTTTCCCTACCGCTTCGTCCACATGGTGCTGGCCGCCTATTTGACCACGGCTTTCGTGGTCGGCGGCGTCGGAGCCTGGCATCTTCTGCGCGACCGGGACAACCGCGGCGCGCGCCTGATGTTCTCCATGGCCATGTGGATGGCCCTCGTGGTCGCCCCGCTGCAGGTGCTGGCCGGCGACATGCACGGCCTCAATACCCTGGAGCACCAGCCGGCCAAGATCGCCGCCATGGAAGGCCATTGGGAAACCCGGCAGGGGGCGCCGCTGATCCTCTTCGGCCTGCCCGACGACGAGGCGGAGGAGACGCGCTACGCCCTCGAGGTGCCCCATCTCGGCTCGCTGATACTGACCCATGAATGGAACGGCGAGGTGAGGGGGCTCAAGGCCTGGCCGAAGGACGAGCGTCCGCCCTCGGCCGTGGTGTTCTGGAGTTTCCGCGTGATGGTCGCGCTCGGCTTCGCCATGGTGGGACTCGGCCTATGGAGCGCGGTCCTGCGCCTGCGCGGGCGCCTCTATGCGTCGCCCTGGCTGCATGCCGCCGCCGTGGTCATGGCGCCAGCCGGTTTCGCTGCCGTGCTGGCCGGCTGGGTGACGACGGAGGTTGGGCGTCAGCCCTGGACGGTCTACGGCCTCTTGACCACCGCGCAGTCGTCCTCGCCGCTCGATGCCGCAGCGGTGGGCGCCTCGCTGCTCGCCTTCATCCTGGTCTATTTCGCGGTTTTTGGCGCCGGCACCTTCTACGTCCTGCGGCTGATGGCCCGCCCGCCCGGTGCCAAGGTCGCGGAGGATCAGGGGCCCCTGCGCGCCGCCGGGATCACCCCTGGGCCCGCCATGGCGGCCCCCGGCCCCCGACGGGCCGAGTGAGGAGGCGCGGCCGATGGAACTGGACCTTCCTTTCATCTGGGCTGCTCTGATCGCCTTTTCGGTGCTGGCCTATGTGGTGCTGGACGGATTCGATCTGGGCATCGGTATCCTCTTTCCGCTGATCGGCGAAGGCCGCGACCGCAGCGTGGCGATGAACTCGGTGGCGCCGGTCTGGGATGGCAACGAAACCTGGCTGGTGCTGGGCGGCGGCGGCCTCTTCGCGGTCTTCCCGCTGGCTTATGCGACCATCCTTCCGGCGCTCTACGCGCCGCTCATCGCCATGCTGATAGGCCTGATCTTCCGCGGGGTTTCCTTCGAATTCCGCCACCGCACCCGGCGCGGCAGGTTCCTTTGGGATTGGGGTTTCGCCGGCGGCTCCTTGCTCGCCGCCTTCGCCCAGGGCATCACCCTGGGCGCACTGGTACAGGGCATCGAGGTGGCGGACCGCGCCTATGCCGGCGGCTGGTGGGACTGGCTGACCCCCTTCAGCCTGTTGACGGGCGTCGCCCTGGTGTTCGGTTACGCCCTTTTGGGCGCCACCTGGCTGGTGATGAAGACCGAAGGCCGGCTGCAGCGCCGGGCTACGGACTTTGCCTGGGTCAGTGCCGTCGCCACCCTGATTCTCATCGCCGTGGTCAGCCTGGCCACGCCCTTCCTGAACCCGGCATTCCTGGAGCGCTGGTTTGCCTGGCCGACGATGATCTTCAGTCTGGTGGTGCCGGCCCTGGTGGCGGCCTGCGCCTGGATGTTGTTCAGCGGGCTCACCGATCATCGGCCGCTGCGGCCTTTCCTGGCCGCGCTGGGGCTCTTCACGCTGTGCTATGCCGGCATCGGCATCAGCTTCTACCCCTACATCGTGCCGCCCAGCATCACCATCTGGCAGGCCGCGGCGCCGGATGCCAGCCTTGCCTTCCTGCTGGTCGGGGCCGCGGTGCTGATTCCTATCATCCTGCTCTACACAGGCTATGCCTACTGGGTGTTCCGCGGCAAGGTCGACCCAGAGGAAGGCTATCACCAGGACCACCCATGAACGCATTGCGCCGCTTGCTGTGGTTTGCCGCGCTCTGGGCCGCCGGAGTGCTGGTGGTGGCTGCCCTGGGGTTGCTCGTCAAGCTGGCCCTGGCCGCCTGAAACGCGCTGCGTGAGATGCATCGCTGAGCTGCCGCGCGCCGCATTGCGGCAACTTCCGCGCCATTGTAGTTTCGAGCCGGCGAGGGCGCGGTTCGGGAGCCTGAGCTTATCTTGCGGCTTTGCCCAAGGCCCCGCTGCGCTGGTCGGAAAGGTTCCGGATGAACAGAAGTCTTCTTTTGATTGCCGTTGTGGCCGCACTTGCGGCGGCCTCGGCGGGCTATCTCTGGTGGCGCGACAACCACGACCGGCTTCCCGACTATATCGCCAGCGGCAACGGCCGCATCGAGGCCGAGGAGGTCCAGGTCGCCACCAGATACGCCGGGCGTGTGGCCGAGGTGCTGGTGAACGAAGGCGACATGGTGGCGGCCGGTCAGGTGCTGGCGCGCATGGACACCGCCGAGCTGCGTGCCTCCCTGGCCGCCGCCCGGGCCAGCATCGCTCAGGCGCAGGAGAACGTCATCGAGGCGCGCGCCCAGATCGTGCAGCGGCAAAGCGAATTGAAGTTCGCGGAAGAGGAGCTGGCGCGCGCCGAAGCGCTGGTCGCCAAGGGCCATATCTCCAAGCAGCTTGCCGATCAGCGGCGGACCGAGCGCGATACCGCCAAGGCGGCTCTGGAGGCGGCCCGGGCGCGCCTGGCCAGCACCCAGCGCGCCGTCGAGGCGGCCGAGGCGCAGGCCGAGCTGATTCAGACCCAGATCGACGATTCGACGCTCACCGCGCCGCGCGAAGGGCGTGTGCAGTACCGCCTGGCGGAGCCCGGCGAGGTGTTGGCCAGCGGCGGACGCGTCATCACCCTGTTGGACCTGACCGACGTCTACATGACGATCTTCCTGCCGACGGCGCAGATCGGCCGCCTGCTGGTCGGCAGCGAGGCGCGCATCATCCTGGATGCCGTGCCGCAGTACGTGATTCCGGCTCAGGTTTCCTTCATTTCCGCCGAGGCCCAGTTTACCCCGCGCGAGGTGGAAACGCGCAGTGAGCGCGAGAAGCTGATGTTCAGGATCAAGGTCAAGATCGCGCCGGAGCTGTTGCGCGAGCACATCGAAAAGGTGCGCAGCGGCCTGCCCGGCGAGGCCTATGTCATGCTGGGCGGCGGCGGCGCCTGGCCGGAGCGCTTCGCCGTCAGCCTGCCTGCGGTCGCCGGGCAATGACCCGGGCCATGGCGGCTGCGGAGGCGCTGGCTGCGAGGCTGGAGGCCGTCTCCCATCGCTATGGTAAGACGGCGGCGTTGCGGGCCGTGTCGCTGGGCCTGCCGGCGGGCGGCATAACCGGCTTCATTGGCCCCGACGGTGTCGGCAAGTCGACCCTGCTGGCGCTCATCGCCGGGGCCCGCAAGATCCAGGAGGGCCGCGTCGAGGTGCTGGGCGGCGACATGGCCGCGCGCCGCCACCGCGAGGCGACGCAGCCGCGTATCGCCTACATGCCCCAGGGGCTCGGCAAGAACCTCTATATGGATCTCACGGTGGCCGAGAACCTGCACTTCTTCGGCCGTCTCTTCGGTCAGGGCGCCAAGGAGCGGCGCCGGCGCATCGACTCTCTGTTGAAGAGCACCGGGCTCGACCCCTTTCCCGACCGCCGCGCCGGCAAGCTTTCCGGCGGCATGAAGCAGAAGCTCGGTCTTTGCTGCGCGCTGATTCACGACCCCGACCTGCTGATCCTCGACGAACCGACCACCGGCGTCGATCCGCTGTCGCGCCGCCAGTTCTGGGAACTGATCGCGCGCATCCGCGGCGAACGTCCGGACATGGCGGTCCTGGTCGCCACTGCCTACATGAACGAGGCCGAGACCTTCGACAGCCTCGTGGTGATCAACGACGGGCAAGTGCTGGCCGCCGGCAGCCCGGCGGAGATAAAGCGGGCTCAGGGTGCGGCAACCTTGGAGGAGGCTTACATTGCCCTGTTGCCGGAGGAACGGCGCCGGGGGCATCGCAAGCTGGAGATTCCGCCGCGCCGGCGCCGCGACGGCGCGCCGGCCATCGTCGCTGAGGGCCTGACCCGGCGGTTCGGCCGTTTCACCGCCGTGGACGACGTCAGCTTCCAGATCGAGCGGGGGGAGATCTTCGGATTCCTGGGCTCCAACGGCTGCGGCAAGACCACGACCATGAAAATGCTGACCGGCCTGCTGCCGCCCAGCGAAGGCGAAGCCTGGCTGTTCGGCGAAAAGACCCGCTCCCACGACATCGCCTCGCGCAAGCGTGTCGGCTACATGTCGCAGTCCTTCTCGCTCTATGGCGAGCTTTCCGTGGAGCAGAACCTGCGGCTGCACGCACGCCTCTTTCATCTGCCCGCGCAGCGCATCGAGGCGCGCGTCGACGAGCTGATGGCCCGCTTCGAACTGGCGCACTATGCCGAATCGCTCTCCGGCGACCTGCCGCTGGGGGTCCGTCAGCGTCTGTCGCTGGCCGTCGCGGTGATCCACGAGCCGGAAGTGCTGATCCTCGACGAGCCGACATCCGGCGTCGACCCGATGGCCCGCGACGTGTTTTGGGAACTGCTGGCCGACCTGTCGCGCAATCAGGGCGTGACCATATTCATTTCCACCCATTTCATGACCGAGGCGCTGCGCTGCGACCGGGTCTCGCTGATGCACGCGGGCAAGGTCCTCGCCAGCGATACTCCCGATGCCCTGGCCGCCGCGCGCGGCGTCGCAACTCTCGAGGAAGCTTTCATCGCCTACCTGGAAGAGGCGACGGGGGACGGGGGAGCGGCAGCGGCGGCGCCGGAGAGGGTTTCTCCCCTGGGCGAGGGCAACGCCCCGCCTGCGGCGCGTCCGGCCTTCGGCTTCGACCTGCGCCGCCTGTTGGCCTACAGCCTGCGCGAGGGCCGGGAACTGTTGCGCGATCCGATTCGCCTCGCCTTCGCGCTGGCCGGCAACGCCTTCTTGCTGCTGGTCTTCGGCTACGGCATCACCTTCGACGTGGAGAACCTGACCTACGCCGCCTTCGACCGCGACAAGACGCCGGAAAGCCGGCGCTATCTCGAAGGCTTCACCGGCTCGCGTTACTTCGAGGAACGCCCCCCGATCGACAGCTACGAGGACATGGATCATCGCCTGAAGGCGGGTGACATCACCCTGGCGATCGAAATTCCGCCGGACTTCGGTAGGGATCTGCTGCGAGGACGTCAGCCGCAGGTCGCCGGCTGGATCGACGGCGCGATGCCGTTCCGCGCCGAGACCGTAAGGGGCTATCTGGAAGGCCTGCACCGGGGCTATCTCGCCGACTTGAGCCGGGAAAACCCGGACCTGGCGCCGCCGAGGCTGCCGGCCGAGATCCAGTCGCGCTACCGCTACAACCAGAATTTCGAAAGCGCGAACGCCATGGTGCCGGCGAACATCGTTCTTATGCTGGTTTTCATTCCGGCCATCCTCATGGCGCTGGGCGTGGTGCGGGAGAAGGAGCTGGGTTCGATCACCAACCTCTACGTGACGCCGGTCACCCGGCTGGAGTTCCTGCTCGGCAAGCAACTGCCCTACGTCGTTGTCGGCCTGGTGAACTTCCTGGTCATGACGGCACTGGCGGTATTTCTCTTCGGCGTAGCGGTCAAGGGCAGCTTCCTGGCATTGAGCCTTGGCGCGCTGCTCTTTGTGATCGCCACCACGGGGATCGGCTTGCTGGTTTCCTCCTTCACGCGCACTCAGGTCGCCGCGCTCTTCGGCACGGCCATCTTCACCATGGTGCCGTCGGTCCTGTTCTCCGGCATGATGCAGCCCGTGTCGTCCCTGGAAGGCGGTGCGGCGGTCTTCGGCAACGTCTTTCCGACGGGCTATTACATGACCATCTGCGTGGGGACCTTTACCAAGGCGCTGGGCTTCGCCGAACTGCGCGACAGCTTTCTGGCGCTGGCGATGTATTTTCCGGTGTTGACTGCGGTCAGCCTGCTGCTGCTGAGAAAGCAGGAGCTGTGAGGATGGGCCGGCTTGCGAGCATCTATCACCTGGGCGTCAAGGAGCTCTTCAGTCTGCGCCGCGACGTGGTGTTGCTGGCGCTCGTGATCTGGGCCTTCTCGCTGTCGATCTACACCGCGGCCACCGGCATGTCCCACGACCTGCGCAACGCCTCCATCGCCATCGTCGACGAGGACCGCTCGCAGCTTTCCGCGCGTATCCGCCAGGCCTTTCTGCCGCCCTTCTTCCAGGAGCCGCGGATGATCGATTTCGCCGAGATCGATCCGGGCATGGATTTCGGCACCTACACCTTCGTGGTCGTGATCCCGCCGGACTTCGAGGCCGATGTGCTGGCCGGGCGCGATCCGGCACTGCAGGTCAACATCGACGCGACGGCGATGATGCAGGCCGGCATCGGCGACGGCTATATCCAGTCGATCATCAGCCAGGAGATCGGCACCTTCCTGGGCAGTGGAGCGCCGCCCCGCAACGCCGTGGCCCTGGAGGCGCGCTACGCCTTCAATCCGAATATCGAGAGCTCGTGGTTCACCAGCATCATGCAGGTCATCAACAACGTGACCATGCTGTCCATCGTGCTGACCGGCGCGGCGCTGATCCGTGAGCGCGAGCACGGGACCATCGAGCACCTGCTGGTCATGCCGTTGACGCCTTTCGAGATCATGATGGCCAAGGTCTGGTCCAACGGGCTGGTCATCCTGATTGCGGTAGGGCTTTGTCTGCTGTTGGTGGTGGAGACTCTGCTGCAAGTGCCCGTGGCAGGCTCACGGGGCTTGTTCCTCATGGGGCTGGTGTTCTACCTCTTCTTCGCCACGGCGCTGGGTATCTTCCTCGCCACGGTTGCGCGCTCCATGCCGCAGTTCGGCTTGCTGTTCATGCTGGTGGCGCTGCCCATGAACCTGCTGTCCGGGGGCGAGACGCCCATCGAGAGCCAGCCGGAGTGGCTCCAGGCGCTGATGGAGGGCGTTCCCTCGAAGCACTTCGTGAGCTTCGCCCAGGCGATCCTCTTCCGTGACGCGGGATTCGACGTCGTCTGGCCGCAGTTCGCGCTGGTGGCGGCCATCGGCGGACTGTTCTTCGCCTTCGCCGCCTTCCGCTTCCGCAGGAGCATCGCCGAAATGCAGGGCTGAGCTTACCGGAAAATCGCTTCCCGCGACTTGCGGCGGCGCGCCAGCCGTCCTAAGAGGGAGGGCAGGGAGCAACTGATGGATCTCTTGGCGCAACCGCTCTGGGCCGCTTTCGCGGTCTTCGGCGTGACAGTCCTGGCCATCGCCGCGGCCGGCACGGCCATGGCCCAGGTCGCGGACCGGCTGGCCGACCGCAGCGGTCTGGGCGAGGCGATCACCGGCGGGCTGCTGCTGGGCGCCAGCACCTCTCTTTCCGGCTTCGTCACCTCGGTTTCCACCGCATGGCAGGGTTTTCCAGACCTGGCGCTCAGCAATGCCGTCGGCGGCATTGCCGTGCAGACCGCTTTCCTGGCCATCGCCGATATCACCTACCGCCGCGCCAACCTGGAACACGCCGCGGCCTCGCTGACCAACCTGACCCAGGGCGCGCTGCTGGTCGGCCTCCTAAGTCTCCCCCTGGTTGCCGGGCTGACGCCGCCGGTGACGCTGCTGGGCTGCCATCCCGCCAGCTTCGTCATTCTCATCGCCTACCTCTTCGGCATGCGGCTGGCCTCGCAAACCCACAAGGAGCCGCTGTGGGGGCCGAAGCAGACGGAGGAGACGCGCACCGACGTGCCCGAGGAACCGCAGGGCGGCCGCGCGCTCTATGTGCTTCTGGCGCGCTTTGGCCTTCTGTTCGTCATCGTCGGTCTCGCCGGCTATGCCCTGGGCCAGGCGGGTATTGCCATCGCCGGCAAGACCGGCCTTTCCGAAACCATCGTCGGCACCCTGTTGACCGCGGTCTCCACCTCGCTGCCTGAACTGGTGACCACCCTGGCCGCGGTGCGCCGCGGCGCCCTGACGCTGGCGGTCGGCGGCATCATCGGCGGCAATACCTTCGACGTGATCCTGGTGGCGGCCTCGGACATCGCCTACCGGGACGGTTCCATCTACCACGCCACCTCGCAGCAGCCGGTCTTCGTCATCGCACTGACCATCATGCTGACGGCGGTTCTGCTGCTCGGCCTGCTGCGGCGGGAAAAGTACGGCTTTGCCAACATCGGCTTCGAGAGCCTCTTGATCCTGCTCATCTACCTGGGCGGCACCGCCGTTCTGGTCGCGACCGGGTGAACGGTCTGCGCGATCCTGATGGCGGATTAATTTTTGAACCCGGCGGCCCCTAGGACCGACCAAGGGGCGGCAAGAGGTTTTTCGGCGTGGAGACGAGAATGAGAATTACGGCGCGGAGGGTGTTCCTGCCGGGGGTACCGCCCTTTATCCTGGCGGCCTTCCTATGTCTGGGCGCTCCGTTGGGAGCCACGGCGCAGGACACCGAGGCCGTCGTCACCCAGCTCCTGGAGAGCTGCGGCAAGCCACGGACCTGCCTGCGCGACGCCTTCGTCTACGAAGGCAGGGCCATTCATCCGCTGATCGTCAAGGCCTTGGCCGGTTTGCCCGCCGACGCGCGGGCGGTGGTGACCGCCGTGGACCTGGCGGCCGCACAGGACGCCAACCAGTTCTGCTGCGGCGACAGCTTCGAGGTTTCGCTGGATGAAGAGGGGCGCATCGGCGCCAGCATCGATCTGGTCGGGGCCGCCTCCGCCGCGCAACGGCCCAAGGAGGATTGTCCCGAAGGCTGCTGGTTCAGCTATCGCTTCATCGGCAGCACCGCGAGTGACGCGCAGGTGGTCGTGACCTGGGAGAAGAGCGGCGGCAGCGGCATTTTCTCGACGCTGCTGTTCCTCAAACCCCGCAAGATGCTGATCTTCGATGGCGAGCGCTGGTCCACACGCCTGCAGTTGACCGCCATCGGCAAGATGAACCTGGGAGCCGAAGCCGGAACGCCGGTGACTTTGGAGGGCGACAGAGTGCGCGTCGGAGCGCGCGAAATAGCGATCGCGAACTGACTGTGCCGATCGGTGATCCACCACGTTGCCCGGCTGTCGAAGCCGACGCGACGCCACGAGAGGATATCGTTTTCATGCTGAAGAACTGCAGAGCCCTATATTTCGCCTTGAGTGCTCTGGCAACCTGTGGAGCATTGTTCATGACCGTTCCCGCTTCCGCCCAGAGCTGCGATGAAATCGTCGCCGTCGCCTACAAGGGCAGCGACCGGGGCAGCCTGACCATCCGCGTCAACGAGGTCACGCTGCTGCGCGAAAGCAGCAGCGGCATGGCGAACTTCGTGCCGCCGAACCTCTTGCTGGAAGGGGAGAACACCCTCTCCATCGAACTGGCGGCCAGGGATGGCGGCGCGCCCACGGCTGCGGCGGAGGTCTTCAAGGGATGCCGGGGCGAGATGCCGAAGGATCCTGGCGAGAACGGCAATGTGCTGGGCACGGTGGCGCTGGACGCGCCGGGCACCGACAGCACGACCTTCACCGTGACCGGGCTGCCCGCCTACAGTTACCTCTCGGCCATGCCGAGCGACGACGCGGGCCTGCTGGAGGCGGTCGCGGGCCTCGTCGAGACCGCCCGGAACAAAGACGTGGATGGTTACTTCGCCCACCTGCAGCCGATGCTCCACGACTTCGCGCTGGACGATCCCCAGGCGCCGGAAATGCTGCGCCAGATGGCGGACTATCTGTTCGGCCAGGCCTCGGAGATCGTCGAGCCCGGCGCGCTGACCGCGACGCCGGTGCTGGGCGGGCGTGCTTACCAGGTCCAGGACGCCGAGGGCAATGCGCCGCTGCAGTTCGCCTTGTCGGTGGACAACGGCACCGAAACGCTCTGGCAGGCCGGCGTCTGGATGAAGACCGCCGACGGCTGGAAGGTGCTGCGCCATTGACCCGGCCATCCCCTTAGCGCAGCCCCGGCGGAGTCCGGCGCCCCGCGCCGGAGGCCCTCATTTTTGCACAGGTTTTTCGCCGTGCCGGCCGGCGCCGGCGACTGGCTTTTTGACATCACGCGGTCAACAATGTTTATCCTGAGGAACTGCGGGAGACTCCCGCGGCTGCGGCTGGGGACAATTCAATTGATTCAGGTTCTGTGTTGAACGCAATGGGCAGCGTCGATACGCGGCTTCGCCGCGCCGGCCTTGCGCCGTCGCTCGGGGTGGCGTCGTGAAGCGGCCGAAGACGGTCGTCGGCTGGCGCGAGTGGATCTGCCTGCCCGATCTGGGCGTCGACAGGATCAAGGCGAAGATCGACACCGGCGCCCGCACCTCCGCCATCCACGCCTATGAAATCCGTCCTTTCGAGCGTGATGGCGAGCGCTTCGTCCGTTTTTCGCTGCATCCGGTCCAGCGCCACGCCACGCCGGTCGTCGCCTGCGAGGCCCGGGTGGAGGACGAGAGAATCGTGACGTCCTCGAACGGGGAGCGCGAGAAGCGCTATGTCATCGAGACCCGGATCGAGCTGGGCGAGGAGGTCTGGCCCATCGAAATGACCTTGACCAACCGCGACGAGATGGGCTTTCGAATGCTGCTCGGCCGCCGCGCCGTGCGCCGGCGCTTCGTGGTCGATCCCGGCGGTTCCTTCAAGCTGTCCGGCAGGCCGAAAACCAAGCCGTCGACCAAAGTGAAAAGCAAGCCCAAAGCCAAGGTGTCCGAAAAAACGGGCCATAAGAAACTCAGAGCGAAAGCGAGGCTGGCATGAAAATCGCCCTTATGGCACGCAACCCGAACCTCTACTCGCACCAGAGATTGATCGAGGCGGCCGAAGACCGCGGCCATGAGATCGATGTGATCGACACCATGCGGGTCTATATCCATATCGCCTCGCACCGTCCGGAGATGTACTACAGGGGCGAGAAGGTCGAGGGTTATGATGCGGTGATTCCACGTATCGGCGCCTCGGTCACCTTCTTCGGTACCGCCGTACTGCGCCAGTTCGAGATGATGGGGGTCTATCCGCTGAACGAATCGGTCGCCATCAGCCGTTCGCGCGACAAGCTGCGCAGCCACCAGTTGCTGGCGCGCCGCGGGATCGGCCTGCCGGTCACGGTCTTCGCCCATTCGACCAGCCGCGCCGACGACATCGTGGAGATGCTGGGCGGCGCGCCGGTGGTCATCAAGCTGCTGGAGGGGACCCAGGGTATCGGCGTGGTGCTGGGCGAAACGCCGGGTGCCGCCAAGAGCATGATCCAGGCCTTCGGCGGCCTGAAGGCCAACATCCTGGTGCAGGAGTTCATCAAGGAGTCCGGAGGCTCCGATATCCGCTGCCTGGTCGTCGGCGAGAAGGTCGTCGCCGCGATGATCCGCAAGGGGGCCGAGGGCGATTTCCGGTCCAACCTGCACCGCGGCGGCTCGGCGGCCTCCGTGAAGATCACCCCGGAGGAGCGCTCCACGGCGGTACGCGCGGCCAAGATCATGGGGCTCAATGTCTGCGGCGTGGACATGCTGCGCTCCAACCACGGGCCGGTGGTCATGGAGGTGAATTCCTCTCCGGGGCTGGAAGGCGTCGAAAAGGCGACCGGCAAGGACGTGGCCGGCGCGATCATCGCCTTCCTGGAAAAGAACGCCAAACCGAACAAGACCCGCACCCGGGGCCGCGGCTAGGCGGTCGGAAAGCGGCCGCGCGCAAGCCGGTTGATGTCGCCGCCGCAAAAGGCGAGACTCCCGGAAGGCGAGATTCGGGGCAGGAGGCGGAGGCCGCATGGGGCGGACCGCCTGCCGCCGCTGGCGACGACAGGATGACCAAGAGCGAAAGCGGAACCAGGCCCAGGAGCCGTGCCAAGGCGAAGGCCCAGCCCCAGCCCCAGCCGAGGGCCTTGCGGCAGGAAGCGCCGGCGCGCAAGACGCGCCAGAAGCCGATGGTTATCGGCGGGGTGGAGATCCTGCCCGGACAGCGGCGCACCATCGACCTGCCGGTCACCGACCTTTCCACCCACACCCCGATCACCATGCCGATCCACGTGGTGCGCGGCCGGCGCGCGGGCCCCTGCCTTTTCGTCTGCGCAGCCCTGCACGGCGACGAAATCAACGGCGTCGAGATCATCCGCCGCCTGCTGCGCCTGACGGCCCTGAAGCGCCTGCAGGGCACGCTGATCGCCGTGCCCATCGTGAACGTGCTGGGTTTCCTGTCGCAGTCCCGCTATCTGCCGGACCGCCGCGACCTCAACCGCAGCTTTCCCGGGTCCGCCCAGGGCTCGCTGGCCGGCCGCCTGGCGCGGATCTTTCTCGACGAGATCGTGGCCAACGCCACGCACGGCATCGACCTGCACACCGCCGCCATCCACCGCGACAATTTCCCGCAGATCCGCGCCAACCTGGATGACCCGGAATGCGAGCGACTGGCCCAGGCCTTCGGCGTGCCCTTGGTGATCAACACCGGCTTCCGCGAGGGCAGCCTGCGCGAGGCGGCCTCCGGGCTGTCTGTGCCGGTCATCGTCTACGAGGCCGGCGAGGCTCTGCGCTTCGACGAGGGCTGCATCCGCGCCGGCGTGAAGGGCGTGGTGCGGGTCATGCGCGCGCTGGAGATGCTGGCGCCGTCACGTCGGCGCAAGACCGAGCGCGCGAGCTCCCTGGTGATCCGCTCCAGCAAGTGGGTGCGCGCGCCGCACAGCGGGCTGCTGCGCTCGGCCGCGGCCCTGGGCAGTGCGGTGAAGGAAGGCCAGGTATTGGGCGTCGTCTCCGACCCCTTCGGCGAAAACGAGATTGAGGTGCGCGCCAGCATCGGCGGCGTGATCATCGGGCGCAGCAACATCCCCCTGGTGCACGAAGGCGACGCGCTGTTCCACATCGCACGCCATGAAGGCACCCAGGTTATCGCCAGATCGCTGGACGACTTCGAGCCCGAGGCGGCCTACGAAACCGGCCTGACCTCGGAATTGGCCGGCGAGGCGCCGATCGTCTAGCGCCGGTCGCCGATAATCGGGCGGAAATCGTGATGGTATTTCGCGAAATCGGGGTTCCGCATTAGCATACAGGTCCGGAGCATACAGCTCCGGAAGAGGCCGGAGTGCGGCGCGAGGCAATGGACGAGCTGCTGAACGACAACCTCTTGAGCGGCGAGGAGCTGGCGGTGGCTCTCCAGAACGCCGGCGACTGGCTGCTGCAGCATGTCGCCAACGTCTGGACCCTGGGTCAGGTCCTGCTGCTGGTGCTGCTGTTCGGCCTGTCCCTGCTGGCGGGGCGGCGCCTGCGGCCGCGCCTGGAGGCCTGGACCGGCCGCAGCGTTCTCTCGGCACGCTTTACCGCGCAATTGCGGGCCTTGCCGGACCTTGTGACACCCTTCATCTACCTGCTGCTGCTGTGGCTGGCCATCGCCGTCATGCTGCAAAGCACCTGGCCGAGCCGCAGCTACCTGCTGAGTATCGTCGCCAGTCTTCTGACCGCCTGGGTGGTGATCCGCCTGGTGACCACCTTCGTGCGCAATCCGGCCCTGGCACGTATGCTGGCCTTCAGCGCCTGGACCATCGCCGCGCTCAATATCGTCGGGCTGCTGGACCCCACGGTGGCGCTGCTCGACTCCCTGGCGCTTTCCTTCGGCGATCTGCGCATTTCCCTGCTGACGGTGGTCAAGGGCGTGTTGACCCTGGCGGTGCTGCTGTGGGCCGCCTCGGCCCTGTCGCGCTTCATGGAGCGGCGCATCAGCGGCATTCCCGACCTCACCCCCTCGGTCCAGGTGCTGCTCGGCAAGCTCCTTAAGATCACCCTCATCACCCTTGCCGTGGTCATGGCCCTCAACAGCGTCGGCATCGACCTGACGGCGCTGGCCGTGTTCTCCGGCGCGGTGGGCGTGGGCATCGGCTTCGGCTTGCAGAAGGTGGTCTCCAATCTCATCAGCGGCGTGATCCTGTTGCTCGACAAGTCGATCAAGCCGGGCGACGTCATCGAGCTGGGCGAGACCTTCGGCTGGATCTCCTCGCTGGGCGCGCGCTATGTCTCCGTGGTCACCCGCGACGGCAAGGAATACCTGATCCCCAACGAGGACCTGATCACCCATCGCGTGGTCAACTGGTCCTTCACCAACCAGTTGGTGCGCATGGAGATCAAGTTCGGGGTCTCCTACGACAGCGACCCGCATGAGGTGCGGCGCATCGCCCGCGAGGCGGCGGCCAAGCCGGAGAGGGTGGACCAGTCCACGCCGCCGGTCTGCCATCTGACGGGCTTCGGCGATTCCTCGCTGGATTTCGTGCTGCGCTTCTGGATCCGCGATCCGCAGGACGGCGTCGCCAACGTGAAAGGCCTGGTTCTGCTGGCAATCTGGGACGCCTTCAAGGAGCACGGCATCCAGATCCCCTATCCGCACCGTCACCTGCTGGTGACCGAGCCGATCCCTGTGGAGACGCGGACCGGCGCCGCGGCGGAATCCTAGTAGTCGAGCTGGAAGCGCAGGCCCGACTTGTTGACCCCATCGCCGGTGGTCTCGCTTTCAATGGTGATGTTGGGCGTCAGTTCCACCTCGACCTCGACGCCGGTCGATTCCGGCTTGGCGCCCTGCTTGACGCCGACGTAGACCTCGTCGGTCACGTACTTGCCCGCCTCCACCGCGGCGTCGCCCTCGGTGGTGGTGTCGACGCGCAGAACGTCGACGCCCAGGGTGCGGCGGGCGAAGCCCAGGACATCGGTACCGCCGCCCTGTCCGGTCAAGTCGCGCAGGGCGAGGGCAAGCTGCGCCGCCTCCGCCGCCGTCAGTTGCGATGCGGACTTGTTGAACAGCACCCGCGAGACGATTTCGTCCCGGGGCACTTCCGGCACGGAGGAGAGCTCAAGCGCCGGCTGGACGATGGGTCCCGACATGCGGGCGGTGACCTCCAGTTCCTTGCCCTTATGCAGCGCGGTGACGTCCAGCAGGGCTTCCCCGCCGCCGTCCTGCGGCAGGGTTACCTTGCCGTCCTGGAGAACGAAGGATTTGCCGACCACCGACAGCTGTCCGCGCACCAGGTTGACTTGCCCGCTGACCGCCGGTTCGGCGGTGGTGCCCGCCACGGCGATGCGCCCGGCCCATTCGGAGTCGAGGCCACGGCCGCGCACGAAGACACGTTTGGGCATATCGACGACGATATCCAGTTCCGCATCCACCGGCGGAGCCGCTTCCTCCTGCGCCGGGGCCTGCTGCACCACGCCGTCCTTCACTTCCACCACGTCCAGCTTCACCACGCTGGGCGGAAGTTGGGTGGCCAGGCTGATCTCCACGGTTTCCGTGGTGAAGCGCCCCTTGATGCGCGGCGTCTGCGCATCGCCCGTCAGCTCGATCGTGCCGCCGGCGACCGCGGTCACGTCGTCGCGCCGCAGGGCGTGGAACCTGTCGAGCCGGACTTCGACGTCAAAGGGGAAGTCGCGCAGCGGATCGATCGTCAATCCGCCCGCGCCGCTCACTTTGCCGCCGGCGCCGTCGTTGGCGGTGAGGCTGGCCAGCATGATCCGGTCGCCCGCCAGTTCCGCCCGTAGCGCCAGGTCGCGCAGGATGGTGCCGTGCTCCAGGCTCTCGTAGCGGCCTTCGGACAGGGCGAGGCTGCCGTCGAAGGCCGGCGTGCCGACCGTGCCGCCCAGGGTGACGGCGATTTCCGCGCTGCCGCCGAGGCGGTGCTGCGGCAAGGGGACGAAGACCAGCAGGGTGTCGAGGCCGCCGCGCCAGTCGAGGGCGCCGGAGAGCGCGCCGTCTTGGGGCAGCTCCAGTCCGCCGCCCGGGGTAAGGCGCAAGGGCAGTGCGGCGTTGAAGTTGGCGGCGGTCACCTCCGCGCCACCCAGACGGCCGTCCAGCGTCACCCGGCCGTCGCGCCACTCGGCGGAGCTGCTCAGGTCCAGCGCGGGCAGATCGCCGCTGTCACGCGGCCGCAGGCCGCTGGCCGTCACCGTGGCGTTGCCCTGGGGGGCGGCGGTCCGGCCCTGCAGGTCGAGCGTCGCCGAGACGGTGCCTTCCAGGCCGCTCTCCCAGAACGCGTCGACGGTGGTCAGAGGCAGGGTTTCCAGGCGCGCGGTCGCGGCAATGGTCTCACCGTCCAGGCGGCCCTCGGCGGTGAGACGGGTGTCGCCGGAGGCGAGGTCGAGCCCCTCCAGCCGGGTCGTGCCCGGCGTCAGGGTGAGGGTCGCGGCCTGGCGCAGCGCCAGGGGGTGGCCGAAGGCCGCGCCCTGGGCTTCATCGAGGGTGACGGTGAGGCTTTCGCCGGCCTGCGCGATCCGACCCGCGGCCTTCAGGCCCAGCGGCTCGATCCAGGTGCCGGCGGCGGCCAGCCGCAGGTCCAGGGCATCGAGGGTGCCGCCGCCGTCGAGGTCAAGGCGCGCCAGTTCCAGGCGCTGCCAGCGCAGGGTCTCGGCCTTGGCGGTGAAGGTTGCCGGCTGCGTCAGGTCCGGTCCCTGGGCCCGCAGTTCCAGGTTCAGGCGGTCGATCTGCACGGCTTGGGCGCCGGGCTCCGGGCGCAGGGTCAGCGCGGCGAGCTCGGCCGTCGCCAGCAGCGGCGCGGTCGTGCCCGGCCGGTTCCACCGCAGCGTCACCTTGCCCTTGCCGCTGCCGTCCTGCCCGGCGGCGGCCAGCCAGATCCCTAGGCCGGTGAACTCGCCCACCAGTTCGGCCTGCGGGCCGCTGCCGTCCAGCGGCACTATGACCTCGCCCGTGACTTTGGTTTCGGGCAGGCGCGCGGTCAGCGCCGCCAGGGTCACGGCATCGCCGCGGACCCGCAGTTCGGCCTCGGCCTCGGCGCGGCCGAAGGGACTGAGGACGGCGATCCTCACCGGACCGTCGACCTCGGCGCCCTTGAGGCGCAGGTCGTAGCCCCCTGAGATATCTGTCAGTGCCTGAGCGCCGAGGGCCAGGCTGGCCACCTGCGCCTCGCCGGTCAGGGCTATGGCATCGAAGGGGCCGGAAAAAGTGCCCCGCAGCTCGGCCGCGCCGGCGAGATCCGCGCCCAGTTCCGCCGCGAGGACCGCCGCATCCTCTAGCGTCAGGCTGTAGCGGCCGTCGCGCAGCTCGTCGCCGGCGGCGGTGACGCTAGCGCTGAGATCGGTGGTGGCGGAGCGGGCCGTTGCCTGCTGGATGCGAACCTCGCCGTCGGCGACGGCAAAGCGGGCGGCGATGTCGAGGCCCCGGCCGGCGGCGGCGGTGATGAGCCCGATGTCGCTGGAGGGGTTGTCCCAGCGCCCGATGAGGTCGGCCTGCAGGCTGGCGCCGTAATCCTGAAGGGCGAGGGGGCCGGTCAGGCGCAACGGCCCGCCGAGTGGGATGCCGGTGAGCGGCTGCAACGTGCCGAGATCGTTGACCCGCAGGTCCACCTGGAGGTCCGCCGAGCCATCGTCCAGATTGAAGGGACCGCTGCCCGAAAGCCGCAGGGCACCGGCCTCGGCGTCCAGCGCGGCGATCTCGAGCGCCAGGCTGTCGAGGTCGAGATTGCCTTTCAATGCGAAGGGCAGGGTCGTGCCCAGCACCCGATTGACCTCTTCAGCTTGCGGCAGGCGCGGGCCGTCGATGCGCCCGGTCAGGTCGAGGGCCAGCAGCGGCGCCGCGCCGCCGGTTTCGGCATCGATGCTTCCCGCGATGTCGAGCGCCGCCGCCGCTGCGTCCGGGCCGTCCAGGTTGACGGCCTGCACGCTGATCTCCGCCCGGGGCGCGTCGAAACTGCCGCTCAGCGCCATCTCGGCGGAGAGCTTCTCAAGGCGGTTGAAGCCGGCGAGGCGGGCCAGGGCGGCGCTCTCCTCCGCCGTCAGGGTCACGGTCAGGTCCAGCGCCCCGCCGTCTGGCGCGAGCGAGCCCCGGGCAGCGAGGCGCAGGTTGTCGTTGGAGGCCGTCAGCTCCGTCAGGTCGAGGCGATCCGAATCGCGCCAGGCGCCTTGGAGACTCAGCGCCGTGTCTCCCGCCGCCAGGGCCCAGAGGTCGCTTCGCGACGGCGGCGAAATGGCGGCCCGGCCGTGAAGGCTGAAGCCGAGGTCGCCGCCCGGCGCCCGCCGCAGGCCGATCGCGGCCTCGGCCTGCGCGGTGTCACCGAGTGACAGTGCGAAGGCGCCCTGCCAGTCGCGCAAGGGGCCGCTGCCGTCCAGCGTCATCTCGGCGCGCGGCAGGTCCGGAACTTCCAGGAGGGCGGCGAGGAGGCCGCCGGGCGCTTCGGCGGCGTCGATCCGGGCGGTGAGGGCATCGGCGGCGGGATCGTAGTCCAGCGTGGCGTGAAGCTGCGCCTCCGCGCCATCCAGGCGCTCAAGGTCGAGGGCCATGCCGTAGCTGCCGTCCTCAGCACTGCCGGCCGCGCCGTCCAGGGTGAAGCGGGCGGCCTGGCCGAGAACCGGCTCGCCCAGCGCGATCTCGTCGGCAGCAAAGCGGTGGAGGGTGATCTTGAGCGAAAGCCGAAGCTGGCCGTCGCCGCCGTCCGCGCTTGCTTCCGGGGGCTCCGCAGGGGCGGCGGGCAGGCGCGCCAAGGCAACCTGGGTCAAAACCAGGGAGTCGACTTCCAGCTCGCCGCCCAGCAGGGACCAGGGCCGCCAGGCGAGGTCGAGCCCGGCAATCGTGAGCCAGGCGCCCTCGGCGTCGCGCAGCGCCACGTCGCGGGCCTGCAATCGCGCAGGCAGCGCGCCGTCCAGGCGGCCGATGCTCAGCTCCATTTCGCCGGGGCTGGACACCGCGTCCTCGATCTGGCGCGCGAGCCAACTGCGGCCGCCGTCGCTGTCGAGCCAGGTATAGCCGACGGCAAGGGAGCCGGCGGCCAGCAGCAGCAGCGTGCCGAGGCCGATCAGTCCCCATTTCACGATGACTCTCGCCCGGCGCATCTCAGAATGCCTGTCCGAAGCTCACGTAGAACTGGAATGCTTCGTCGACGCCGTCGCGCGGGTTCAGAGGAAAGGCGACATCCAGGCGCAGTGGGCCGAAGCCGGTGAAGTACCTCAATCCCAGGCCGGCGGCCCAGCGCAGGGTCTCGCCGCTGTTGAAGTAGGGCTCGTCGTAGACCGTGCCGCCATCGACGAAGGGTACGATACCAATCTCATCGGTGACGCGCACGCGCACTTCGCCGCCCAGCTCCAGCAGGGAGGTGCCGCCGAAGGGGTCCTGGTCGTCGTCCAGGGGGCCGACGAGTTGGTACTCGTAGCCGCGGACCGACCCGCCGCCGCCGGCATAGAAGCGGCTGGAGGCCGGCAGGGCGTCGTTCTTCTCGCCGAGAATGGTGCCGGCGCGCGCGCGGCCGGCGAGGATGAAGCGCTCGTCGCTGTCGAGAGCGTAGTAGGCCGAGCCGCCGGCTATGGCGGTGAGGAACAGCAGAGTGTCGTCGCCGGCCCCGGTGAAGGGGGTGAGCGAAAAGTGCAGGCGGCTGCCGGACGCCGGGTCGAGCAGATCGTCCCTGGTGTCGCGGGCCGCCGTCACCGGCAGGCCCAGGAGCGTGAACTGTCGTTCGCCTTCGCCGTTGTCGGCTCCCTCGTCGACGATCTCGTAGCCGAGCGAGATGCCGCCCGTTACCCGCCAGTTCTCGAACAGGGGCCGTTCCAGGGCGATCAGGCCATCGACGGCTTGGCGTTCGTAGGCGTCATTGTCCTCGAAGCCACCGGAAAGATCGGCCAGCAGATCCTGGTCGGCCTGCAGGAAGGCCGGTTTGCGAAAGCTGATGTCGCCCGACTGCTCGATCAGGGATCCGATGGCGCTGACCCGCAGCTTCTCGTTGCGGCCCAGCAGGTTGCGGTGCTCCCAGAAGATCTCCGCGCCCGGCCCGACGTCGCTGGAGTAGTTCACGACCCCGCCGATGGAGCGTTGCTCGCGCTCGACCAGGGTCACGGTGACGGGCAGGCTTCCGTCGGGTGTGGGCTGCGCTGCAGTCTCCGCGTTGGCCGAGGAGAATAATCCCGTGGCCGCAAGGCGGCGCTGCAGGTTGCGGACCACCCGCCGGTCGTAAGGCTCGCCCTGGGGCCATTCGGAGATGCGGTGGAGATAGTCCGCCTCGACCTCCTCCTGGCCCTTGAAGGAGAGGGGGCCGAAGACGGCGGCCGGCCCGGCGTCGATAGCCAGCCGTACGGTCATCTCGGTCTTCTCGTGATTGACGAAGGTTTTGCGCTCGCGCACCTGCGCAAAGGGGTAGCCGCGTTCCTGCAGCAGGCTGACCAGGCTTTGCTCCGCGCCGACCACGACGGGCGCGCGCGCCGGCATGCCAAGTGCGATGCCGATCTCGTCCAGGCGCGGTTGCTCGGCCTCGGCCGGCGGCGGGTTGCCGTCGAAGGTGATGTCGTAGGCTTGGAGTGTGTAGCGCGGTCCGGGGGTTATGCGCAGCGTCACCTGGGTGGGCCTGACTTCGCTGTCGATTTCGAGATCGACGGCCGGCTGATAGTAGCCCTCGGAGTGCAGCGCGGCGGTCAATCGCTGGATGTCGCCCTCCGCCCGCCGGCGCAGGCCGGCGATGGTGGCGGGCGGCTTCTCCCCGAGGGCGATCAACTGGGACGAGCCTTCCAGAAGCGTGCGCAGCTCGCCCTCTTCGACGCCCTCCACCACCGTCCGGTAGGGCAGGATTCCCTGTTCCTGCGCCGCCGCCGGCGCCGGTTCCGAGGGGCCGACGAACTCAGGGGCCTGCCCAGCCAGCGCGGGCCGTGCCATAGAGGTTTGGCCGGCGCTTGCAAGGCAGAGCGCGAACATCGCCAGACAGCGCCGGAACCGCGCAAAACCGCTCCGCAGGGCGGTGGTCCGGGTTCTCAAGGCCCGACTCCTGCCTCTGACGTCATCGCGATAGCGCCGCCCCTCGTCGCCGGGCGGTTCGATTGATTGCATCCAAAGAGGCAAGGTCCTGTTTCTTTGCCCGTCGTGAAGCCCTGCTAAGCTATATAGGTAGCTACCCCGGTTTTGCCACGCCGCAACAGACCGCCGGTTGCCGGGGATCGCTCGGCAGCGGCCCTTCTAGCATGTCCGTACCCCGCGGGAGAGGCGGCATTTACCGCAGGCTGCTCTGCCGCCTGCGCAGGGCCGGACCGGCAGTGCCGCCGGGCGGAGCTTGCCACCTCAGATTGTCCGGGCGCGCCTGTGCCTCGGCGGTGCGGTGTTTCAATTCTGTTGCCCCGCCGCGGCGTTTTGTTTCGAAACCGGGACATCATGCAGAAATGGTGAAGGCGTAGGGTCGCTCTCCATTGCCGGCCAAATCGGCCGCGACCGAGTGAGGAGACTCTCAATGGCCAAGTACCGAGACACTCTGCCACAGCTTTCCGGTGGCGGACTTTTCCTGACCGACGGTGGGATCGAGACCACGCTCATATTTCACGATGGGCTCGACCTGCCCTATTTCGCCGCCTTCGACCTGATGAAGGATCGCTCGGGCCAGGCGGCCCTACGGCGCTACTTCAGCACCCACGCCGCCATCGCCCGCGACAATGGCCACGGCTTCATCCTGGAGAGCCCGACCTGGCGCGCTTCCGCCGACTGGGGCGCCAAGCTGGGCTACACCAGGGCCGACATGGCGGAGGTCAACAAGCAGTCCATCGCCTTGCTGGCGGAGCTGCGCCGCACCTTCGAGACCGAGCGGTCGCCGATGGTGATCAGCGGCTGCGTCGGCCCGCGCGGCGACGGCTACAACCCGGGCGAGGCGATGACCGCCGAGGCGGCGCAGGCCTATCACGCCGAACAGATCGACGCCTTCGCCGACACCGAGGCCGACATGGTTACCGCCATCACCACGACCAACCTGCCCGAGGCCATCGGCATCACCCGCGCCGCCCAGGCCGCCGGCCTGCCGGTGGTGATCTCCTTCACCGTGGAGACCGACGGGACCCTGCCGTCCGGTGAGACCCTGAAGGAAGCCGTCGAGACGGTGGATGCGGAGACCGGCAACGGCCCCGTCTACTTCATGATCAACTGCGCCCATCCCGATCACTTCAGCCGGGCGCTGGCCGCCGGCGAAAGCTGGGTGCGGCGGATCCGGGGGCTGCGCGCCAACGCCTCGCGGCTCAGCCATGCCGAGCTCGACGAAGCCGAGGAATTGGACGACGGCAATCCCGAGGAGTTCGGCGCGCAGCACAGCGACCTTCGCCGTCTGCTCGACCACATCGTCGTGATGGGCGGCTGCTGTGGCACCGACCACCGCCATATCGAGGCGATCTGCCGCGCCTGCGCGCCTGCCAAGGCGGCTTAGGCGGCACGGCGGGACAAGTGTCATGACGACGATGTCGACGGCCGGGACCCCGACCCATCCGTTTCCCGCCGGGCAGGTCTCCGCCCGCTGGATCGGAAACGACCTGCCGGTGGTGGCGTTGCATTCCTCCGCCTCCACCGGCGGCCAGTGGCGCTCCCTGGTGGAATGCTTCGCCGGCAAGCGCCAGGTAGTGACGCCGGACTTGCCGGGCTACGGCTTCGCCGCGGCGCCTGAGCCGCACGATCGTGCCGACTGCCTCGCCGCCGAGGCGGCGGCGGTGCTGCGGGCGGTCGGCCCCTCGGCCCCGGCCTTTCACCTGGTCGGGCATTCCTACGGCGGTGCCGTGGCCTTGAAGATTGCGCTGGCCTATCCCTGGCGGGTGCGCAGCCTGACCCTCATCGAGCCGGTGGTCTTCCACCTGTTGCCGCAAGGCGGCAGTGACGCCGACAAGCGTCTCTACCGTGGCGTCCTGGGGGTGCGGGACCGGCTGCGCGGGGCGGTGGCGGCCGGCTGGCCCGCCTACGGCATGGCGGCCTTCGTCGACTTCTGGAACGGCGCCGGCACCTGGGACCGCTGCGAGGCCGCCCAGCGTCAACGCCTCTCGGCACAGGCCCGGGCGGTGATGCGCAACTTCGCCAGCGTGCTGGGCGAGACTTGGCCGCTGTCGGATCTGACCCGCCTCGCCATGCCGCTTCTGACCGTCACCGGAGAGACCTCGCCGGAAGTCGGACGGCGCGTGACCGACAAGCTGGTCGATGCGGCGCCCGAGGTGACGGCGGCCCGGGTCTTCGGCGCCGGCCACATGGCGCCGCTGACCCATGCCGAAGCGGTCAATACCCTGATCGAGCGGCACGTCGACTCTGCCGACGCGCTGGCCGCGGCGTCGCGGCGCGCTTCAGCGGCGTGATTGCTTAAACCCTTTTATCGCAAGGATACGAATATGGATTTCACCAAGAACCCCGAAACCGCCGTTCTGCACTGCGGCTACCGCGCCGACCCGGCGACCAATGCGGTGGCGGTGCCGATCTACCAGACCACCTCCTACCAGTTCGAGGACACGGGCCACGCCCGCCGGCTCTTCGCGCTGGAGGAAATGGGCAACATCTACACCCGCGTCATGAACCCGACCAACGATGCCTTCGAACAGCGCATGGCGGCATTGGAAGGCGGCGCGGCGGCGCTCGCGGTCAGCTCCGGGCAGGCGGCGACGACGCTCTCCATTCTCAACATCGCCGGCAGCGGCGACAATATCGTCAGCGCGACCGGCCTCTACGGCGGCACCTGGAACCTCTTCGCCAACACCCTGAAGACCCTGGGGATCGAGGTCCGTTTCGTCGACGCTTCCGATCCGGAAAACTTCCGCCGGGCGACCGACGAGCGCACCCGCGCCTACTACGCCGAGACCCTGCCGAACCCCATGCTGAAGGTCTTTCCCATCGCTGAGGTCGCGGTCATCGGCGAGGAGCTGGGCGTGCCCCTGATCCTCGACAACACTGCCGCGCCGGTGATCTGCCGTCCCATCGACCACGGTGCCCACATCGTCGTCTATTCTTGCACAAAGTACATCGGCGGCCATGGCAACTCGATCGGCGGCGTCATCGTCGACGGCGGCCGCTTCGACTGGGAGAAGCACGCCCGGCGCTTCCCCATGTTGAACCAGCCGGACCCGAGTTACCACGGTGCGGTCTGGACCGAGGCGACGAAGCCCATGGGTCCCGTGGCCTATATCGTGAAGGCACGCTGCACCTTGCTGCGCGACCTCGGCACGGCGCTCAGCCCCTTCAACACCTTCAACTTCATCCAGGGTCTGGAGACGCTGCCTCTGCGCATGCGCGAGCATTGCAGGAACGCCCAGGCGGTGGCCGACTACCTGGCCGGCCACCCGCTGGTCAAGAAGGTGATCTATCCGGGCATGAGCGCTTCCGATTCGCAGGAGCGCGTCGAGCGCTACCTCTCCGGCGGGCGCGGCGGCCTGGTCGGCTTCGAGTTGGAGAACGACGACCCCGAGGCCGGCGCCCGCTTCATCGACTCGCTGCAGATGGTCTATCACGTGGCCAACATCGGTGACACGCGCACTTTGGCCATCCATCCTGCCAGCTCGACGCACCAGCAGCTCAGCGCCGAGGACCAGCTCGCCACCGGGGTGACGCCGGGCTACCTGCGCCTCTCGGTCGGCATCGAGAATATCGAAGACATCCTAGCCGACATCGGCCAGGCCCTCGACGCCACCGCCGACGCCAAGGCGGCAGCGGCGTAACTCCTTCGGCGCCGCTTCGTCCGACAGGATGGCGCCTCTCCAGGAAGGAGGGGCGCCCTTTCTTTTCGCTCCCCAGTCAGGCTGGCCCGGGCTTGACCTGACGGCCGCTTCGGCCAATCCTTGTCCACGGTCATGCGGTCAGGACTGGGGAGGCAAGAGATGCGCATTTCAGAGGAAACCAAGGGCGTCTACATCATCTCGGCGACGCCTTTCGCCGAGGACGGAACGCTGGACCTCGCCAGCACCGACTCTCTGGTCGATTTTTACCTCAGAAGCGGCGTCCATGGCATGACCATCCTGGGAATCATGGGGGAAGCGCCGAAGCTGACCCCCGAAGAATCGGTGACCTTTCTGACCCGGGTCCTGGACCGCGCCGCTGGCCGGCTGCCGGTTATCGTCGGGGTCAGCAATGCCGGCCTCGACAACCTGGCCCGCCTTGCCCATACGGCCATGGACAAGGGGGCGGCCGGGGTCATGGTGGCGCCCTTTCCGGGGCTGAACACCGAGGCCAAGGTGTTGAGCTACTTCGCCCAGGTCTGCGACGCCTTGGGCGCGGACGTGCCGCTGGTCTATCAGGACTACCCTCAGACCACCAACGCGCCGGTGTCCGTGGCGACGCTCAATACCTTGATCGACCGCCATCCGCAGATGGTCATGCTGAAGCACGAAGACTCGCCGGGCCTGGCCAAGATCACCGGGCTGCGCCAGAGCGCAGAGAAAGACGGGCGGCGTCGCATCTCCATCCTGGTCGGCAACGGCGGCATTCATTACCCGCAGGAACTGGCGCGCGGCGTTGACGGCGCGATGACCGGCTTCGCCTTTCCGGAAATGCTGGTGCAGGTCTATGGCCTCTTCACGGCCGGTAAGCAGGCTGCGGCGGAAGATCTCTTCGACGCTTATCTGCCTCTGGTGCGCCATGAGCTGCAACCGGGGCTGGGTCTTGCCCTCCGCAAGGAGGTGCTGCGCCGCCGCGGCGCCATTGCTTCCGCCAAGGTGCGCGCGCCGGGGCCGAACCTCTCCGCCGAGGATCAAGCCGAGCTCACACACCTGATCGACCGCCTCGAAGCGCGGCTCTCCACCCTCGGGCTCGCGGCGTGAGCGATTACGACCTGATTGTCCGCGGCGGTACGCTTGTCACCGCCAGCGAGAGCTTCGCCGCCGACATCGCGGTGAAGGACGGACGCATTGCCGCGCTGGGGAAGGAACTCGGCTCCGCCGGACGCATCATCGATGCCGGGGGCCTGCTGGTCTTGCCTGGCGGCGTCGACGCCCACTGCCATGTGGAGCAGGAATCTTCGACGCGCATCTGGACGGCGGACGATTTCTACTCCGGCAGCGTTTCGGCGGCCTTCGGAGGCACCACCACCTTTCTGCCTTTCGCCGCCCAGCATCGCGGGCAGTCTCTTCGCGACGTGGTGAAGGACGCCCAGGAACGCTGCGCGCCCAAGGCGGTGATCGACTATGCCTTTCACCTCATCATCTCGGATCCCACGGCACAGGTTCTGGGCCAGGAACTGCCGGCGCTGATCCAGGACGGATATACATCATTCAAGGTCTATATGACCTACGATCAATTGAAGATCGACGACCGGCAGATCTTGGATGTTCTCTGCGTGGCGCGGGACCACGGCGCCGTCACCATGATCCATGCCGAAAACAACGACGTCATTTCCTGGATCAGCGAACGGCTGCTTGAGCGCGGCCACGGCGCACCGAAGTATCACGCCGTCAGCCATCCGCGAATTGCCGAGAGCGAGGCAACGAGCCGCGCCATCCAACTGGCGCGTCTTGTCGATACCAAGCTGCTCATCGTGCATGTCTCGGCACCGGAGGCGGCCGATGCCATTCTTGCGGCGCGCAACGCGGGCCTGAAGATCTATGGCGAGACCTGCCCGCAGTACCTCTTCCTGACCGCCGAGGACCTGGACCGCCAGGGCATGGAGGGGGCGAAGTTCTGCTGCTCGCCGCCGCCGCGCGACGAAGCCGGACAGGCGGCGATCTGGCGCGGCCTGAAGAACGGCACCTTCCAGGTTTTCTCCTCCGACCATGCGCCTTACCGTATGGACGAAAGCGGCAAGCTGAAGCATGGGCCCAAGGCGAATTTCAAGCAGATCGCCAATGGCGTGCCGGGACTTGAATTGCGCCTGCCGCTTCTCTTTTCCGAGGGAGTCGGCAAGGGCCGTCTGACCGTGAACGAGTTTGTCGCGCTGACGTCGGCCAATCCTGCGAGAATCTATGGCTTGCACCCGCGCAAGGGCAGTCTCGCCGTCGGGGCCGACGCCGACCTGGCGCTCTGGGACCCGGCCTGGCAGCGGCGCGTCACATACGATTTGCTGCACGACAACGCCGGCTATACGCCCTACGAGGGCATGACCCTGACCGGCTGGCCGCGTTTCGTGATCTCCCGCGGGCGGGTGATCGTGGAGGAAGAAGCTTTGCAGGCGGAGCGCGGTTCGGGCCTGTTCCTGGACCGGACTCCGGAGATCGAGGCAGCGGGTCATCGGGAGCCGGAACTCGATCCGGCCCGCAACTTCGGCGCGGAGCTGCTTTAGGCATGCGCCAACGTATCGTCATCGTGAATCCCAACTCGACCGCGGCGGTGACCGAGGGCATCAGCGCGGCGGTGGCGCCGCTGCGCGCCGCGCAAGGCCCTGAGATCGACTGCGTGACCCTGGAAGAGGGGCCGCCGGGGATCGAGACCCAGGCGCAGATCGACGCCGTGGTGCCGCCGCTCTTGGCGCGGCTGAAGCGGGAGGCCGCCGACGCCTCGGTGATCGCCTGCTTCAGCGATCCGGGCCTTCAGGCGGCACGGGCAGAGACCGGGCGGCCGGTCTTCGGCATCGCCGAGAGCGGTTTCCGCAAGGCCCTGACCTTGAGGCCGCGCTTCGGCATTCTCGCCATCCTCGAGGCGTCGTCGGTCCGGCACCGGCGCTACGTTGCCGCACTGGGCCTGTCCGAGAGTTTCGCCGGCAGCCTGCCCTTGGACCTGGGCGTGCTGGAGTTGCAGGACCGGGATCGCACCTTCGGCCGTATGGTCGACGTTGGCCGGGCGCTCCGGGATGACAAGGGCGCCGAGGTTCTGGTGCTGGGCTGCGCCGGGATGCCGCAATACCGCGACGACCTGGCGGAAGAACTCGGCCTGCCGGTTGTCGAGCCCTGCCGCACCGCCGCCGAGGCGGCCCTGGCGGCGCTGCAATCGGCGGGGGCTGCGGCCCCCTGAGCTTTGTGCTAGAAACGCCGGCAACACCCCTAACTGAGCGTTTCGAGGAGCCGCGATATGAGCGAAAGGCTTTGGAAAGTCTATCTTTCCGGCGAAATCCATTCCGACTGGCGCGAGCAGATCGCCGAGGGCGTGGCCGAGGCCGGCCTGCCGGTCCGCCTCGATGCGCCGATCACCGTGCACGAGGACAGCGACGACTGCGGCGCGGTCATCCTGGGCGAGGAGGAGAATCCCTTCTGGCGCGACCAGAAGGGTTCGCGCATGAACGCCATCCGCACCCGCACCCTGATCGCCGAGGCCGACGTCGTGGTGGTGCGCTTCGGCGACAAGTACAAGCAGTGGAACGCGGCCTTCGACGCGGGCACGGCGGCGGCGCTGGGCAAGTCGCTCATCACCCTGCACGATCCGGCGCTGACCCACGCGCTGAAGGAAGTCGACGGCGCGGCGCTGGCGGTCTGCGAGACGCCGCAGCAGGTGGTGCAGACCCTGGCCTACGTCATCCGCGGCGCACTGCCCGGCCGCAGTTCCTCCCTGGCGGCGGAGTAAGGGGAAACCTCACCCCCCCACCCTAACCCTCCCCCGCAAGGGGGGAGGGAATTCAAACGAGCGGTCGGCGAACAGCCCCCTCCCCCTTGATGGGGGAGGGATGGGGAGGGGGTGGAACACCTACCTCACCGAACTGCATGAGAATAACGCCTAAGCCGCCTTCACGTCCCGGGTCCAGGCGGCGACCTCCGCCACCAGTTGCCGCAGGTCGGCTTTCAGCTTGGCGTAGCCCGGACCGGCGGCGATCGTCGCCTCGTCCATGTAGAGAGCGCGGCTCATCTCGATCTGCAGGGAATGGCGGTTCTCCGCCGGGCGGCCGCAGGTGCGGATGATCTCCGCGCCCTTGTAGGGATCGTTGACGGCGACGCTGTAACCCTTGGCGCGCAGGCTCTCCACCACCAGGGCGGTGAAGTCCGGGGCGCAGCTCTCGCCCTCCAGGTCGCCGATCACCATGTCGGGGCGGCGCGCGCCGGGCCCGTCCGGCGTGATCGCCGTGCCCACCGACTTCATGGAGTGCATGTCGATGTGCCAGACAGCGCCGTGGCGGGCGTGCAGGCGGTCCAGCGTCTCGCTGAGAGTCTGCCGGTAGGGCCGCCAGCAGCGCTCGATGCGCGCCCGCAGACCATCCACCGACAGCGGCCCGGCGAGCAGCGGCTGGCCGTCATTGGTCTTGGCGCGGAACAGGCCGATGCCCAGCGCGGTCTTGGGGCCGGGGTTCAGCGGCTCGTGCCAAGTGCCGTCGATCAGCGCCGGGTCGATGTCGTCGAGGCGCCGGTTCGGGTCGATATAGGCGCGCGGGAAGCGGGCGGCCAGCAAGGTCGCGCCCTCCAGCGGCGCCTCGCCGACCAGGTCGTCGACCATCCAGTCCTCGGCGCCGCGTAGCACCGGTTCCGACACCCGGGTCCGGAAGTCGGCGGGATAGACGCGGCCGGAATGGGGCGAGTCGAGGAGCAGCGGCGCTTCCTGCCCCTCGGGCAGGCGGAGGTCGTAGGCCCTTTCGTCGAAGGGGGCGGCGCTCTCGGTCATGGTCAATCGTTCAGGTGGCAGGCGGACCAGCGTCCGGGGGCGATTTCCCGCAGAGCCGGCCGTTCGGCGCGGCAGCGCTCCGTCGCGTGGGGGCAGCGCGGATGGAAGTGGCAGCCCGGCGGCGGGTCGAGGGGCGAGGGGATCTCGCCCTTGACCGGCTGGTAGTCGCGCTTGCGCAGTTCGATGCGCGGCACCTCGGACAGCAGCGCCTGGGTGTAGGGATGATTGGGGTCGTCGAAGATGTCCTCGGTGGCGGCGATCTCCACCACCCGGCCCAGGTACATGATGACGACCCTGTCGGCGATGTGCTCCACCACCGAGAGGTCGTGACTGATGAAGAGGTAGGTGAGATCCAGGTCCTGGCGCAGGTCCATGAAGAGGTTGATGACCTGCGCCTGGATCGAGACGTCCAGGGCGGCGATGGCCTCGTCGCAGACCAGGAAGCGCGGCTTCACCGCCAGGGCGCGGGCGATGCCGATGCGCTGGCGCTGGCCGCCGGAGAACTGGTGCGGGTATCGGCGGCGGAAGTCCGGGTCCAGGCCGACGCGCAGCATGACCTCGGCAACGTAGTCGCCGACCTCCTTGCGCGGCACCAAGCCGTGCACCAGGGGCGCCTCGCCGACGATGTCCTCGACGCGCATGCGCGGGTCCAGGGAGGCGAAGGGGTCCTGGAAGATCATCTGCACCGCCAGGGCGGTGTCCCGCGCCGTGACCTTGCCGTCGTTCCAGACCGGCTTGCCGTCGAAACTCAGGAAGCCCTCGCTGGGAGGCAGGATGCCGGCGACCATGCGTCCGAAGGTCGACTTGCCGCAACCGGACTCGCCGACCAGTCCGAGGACTTCGCCGGCGCCGATGGAGAGGCTGACGCCGTCGACCGCGTGCACGATCTCCTCGTGGATCGAGGAGCCGAGGCGCTGAGCGATCTTGCCGGCCAGGTCGAGACGCTTCACGAAGCGTTTGCTGACGTCCCGGGCCTCCAGGATCATACGCCGCTCCGCGGGGCTCCGGGCCGGATCGCTCGGGTGGGGCGCGCTCATGACAGCACCTCTTCCAGGGGTTCGTCATGGGGGTGTACGCAGCGCACTTCGCGGCCCTTGCTGGCCGCGTGCACCGGGGGCTCTTCCAGACAGCGGATGTCGGCGCGCGGGCAGCGGCTGCGGAAGGCGCAGCCTTCGGGCAGGTTCAGCAGCGAGGGCGTCATGCCGGGAATCTGGAAAAGCCGCCCGCCGCGCCGGTTGCGGCTGGGCACCGAGCCGATGAGGCCGACGGTGTAGGGATGCGCCGGCTGATCCAGCACCGCGTCGATGGGGCCCTGCTCGACCACGCGGCCGGCATACATGACACAGATATGGTCGGCCAGGCCCGCCACGACGGCCAGGTCGTGGGTGATCCAGATCATCGCCGTGCCGGTCTCGCGGCAGAGGGTCTGGGCCTCGTGCAGAATCTGGCCCTGGATGGTGACGTCCAGGGCGGTGGTCGGCTCGTCGGCGATGATCAGTTCGGGCTCGTTCAGAAAGGCGATGGCGATGGCGACGCGCTGGCGCATGCCGCCGGAGAACTGGTGCGGGTAAGCGGCGAGGCGCTCGTCCGGCGAGGCGATGCCCACCTTCACCAGGGCCTCGCGGGCGATCTCCAGGGCGCGCGCCTTCGATACGTCGCGGTGGGCCAGCACCGCCTCGGTCATCTGGGTGTCGATCCGCAGCACCGGGTTCAGCGTCATCATGGGATCCTGGAAGATCATGGCGATCTTGGAGCCGCGCAGCTTGCGGCGCTCGCTCTCCGGCAGCGGCACCAGGTCGCGGCCCTGGAAGAGGATCTGCCCGCCGGCGACGCGCCCCGGCGCATCGACCAGCCCCAGGATGGAAAAGCCGGTGATCGACTTGCCGCTGCCGGACTCGCCGACCAGGCCCAGAACCTCGCCGGGGGCGACCTGGAAGCTGACCCCGTCGACTGCTTTGACCACGCCTTCCTTGCTGAAGAAGTGGGTCTGGAGATCTCTGACTTCGAGCGTCGGCGTGGTCATCGGCACAGCCCCCTCATCGCCTTAGCCGGGGATTGAGCACGTCGCGCAGTTGGTCGCCGACCAGGTTGATGGCCACGATGGTGACCACCAGGGCGACGCCGGGGAAGAAGGCGACCCAGTACCTGCCCGAGAGCATGTAGTCGTAGCCGTTGGCGATCAGCAGGCCCAGCGAGGGTTCCGTGATCGGCACGCCGACCCCCAGGAAGGAGAGGGTGGCCTCCAGCGCGATGGCGTTGGCGACCTGCACCGTGGCCACCACGATGAGCGGGGGCAGGCAGTTGGGCAGCAGGTGGCGGAAGACGATGCGCCGGTGGGAAAGGGCGAGGCAGGTCGCCGCCTCGATGTATTCCTTGCGCCGCTCCACCAAGGCGGTTCCGCGCACCGTCCGGGCATAGTAGGCCCACTGCACGGTGATCAGCGCGATGACCACCTTGTCGACGCCCTTGCCGAGCACGGCCAGGAGGATCAAGGCGATGAGGATCGCCGGGAAGGAGAGCTGCAGGTCGACGACGCGCATGATGACGGCGTCGACCTTGCCGCCGAAATAGGCGGCCAGCACGCCGATGGACATGCCCAGGGAGAGCGCGATGAGAGTGCTCATGGCGCCGACGCCCAGGCTGAGCCGCAGGCCGAAGACGATGGCCGAGAGCATGTCGCGGCCCTGGTCGTCGGTGCCGAGATGGAAGGTCATCTCGCCGTCGAAGGTGGTTTCCCCCGGCGCCAGCATGTTGTTCATGATGTCGAGCTGCATCAGGTCGTAGGGATTCTGCGGCGTGATCCAGTCGGCGAAGAGGGCCATGAGGGCCAGCAGCAGCGTCACCAGCAGCGCCACCACGGCGATGGGGCTCTCGGTGAATTCGGCGCCGAAGCGCAACAGGGGCGAGGCCCGCCAATCCGGCCGCGTCGCCGTCGCCCTGGTTTCCGTGTCCTTCAGCGCGTCGGTCATGCCTTGGCCTCCGAAAGGCGCACTCGTGGATCGAGCACGCAGTAAAGCATGTCGACGATGAAATTGATGATGATGAACATGAAGACGGTCAGCATCAGATAGGCGACCACCACCGGGCGGTCGAGCAGGTTGATCGAGTCGATCAGCAGCTTGCCCATGCCGGGCCAGGCGAAGACCGATTCGGTCACCACGGCAAAGGCGATCATGCTGCCCAGTTCCAGCCCCAGGATGGTGACCACGGGGATCATGATGTTCTTGGCGATGTGGACCAGGACGATGCGGTGCGGCGAGAGGCCCTTGGCGCGGGCGAATTTCACATAGTCCTGCAAGGCCGCCTCGCGGGTGCCGGCGCGCGCCAGACGGATCACCAGCGAGGTCTTGAAGAGCGCCAGGTTGATCGCCGGCAGCAGCATGTGCGACAGGCCGTCGAGGGTGAGAAAGCTGAAGGGGATGCCGAAGAGTTCGGCCGTGTCGCCGCGTCCGCCGGAGGGCAGCCACTTCAGGACGACGGCAAACAGCAGGATCAGCATCATGCCCTGCCAGAAGTTCGGCAGGCTGAAGCCCAGGATGGAACCGGTCATAATGGACTTGCCGGCCAGGGAATTGGGCCGCAGTCCGGCGACCATGCCCAGCGGCACGCCGATGAAGACGGCGAAAATAAGCGCCAGCATGGCCAGTTCCATGGTCGCCGGCAGCTTGGAGAGGATGAGGCCGACGGCGTCAGTGGAATAGACGAAGCTCTTGCCCAGATCGCCCTGCAGCGCATTGCCGACGAAGATGAAGAACTGTTCCCAGAGAGGCTTGTCCAGGCCCAGGCGGGCAATGGCCGCCTCCATCTCCGCCTGATCGGCGTCGGGGCTGATCATGATGTCGATCGGGCTGCCGATCGCGTAGACGCCGATGAAGACCAGCACCGCCATGGCGGCGACCACGAAGAGGCTCTGGCCCAGGCGGCGCAGAAGATAGACGAGCATCGGCTGTGCCCTGCCGCAGTTGGCGGTTCGTCGAACCTTTGGATAAAGAAGATACCACAGCGGGGCGGAGAGTCCTCTCCGCCCCGCGTGGGAACATCAGACCGTCAGTTGGTCGGCTTCACACCCAGAGCCAGGGTGTACTGGTCCGCCCGCGGCGTGTAGGTGATGCCCTTGCGGAAGGCCCAGGGCGTCACCTCGAAATGCAACGGCAGGATCCCATAGTCGGCCATCACCACGCCGCTGGCCTGCTGCAGGATCTTCTCCCGCTTGTCGTCGTCGACCGTGGCCAGGGCCTGGTCGATGAGGGCGTCGAGGTCCGGGTTGGAGTAGCGCCCGCGGTTGGTGCCGCCGTAGCCCTTGTCCTTGTTGCGGGTGGCCACCAGCGCGCGCAGCGGCGAGGACATCTCGCCGGTGCCCGAGCCCCAGCCGGCCAGGTACATGGAGAACTCGTACTGGTTCCGGCGCTTGAAGAAGGTGCTGGCGGTGACTGCATCGACCTGGGTCTCGATGCCGACGCGGGTCAGCATCTGCGCGACCGCCTGGGCGACCTGGGCATCGTTGATGTAGCGGTCGTTCGGCGAGCCGATGGTCAGGCCGAAGCCCTCGGGGTAGCCCGCCTCGGCGAGCAGCTTCTTGGCGGCGTCGGGATTGTATTCCTCCGCGCCGGCGCCCGGAGTCGAGCCGAACATGCCCGGCGGCAACAGCTCGCCGGCCGGCACGGCAACGCCGCCCATGATGCGTGCCACGATGGCATCGCGGTTGATCGCCATGGAGACCGCCTTACGCACCCGCACGTCCTTGAAGGGGTTCTTCTCGGTGCCGGTGACGCCCGGGGTCGGCTCCTGCTCCTGATCCATGTGCAGGTAGATGACGCGGTTGGAAAGTCCCTGGGAGACCTGGAAGCCTTCGTTCTTGATGCGCTCCAGGTCCTGCAGCGGCGGCTTGTCGATCATGTCGACGTCGCCGGCCAGCAGGGCGGCGACGCGCGGCCCGTCGCTGGTGATCGGCCGGAAGGTGACCGTGGCCCAGTCGGCCTTGCCGCCCCAGTAGTTGTCGTTGCGTTGGAAGACGATCTTGTCGCCGCGGCTGTACTCGCCGAACTTGTACATGCCGGTGCCGATGGCGGCCTTACCGGTGTTGAAGTCGTCGGTCTTCGGGTAGTCGCCGGTGCCGCTGCAGCCCTCGCGGCCGAAGCCGATGTCGCCGGTCACGCCGTTGGCGGCGGCCGAGAGCACGCCCCAGGTCGAGACCTCGACCGGCAGCAGCGGGTAGGGCCCGTCGGTCTTGATGATCAAGGTGTGCGGATCCGGGGCCTGCATGTCCGCGATGGCCTTGGTGTAGACCGTGAAGGATGAAGGGCTGTTCTCCACGTTGGGAATGCGGCAGACGGTATAGATCACGTCCTTCGCGGTGAAGGGCGAGCCGTCGTGGAAGGACACGCCTTCGCGCAGCTTGAATTCCCAGGTGGTGTCGTCGAGCGGTTTCCAGGATGTCGCCAAGCCCGGCTGCAGACGCTGATTTTCGTCCTGCAGCACCATCGACTCGAAGACATGGCGCCGCATGGCGTTGTTCGGGCCGAGATTGTGATAGTGCGGATCCAGGGCCGAGGGCTCGGCCGATGCGCCGATGGTCAGATCCTGCGCGGCGGCGGGTGATGCCAGCACCGGTGACACCAAGACGGCGGCCAGAGAGGCCGCGCAAAGCAGAGTACTCTTTCGCATGAGTTCGTTCCCCGTAAGACGTTGATGCGCCTGTTCCTGTCTCCCGTGGCGGGCCGCCGCCCACCCGGAAATCGCTCTTGGACCCTTCCCATCACTCGACGGCGGGACCTTCCTGGGTATAATGCGAGTGTCTAACGAGGCTGTCAAAGCGAAATGCCTATTCCAGGCTTGAACGTATTCGCTCAGGCAAAACGTAGCATTAGGGTCATAGAGGCTATAACAATTTGTTATGAGCTATGCTCTCGATTCGCAAGCCTATCCGGAGGGCCGGCGTTTGCCGACGCCCAGAATGATGGAGGCTTTCCAGGCGGTTATGGAGGCGGGATCCGTGAGTGCCGCGGCGCGCTACTTGGGCGTGTCCCAGCCTGCCGTCAGCCGCCTGCTGCGGCAGTTTGAGGAAGAGCTCGGCTTCTCGCTGTTCCTCCGCGCCAAGGGCAAACTCACCCCGACTCCGGAAGCCCACCGCCTCGCCGTCGACGTCGGGCAGGCGCTGGACGGCATCGAGCGGGTGCGCCGCTCCGCCGCTGATGTGCGCCGTCACGGCACGGAGCGCCTGCGCATCGGCGTCACGCCGATGCTCTACGAGGCGGTCGTTCACCGGCTGCTGGACGGCTTTCTCCTCGAGCACCCGCATCTGGTGCTCACCATGGAGACCGGCCTCACCGAGATGATGATCGACTGGCTGCTGCGCGACCAGGTGGAACTGGCCTTCGCGTCCCTGCTGGAAAGCCATCCCGGCATCGATGCCATCCCGCTGATCGAGACCCATTCGGTGGTCCTCATGCCGCCTGGCCATCCGCTGGCCGCCAAGCGCGCGATCGGCGTCGAGGATCTGGCCGAGGTACCGCTCATCACCATGACCCGGCGCTATCCGTCGCGCCACCGTATCGAGCAGATGTTCCGCCGCGCCGGGGTGCCCATGCGCCTGCGCGCCGAGACCAATCTCTCCGGCACCATCTGCGACATGGTGCGCCTGGGCCAGGGCGTCGCCATATTGAACGCGCTGTCCTGGGGCGGAACCGGCCGCGGCGACCTGGAGGCGCGGCCGCTGACGCCGCGCCTGATCAATCGCTACGGCGTGCTGCATCTCTCCGACCGCGGCTTCTCCGGTCCGGCCCAGCAACTCCTCGCGGCGCTGCGCGCCTATCTGGCCCAGTCCATGGGCAACGTCTATCTGGGTGAGGGATGACATCATGACAACGGGGCGTGCCCGGGGCTTGCGCATCGCTGTGGGCGGCTTCGCCCTGGAATCGGTTTCCTTCCTGCCGCTGGAAACCGGACTTGCCGATTTCGAACGCGAGGCGCGGCGCGGCGGCGACCTGGCCGAAAGCCTGGCCGGCACCGCGACGGTGGCCGGCGGTTTTCTGGAGGTGCTGGCGGCGGCCGGAGCCGAAGCGGTGCCGCTGGTCTATACCGATTGCTCGGCGGCGGGGCACGCCAGCGACGCGGCCTTCGATCACTTCCGCGACGAACTGATCGGGCGCCTGCGCGACGCGGGGCCGCTGGACGGCGTGCTGCTGTTCCTGCACGGCGCCATGACCACGCCCCGGCACCCCGATCCGGAAGGCGACCTGCTGCAGGCGCTGCGCGATGCGCTCGGGTCCGATCTGCCGGTCATGGTGGCCTTCGATCTGCACGCCAATCTCTCGCCGCGCACGGCCCGGCTTTGCGACGCGCTCTTCGGCTTTCACTTTTCCCCCCACGTCGACATGGCGGAAACCGGTGCCCGCGCCGCGCGCTGCCTGCTGGCCAGGCTGAACGGGGCGGCCGATCCGCAGCTCGCCCTGGTGAAGCCGCCGGTGGTGCTGCCGTCCATCTTCACCGCCACCGCGCTGGCGCCGCTGCGGGACATCGTCGCCGACTCCCTGACGTTGCCGGAGAGGGTGCCTGGGATCATCGATGCCTCGGTATTCTGCGGCTTCGCCTACGCCGACACGCCGGACCTGGGCTTTTCCGTCGCCGTGGTGGCCGACGGCGACCGCGCTCTGGCGCAGCGCGAGGCCGAACGCCTGGCGGGGCGCGTCTGGGACGCGCGCGAGGCGCTGCTGCACGAGGAACTGGTCGACGATCTCGACGGCGGCCTCGCCAAAGCCAGGCGGATCGCGCAAGGCGAGTCGCGGCCCGTGGTGCTGTTGGAACACGCCGACCGCATGAACGATTCCACCTGGGCGCTGCGCCGCCTGATCGCCGCAGCGGCCGATCCGGATGGCGGGGGCCTGGCGGTGCACTGTCCCTACCTCTGGGACCCGGAAACCGCCGAGGCCGCGGTGGCGGCGGGGCGGGGCGCGCGGCTTGCGGTGGCGCTGGGCGGCAAGTCCTCCGAGCGCGCCGGCGGGCCGATCCAGGCCGAGGCGGAGGTGATCTGGGCCGGCCGCAAGGTCTTCACCGGAACCGGCCCCATGCGCAAGGGGCGGCGCATCGACCTCGGCCCCTCGGCGTTGCTGCGCTTCGGCGGGGTCACGGTCAGCGTGATCTCCGTGTGCACTTCGGCCATCGACCTGGACGCGCTGGAACAGTTCGGCGTCGACTTCGGCGGTCAGGACATCGTGCTGCTGCGCTCCAAGACACATTTCCGTGCTGTCTACGAACCCTTGGCCGCGGCCATCGTGATCGTCGACACGCCGGACTGGGGCACCGCCGATCTCGGGCGGTTGCCCTATCGCCATGCACCCGCCGGGCTCTTTCCCCTGGCGCGGGATGCGGACTGGCCGGTTGTGGCCGAAAGGAACGACTATATGGACAAAAAAGTTGGGCAGGGAGACGACTGATGCCATCGCCGATCGTAGAGAATGAGTATCCCATTGAATTGACGGCGCCGGACATTGCGCCCTACAAGGCCGGGAACACCGGCATCGACTACATCACTTGTTTCGACAGCGGCCGGCCGGGCCCGCACGTGATGGTCACCGCCGTGGTGCACGGCAACGAGCTCTGCGGCGCCATTGCTTTGGACTGGCTGTTCAAGCACGACGTCAAGCCGCTCCACGGGAAGCTCTCCCTCGGCTTCATGAACGTCGATGCTTATTTCAGCTTTGATCCTGCCACACCGACGACATCGCGCTATGTCGACGAGGACTTCAACCGGCTGTGGACCGCCGAAGTTCTGGACGGGCCGCGCCAATCCGTGGAGCTGACCCGGGCCCGGACCGTACGGCCCTTCATCGACACCGTCGACATGCTGCTGGACATCCACTCCATGCAGCGCAAGCAGCCGGCGATGATGATGGCGGGTCCTCTGGCCAAGGGGCGCGAACTGGCCAAGGCCGTCGGCCTGCCGGAGATCGTGGTGACCGACGCCGGGCACGCTGCCGGCAAGCGGATGCGCGACTACGAAGGCTTTGCCGATCCTGCCGGCCCCAAGAACGCGCTGCTGATGGAATGCGGCCAGCATTGGGAAGCGGAGGCCGGGCCGCTGGCGATCCACACCGCCCTGCGCTTCCTGCTGGTCAACGAGATGGTCGATGCCGACTGGGCCGCCGAAGGGCTGGCCGGTGTCGAACTGCCGCCGCAGCGCTTCATCGAGGTGACGGGGCCGGTGACCATCGAGACCGAGAACTTCCGCTTCGTCGAGAGGTACAGCGGCCTTGAAGTGATCCCCAAGGCCGGCAGCGTTATCGGCTACGACGGCGACAAGCCCGTTACCACCCCCTACGACGATTGCGTGCTGATCATGCCCTCGCGGCGCCTCGATCCCGGTGCCTCGGCGGTCCGTCTCGGGCGCTATGTGGATATGAGTTGACGTAAGCGTGACCCTCTGCCCGCTGGTGTCCGCGGGGCGGGCAGGGTAAGGAATGACATGCTGGACGCCCACCTGCGCAAGATCATCGATCCGCCGCTCGACCGCTTCGGGCGGCGCCTTGCGCAGCTGGGCGTCACCGCCAACGGCGTCACCTGGACCGGCTTCTTCGTCGGCACGGGAGGCTGGGCGCTGCTGGCGCTGCAAAGCTATCACTTGGCGCTTTTCTGCATCCTGCTGAACCGCCTTGCCGACGGACTGGACGGCGCGGTGGCGCGTCATGCCCGCATCAGTGACCTGGGCGGCTATCTCGACATCGTCCTCGACTTCCTCTTCTATTCCGGTGTGGTCTTCTTCTTCGCCGTGGGGCGGCCCGGTGAGGCGCTGCCGGCGGCCTTCCTGATCTTCAGCTTCGTCGGCACCGGCGCCTCCTTCCTCGCTTTCGCGGCCTTGGCCGCCAAGCGCGGCATCACCACGGCGGCGCGCGGCACCAAGTCCATCTACTACCTGGGCGGCCTGACGGAAGGGACGGAGACCATCGCCCTCTTCGTCGCCATCTGCCTCTTTCCCGATCTCTTCTCCTGGTTCGCCTGGGTCTTCGGCGGCCTCTGTTGGCTGACCACCGCCGTGCGCATCTTCATGGCGACGGAAACCTTCCGCCGCTAGCGCCGGCAAGACCGTCACCGAAACAGCGGCATTTCGCGAACCCGCACTTGATCTTCCTCATGAGCATGATCTCTCCGCACCGTCGCTTGGAGCCGCGGGGTCGGAGGCGGGCTTCAGGCCGGGCGGCCGACGATCAGCGGCTGCATCGGCGCGCCACGATTGTCGGGCGCCCGGTGCCGCGTTAGGCTGGCAGGCAGGATGGACAGCACCTCCTTGCAAGAGCTTCTCAGTGATGCGGCCTCGCGGGCGGCGGACTATCTCGACGGTCTGCCCGCGCGGAAGGTTGGGCCTCTGCCGGGTTCGGTAGACCGCTTGATGCGGGCGCTCGACGGCCCGCTGCCGGGCGGCCCGAGCGAGGCGGGCGACGTTCTTGCCTTTCTCGACGGCTACGGATCGCCCGCCACCGTCGCCAGCGCCGGCGGCAGGTACTTCGGTTTCGTGACCGGCGGCGCGCTGCCGGCGACGCTGGCTGCCCAGTATCTCGCCGCGGCCTGGGACCAGAACAGCTTCAGCTTCGTCAGCTCTCCGGCGGTTGCCTGCTTCGAGGCCACGGCCCTGCGCTGGGTGAAGGAGGCATTAGGCCTACCCGCGGCGGCCGAGGGCGCCCTGGTGACCGGCGCGACCATGGCGAATTTCACCTGCCTGGCGGCGGCGCGGAACCATCTGCTTGTGCGCGCGGGATGGGACGTCGACCGCCAGGGGCTTTTTGGGGCGCCGGACCTGCCCGTCGTCGTCGGCGGCGAAGCGCATGCCTCTCTTTTCAAGACGCTCTCGCTGTTGGGATTGGGGCGGGAGCGGGTGCTGCGCGCTGAGGCCGATGATCAGGGTCGCCTGCGCGCCGACAGGCTGCCGCGGATCGACGGCCCCGCCATCGTCTGCATTCAGGCGGGCAACGTGAACTCCGGCGCCTTCGACCCGGCCGAAGAGGTCGTCGCCTGGGCGCGTCAGCGCGAGACCTGGGTCCATGTGGACGGCGCCTTCGGCCTCTGGGCGCTGGCCTCGGACGAACTCGCGCCCCTTGCCAGAGGCTTCAGCGGCGCCGATTCCTGGGCGACCGATGCGCACAAGTGGCTGAACGTGCCCTACGACTCAGGCATTGCCCTAGTCCGCGATCCCGAAGCACTGGCCCGGGCCATGTCGATCAGCGGGTCCTATCTTCTGGCCAGCGAGCACCGCGACGCCATGAACGTGACGCCCGACAGCTCGCGCCGCGCCCGCGCCCTAGAGGTCTGGGCGGCACTGAAAGCGCTGGGGCGGTCCGGCCTGACCGAGATGGTGGAACGCAGTTGCCGCCAGGCGCGCCGCATTGCCGAGGGCCTGCAGGCCGGCGGCGCCGAGATCCTGAACGAGGTGGTGCTGAACCAAGTCGTCGCCTGCTTCGGAGATGATTCCCGCACGCAACTCGTTATCGCAGCAGTTCAGAACGACGGTACCTGCTGGTGCGGCGGAACCGTCTGGAAGGGGCGTGCCGCCATGCGGATCAGCGTTTCTTCCTGGGCGACAAGCGACGACGACATCGCGCGCTCCATAGCGGCGATCCTCAGGGCCCGGGAGTCAATTTGACTAGCGCTTGGGCCAAGCCCAGGCCGGCGCCTCGATGCCGGGGGCGACAGTCTCGCCCAGATCCTTCTCCAGGGTGAAGACGGTACCGACTTTCTCGCCGGACAAAGCCTCGACCAGCGCCTCGGCATGGGTGACGACGATGACTTGGGATCGCTCGGCTGCCGCGGCGATGAGGCGGGCAAGCGGCGCCAGCAGGTCGGGATGAAGACTGGTCTCCGGCTCGTTCAGCACCATGAGGGAGGGCGGACGTGGTGTCAGCAGGGCCGCCACCAGCAGCAGATAGCGCAGGGTGCCGTCCGAAAGCTCCGATACGCGCAGTGGCCGCAGCAGGCCGTGCTGGCGCATGGCCACTTCGAACAGGCCGTCCGCCACGGAAATCTCCAGAGAGCTGCCCGGAAAGGCGTCTTCGATCGCCTGGTTCAGGGCGGCCGGATTGCCGATCTCACGGATGGTTTGCAGGGCGGCGGCGAGGTCGGCGCCGTCGGCGGCCAGCACCGGCGTTCGGGTGCCGACCTGGGGGCGCCGCGCCGGCGCCTCGGTATCGCTGCGGAAGTGGTCATAGAAGCGCCAGCCGCGCATGCGCTCGCGCAAGGCCAGCAGCTCCGGCGCGCCGCGCGGATCGGCGGCGTGGGTCATCATGCTGTCGAAGGGGGCGAGGTCGGTGATTACAGTTGCGCGCTTGCCCTGTTCGTCCAGGATGTGAACGCCTGCGCCGCCGCGCGAGGCGATGAGGTTGCTGCGCTTCAGCATCTCGCCGATCCAAACCGCTTCGGCCTTGATCTCGGGATCGTGGCCGAACAGGCTGCTGCTCGGCTGCGGCAGGCCGAGGTCGATGGCGTAGCCATAGTCCTCGGAGGCGAAGCCCAGTTTCAGGCTCACCCTTTCGCGCCGGACCGTACCCTGTACCGGCGCTTCGCCGGCTTTCACGGCGCGGGAGAAGCTTTCCGGACCGGCCCAGAGGGTCGACTCCAGGCCGCCTTCGACCGCCAGAGATTGCACGATGCGGCCCTGCGCCGCTTCGCCCAGCAGTCTCAGGGCGCGGTAGAAGCTCGACTTGCCGCTGCCGTTGGCGCCGGTGACCACGTTGAGGCGGTCCAACGGCAGCACGAGGTCACGCAGCGAGCGGTAGCCGGCGACGGCAAGGGTCAGGATCATCCGGCGGGCTTCAGGTTGGGATAGGTCATCCCCTTCTGATTAGTCGCCCGGGCGCTCCTTGCCAACCGTTGTCGTCTCGATGCCGCGCTGGCCTTCGGCGAACTGCACCTCGAATTCCTCCTGAATGCGCCGCAGTTCCTCGATGGCAGCGCGGATATCCGAGCTGTCGATGACATTGACCTCGACCCGCTCGCCGATGCGCGACAGGCGGCGGCGCAGCTTGCGGTGCTCTTCGGAGAGGAAGTCGTCGACCTGGTAGACCTGGACGGGGCGGGTGAAGCCCTTGGGCGTGATGCGCTCGACGGCCGTGCAGCGAACGTGGCCGTGGATCAAGCTGTGGGTGGCCTCGTCCACCAGAATGGCGTCCGGCTTGGCCGCCACTTCCAGGCGCGAGGCCAGGTTCACCGGGCTGCCGAGCACCGTATAGTCGAGGCGCTGCTCGGAGCCGAAGTTGCCCACCGTGCAAAAGCCCGTGGCAATCCCCATGCGCAGATGCAGACCTTGGGTCACGCCGAGCTTGCGCCAGTATTTCTGCAGCTCGGCTGCCCGCGCGCGCATGCGCAGCGCCATCTCCACACAGCGCAGCGCGTCTTCGGCCTCTCCCTCGCTTTCCGGGTCGCCGAAGAAGACGAGGATGGCATCGCCGATGAACTTGTCGATGGTGCCGCCGCAATCGAGCGCGATGGAGGCCATCTCCGAAAGGTAGGAGTTCACGACCTTGGCCAGGCGTTCGGGCTCAAGGGTATCGCTCAGGTCGGTGAACTGGACGATGTCGGAGAGGAAGATCGTCAGGTTCTTGCGGGTATAGGCGCTGGACTGCTCGTCGGTTTGCGAGAAGATATTCTGGTAGATCTGCGGCGAGAGATACTTGGCCAGCCGGGTGGCGAGGTTTTCGAGCTGTCGGCTCTTCTCTTCGATGATTTCGCGGTCGCGGATCTTCTGTTCCAGCAGGTCCTCCCGTTCCCGCTTCAACTGCCACTCGGCGGTGCGGTCGACGAACTGGCCCTGGACGCCGTTGAGATAGGAGAAGACATCGTCCGTGGTGCGTGTGGACAGCAGGGAAAATACCCGGTCCTCCCCGTCCAATCGGATGTGAATTTCGGGAATGAGGATTGAGCCTTCGCCGTTCAGGTTGGTGACGAAGTTTTCGATCTGGGCGCCGGGGACGCCCAGTTGCTCCAGCACGTCGGGGAAGTAGGCGTTGGTGACGTTGCCGAGGATGGGAAAGAAGCTCTTGAAGTTTTCGTTCACCTTCAAGACTTGCAGATCCTCGTTGGCGAAGTAGCAGGCCGTAATCGCGTTGCGGAAATTGAAGAAGCTCAGGTCGATGATGTTGTGCTGATTGAAGAAGTCCTCCAGTTTCATCGCATTGGCCCTCCTTGCATCGCTATGAGAACCCTGGATCGCCGCGCCATTGCCTGGCGTCACCCGAAGCTGTCCACGAAGCGAGGAGGAGGCCCGGTTTCTCCTTCCGCGCGCGCGTTTGCATCTGCGGTTTTCTTCTGGCTGCAAGCTTGACGTTTTGCTCCTTCCGCGGCAAGGCGCTTCGTGGGATCGGGCGCCAAAGAAAAAAGCCCGCCGGTGGGCGCCGGCGGGCTTCAGTCGAAGGCACAGGGAAGGACTACTTGGAGAAGTCCCCCTACTATTCCGCCGCAGCAGAGGCGGCGGAATCTTTTGCGACCGGGTGAGCGGCCATGAGTTCGAGCGCCTTGACCATGGCGGAGTGGTCCCAGGCGGAACCGCCGTTGGCGGCACAGGCGTTGAACAGCTCCTGCGCGGTCGCCGTGTTGGGCAGGCTGACGCCCAGCGCCTTGGCGCCCTGCAGGGCGAGGTTGAGGTCCTTCTGGTGCAGCTCGATGCGGAAGCCCGGATCGAAGGTGCGCTTGATCATGCGCTCGCCGTGGATCTCCAGGATGCGCGAGGTGGCGAGCCCGCCCATCAGCGCCTGGCGCACCTTGGCCGGGTCGGCGCCGGCCTTGGAGGCGAAGACCAGGGCCTCGCCCACCGCCTCGATGGTCAGGGCGACGACGATCTGGTTGGCGACCTTGGTGGTCTGACCGACGCCGTTGGGGCCGACCAAGGTGATGTTCTTGCCCATCAGTTCGAAGATCGGCTTGGCCTTCTCGAAGGCCGCCTCCGTGCCGCCGACCATGATGGTCAGGGAAGCCGACTTGGCGCCGACCTCGCCGCCGGAGACCGGCGCGTCCAGGTAGTCGCAGCCCGCCTCGTTGATCTTCTGGGCGAAGACCTTGGTCTCGATGGGCGAGATCGAGCTCATGTCGATCACCAGCTTGCCCTTGGAGAGGCCCTCGGCGACGCCGTTCTCGCCGAACAGCACGGCCTCGACCTGCGGGGTGTCGGGCACCATGGTGATGATGATGTCGCTCGCCTCGGCCACCGCCTTGGCGCTGTCGACCAGCTTCAGGCCCTTGCCGGTCAGCTCGTCCGGCGCCGGGGTGCGGTGCACGGTGCTGGTGACCTCATGCCCGCCGTCCAGCAGGTGGCCGACCATGGGCGCGCCCATGATGCCGAGGCCGATGAATCCGATCTTTGCCATGACTTTCCGTTCCTTTCGCTCGAATTTTTTGCAGGCGCGCGGCTTATTCCGCCGCGGCGCTGGCGGAGAGATAGGGGCGCAGCCAGCCGAGGCCTTCCGAGGTGCCGGCCTTGGGCTTGTACTCGCAGCCGATCCAGCCCTTGTAGCCCATCTTGTCGATGGCATCGAAGAGGAAGCCGTAGTTGATCTCGCCAGTGCCCGGCTCGTGGCGACCCGGATTGTCGGCCAGCTGCATATGGGGGATCTTGGCCAGGTTCTTCTCGATGGTGCGGGTCAGATCGCCTTCCATGACCTGCATGTGATAGATGTCGTACTGGAAGTAAAGGTTGTCCGATCCGACGGTGTCGATGACCGAGAGCGCCTGCGCCGAGGTCGAGAGATAGAAGCCGGGAATGTCGATGGTGTTGATCGCCTCGATCAGCAGCTTGATGCCGGCTTCCTTGGTCTTCTCCGCGGCGAAGCGCAGATTGTCGATGTAGGTGCGGTCGATTTCGTCCGGATCGGCGCCTTCGGGGCGCAGGCCGGCCATGGCGTGGAGCTGGGTGCAGCCCAGGGCCTTGGCGTAGTCGATGGCGGTGCCCACGCCGTCCTGGAATTCCCCGACGCGGTCTGGCAAACAGGCCAGTCCGCGCTCGCCCGCGTCCCAGTCGCCCGCCGGCATGTTGTGCAGCACCTGGGTCAGATTGTTGGCCTTCAGCGCTTCGGCCAAGGCGTCCTTCCCGAAGGCGTAGGGGAAGAGGTATTCGACGCCCTGGAAGCCGTCTTTCGCGGCCGCGGCGAAGCGGTCGAGGAAGTCGTGCTCGTTGTAGAGCATCGACAGGTTGGCGGCGAACTTAGGCATTCTTGAACTCCTCCTGAATTTTCGACAGCTTGCCGGTCCCGGGCGGGCGGAACTTGATGATAGCCAGGTGAATAGCCTTTGTCGCCGGAACGGCAAGCCCTTTTTGCGGCGGGCTACTCGGCGGGCGCCAATTCCGGCTGCCTGTCGTTCGGCAGGCCGTCGGGACCCAGCGTGGGATCGAGGCACAGCGTCTCCTCGAATTCGTTCACGGCATCGATCTCCGTGCCCATGGAGACGTTGGTGACCCGTTCCAGAATGAACTCGACCACGACCGGCACCTGGAATTCTTGCATCAGCCGGTGGGCCTCGTCGAAGGCTTCCTTGAATTCGTTGGGGCTCTTCACGCGAATCGCCTTGCAGCCCAGGCCCTCGGCGACCTTCACGTGGTCGACGCCGTACTCGCCGAGATCCGCCGTGTTGATGTTCTCGAAGGAGAGCTGGACGTTGTAATCCATGTCGAAGCCGCGCTGCGCCTGGCGGATGAGGCCCAGATAGGCGTTGTTCACAACCACATGGATGTAAGGCAGCTTGAATTGCGCGCCGACGGCCAGTTCTTCGATCATGAACTGGAAGTCGTAGTCGCCGGACACCGCGACGATCTCCTGCTCCGGGCGCGCCTTGCGCACGCCCAGTGCCGCCGGCAGGGTCCAGCCCAGCGGGCCGGCCTGGCCGCAGTTGATCCAGTTGCGCGGGTTGTAGACGTGCAGGAACTGCGCCGCGGCGATCTGCGACAGGCCGATGGTGGTGACGTAGCAGGTGTCGCGGCCGAAGGCCTCGTTCATCTCCTCGTAGACACGCTGCGGCTTCAGCGGCACCTCGTCGTAGTGGCTCTTGCGCAGCATGTTCTTCTTGCGGTGCTCGCACTCGCGCGACCAGGAGCCGCGGTCCTTCAGCTTGCCGGCGGCCTTCCATTCCTTTGCCACCTCGACGAAGAGCTCCAGCGCCGCCTTGGCGTCGGAGACGATGCCGTAGTCGGGCATGAAGACGCGGCCGATCTGCGTCGGCTCGATATCGACGTGCACGAACTTGCGGCCCTTGGTGTAGACCTCGATGGAGCCCGTGTGGCGGTTGGCCCAGCGGTTGCCGATGCCGAAGACGAAGTCGGAGCGCAGGAAGGTGGCGTTGCCATAGCGGTGGCTGGTCTGCAGGCCCACCATGCCCGCCATCAGCGGGTGGTCGTCGGCGATGGCGCCCCAGCCCATGAGGGTCGGGATCACCGGCACGCCGGTCACTTCGGCGAAGTCGACCAGCAGGTCGGCGGCATCGGCGTTGATGATGCCGCCGCCGGCGACGATCACCGGGCGCTCGGCCGCGTTCAGCATCGCCAGCGCCTTTTCCGCCTGCTTGCGGCTGGCTGCGGGCTTGTAGACAGGCAGGGGCTCGTAGGTCTCGTCGTCGAACTCGATCTCGGCCATCTGCACGTCGACCGGCAGGTCGATGAGGACCGGGCCGGGCCGGCCTGAGCGCATCAGGTGGAAGGCCTGCTGGAAGGCGCGCGGCACCAGGGCGGGTTCCTGCACGGTGATGGCCCACTTGGTGACCGGCTTGGCGATGGATTCGATGTCGACGGCCTGGAAATCCTCCTTGTTCAGCTTGGCGCGCGGCGCCTGTCCGGTGATGCAGAGGATGGGAATGGAATCGGCCGAGGCGGAATAGAGCCCGGTGATCATGTCGGTGCCCGCCGGTCCCGAGGTGCCGATGCAGACCCCGATGTTGCCCGGCGTGGCGCGGGTGTAGCCCTCGGCCATGTGGGAGGCGCCTTCGACGTGGCGCGCCAGCACGTGGTCCAGGGTGCCGCGCTTCTTCATGGCGGCGTAGAGCGGGTTGATCGCCGCGCCGGGAACCCCGAAGGCGACGCTGACGCCTTCCTTCTCCATCACGCGAACGGCGGCTTCTGCTGCGGTCATCAGGGTCATCGTCTCTCCTCCGCCCAAACTTCCTGATCGAATGCTGAGTCTCGCTGGAGCCGTGAGGATGTCAGGTGGTATACCATATGTCAATGAAAACGGAATTATATTCCGTATCGTGGAATAATAATCGTGACCGCTGTGAAAATCCTGTATTTCAGTGGTATTTTATGGACTATAAAATGGAATTGGATACCGAAAGATACCTGAGGCGTGGCGGGCGACGTGCCTGCTGACAGCTTTGGGCTTTGCCCTCTATGCTGCGCCTGCCGAGGGAAGGGAGAATCGCTCATCATGCCGAGAACCGCCGCGAAGAGCCGGGGCGCCAAGCGAGACGCCGGCAAGGGGGGCGGGCAGGTCCAGTCGCTCGACCGGGCCCTCTCAATCCTGGAACGCCTGGCCGGGGCCGACGGCATGACCCTGACCGATCTGGCGCAATCCGTAGGCCTGGCGCCCTCCACCACTCATCGCCTGCTGACCACCTTGCAGCAGCGCCATTTCGCCGACTTCGACGAGGAGTACGGCGTCTGGGTGATCGGCGTCGGCGCGTTCAACGTCGGCAATGCTTTCCTGCGCAACCGCCGCCTCGTCACCCTGGGCCGCCCGGTCATGCGCCGCCTCATGGAGGATGTCGGCGAGACCGTCAACCTGGCCGTGGAGGATCAGAACGAGCTGGTCTACGTGACCCAGTTCGAGAGCCATGCCCCCATGCGCGCCTTCTTCCGCCCCGGCCGGCGCGCGCCGATGCATGCTTCGGCGGTCGGCAAGGCCATGCTGGCGGAAATCGACGATGCGGCCCTGACCGCCCTGTTGCACCGCAAGGGAATGCCGCGATTCACCGACAAGACCATTGTCGATCCGACGGCGCTGCGGGCCGAGTTGGCGAAGACGCGCGCGCGCGGCTGGGGCGTCGACGACGAGGAGCATACCGTCGGCATGCGCTGCGTGGCGGCGACCATTCACAACGAGCACGGCGAGGTCATTGCCGGAGTGTCCGTTTCCGGTCCCTCGGTCCGGGTGACCGAGACCCGGCTGGGCGAACTGGGCGCGCGGGTGGTTCAGGCGGCCAAGGAAATCACCGAGCAGATCGGCGGCGTGGTGCCCTAGCGGCACCCTCGGAGCCCGCCCGGTTTCGGAGCCTGCCGGAATCGCGGATTTCTCGCATCGCGCGCATGTTTGGCCGAGGTATTTCGTGGTGCGGCTGCATCGCTTTGTATTCTCTCCGGAATGTGACAGAAAACACGTCGACGGCTTTTCCAACGGAGTAGTATAGAGGCTCGAAGGGGGAGGCAGATTTGGCACGCATCCATTTCAGCAATTCCGCGCGTGAGGGCGCTTGCCGGGCGGGCGGGCGGCGGCCGACTTGCGGTTGCAGACGGCGGAGGCGGCAGCCGGTCGCGCGGCGGTGCGGGCCGCAGGGTGCGGGACGGGGATCGCCCGGTCGCTTCCGCAGGGAGAGAGGGGCGCGGCGATGGCCATTCGACGCTGGTTGACGGCGATCGGCCTGGGCGGACTTGCGGAGGTCTTCGAGGAAAACGACGTCGATCTCGAACTCATTCCGGAGCTGACCGAGGAGGATCTGCGCCAGCTCGGCCTGACGCTGGGTCAACGCAAGCGGCTGCTGCGCGCGGCGCAGTCTCTGGCGACGGCGGGGTCCAGGCCCGCCGTAGCTCTCGCCCAGGCGGCCCCCGGGGACCGGGTGCCCGCCGAGCGCCGCCACCTCACCGTGATGTTCTGCGACATCGTCGGCTCTACGGTGTTGTCCGAGCGTCTGGAAGCCGAGGATCTGCTCGACGTGGTGCGCCGCTATCAGAACTTCTGCGCCTCCATCATCGGCACCCACGAAGGATATATCGCGCGCTTCGTCGGCGACGGCATCCTGGCCTACTTCGGCTATCCCATGGCGCACGAAGATGCGCCGGTCCACGCACTGCACGCCGCCTTGGGCATCACCGAAGGCATCGGGCAGCTACAGTTGCCGGCCGACACCCAGTTGGCGGTGCGCATCGGGATCGCTTCCGGCGTGGTCATCGTCGGCGACCTGATCGGCGCCGGCGCCGCGGTGGAGCAGCCGGCCATCGGCATCGCCCCCAATCTGGCCGCCCGCGTTCAGGGCACGGCGGGGCCGAACGAGATCGTCGTAGCCGACGTGACCTACCGCCTGGCGCAGGATGAGTTCGATTTCGAGGATCTCGGCCGGCGGGAGTTCCACGGCATTTCCGAGCCGGTACGCATCTGGCGCTTGCTGGGCGAACGTCAGGGCGACCGCGCCGCCGTAACCTTCGGGCGCTGGTCCCAGACCTCCTTCGCCGACCGCAGCGATCAGCTCGACCTGGCGCGCCGTCAATGGCGCCAAGTGAAGGGCGGGACCGGCCGCGTGATCATGATCACGGGGGAGCCCGGCATCGGCAAGTCGCGCTTCGTGCACCAGTTTCTGCGCGAGGTGAGCGACGAAGCCATGGTGCAGACCTATCAGGGCACGCCGTACAACCAGGACAGCCCGCTTCATCCCCTGATCCAGCGCTATCGCCAGTTGGCCAATATCGACCCCGGCGACAGCGCGGCGACCATCCGCCACAAGCTGGAGAAGGTGGTGATGGGCGACGGGCCGGAACGCGAGGCGCGCCTGGACATTTTCACCGACTTGCTCTCACCCGTCTCCATCGACCAGCCGCAGTCTCAGACCGCCGCCAAGCAGAACCGCGAACGTCTTCTTCAGGCCATCGTCGACAACCTCGTCTCGCGCAGCCGCGAGTGCCCCATCGTCCTGGTGGTGGACGACTTCCAGTGGCTCGACCCGACTTCGATCGAACTGCTGGACCGGGTGATCGACGTCATTCCGAATGAACGGATCTACGTCATCGTGACGTCGCGTGAGAGCGGCTATGCGCTTTGGGAGTCGTTGCCGCATGTGACGCGGCTGGAGATGGGCCGCCTGCCGGTGAAGGACACTCAGGCGCTGATCGCCAGCCTCGCCCAGGGAACCTCGCTCACCAAGGCCGTGGTCAGCGAGATCGTCGAAAAGACCGACGGCATCCCGCTTTTCGTCGAGGAGCTGACCAAGAGCGTCGTGGAGTTGGATTTCGAGCAGTCGGCCAAGGGGCGCAAGCCGAAGCGCCGCGCCGGCTCGGCCATTCCGATCTCGCTGCAGGACTCGCTCATGGAGCGGCTTGACCGCGTCGGTCAGGCGAAGATGGTGGCGCGGGTCGGCTCCGTGCTCGGCCGTTCCTTTACGCGGGAGATGATTTCCCAGGTCGGCGATTTCGACGCCGCCTATCTGGAGTCGGCGCTGGTGACCCTCTCCGATGCCGGCTTGATCTATCGGGAGATCGACCAGCGCGGGAAGGAGACCTTCGTCTTCAAGCACGGCCTGGTGCAGGAAGCGGCCTACGATTCGCTGCTGCGCGAGGAACGCCAGCGGCTGCATTCCTCGACGGCGACGGCGCTCAAGAAGCTGGTGCCGGAGATCGAAACGGACAGGCCCGATCTGCTGGCCAACCATCTTTCCGCCGGCGGCAGCCACGAGGAAGCGGCGAAGCTGTGGCTGCAGGCGGGGCGTATCAGCCTGGCACGTTCGGCCATCGTCGAGGCGGTGCACCACCTGCGCCGCGGCCTGGACGCCCTGGATCAGCTGCGCGAGACGCCGCAGACCCAGGCTCTGCGCCTCCAGGTGCTGATCCGCCTGGGCCCGGCGCTGATCGCCCTGCACGGACCGGGCTCCAGCGAGGTGGAGGAGATTTACGCCAAGGGCTACGAGCTGTGCCGCAGCCTGCCGGAGTCCGAGGATCACTTCCCGGTCTACTGGGGCTGGTGGCGTCTGTCGCGCGACTTCAACGAAATGAACAAGCGCTCCGACGAGCTGCTGACCCGCGCCGGCGCGCGCAAGGACGAGGCGCTGCTGCTGCAGGCGCATCACTGCCAATGGGCCTCGCACTTCAACCGCGGCGACTTCCAGGGCTGCCTGGAGCACATCGACTGCGGCCTGGATCTCTACGAGAAGGGCGACTACCGCACTCATGCGACGCTCTACGGGAACCACGACGCCAAGGTCTGCGGCCATGGCGAGCGGTCTTTGGTCTACTGGCTGCTCGGCCGCCCGGAGGAGGCCCTGGAGTCGGAGCGCCAGGCGCAGGCCTGGATGGAGACCCTCGGACACGGCGGCAGCTGGATGCACCACAAGGACATCACCATCATGCATCGCCTCTACCGCCGCGATGCAGCGGAGGTGCTGCGCATCGCCGAGGAGATGATCGCCTTCGCCGAAGAACAGGGCTTCACCGACCACCGTGCCAAGGCCCTGGTCTTTGCCGGCTGGGCCAACGCGCGGCTGGGCAACCCTTCCAAGGGACTGACGGAGATCCGCGAGGGGCTGGAGCGCCAGAAACTGATCGGCACGCGCGAGGACTTTCCGGTCTATTACGATATGTTCGCCGAAGTGCTGGCGCTGAACGGGCGCATCGACGAAGCGTTGGAGGAGACCACGGCGGCCCAGGCGGAGTTCGAGGCCATGGGCCTGCGAATCTGGCTGCCCGAGCTGCGCCGCCGCGTCGGCTACCTGCTGCAGTTGCGCATGCCGCACGACCCGGAACCCGCGGTCTCCGCTTACCGCAGCGCGCTGGACCTGGCGAGCGATCAGGGCGCCCGCACCCTGGCGCTGCGCGCCGCAACCAGCCTGGCCGGCCTGCTGCGCAGCCAGGGCCGCATCGACGACGCCTGCGATACTCTGGAGACGCGCCTGCAGGGGCTGGAAGCCATGGCGGGAACGCCCGACTATGCCGCCGCCAGGGCCTTGTTGGCGACCGCCCGGCGCTGGGAAAGTTGAGTGCCGATGGACGCTTCGGTCTCACGGCGCCGCGCCGGCGTGCCCCCCGAGGCGGCTAGGGAGTCTGCCAAGGCCTACCGCGGCGGCACCCACCGCTGCCGCAGTCCGGAAGAGACGTTGGAGGCTTTCCTGCCGCTGGCCGAGCGCATCGGTATCACGCGGCTGGCCAACGTTACCGGGCTGGACTGCATCGGCATCCCCGTCTACATGGCCTGCCGGCCGCTGTCGCGCTCCATCGCGGTCTCCCAGGGCAAGGGCCTGACACCGCTGGAGGCGAAGGTCTCGGCTTTCATGGAGGCGGCGGAGACCTGGCACGGCGAGACCATTACCGCCCCTTTAAAGATGGTCTCCTACGACGAGTTGAGCCGCGGACACCGGGTGATCGAGGTCGAGGGACTGCCGCGCTCTCGGCTCGGCGATTTCGACCCGGCGCAGCAGATCCTCTGGATCGAGGGCGCGCCGCTGGCCGGCGGCGAACCGCTCTGGGTACCGCTGGAACTGGTTTCCACCAACTACACCCTGCCGCAACCCCAGGGCAGTTTCGCCTTTCCCGCCAACACCAACGGCCTGGCCTCCGGCAACACCTTCACCGAGGCGGCGCTGCACGCGCTCTGCGAGCTGATCGAGCGCGACGCGCTCAGCCTTTGGCGCCTCGGCGGCGACGGCGCGCGGGCCGCGGCCAAGCTGGACCCGGAGAGTGTCGGCTCGGTGCGCTGCCGCACGCTGCTGGCGCACTACGCCCGCGCCGGCCTGGATATCGGCCTCTGGGACGTGACCTCCGATCTGGGCGTGCCGGTTTTCTGCTGCGCGGTGGCCGAGCGCAGCGACACCGCCGTGGAAGCGGAGCTGGGCGCCGGCTGCCATCCCGACCGGGAGGTCGCCCTGCTGCGCGCCCTGACGGAGGCCGCGCAGTCGCGCACCACCCGGATCGCCGGCTCGCGCGACGACTACGTGCCGGAGTCCTATGACAGCGCGGCCAAGCTGGCGCGCAACCGCACCGCCAGGCTGTGGTTGTCCGACCCCCCGCGCCGCCGCTTCGACGACGTTCCCAACCTCAGCGGCGAAACCGTCGCCGGCGATCTGGAACGGGTGCTGGACCGCCTGGCCGCCGAAGGCATCACGCAGGTCGTGGCGGTCGACCTCACCAAGCCCGAGGTCGGCCTGCCGGTGGTCCGCGTCGTAGCTTCCGGTCTGGAAGGTGCCTATCAGGGCGCCGGCAGCGACTATCGCCCCGGCCTGCGCGCCCTCGCTTGCGGCTTGGGGGAGGGGGACTGGTCATGACGGCGGTGTTCCTCGGCCCCAGCCTGCCGCGCGCCGAGGCGGAGAAGATTCTCGATGCGGACTACCGTCCGCCGGTGCGCCAGGGCGACATCTACCGCCTCGTGCAGCAGCGCCGGCCACAGGCCATCGCCGTGATCGACGGCTACTTCCAGGATGTGCCCTCGGTCTGGCACAAGGAAATTCTCTGGGCGCTGGACCAGGGCATTCCGGTTTACGGCGCCGCCAGCATGGGGGCGCTGCGCGCCGCCGAGCTGCAGCGTCACGGCATGATCGGCGTCGGCAAGATCTACGAGGCCTATCGGGTCGGGACCTATGCGCCCTACGACAGCGAACTCTTCGAGGACGACGACGAGGTGGCGGTGATTCACGGGCCGGCGGAGCTGGCCTACCCGGCGCTGTCGGACGCCATGGTCGATCTGCGCGAGACCCTGGCGGCGGCGGCGCGCGACGGGATCATCGGCCAGGATTTGCGCGACGGCCTGGTCGCCGCCTTCAAGCGCCGCTTTTACCGCGAGCGCAGCTTCGCCGCCCTGCCCGAAGTCATGGACGAACTGGAGGTGGAGCCGGCGGTGGCCGCGGCCCTGACGGCCTGGCTGCCGCAAGGGCGGATATCGCAGAAGCGTGCCGATGCCCGGGCGCTGCTGGAGGCTCTGTCCGAAAGCGGGCTGGAGCCGCCGGCCGAGCGCGAGGCCTTCGTCTTCGAGCGCACCAGCCTCTGGGCGCAGTTCGTCGAGCAGTCCGCGGACGCCGCCGCTCCCGTCGCGGCGCAAGAGGCGCGGGTGTTGGAGGAACTCTACCTCGATCCCGATCTCCATGCGGCGCTGCGCCGCCTCGCGGTTTTGCGGCTGCAACTGCAGGTGCCCGAGGCCGCGCCGCCAATCGACGATGGGGCGCGGCGCGCGGCCCTGGACCGGCTGCGGCGGCGTCATGGCCTGATGTCGCGCGCGGCGCTGGAGGCCTGGGCGGCGGACTGCGATCTCGACCGGGAGGGGCTGGATCGGCTGCTGTCCTACGAGTCGGCCGTGGAAAGCCGGGCACAGAGTGCCGGTCCGGCCCTGGCGGCGGCGTTGCTGGACGTGCTGCGCAGCGAGGGCCACTATCCGGCGCTCGCCGCACGCGCCCGCGACAAGCGGCAAAGGCTCGAGAAGGCGGGCGAGGGACACACTGCCCCCTCTGCGCTCTCGTCTCAGCCCCTGGTTGACTGGTATTTTGAGGTCCGCCTGGGCCGCGCCGCGCCGCGGGATAGCGCGCAGGCGGCGCGTGAGATGGGCTTCGCCGATGCCGAGAGCCTGCTTGACGCCCTGGCGCGCGAGCGGGCCTATCTGGCGCTTGCCGGGGAGTCGCGTTAGAACAGGCCGGTTCTTCTTGGGGGATGTGGCATGACCATGCTGTGGGACGGATTGGAGGAGGTCGCCGGCGTCGCCGAGGGCACCCGCTTCCGGCTGTTCGCGCAGATGCCGGAGCTGGAGGGCTTTTCCGAACCCGAGACGGTCCGCGTGTCGCCGCGGCCGGGGTCGATCGCCGCCGGTCCCTTCGACGGCGCCATGCGCGTCGTCGATGCCGCCGGCAAGGCGGCGCCCTATGAGTTTCCCTATATGCCGCCTTACCAGGGCCCGGTCTTTCCGCCGGCGCGCCCCGGCGCCGACGGCCATTTCGATCACATCCCCGTCGGCAGCCGTCAGTTCCTCGCCGCGCATATGTACGGCTCGGTGCGCTTCGTCCTCGACATCTGGGAGAATTACCTGGGCAGGACGGTCGCCTGGTACGATCCGAGCGACGGCTTCGTCGTCGAACTGGTGCCCGAGGTCGACTGGGACAACGCCCACGCCGGAATCGGTTTCATCGAAACCGGCGGGCGGGTGAACCAAGCCGGCACCTATCACCCCTTCGCGCTGAACTTCGATGTCCTGGCGCACGAGGTGGGGCACACCCTGCTGTTCTCGGAGATGGGCATCCCCGGTTTCGACAGCCTGACGCCGCAGTTCCTGGCGTTCCACGAGTCCATGTCCGACATGGTGGCGCTGGTCTCCTCGTTGCATTTCGAGTCCATGCTGGACGACCTGATCGACCAAACCGGCGGCAATCTCTATGTGCTGAACTGGCTGAACCGCGTCGGCGAACTGGGGCGCAACGAGCAGATCCGCATCGCCTGCAACGAGACCCACATGAACGACCTGGCCACCTTGCGGCTGTCGCCGGAGGGTGAGTGGATCGACCCCAGCGGCCAGGACCGCAATGGCCATCACCTGGCGCAGCCGCTGACCGGCGCGGTGTTCGACAACCTGGTGGAGATCTATCAGGACGGGCTGGCGCGCCGTGGCGTCATCCCTCCGGAAATGGACCCGCGCGGCTGGGACCGGGAAGGCGTGGAGAGCAGTCTCGCCGGATTTCAAAGCGTGCATGAAGGCGCCGTCGCGCGCAATCGCGACGCCTTCATCGAATCCCTGATCGAGGCGCGGGAGGTTACCGGCTACGCTCTGGCGGCGACCTGGCAGCGGCTCTCGCCCGCGCATATGAGTTACGCGAACTTCGCGGAGACGTTTCTGGACGTCATGGCTGAGATCGGCCAGGGCGCCAATCTGCGGGCCTTCGCGGAGAATTTCCAGGAACGCGGCATTCCCCTGCACTCCGCACCGCTGCGCGAGGCGCCGCCGCCGCGCTCCGCGCCTTATCTGGCGCGCTGGAAATGGCTGCGCCGGCGCGGGGCGTCACCGCAGGCGGCCGCTGCGCCGGAGGCGCTGCTGGACGATCCGGATGCCTACGCCCGTGTGTACGGTATGTTCAACCACAAATTCCGTATGCAATTGTGAGGTAATCCACACGTTAGTATGAGGTAGCATACTTGTTACTCGATACAGCGGTGTTATGATCCGCCGCGTTCGACTTTTTTCAATTTAACCGGGGAGAAAGCTCGGCGGATTCGCGGCGCCGGAGCTTCGACGACGAGGAGGGGAAGATGGCAAGAGGTGGCAAACGCCCTGCGGGGGGAGCTTCGATTTTCGACGATTCGATTCTGTCTTCATCGCAGATCAGGCTCTTTGGGCGGCTGTTCGACGGCCTCAGTGTCGATACCGCTTGGTTGAAGAAGATGGCCAGCCAGAGCGGGCCCGGAAAGGGCGGCACCCTGGCGAGCAAGCTGAGCCCGAACGACGATCCGCAGCTCGCGCGCATCTATGGCTTCTCCTACGAGGGCAGCTACTACAAGCTGGACGCGCCCTACGTTTTCCTGGTGCATGGCCCTGGCGAGTCGATCAACGTCAACGATCCGACCATGAGCGAGTTCGGCGTCGAGATGATGGGCGAGAAGTTCCTCAAGGACGTGAAGATGTGGGGCTACGACAAGGTCGACTTCTCCGTCCGCATCGAGGTCGCCACCGGCTGGCTGGAGGAGATTCTGCTGGATGCGGCCATCGGCAACGCGAGCAACATGACCGCCGGCGAGTTTACCACCCGTGCCGACATGGCCGGCCGGGCGGATATGTCCTCGCGCGCGGATCTTTCGGCCCGGGCCGATCTCTCCGCACGCGCCGATCTGGCCATGCGCAGCCGCTTCAAGAGCCGCTAGGCCTCAGCCGCCAGGGTTCCCTGGCCGATATTCGCGAAAAGCCTATTCCCAAGAGGGCGCGGCTGCTTCGGCGGCCGCGCCTTCTTGCTGCCTACCAGGAAAGGCAGCGCAGCACGTAGTCGGCCTGGGCGTGGTAGTGCCGTTCCAGCGCGGCCAGTCGGCTTTCGAAGGCTGCCGACCGCTCCGGATCGCCCAGTTCCTCCCGGTGGATGCCCTCGACCACCAGGGCCGAGGCAATGCCGACGCCCTGGGCGCCGGCGATGTCGTGCGACAGCGAGTCGCCTACCGCCAGCACCCGGGCATGCGGGACCGGCGCCAGGTTCTGCAGCACATGGCGGTAGATCAGCGGGTGTGGCTTGCCGATGTAGACCACCTTGCCGCCGGCGGCCTCGTAGCTGGCGGCCACCGCGCCGGGAGCGTGGATCAGGCCCTTGCGGCTCACTCCCTTCACATCGGGGTTGGCGCAGACCAGCGTCAGGCCGCGCTGCCGCGCCGCGGCCAGCACGGTGTCGAAGGCGTCGCGCGGCGGCGGCTCCTGGCCGAAGCTCGCCACCATGACGAAGTCGGCCTCCTCGACGCCGGCGGCCTCCGCGATGTCCAATCCCGCCAGGATGGCGTGTTCCGAAGCGCTGCCGCTCAAGGCGCCGAGCGGCAGGCAGCGCAGGGCGCCGCCGTGCGAATCCTCTGCCCGAAGCTCCGCCGGCGCCGAACTCAGATAGCTTCGGGTGACCTCGCCGGAGGTGATGAAGTCTTCGTAGAGGTCGCAGGGAATGCCGAGGCGGGCCAGGCGCGCGCGGTTGGCCTCGCGCCGGGTGCCGGAGTTGGAGAGGATAACGACCCGCTTGCCGGCGTCTTTCAGCGCCTCCAGGCAGCCGAGCACGCCGGGATAGACGTCGGTGCCGTCGTGCAGCACCCCGAACTGGTCCAGCAGAAAGGCGTCGTAGCGGGAGGCCACGGCCGCGAGGCCGTCGAGAAGCTGTGCGGTCATGCGCGCGCGGTTTCCGCTGGGCTGCCGGCCAGCAAGCGGCGTGTGTGGCGGGCGATCATGGCTTCCTCGTCGGTCGGCACGACCCACAGGCCGAGACGGCTGCCGGCGGCGGCGATGCGCGCCGTGCCGGCCTCGTTGGCCGCGGTGTCGAGCTCCGCCCCCAGCCAGGCGAGGCGTTGGCAGATGGCCGCGCGGATCGGGGCCGAGCGCTCGCCGATGCCGGCGGTGAAGACCACGGCGTCGAGGCCGCCCAGCATGGCCGCCAGGCTGGCGACCTGCTGGGCCACGCGGTCGCAGAACATCTCCACGGCCTGCCGGGCTTCCGGTTTGCCGCTGGCCAGCAGGTCGCGCATGTCGGCGCTGAGCCCCGAGAGGCCGAGCAGGCCCGACTCCTTGTAGAGCAGCTTCTCCAGGCCGTCGGCATCCAGGCCTTTCTCGCGCAGCAGATAGATCAGCACGCCGGGGTCGATAGCCCCGCAGCGGGTGCCCATGATGAGGCCGTCGAGGGTGGAGAAGCCCATGGTGCAGGCCCGGCTGCGGCCGTCCTGCAGGGCGCAGAGGCTGGCGCCGTTGCCTAGGTGGGCGACGACCGTGCGCCCGGCGGCGGCCTCGGCATCGTAGTGCGGCAGGGCCCCGGCGATGAACTCGTAGGACAGGCCGTGAAACCCGTAGCGCCGCAGTCCCTGATCGGCGAGGGAGAGAGGCAGGCCGTAGAGCTGGTCGCGGGCGGGGATCGAGCGGTGGAAGGCGGTATCGAAGCAGGCGACCTGAGGAATATCCGGCGCGCGTTCGCTCAGCGCCCGGATGCCGGCGACATTGTGCGGCTGGTGCAGAGGGGCCAGCGGCACCAGTTCTTCCAGGGCGCTCAGCACTTCGGCATCGACCACGACCGGCGCGGCGAAAGCGGTGCCGCCGTGAACCACGCGGTGCCCGGCCGCGGCGACAGCGCAGTGGGGCGCTTCGCGGGCCAGCCAGTCCAGCAGGAAGCCGTAGAAGTGTTCGTGGTTCAGCCCGGCGCCGTCGGGCCAGCCGTCCTTGAAGGTCTTGTCCCCGATGTCCGCTTTGAACTGTGGGTGGACTCCGATGCCTTCGATGAGGCCGCCGCCCCGGGGCTCACCGTACCCTGGCGCGCCGTCTTCTGCCGCCGGATAGAGCGAGAACTTGATGCTCGAGGAGCCGGCGTTGACGACGAGAATCACATCATTTTGCGGCATCGGTACTCCATTCCCCTGCGGCGGCCCCGCTTTCCCCTGCCGCCTTCCTTGTTGGCCCTCGTCATAAAGCTTCCGGAAGGGGCTTGCCATATTTTGATATTTAAACGATTATCAAAATATGGAAGAAACCATGCAAGAAGACCGGGCGACGCAGGCCCTGGCGGCCTTGGCGCAGCCGACCCGCCTTGCGGTGTTCCGCCTGCTGGTCCGGGAGGGCCCGGCCGGACTGCCGGCGGGCGAGGTGGCCCGCAAGATCGGCGTGCAGCCGGCGACTCTGTCGTTCCACCTGGCCCAACTCGAACGTGCCGGGCTCTTGGTGTCGCGGCGGCAAAGCCGCCAGATCCTCTACGCCGCCGACTTCGCGGCCATGCGCGGCCTGGTCGGTTTCCTGCTGGACGACTGCTGCCATGGGCGCCCGGAAATCTGTGACGGCCTGGCCGGCAACAACACGGCCCGGCGCAAGGGGGAAACGGCATGATCTCGGAGAATGAGACCGGGAAGGTTTACAACGTCCTCTTTCTCTGCACCGGCAACTCGGCGCGCTCCGTCATGGCCGAGGCTATCGTCGACCGTCTCGGGGAAGGGCGGTTCAAGGGCTACAGCGCCGGCAGCCATCCGACGGGGCGGGTCAATCCCTACGCTCTGGATCTGCTGCACAGCCTCGGCCACCCGACTGGCGAGCTGCGCAGCAAGTCCTGGGATGAGTTCGCCGCGCCCGGCGCGCCGCGGATGGACTTCGTCATCACGGTCTGCGACAACGCCGCCGGCGAGGTCTGCCCTGTTTGGCCGGGACAGCCGGTGACGGCGCACTGGCCGTTCCGCGATCCCGCCGCCGTCGCGGGACCGGAAGCACAGAAGCGCCAGGCCTTCGCCGAGGTCTACGGTCAGATCGAGAATCGCATCGGCGTCTTCGTGAACCTGCCGGTCGCCGCCCTGGACAGGATGAGCCTGCGGCGCCGTCTGCGGGAGCTGGGCGGCGCCCCGGTGCAATCCGCCTGAAGCCATAAGGGCCGGCCGTTCCCGGCGCCGGATGACAGCGCGAGGTTCGGCCTTTAGGATGTCGCCTCCCGGACGACGAGAGGTGACGGACGCAGCATGAAGGTCGACGGCAAGCCCTACAGAACCATCTGGCTGAACGACGACGGCTGGTCGGTGGAGATCATCGACCAGACCCGGATGCCGCACCGCTTCGAGACCGTGACCTTGAAGACGGTGGAAGAGGCGGCCCACGCCATCAAGGCCATGCTGGTGCGCGGCGCGCCGCTGATCGGCGCCACGGCGGCTTATGGCGTCTGCCTGGCGCTGCGCGAGGACGCGAGCGACGAGGCTTTCGAGCGCGCCTACAAGCTGCTCTACGCCACCCGGCCGACGGCGGTGAACCTGCGCTGGGCCCTGGACGAGATGCGCGCCACCCTGGCCAACCTGCCGCGCGAGGCGCGCCTGGCCGCGGCCTACAAGCGCGCGGCGGAGATCTGCGACGAGGACGTGGAGATCTGCCAGTCCATCGGCCGCCACGGCCTGAAGGTGATCCGCGAGATCGCAGAGAGGAAGCCGGCAGGCGCGCCGGTCAACATCCTGACCCACTGCAACGCCGGCTGGCTGGCGACGGTGGACTGGGGCACGGCGACGGCGCCCATGTACATGGCCTTCGAGGAAGGCATCCCGATCCACGTCTGGGCCGACGAGACCCGGCCGCGCAACCAGGGCGCCTCACTCACGGCTTGGGAGCTGAAGGGCCACGGCGTGCCCCACACGGTGATCGCCGACAACGTCGGCGGGCACCTGATGCAGCACGGCCAGGTGGACATCTGTATTGTGGGCACCGACCGCACGACGGCGAGCGGCGACGTCTGCAACAAGATCGGCACCTATCTGAAGGCGCTGGCCGCCCGGGACAACGGCGTGCCTTTTTACGTGGCGCTGCCTTCGCCGACCATCGACTGGACGGTGCACGACGGCGTGAAGGAGATCCCCATTGAGGAGCGCAGCGGCGAGGAGGTCTCGCAGATGACCGGCCGCACGGCGGCGGGCACCATCGAGACGGTGACCATCACGCCGGCGGGCAGCCCCGTGGCCAACTACGCCTTCGACGTGACCCCGGCGCGCTACGTCACCGGCCTCATCACCGAGCGCGGCATCGCCGAGGCCTCGCCGGAAGGGTTGGCGAAGCTGTTTCCGGAGGGGGCAGGGAAGGGATGACGAAGGGTGTTACTCTCGCTCGATGCTTTGCTGGCGTCCTGCTGGTGGCTGTGATTACGACCGGGCAAGCAAGCCCAGTCAGGGCCTGCATGTTCGATGAGCCTTACGAAGCGGACAAGCCGTTCTACGAAAACTACTTCAACGGGGCGGAGGTCATCTTTCGTGGTCAACCCGTTGATTACCGCTATCCCGAGTGGAACTCGAGTGATCCGACTATTGTCAGCCACCGGGTGGAGATCACCTTCCGCGTCACCACGACTTACCAAGGCGAAGAGCGGAAAACCTGGACAGCGGTGTGGGTCACCACGGCCTTTCTCAAACCGATTGATCTCTTGGCGTTCAAGCAAGAGATCGGTGACGATCTTGTCGTCGTGTTGGACGAATGGAGCGATGTTGTCTCCGATAAATTTGGCGACCTGCCCTATGTTGCTCACCAGAACTGCGGCCAGCCGGGCATGCGCAGTTACGCCGTGATGGAACCGGTCCTGCGCGAACGAGGCTTGATCGACTGAGTATGTGGGCCATCCTTCGAGACGCCGCCGTGCGGCGGCTCCTCAGGATGAGGTGGAGAAAGAGTGCCTCACCCTGAGGAGCGCGTTAGCGCGTCTCGAAGGGCGAGGCAGGGGCGGCTCAGCCGCCCTCCGGCGCCACCAGCTTGCGGTAGAGGTGCCAAGTGGTGTGGCCCAGGATCGGCAGCGCGATGAAGAGGCCGATGAAGAAGGGCGCGATGGCGATCATCAGCAGCACCATGATGATGAAGGCCCAGCCGATCATCGGTTTGGGGTTGGTGAAGACGGCGCGCACCGAGGTGATCATGGCGGTGACGAAGTCGACCTCCCGGTCCAGCAGCAGCGGGAAGGAGACGACGGTCAGCGAGAAGAGCACCAGGGAGTTGAAGGCGCCGACCACATGGCCGATGCCGAGGAAGATCAGGCCCTCCGGCGTGCCGACCACCACATCGAGGAACCCGTTGAAGGTGGTGGGGGCGTGCAGGCCGATGAAGAGCGCCAGCAGCACGCGCACCTGATACATCCACATGACCAGGATGAAGAGGGTGACGAAGGCCATCCAGCCGGTCTCGCGCCGGCGCTGGGCGAAGATGACACCCAGGACCGGTCCCCACTGCAGAGGCTCGCCCTTCTCGCGGCGCCGGCTCACCTCGTAGAGGCCGACGGCGATGAAGGGGCCGATGAGGGCGAAGCCGACCGCCAGGGGATAGGAGACGTAGCTCATCTGCAGGGCCGAGGCGGTCAGCACGATGAGCATGCCGCCGACGGCATAGATGCCGCCGAAGAAGAGCCCGTAGAGCGGCGCCGCGCGGAAATCGCGCAGGCCCAGGTCCAGGGCGTCGACGATGTCGCCGGCGGCGATGGTCAGCACCCGCGGGGCGGGTTTGGGCAAGTCTTCGCCCGCTTGCGCGGGGGGATTGGTGTGTTCCTCGCCCGACATGAGGCGTTCCTCCTGTTCCAGGCCCTCTCCTGCGGCGGTTCTCCGCCCCGGGGCTTCGGTTCCTCGAGGCGATTATGGCCAATTCCGCGCCGCTGCCAAAGCCTCTACCTCGACAAGGGGGCGATCTGCTACGATTGGCGCTGCAACCACCTCTGGGGATCCCCGCCACCATGATGCTGTCGATGTCGCTTGAAACCCTGTTGGCCTTCACGCTCGCCATGTTCCTGCTCGCCGCTTCGCCGGGGCCGGGTTTCCTCATGGTCGTGGCGCGGGCGCTGACCGGCGGGATGAAGGCGGGCCTGGCGACCATCGCCGGGCTGGTGCTGGGCGATCTCCTTTTTCTGGTACTGGCCATCCTGGGCCTTAGCGCGCTGGCCGCCGTCATGGGCGAGTTCTTCCTGGCGGTGAAGATCCTCGGTGCCGCGTATCTCATATGGCTGGGGGTGAAGACCTGGCGCAGCCGGGCCGATTTGCCCCGAATGGAAGCCGCCGGGCAGGAGGCGGCGACGTCGAGGGTTCCTTTGCACCGCTCGGCCGCTCTCGGCTTCTTCGTCACCTTGGGGAATCCCAAGGTCATCATTTTCTACGGCGCCCTGCTGCCGACCTTCGTCGACGTTGCGGCTTTGACCGTCCCTGACGTGGCGGCGCTCTCCGCCGTGGTCACCCTGGTGCTTTTCACGGTGCTGACTTTCTATGCCTACCTGGCGGCCCGAGCCGGGCGGATGCTGAAAAGCCCTCGCGCGCTCACCTGGCTGAACCGGGTCACCGGCGGCCTGCTCATCGGCGCCGGCGTCGCCGTGGCGACGCGGTAAGGCGCTCCGTGGTGCAGGTTACGGCGTGGCCGTAGCCCCACCCCCCTCCTAACCTCCCCCCATCGAGGGGGGAGGGACGAAATGGCGGCCTCACCACACAGTTCCCTCCCCCTTGGATGGGGGAGGGCTAGGGTGGGGGTGATTTCCTCACACCTGAATGCTGTTCGCCATGAGAAGCGAACTGCCCTAATCCACGAACATCGGGCCAGGGGGTGCTGTAGAGCTTCCTCGCAGTGGGCCAGGCTTCGATCGCCTCGGCGCCGCCAGGGCCGTACCGCCGAAATTTCCGGGTGAACCTTTTCCAGCCGGCGGGCGACCCAGGAAGGTGGCTGTCCGCGGGGCGGCTGCGCGAGACCTCCATGCCTTTTCGCGAGGACCCGGACACATGACGCCTGAGAAGAAACTGCTGATCCGCCGTACCTGGGAGCAGGCGGCCGCTGCCGGCGACACCGTCGCCGAGCTGTTCTATGACCGCCTTTTCGAGGTCGATCCGCCGCTTAGACTGCTTTTCGTGCACAGCGACATGGCGGCCCAGCGTGCCAAGCTGCTGCGCGCTCTGGCCCTCGCGGTGGCGAGCCTGGACCGGCTGGAGGCGCTGGAGCCAACCCTGGCGGAACTTGGACGCCGCCATGTGGGCTACGGCGTGCGCCCGCACCACTACAAGGTGGTCGGCGCTACCCTGTTGTGGACCCTGCGCCGCGCTCTCGGCGAGGACTGGACGCACGACGTCGAGGAGGCGTGGCGCGAGGCCTACGGGCAGGTTTCAAGCATCATGATTTCCGCCGCCGAGGAAGCGCAGAGGCCGCGCGGGGTCGCTGTCTGAGCCTGCGCAGCCTGCGGCGCGGCGGCTTGAACGCGCGACGGGGCGGCGATACTGTCAGCGCCTTCCTGACCGCGAGCGGGCCGCCCCATGATTACCGTCTTCGGATCGCTGAACGCCGATCTCGTCTGCCAGGTGGCGCAACTGCCCGGGCCCGGCGAAACCGTGATCGGGCCGGACTATACGGTGGTGCCGGGCGGCAAGGGCGCCAACCAGGCCCTGGCCGCCGCGCGCGCCGGGGCGGCGGTCCGCATGGTCGGTTCGGTGGGCCGCGACGCCTTCGCCGAGACCGCCCTGCGGAGCCTGCGCGAGGAGGGCGTCGACCTCGCCGCCATCGCCGAGCGCGAGGGGCGCACCGCCTGCGCCTTCATCGGCGTCGATCCGGCGGGGCAGAACCTCATCATCGTCGCCAGCGGCGCCAACCTGGAGACCCGGGCCGCGCAGCTTCGCCGGGCCGGCCTGGAGGCGGGCGATGTGCTGCTGCTGCAGATGGAGGTTCCGCACCTGGAGAACTGGGAGGCGGTGGCCTTCGCCAAGCAGGCGGGGGCGCAGGTGGTGCTGAACCTGGCGCCTGCCGGGCCAGTGCCGGCGGAGGTGCTGCGCCAGGTCGACGTCCTCATCGTCAACGAAACCGAGGCCGCGCAACTCGCGGGCCAACTCGGCCTCGCCGAGCGCGATCCGCAGGACGTCGGAGCGCGCCTCGCCGCCGACTTCGTCAGCCATTGCATCGTCACCCTGGGGCGCGCGGGCGTGGCCTCTTATGGCGCGGCGGGATCGCGGCGCCTGCCGGCGCTGGCGGTGGAGGTGGTGGACACCACCGCGGCGGGGGATGCCTTCGTCGGCGGCTTCGCGGCGGCGCTGGAGGCGGGCCGGGCGATGGAAGACTGTCTGGCCCAGGGCATCGTTACCGGCGGACTTGCCTGCCGGCATCTGGGCGCCCAGTCCAGCCTGCCGGCGCAGCGCGAGATCGCGGAGGCGCTGGCCAGTTACCCCGCCTAGCCGGCCGTTTCAGCTTTCCGGCAGAACCTTGGTCATGCAGCAGAGCGCCGGCGATGAGCGTTCCGCGTCGCTCAGGAAGCCGCACTTCTCATAGCAGCGGATGGCGCGCGCATTGTCAGGGTGCGGGTCGACGAGGATGGTTGCGGGAGCTTCGGCGGCGGCGATCAGATCAATGAAGGCCTCGAGGCAGGCGCAGCCTATTCCGTGCGAGAGGCTCTCCGGGCCGGCGAGGAACTGGTCGCAGCCGATCTCGCCCGCGCCATTGCGGTAGTACTGGAAGTAGCCGATTGCCACCCCCTCCCGCTCGGCGATGAAGCGCCTGGTGCCGTCCCGGGCGCCGTAGTGTGCGCAGACCTTTTCCAAGGTGTCGTCGCCGTCGTCCCACCACTCCTTCACGTGGGGCCGTTGCAGCCAGTCCAGCAGCATCGGCAGGTCTGCATCGGCGAGGGGACGAAAGCGGATCACCCGCCGCGGCCCCTGCGCTTGCCGGGCTTGCCGTTCAGCTCGTCGATCACGTCGGCATAGAGCGTGAGGGCTTCCCGCCCTTTGGGCGAGAGCGCGTAGATGCCGCGCTCGACCCGCCGGAACCAGCCGTAGACGTCGCGCTGCAGGATCGTGCCCGCCGTTTTCACGCCGGCACCCTGCACCACCTCGGCGGCCTTGGTCGGTCCCTGCGCGTCCAGCAGGACGGCGCAGCGCAAGGCGTTCTGGCGGTAGGCGGTGACAATGGGGCGGCGGGTCTGGCCGCCGGTGTTGGGGTCGCCGACCCGCTGCGCGAACTCCTTCAGCAGCAGAGCCTGGCGCTTGCGGTTGAGGCGCGGCTGGTAGGGCAGGGGGTCGAGCAAAGGCTCCACCAGGTTCTTCGACGGGTGGACCATGAGCAGGCCGAGGCCGAGGCGGCGGCAGAGCTTCAGCACGCTCTTGCGGTCGCGCCGCCAGGTCAGCGCCCTGGCCGGGGCGCCGAAGGCGAGGTAGACCTGCTCGCTCAGGCTCAGGCGGTCGACGCCCTGCAGCAGCAGGGCCAGATTGAAGGCCTTCTTCAGCTCGACGATGACCGGCGGCTCCTCGCCGCGCCGGGCGACCAGGTCGCAGCCCCGCACCTCCGCCTTCACGGCGTAGCCCTGGCCTTCCAGGAAGGCCTTCACCGGTTCGTAGAGATCTTCTTCGCGGGCGATGGTCACGCCCACGAGTTTAGCCTTCCGCCCGGAGTCGCGGCTAGAAGCCCCGCACCGGGAACCCCGTACTAGGAACCCTGTGCCAGGGTGGTGGTGGGCGCCATCACCCGGCGGTTCCAGGGCATGAAGGCCAGCAGGCTTGCCATGGCGCAGGTGCCGGAGACGCCCGCGAAGGTCAGGCCGGCGCCGACGAAGCCGGACAGCGCGAAAAACCAGGGCGAGACGGTGAAGCCCAGGATCACGCCGATCAGCACCATCATGCCGGCGGTGATCTGCACCTGGCGCTGGATGGAGATCGGCGCCTTCCGGTTGATCACCGTCTGAAGACCGGCCTTTTTCCAGCCTGCCAGGCCCTGCTCCAGCATGTAGACCTCGGCGAAGCCGCTGGCCAGGATGCGCGGCGCGGCCTCGGCCGTGCGCGTTCCGCTGGCGCAGTGGAAGATGGCGGCCTTCTGGCGGTCCTGCGGGAAGTCGCTGGGGCTGAACCCCGACAGCGGCACATGGTGCGCCCCGGGCACGTGCTCGCGGGCGAATTCGTCGCTCTCGCGGATATCCACCAGGATCGCCGCGCCGCTGTCGATCAGGGACTTGGCCTTGTGCGCATCGATCTTATTGAGCGTGGACATTTTCTAGATACTCCTCGTCGTCAGGCGTGTTCGGGGTGCCGGGCAGCGGCGGGCTGGGTCAGGTTTCGACCGTCTGCCGCGCCGGCACGCAGTACAGTTCGTAAAGCAGCATGATGACGGCGCGGGCCTCGCGGCCGGTCAGGCTGTAATGCATCGTGCGGCCGTCGCGCCGGGCGTTGACCAGCCCGTCGCGCCGCAGCAGGGCGAGCTGCTGGGAAACCGCGGCCTGACGCAGGCCCAGGGTCTCCGCCAGTTCGCCCACTGTCTTCTCGCCGTCGGCGAGCTGGCACAGCAGCAGCAGGCGGTTCTCGCTGGACAGCGCCTTCATCAGGTCGGCGGCCGCCGTGGCCGAGCTTTGCATGTCTCGCAAGTTCATATCTTCATATATATGAATATATTTTCTAGACGTCAAGGAGGAGCGTCGGGCGGGCCCTTTGCGGGCTGTGATTTCAAGGACTTGCCACCGAAAAAAGAAAGGGGCCGGTCGAAACCGGCCCCGAAAGTCGCATCTGAGTTTACGGAGTTGGGCAGGATTAGAAGCCCATGCCGCCCATGCCGCCCATGTCGCCGGCGGGCATCGCCGGCTCCTTCTTCTCGGGCTTGTCGGCGACCATGGCCTCCGTGGTGATCAGCAGGCCGGCCACCGAGGCGGCGTCCTGCAGGGCGGCGCGCACGACCTTGGTCGGGTCGATGACGCCATCCTTCACCAGGTTGGTGTACTTGCCGGTCTGGGCGTTGTAGCCCCACTGGGCGTCCTTGTTCTCCAGGATCTTGCCGACCACGATGGAGCCGTCGGTCCCCGCGTTCTGGGCGATCTGGCGTACCGGCGCTTCCAGGGCCTTGCGCACGATGCGGATGCCGACCTTCTGGTCGTCGTTTTCGGTTTCCAGCTTGGCGAGCTTGGCCGCGGCCCGCAGCAGGGCGACGCCGCCGCCGGGGACGATGCCTTCCTCGACCGCGGCGCGGGTCGCGTGGAGGGCGTCGTCGACGCGGTCCTTGCGCTCCTTCACCTCGACTTCGGTGGCGCCGCCGACGCGAATCACCGCAACGCCGCCGGCCAGCTTGGCCAGACGCTCCTGCAGCTTCTCACGGTCGTAGTCCGAGGAGGTCTCCTCGATCTGCGCCTTGATCTGACCGACGCGGGACTGAATGTCGGCCTTCTTGCCGGCGCCGTCGACCACCGTGGTCTCTTCCTTGGTGATGATGACCCGCTTGGCGCGGCCCAGCATATCCAGGGTGACGTTCTCCAGCTTGATGCCGACGTCCTCGGACACCACCTGGCCCCCGGTCAGGGTCGCGATGTCCTCCAGCATGGCCTTGCGGCGGTCGCCGAAGCCCGGCGCCTTCACGGCGGCGACCTTCAGGCCGCCGCGCAGGCGGTTGACCACCAGGGTGGCCAGGGCCTCGCCCTCGACGTCCTCGGCCACCACCAGCAGCGGCTTGCCGGACTGCACCACGGCTTCCAGCAGCGGCAGCATGGCCTGCAGGCCGGAGAGCTTCTTCTCGTGGATCAGGATGTAGGGGTCTTCCAGGACCGCCTGCATCTTGTCGGCGTCGGTGATGAAGTAGGGGGAGAGATAGCCGCGATCGAACTGCATGCCTTCGACGACCTCGAGCTCGGTCTCCAGCGACTTCGCTTCCTCGACGGTGATCACGCCCTCGTTGCCGACACGCTGCATGGCCTCGGCCAGCATGGCGCCGACCTCGGCATCGCCGTTGGCGGAGATGGTGCCGACCTGGGCGATCTCCTCGTTGGCGGTCACCTTGCGTGAGCGCTTCTGCAACTCATCGACCACGGCCGTCACGGCGAGGTCGATGCCGCGCTTCAGGTCCATGGGGTTCATGCCCGCGGCCACCGCCTTCACGCCCTCGCGGACGATGGACTGGGCCAGCACGGTCGCCGTGGTGGTGCCGTCACCGGCGATGTCGTTGGTCTTGGACGCCACTTCGCGCACCATCTGGGCGCCCATGTTCTCGAACTTGTCCTTCAGTTCGATGTCCTTGGCCACGGTCACGCCGTCCTTGGTGACGCGGGGCGCGCCGAAGGACTTGTCGAGAACCACGTTGCGGCCCTTGGGGCCCAGCGTGACCTTGACCGCATCGGCCAGGATGTCGACGCCGCGCAGCATGCGCTCGCGCGCGTCGGTGGAAAATTTGACGTCTTTCGCAGACATGTTCGTTCTCTCCTAAGAACTGCGCTTTAGGCGGCCTTCTTGGAGGCCTTGGTGGCCTCGATCACGCCCATGATGTCGGACTCCTTCATGATCAGGAGGTCTTCGCCATCGATCTTCACCTCGGTGCCCGACCACTTGCCGAACAGCACGGTGTCGCCGGCCTTCACGTCGAGGGCGACCAGTTCGCCCTTCTCGTTGCGGGCGCCCGGGCCGACGGCGACCACTTTGCCCTGGCTGGGCTTTTCCTTGGCGGTGTCGGGAATGATGATGCCGCCGGCGGTCTTGGTGTCTTCCTCGACGCGGCGAATGACGACGCGGTCATGCAAAGGTCTGAATTTCATAGGTTTTCCCCTTGTGAATCGCTGCCTGTACCAGCTAGCACTCTCCACAATAGAGTGCTAAATCGGCCTCGATTTAGGCAGATTCCCGGAGGCTTTCAAGCCTTTTCGCGTGGAAATTTTACATGGAGCGGCGTGCGGCGGCGCTGGACCAGGAAATGCTGAAAAATCAACAGGTAAGTGAGGTCGTCTATAAAGGCGAGCGGCTCAGGCCGGGATGATGGCGCCCTTGGTGGCGATGACCCGGGCGGCCAGGCGGTGACCGGCGGCCGCGGCCTCCTCGGGCCCGGCGCCGGCCAAGCGCGCGGCCAGATAGGCGCCGTTGAAGGAGTCGCCGGCCGCGGTGGTGTCCAGCGGCTTTTCGACCTTCTCGCCCGTGACGCGGGCGATGCCGCGCCGCCGCCCGATGACGCAGGGCTCGGCCCCGCATTTCACCACGACTTCCTCGACTCCCAGGCCGAACAGGCGCTCGACCGTGGCCTCCGGGCCGGTGTCGCCGAACAGGGCGGCGTCGTCCTCGAAGGTCGGCAGCGCGATGTCGGCCAGGGACAACACCTTGGTGGCGGCTTCGCGGGCCTCCTCGGGGCTCTCCCAGAGGCGCGGGCGGTAGTTGGTGTCGAAGGCGATGCGGCAACCGCCCTGCTTCAGGGTTTCCAGCAGGCCGAAGAGACGCCCGCGGCTCTCGGCATCGAGGATGCCGAGCGTGATGCCGGAGAGATAGACCAAGTCGAAGCCGGCGAGGGCGCCCTTCAGGGCTTCGGCCTGCTCGGGGCGGCAGAGCTCGCGGGCGGCGGCGGCGTTGCGCCAGTAGTGGAAGCTGCGCTCGCCGTTTTCGTCGGTGCGGATGATGTAGAGGCCGGGCAGGCGGCCGGGCAGGCGGCGCACCTGGTCGGTCTTCAAGCCCTCGCCCTGCCAGGCGGCCAGCATCTCGTCGCTGAAGGGATCGTCGCCCAGGGCGGTGACATAGTGCACCTCGGCATCGCAGTCGCCGAGGGAGCGGGCGAGATAGACCGCCGTGTTCAGGGTGTCGCCGCCGAAGGTGAGGTGCATGGCGCCGTCACCTCCGGCGGTTTCCGAGAGCTCGATCATGCATTCGCCGATGCTTGCGATGCGCAGCATACCCCGCCCCGTTTGCCTGCTTGTCGCCCGTTGGTCTGCGGCGCGCCTTGCGGCGCGCTGCGTCACAGCCAATAGCGGCTGTGCGCCGTCGCCGCAAGTCCTGGGGGTGCGGGGACGGCCGACGGCGGACGTCAGGCGGCGTCGTTCTCCACCCTGGGCGGGGCCAGGCGGCTGCGGCCCAGGGCGACGGCCTGCAGCAGGTCCTGCAGGCCGAGGCCGTCGCGCCGCAGGACGGCATGGATCAGGGGATCGCGCAGGAGGTCCTCCACCGAGGGTTCGCCGACGATCCAGTCGGCGGTTTCCCCCTGGGGCTTGCGTCCGGGCGGTTCCGCACCGGGCCGCTCTCGCCGGGCAGGCTCCCGCTGGGCCACGGAGACGGCGGGCCGCCGGGCGGCGGTTTTCCGGACCGCATGCTGTTCGATCATGAATTCTGCCTTTCAGATTGCGTTGCGTCCCCTTGCGGGACGCGGTTGCCGATCGAAACTTCCCCTCACGCAACGCCACTTTGGCCTTTGCCCTATATTGGCCCGCAGGCATGAGAATGATCTGACCTATTTGTGACAATCAGGTCTCAATCGGCCGGCTGGGACTGCCGATGAGCCGGGCTTGCGGGCCAGCCGGAAGCTCGACGCTCCGCCGCCGGTTTTCGCAGGGGCGGGCCCGGGGGTGACACGATTGTCATTCCGCGGACAAATCTCCGTAACCTCGGCTCTCTATCCTGCGCGGTGCCGCGGGCGCGCCTTTGACCTTCCGGCCGGTTTCGCGAAATGGCCGGTCTCCTATGGAAGGGTCGCGGCCGGCGGCGCTGTGAGGTGTTCGGGGAACCGGCCTGCACCCCCTAAGGCCGGTAGCCGGCCGGGTGTCCGCGCCCCGCGGCAGGGATCGCAGCTTCGGGTGCGAATTCCGGCCTTGCAGCGGTTCGAGAGCCCCAGCTCACTCAGGGCCGGGCCCCAGGCGGCCCGGTCTTTTTTCGCGCTTTCCCTCATTCCCGCTTTCGCCGCCGGTTGAAGCGCAAGGAGGCCACTTTGAACTGGCGCTTCCGGGCGTTCGTGGTAGCGTAGCTTCTTGTGCGCGGCGGTTGCGGGCCACCTTCCGGCTGCACGCGGCGCTGCGATATGAAGCGAACAACAAGAACTCAGGCGAGGCATCTTCATGTTACGCAAAGTCACCGCCGCTGCGGCGGCCCTGGTCGTTTCCACGTCACTGGCTTCCTTGTCCACAGCCGCCGCGGCCGAATTCAGCCCGGCCGTGGTTTTCGACATGGGCGGCAAGTTCGACAAATCCTTCAACGAGGGCGTCTACAACGGTGTCGAACGCTTCAAGAAGGAATCCGGTCTCGAATACCGCGAATTCGAGGTCACCAACGAAACTCAGCGCGAGCAGGCGCTGCGGCGCATGGCCCAGCGCGGCGCCAATCCGGTGGTCGGCGTCGGTTTCGCGCAGGCCCCGGCGTTGGAGAAGGTGGCCAAGGAGTTTCCGGATACCCATTTCGCCATCATCGACGCCGTGGTGGATCTGCCGAACGTGCGCTCCATCGTGTTCAAGGAGCATGAAGGTTCCTTCCTGGTGGGCATGATCGCGGCGCTGAAGTCCCAGACCGGCAAGGTCGGCTTTGTCGGCGGCATGGACATCCCGCTGATCCGCAAGTTCGCCTGCGGCTATGAGCAGGGCGCCAAGTTCGTCAGCAAGGACACCGAAGTGGTGCAGAACATGACCGGCACCACGCCGGCGGCCTGGAACGATCCGACCCGGGGCTCGGAGCTGGCCAAGAGCCAGTTCGACCGGGGCGTCGACGTGGTTTATGCCGCCGCCGGCGGCACCGGGGTCGGCGTCTACCAGACGGCCGAAGACAGCGGCAAGCTGGCCATAGGGGTCGACTCCAACCAGAACTACCTGCACCCCGGCACCATGCTGACCTCCATGCTGAAGCGCGTCGACGTGGCCGCCTATACCGCCTTCAAGGACGCCCATGACGACAAGTGGACTTCCGGCATCCAGGTGCTGGGTCTGGCCGAGGACGGTGTCGGTTGGGCGCTGGACGAGTACAACAAGGATCTCATCACCGACGAGATGAAGGCCAAGGTCGAGGCTGCGTCCGCCGATATCGTCGCCGGCAAGCTGCAGGTCCACGACTACATGGCCAGCGACAGCTGCAGCTACTAGTTTCCGGCCGGTAGGCCCCGTCCGGTCCTGCGCCGGACCGGGGCCTCCGGGCGGCTGCAGGGGGTCTCGTGGCTGAAGACACGCATATAGCGCCCGGCGCACAGCCCGGCCAGGACGCTGCGCCGCCGGCCATCGAGCTGCGTCACATCAACAAGGCCTTCGGCGCGGTTCAGGCCAACAAGGACGTCTGCCTGACCGTCCGGGCCGGCACCATCCACGGCATCATCGGCGAGAACGGCGCCGGCAAGTCGACCCTGATGAGCATCCTCTACGGCTTCTACGAGGCCGATAGCGGCGAAATCCTCATCGGTGGCAAGCCGACGCCGGTCCGCACGTCGCGCGACGCCATCGACGCGGGCATCGGCATGGTCCACCAGCACTTCATGCTGGTCGACACCATGAGTGTGGTGGAGAACATCATGCTGGGGGCGGAATCGGGCGCCATCCTCACCTCCAGCGTTGCCAAGGCCCGTGCCGAGCTGGAACGCCTGGAGCGCGACTACAGCCTGGATGTCGATCCCGACGCTCTGGCCGGCGAGTTGCCGGTGGGCCAGCAGCAGCGCGTCGAGATCTTGAAGGCGCTCTATCGCGGCGCCGAGATCCTGATCCTCGACGAGCCGACCGGCGTCCTGACCCCGCAGGAAACCGACCAGCTTTTCCGCATTCTCGATTCGCTGCGCCGGCAAGGCGTGACGGTTGTGCTGATCACCCACAAGCTGCGCGAGATCATGGCCATCACCGACAACGTCTCGGTCATGCGCGGCGGCGAGATGGTCGCTGACCGGGTCACGGCGGAGACCAGCAAGGAAGAGCTGGCCGAGCTGATGGTCGGCAGGAAGGTGCTGCTGCGGGTCGAAAAGCAGGCGCCGAAGGTCGGCGACACCGTGCTCTCGGTGGAAGACCTGACTTTCATCGACCGGGCCGGCGTGGCTCGCGTCGACCATGTGAGCTTCCGGGTGCGCGCCGGCGAGGTGGTCGGCATCGCCGGGGTTTCGGGCAACGGCCAGAGCGAGCTTCTGGAACTACTTTCCGGCATCCGCCCGGTTACCTCCGGCCATTTTGAGCTGCTGGGTGAGCGCTTCTCGGCGACGCGCGCCCTGGATCCGGCCACCATGCGGGCGATGCGAGCCGCTCACGTGCCGGAAGACCGTCTGCGCAGTGGCCTGGTGCGCGGTTTCGAGGCCGAGGAATCGGCGATCCTCGGCTATCACCGCGACCCGGCCTACAACAGCGGACTTTTCATGAAGGGCGAAGCGATCCGTGCCGACTGCGCCAAGAAGATGGCCGACTTCGATGTGCGCCCCCAGGCCCCGGCACTGAAGACGGCCAACTTCTCCGGCGGGAACCAGCAGAAGATGGTGCTGGCGCGCGAGCTGTCGCGCCGCCCGCGCCTGCTGCTGGTGGGCCAGCCGACGCGCGGCGTCGACATCGGCGCCATCGAGTTCATCCACAAGAACCTCATCGCCATGCGCGACGCCGGCAGCGCGGTGCTGCTAGTTTCGGTGGAACTGGACGAGATCATGTCGCTCAGCGACCGCATACTGGTGATGTTCGAGGGCCGTATCGTCGGCGAGGTGCCGGCGGCGCAGGCCGACGAGCGTCTGCTGGGCCTCATGATGGCCAACGCGGCGACGGAAGAGGAGGCGCTGGCCACCCATCCCGGCCTGCCCGGCGCGATCGCGGTGGGGCCGGAATGAGCACCGCTTCCGTCAAGATACCGGTCTGGATCGACGTCGGCCTCATTCCGCTGGTCAACATCGCCCTGGCTTTCCTGGTTTCAGGCGTCATCCTCTTCGCCATCGGCGTCGACCCGCTGCAGGCGGTGGAGATCATCCTCTATGGCGCCTTCGGCTATGACGAGGCTCTGGGCTACACCCTCTACTACACCACCAACTTCGTCTTCACCGGGCTGGCCGTGGCCGTCGCCTTCCACGCCGGTCTCTTCAACATCGGCGGCGAGGGCCAGGCCTACATCGGCGGCCTGGGCGTCGGGCTCGGTATCCTGGCGCTGGACCCCTATCTGCCCTTCATCGTCCTCCTGCCGCTGTCGATCCTGCTGGCCGCCGCCTTCGGCGCCGCCTGGGCCGCCATCCCCGCGTACCTGCAGGCCTATCGCGGCAGCCACATCGTCATCACCACCATCATGTTCAACTTCATCGCCGCGGCGCTGATGGTCTATCTGATGGTGAACGTGTTGATCCAGCCCGGCAACATGTCGCCCGAGAGCCGTGAGTTCGCCGAGGCCGGACATCTGCCCTTCGTGCATGAGATGTTCGGCTGGTTCGGCATTGCGGTGACTCCCTCGCCGTTGAATCTGTCCGCCGTTTGGGCGGCGGTCTGCTGCGTGCTGGTCTACCTCTTCATCTGGCGTACTCGCTGGGGCTATGAGATTCGCACCGTCGGGGCCAACGAGACGGCGGCGGTCTATGCCGGTATCGATCCGAAGAAGGTGGTCATGTTGGCCATGTGCGTCTCCGGCGCGCTGGCAGGCTTCGTCGGCATCAACGAGGTCATGGGCGTTCACCACCGCCTCCTGCTGAACTTCACCGCCGGCTATGGCTTCACCGGCATCGCCGTGGCGCTGATGGGGCGCAACCATCCCATCGGCATCGTCCTGGCCAGCCTGTTGTTCGGCATGCTGTACCAGGGCGGCGCCGAGTTGGCCTTCGAGGAACCCAAGGTGACCCGCGAGATGGTGGTGACCATCCAGGGCCTGGTGATTCTCTTTTCCGGTGCGCTGGCCTACATGATGAAGGGGCCGGTGGAGCGGGCCTACCTGCGCATCGTCGGCATGACGCAGCGCCCGGCGGCGCAGGAGGGTTAGACGGTGACCGACCTTCTCCTGAACCTGCTGCTCTCTTTCGACGCCACCCTGCGCGTCGCGACGCCGCTGGTGTTCTGCGCCATGGCCGGGCTGTTCTCCGAGCGCTCCGGCGTGATCGATATTTCCCTGGAGGGCAAGATGCTGGCGGCGGCCTTCGCGGCGGCCAGCATGGCCGCGGTCAGCGGCTCGGCCTGGCTGGCCTTGGGGACCGGCATTGCCGTTTCCATCTGTCTGGCGCTCCTGCATGGCTTTGCCTGCATCACTCACCGCGGCGACCAGGTGGTCAGCGGCGTCGCCATCAACATCCTGGTTTCCGGATTGACGGTGGTGCTGGGCACCGCCTGGTTCGCACGCGGCGGCCAGACGCCGTCGGTGCCCAATAGCGCGCGCTTCACGCCCATCACCCTGCCGGGCGCCGAGGCCGTGGCGGACGTGCCCGTTCTCGGCGCGATCTACAGCGAGCTGATTTCGGGCCACAACCTGCTGGTCTACGTCGCCTTCGCCATGGTGCCGCTCACCTGGTGGGTGGTCTACCGCACCCGCTTCGGCCTGCGCCTGCGGGCGGTGGGCGAGAACCCCAACGCGGTCGACACGGCGGGAATCTCGGTCGCGCGGCTGCGCTATACCGCCGTGCTTTGCGACGGCGTGCTCTGCGGCTTCGCCGGCACCTACCTCTCCATCGCCCAGAACGCCGCCTTCGTGCGCGAGATGACGGCGGGGCAGGGCTACATCGCGCTGGCCGCCCTCATCTTCGGCAAGTGGCGTCCGCTGCCGGCCATGCTGGCCTGCCTCATGTTTGGCTTCCTGGACGCCATCGCCATCCGCCTGCAGGGCGTCGAGCTGCCGGTGATCGGGCCGATCCCGGTGCAGCTCATCCAGGCGTTGCCCTACGTGCTGACAGTGGTGCTGCTGGCCGGCTTCATTGGCCGCGCCGTGGCGCCCAAGGCCATCGGCAGGCCCTATGTGAAGGAACGCTGAACCATGAGCGCGGACCTGATCGAGGCGGCGGTCGCCGCCATGTCGAAAGCCTATGCGCCCTATTCGAACTTCTCCGTCGGCGCCGCGGTGCGCGGGGCCAGCGGCAAGGTCTATGCCGGCTGCAACGTGGAGAACGCCGCCTATCCGGAGGGCTGCTGCGCCGAAACCTCGGCCCTCTCGGCCATGGTCATGGCCGGCGAGACCCGCGTCACCGAGGTCGCGGTGGCGGGCGCGGGCGACAAGCTGGTGACGCCCTGCGGCGGCTGCCGCCAGCGCCTGCGCGAGTTCGCCGCCGACGCGGTGGCGATTCACATCTGCGGGCCCGAGGGCCTGCGCAAGACGGTGACCTTGGGCGAGCTGCTGCCGCTGTCCTTCGGTCCCGATAACCTGGACAGGGAGTGAGCATCCGCATGTTCGAGGCGGCGGCCGCGACGGCCGATCTCATCCGCAAGCAGATCCCGGAAGCGCCGGAGGTGGCGCTGGTCTTGGGCTCCGGCCTGGGTGCGGTGGCCGAGGCGGTGGAGCGGAAGGTGATCCTGCGCTACGCCGACCTGCCGGGCTTCCCGCAGCCCTCGGTCGCCGGCCACGGCGGCAGCCTGGTGCTGGGACGGCTGGCGGGGCGCCGCGTCGCGGTGATGCAGGGCCGCGCCCACTACTACGAGTGCGGCCGCGCCGACGGCATGAACCTGGCGCTGACGACGCTGAAGGAACTGGGCTGTGCACGCCTGATCCTCACCAACGCCGCCGGCAGCCTCGACCCCCAGGTAGGGCCAGGGCGCCTCCTGCTGCTGCGCGACCACATCAACTTCGCCGGGGTCTCGCCGCTCTTCGGGCTGGCGGGCAACGCGCGCTTCGTCAACCTGGTGGACGCCTACGACCCGGCGGCGCGAGAGCAGATTCTGGATGTTGCCGGGCGTCTCGGCATCGCGCTCAGCGAGGGCGTCTACGTGTGGTTCTGCGGCCCGCACTTCGAAACGCCGGCGGAGATCAGGGCGGCGCAGGTGCTGGGCGGCGACGCGGTCGGCATGTCGACGGTGCCCGAGGTGATCGTCGCGCGCCTGCTGGACCTCAAGGTCACGGCGCTCTCCATGATCACCAACCTCGCCGCCGGCCTGTCCGGGGAAAGCCTGTCGCACGAGCACACCATGAAGCATGCCACGGCGGCGGCCGGCGACATGACCCGCCTGCTGACCGCCTTTCTGGAGGAGCTGAGCGATGTCTGACCAAGCCGAGCAGCGCAAGGCGGTGGCGGCGCGCGCCATCCGCCTGCTCGACCTGACCAGCCTGGGCGACAATGACGATGTCGAAACGGTGTCCGTCCTGTGCAACCGCGCGCTCACCGCGCCGGGGCCGGTCGCCGCCGTCTGCATCTGGCCGCGCTTCATCACCGAAGCGCGCGGCCTGCTGGAGCACAGCGGCATCCGCGTGGCGGCGGTCGCCAACTTTCCCGCAGGGGGCGGCGACATCGCCGAGGCGGTGAAACAGACCGAGGACATCGTCAACAACGGCGCCGACGAAGTGGACCTCGTCATGCCCTATAACCGCTGGCTGGCGGGCGACACCGCCGCGGCGCTGGACATGATCGCCCTCTGCAAGAAGGCCTGCGGCGAACATGTGCTGCTGAAGGTGATCCTGGAAACCGGCCGCCTGGGCGAGACGAAAAAGATCTACGAGGCCAGCCGTGACGCCATCGCCGCGGGCGCGGACTTCATCAAGACCTCCACCGGCAAGGTCGAGGTCTCGGCGACCCTGGAGGCCGCGGAGGCCATGCTGCAGGCCATCAAGGACAGCGGCCCCCAGACAAGTCGGGATGTCGGCTTCAAGGCCGCCGGCGGGATCCGCGATACCGAGACGGCGGGGCAGTATCTGGCGCAGGCCGACCGCATCATGGGGGAGGGCTGGGCCAATCCGCGCCGCTTCCGCTTCGGCGCCAGCGGCCTGCTCGACGACCTGTTGGCGGCTCTGGGGGTTGCATCCGCCCCACCGGATATGTCACGGACTTACTGATGGCTTTCCTGCCGCAGGAGATCATCCGCCACAAGCGCGACGGCGCGCGCCTCTCGGCCGAGGAGATCGAGGCCTTCGTCGCGGGCATCGCCAAAGACAGCTTGAGCGAAGGGCAGATCGCCGCTTTCGCCATGGCGGTCTTCCTCAACGGTATGACGCCGGAGGAGACCGTGGCGCTGACCCGCGCCATGACCGCCAGCGGGCGGCGCATCGACTGGCAGGATGCAAATCTTCCGGGCCCGGTGCTGGACAAGCATTCCACCGGCGGCGTCGGCGACAAGGTGAGCCTGATCCTGGCGCCGGTCCTGGCCGCCTGCGGCGCCTTCGTGCCGATGATCTCCGGGCGCGGCCTCGGCCACACCGGCGGCACCCTGGACAAGCTGGAGTCCATTCCCGGCTACCACACCGCGCCGGACATCGTGCGCTTCCAGCAGGTGGTGTCCGAGGCGGGTTGCGCCATCATCGGCCAGACCGCCGACCTGGCCCCCGCCGACAAGCGCCTCTACGCGGTGCGCGACGTCACCGCGACGGTGGAATCCATTCCTCTCATCACCGCCTCCATTCTCTCCAAGAAGCTGGCCGCCGGGCTGGGCGGCCTGGTGATGGACGTGAAGGCCGGCAACGGCGCCTTCGCCGCGACGCCGGAGATGGCGCGCGACCTGGCGGAGAGCATCGTCTCGGTGGCGGCCGGGGCCGGGCTGCCCACCACGGCTCTCATCACCGACATGGATCAGCCCCTTGGGCGCTCCGCCGGCAACGCTCTCGAGGTAATGGAGTGCGTCGAACTCCTGGTCACCGGACAGGGCGATCGGCGCCTGCGCGAGGTGACCCTGGCCCTGGCGGCCGAAATGCTGCTGCTCGGTGCGCTGGCCGACGACCGCGGGAGCGCGCTGGCCAGGGCCGAGGACGCCCTGGTCTCGGGCCGGGCCGCCGAACGCTTCGATGCCATGGTGGCCGCACTCGGCGGGCCAGCCGATTTCCTCGCGCGCGCCCGGGAGATCCTGCCGCGCGCGCCGGTCCGCCGAGCGGTGCAGGCCAAGGCGGCCGGTGTGGTCGGCGCGATCGACACCCGCGCCGTCGGCTTGGCGGTGATCGAGCTGGGCGGCGGGCGGCGCCGCGTCGAGGATGCCGTCGATCCCGCCGTCGGCTTCGACGATATCGTGCCCCTGGGACAGACGGTTTCGGCGGCCGACCCCCTGGCCGTGGTCCACGCAGCCGACGAGGCCGGCGCCGATGCGGCGGCGGCGCTCTTGCAGAAAGCCTTCCAGATCGGCGAGACTGGACCGGAACCGTCTCCGGTCGTCCATCAACGCATCACCGCGGAGGATGTCTGAAGAGCATGTTCGCCCCGACTGCTGCCCGCCAAACCTCCGAGCCGCCGCGCTTCGCCGCGCCGCCGGGCGGCCGCCTCACCGCGCAGATGCGCGAGGCTTACGCGCGTGACGGTTTCCTGGTGCTGGAGCATATGGTCGCCGCCGCAGACTGCGACGCGCTCATGACCCGGGCCGAGGAACTGGTGGCGGCCTTCGATCCCGGCGAGGTCGCCAGCATCTTCTCGACACGCGGGCAGGTGCACGGCCGCGACGACTATTTCCTGGCGTCCGGCGACAAGATCCGCTTCTTCTTCGAGGAAGAGGCATTCGACGCGGCGGGCGAGCTGCGCCAGGACAAGCGCCTGTCGATCAACAAGATCGGCCATGCCCAGCACGACCTGGACCCGGTCTTCTCGCGCTTCTCGCGCCTGCCGCAGCTGGCGGCCCTGGCCGGCGACCTGGAACTCGCCGAGCCGCTGCTGCTGCAGTCGATGTACATCTTCAAGCAGCCGCGCATCGGCGGCGAGGTGGGCTGGCACCAGGACTCGACCTTCCTCTACACCGAGCCCCTGAGTGTTACCGGTCTGTGGTTCGCCCTGGAGGACGCGACGCTGGAGAACGGCTGCCTCTGGGCGCTGCCCGGCGGTCACGCCGGCCCCTTGCGCGAGCGCTGGCGGCGCAAGGACGGAGCTCTGGCGATGGAGCGATTGGACACCTCACCCTGGGATGAAAGTCTGGCCGTGCCGCTGGAGGTCCCCAAGGGATCGCTGGTGGTGCTGCACGGCAAGCTGCCGCACGGCAGTGCGCCCAACCGCTCGGCGCGCTCGCGCCACGCCTATACCCTGCACCTCATCGACGGCGCCTGCCGCTATCCCGAGGACAATTGGCTGCAGCGCGGCCCCGGCATGCCGCTGCGCGGCTTCGCGGCGCCCTGAAGGAATTTTTGTCGAAACGTTTTCTTTCAGCTTTTCAACAGGGGAAACGAAGATGTTTGATCAAAGGATAAAAATCGCCTTCGCCGCTTCCGCTCTTGTCCTGCTGCTCGCCGCCCCGTCTGCGGCGGAGCCGGTCAAGCTGACCCTCCTGCACATCAACGACATCGACCGCATCGAGGATTCCAAGGGCCGCGGCGGTCTGGCGCGCCTCATGACCTTGGTCAATGAAGAGCGCGCGGCGGCGGCCCACGCGATCTTCACCCACGGCGGCGACACCATCTCGCCCTCGCTGCTGTCCGGCTTCGACAAGGGCGCCCACATGATGGACCTCTTCAACGAGGCCGAGCTGGACATCATGGTCCTGGGCAACCACGAGTTCGACTTCGGCGCGGCGGTGACGCGCGCGCGCGTCGCCGAGGCGCGTTTCACGATCCTGGGGTCCAATGCCATGACGGACGGCACGCTGCTGGAGGGCACCCTGGCCACCTGGACCGCCGAGGCCGGGCCCTACACCGTCGGCTTCCTGGGACTGACCACGCCGGAGACGCCGGAGATCTCCAGCGCCGAGGGCGTCACTTTCGAGCCGCTGGTCGCCACCGCGCGCAAGCTGAGCGACAATCTGCGCGAAAACGGCGCCGACCTGGTGGTCGCTCTGGCCCACACCGGCATCGCCGAGGACCTGGAGCTGGTCAACGGCGACAGCGGCATCGATATTCTGTTGTCCGGCCATGACCACCTGCAGATCACCTACTACAACGGCCAGCGCGCCTTCGTGGAGTCCGGCTCCCAGGGCGAGAACCTCATGGTGGTCGAGGTGACCATGGACACGGTCGACAACCGCGGCAAGCAGACCTTCGTCTGGACGCCGCAATTCCGCATCCGCTCCACCGCCGGCGTCGAGCCGGAGGCCGCCATGGCCGCCAAGGTGCAGGCCTACCTCGACAAGCTGTCGAAGGAGTTGGACATTGCCGTCGGGAAGTCGGCGACGCCGCTGGACAGCCGCCGCGCCTCGGTGCGCGGGGAGGAAACCGCCATCGGCAACCTCATCGCCGATGCGATCCGTCAGGGCGTGGCCGCCGACGTGGCCATCACCAACGGCGGCGGCATCCGCGGCGACAAGACCTATCCCGCCGGGGTAACGCTGACCCGCCGCGATATCCAGACCGAACTGCCTTTCGGCAACCGCACGGTGAAGCTGGAATTGACCGGGGCGCAGCTCAGGGAAGCGCTGGAGCACGGGGTCAGCAGAGTCGAGGAGGGCGCCGGGCGCTTTCCCAGCACCTCCGGCCTCGCCATGACGTGGAGCCGCAAAGCGGCGCCGGGGGCACGGGTGACGTCGGTCAGCGTCAACGGCAAGCCGCTGGACCCGGCCGCGACCTACACCGTGGCGACAAACGACTTTCTGGCCAAGGGCGGCGACGGCTATACCGTCTTCACCCAGGGCAAGACCCTGATCGACGCCGCCGCGGCCAAGTACATGGCCACCATGGTCATGGACTTCGTTGCCGCCGCCGGCGAGGTCGCGCCCAAGGTGGAGGGCCGCGTCAAGGCGGTGGAGTGAGGGAACAGATTTGACCTTATGCTGAGGAGGCGCGTCAGCGCCGCCTCGAAGTACGAGGTCAAATCTGGTACCTCGCCTCACCCTGAGGAGGGCTGAAAGCCCGTCTCGAAGGGCGAGGCGAAATCCTGATGGGAAAGCAGAATGATCGATACCGTCGCCTTCGATGCCGACGACACGCTGTGGCACAACGAGCACCTGTTCCAGGACACCCAGAAGGCCCTGGAGGCGATCGTGCAGCGCTACCGCCCGGGCGAGGACATCCACGACGCGCTCTTCACCGTGGAGATGAAGAACCTCGCGCTCTTCGGTTACGGCATCAAGGGTTTCACGTTGTCCATGGTGGAGGCGGCCATTCAGATTACGGGGTGCCGCATCACGGCGGAAGATATCCACGAGATCGTTGGGCTCGGCAAGGCCATGATGGAGGCGCCGGTCGACCTGCTGGACGATGTCGAGCGGACCCTGGACGCGGTGAAGGGGCGCTTCCGCGTGATCCTCATCACCAAGGGCGACATCGTCGACCAGACGAGCAAGATCGAACGCTCCGGCCTGGCCGGCCACTTCGAGCAGGTGGAGATCGTGCCGCGCAAGGACGCCGGCGTTTACCACGCCATCTTCCAGCGTCACGGCATCGCGCCGGAGCGCACAGTCATGGTCGGCAACTCCATGCCCTCGGACGTGTTGCCTATCCTGGAGCTGGGCGGCCACGGCGTGCACGTGCCCTACGCCCTGCTGTGGGCCCACGAGGCCCACGACGAGGATCCCGAGAGCGAACGCTTCCACCGCCTGGAGCGCCTCGGCGAGTTGCCGGGCCTCCTGGAGCGCCTGCGCGGCGGACAAGGCTGAGGGGAGGCTTTCGTGAAACACCACGGCGGCTGCCACTGCGGCGCCATTGCCATCACCTACGAGAGCGACGTGGCGCCGGAGGAGACCGAGGTGCGGGCCTGCCAGTGCAGCTTCTGCCGCAAGCATGCCTCGCGCGCGGTGTCCGACCCGGCCGGCAAGGTGACGCTCACCCTGCGCGATGAGGACGCCGTGCAGCGCTACCGCTTCGGCCTCGGCATCGCCGACTACTATCTCTGCGGGCGCTGTGGGGTCTACGTGGCCGCGGTCATGCCCGACGGGGAGCGAACTTATGCGGTCGCCATCATAAACGCCTTTGCTGACAGCGCCCGCTTCACTCGGACGCTGATTCTCTCCGACTACTCGGCGGAGGACGAGACGGGACGCCGCCGGCGCCGCCGCGAGCGCTGGACTCCGGCTGAGATCGTCGTCGCTTAGCTGCCGCTGGCCGCTTTGCTCGGCCCGCGGAAGCGCTGGCGGTATCGGGCGGGGGTGATGCCGGTGTGCCGCTTGAAGAGGCGGCGGAAGAAGGCCGGGTCCTCGTAGCCGACGGTGGCGCCGACCTGCTCGGTCGGCCAGTCTGTGGTCTCCAGGTATTCCTTGGCTTCCTCCACGCGCAGGGTCTGCACATAGACGACCGGCTTGAAGCCGGTGGCCGCCTGAAAGCGCCGCTTGAAACTGCGCTCCGGCAGGCCGGAACGCTCGGCCATGCGGCTGACCGGGTTGGGCGCGGCATAGTGTTCGGCGATCCACTGCTGGCAGTCGGCGATCGCCTGGTCGTCGTGGGGGCGCGGCTTGACCATGGCGGCGTAGGGCAGTTGACCGTCGCTGCGGTCGCCGATCAGGAAGGCTTTGGCCATGCGCCGGGCCTCCGCGTCGCCGCAAAAGCGCGCGATGAGATGCAGCACCAGGTCTTCCCAGGAAGCGGCGCCGCCGCTGGTAAGAATGCGTCCCCCCGGGGCATCCGGCAGCATGAGGTCCTTGACGCTCAGCTTCACCGCCGGGAAGTGGGTGGCGAAGAGGCGTTCGAAGGCCCAGTGCGTGGTCGCCGTCCGGCCGTCGAGCAGGCCGGCTTCGGCGAGAAGGACCGAGCCGGTGCAGACGGCAGCCACCACGGCGCCGCCCTCGTACTGCTGCCGGACCCAGGCGGCGCTCTCCGCCCAGGCGCCACGCGGATCGAAATCGATGGGAATCGCCAGATCGGACACCACCACGAGATCGCTTTCCGGCCGCTCGGCCAGGGCCGCCTGCGGGGCGACCGGCACGCCGCCCCAGCAGCGGAAGGGCTCGCGCGACGGGGAGACGATCTCCACGGCCATGGTCGGGCCGGCCTCGGTTTCGCCGGTGATCTGCGACCACAGGCGCCCGGCGCTCGAAAGCACGTCATAGAGCCCGTAGAGCACCGAAGCGGAGCTTTCGGGCAGCGCCAAGATAGTGACGCGGATGGGATTTTCGGACTGGTCCGATCTTCCTGCGGGGGCGGCCATGGCCGGAGGCCTCGCTGTCGTGGCAGAAACGCCTCTGTTTCGGCGTTTCTCCCACTTACCTTCTTCCGGCGCGTTCTGCAATCTCTCCCCGCCGCATTGAAGTTCGCCGCGCCAATTCGAGAGTGAGATTCGACATGATGGAAGCGACACGCGCCCTGCCGGCCTTCGACGAGGCCGCTGCGGAGGCTTTTGCCGAACGCATGGCCGGGATGGTCAACACCGCGGCCGTGACGGTGATGATTTCCCTGGGCCATCGCAGCGGCCTCTTCGACACCCTGGCCGGCTTGCCGCCCAGCACCTCGGCGGCCATCGCCGACGCGGCGGAACTGTCGGAGCGCTACGTGCGCGAATGGCTGGCCGCCATGGTGACCGGCGGCATCGTCATCTATGACGTGAAGACTGGAAGCTATTGCCTGCCGGCCGAGCACGCCGCCTGCCTGACCCGCGATGCGCCGCTGGGCAACCTCGCGGTGGCGGCCAACGCCATCCCGGTGATCGCCGCCGCCCACGACCGCATCGTGGAATGCTTTGAGACCGGCGAGGGCACCCGTTACGAGGACTATCCCTGTTTCCACCAGATGATGGCCGAGGACAGCGGCCAGACCGTGGTGGCGCAGCTCTTCGACCTCATCCTGCCGCTGGCCCCGGAACTGCCGGGCCGCCTGGCCGAGGGCATCGACGTGCTGGATGCGGGCTGCGGCAGCGGTCGGGCCCTCATCGCCATGGCCGCGCGCTATCCCAACAGCCGCTTCACCGGCTACGACCTCTGCGCCGACGCCGTTGCCGGGGCGCAGCAGGCCGCCAGGGCCGCCGGGCTGGAGAACATCCGCTTCGAACGGCGCGATCTCACCGGCTTCGACGAGAAGGACGCCTACGACCTCGTGACCTCCTTCGACGCCGTACACGACCAGAAGGACCCGCAGGGCCTATTGAAGGGCCTCTACGGCGCGCTGCGGCCCGGCGGCGTCTACCTGATGCAGGATATCGGCGGCTCGGCGAAGCTGGAAAACAACCTGGATTTCCCCATGGCCGCCTTTCTCTACACCGCCTCCTGCATGCACTGCATGCCGGTCTCCCTGGGCCAGGGCGGCGCAGGCCTCGGCACCATGTGGGGCTGGGAAACGGCGCTGGAGATGCTCAAGGAAGCGGGCTTCGCAGCGCCGGAGAAATCGACCTTCGACCACGACCCCTTGAACGTCTGGTTCGTCTCCCGTAAGGCCTAGTCTCCCGACTGCCTTGCGGGCGCAGGGAAGGGCGCGACTGCGGCGAATAGTGCCCTTCCCTGTTCCTTCTGGCCCCCGTCCTTGACGGGAGGCCTCCCGCAGGTTATGGAATGAGCGTTCCATAACTGAGCGCGGAGGAAGCCGGCCCATGGCCCGGCCCCGCAGATTTGAACGTGAAGAGGTGGTGGAGAAGGCGCTGGGCGTCTTCTGGCGCCAGGGCTATCAGGCGACCTCGGTGCAGGACCTGGTGGACGCGACCGGCCTCAACCGCGGCAGCCTCTACGACACCTTCGGCGACAAGCACGGCCTCTTCCTGGAGGTGGTGGAGCACTACCGCAGCCACGTCAGCGCCCGGCGCCTCGCCAAGCTGGAGGAGCCGGGGCCGGCGCGCGAGAAGATCGCCACCTTCTTCAAAGAGGTCATCGAGTTCTCGGTCGGCGAGGGGCGCCTGCTGGGCTGCCTCATGACCAACGCCGCCATCGAGCTGGCGCCGCACGACCGCGACACCCGGCTGGCCGTGGCCGCCAACATGGCGGCCATGGAGGCCGCCTTCCGCCGGGTGCTGACCCGCGCCCGCAAGGAGGGCGAGATCGGCGCCGGGAAGTCGCCCGCCGACCTGGCGCGCTTCCTCACCGCCACCGCGAACGGCCTGCGCGTGATGGCCAAGGTGTCGCCCGAGCGGGCCGCCCTGCGCAGCGTGGTGCGCATCGCACTCGAATCGCTCGATTGAGTTTTTTTGACCTGTTTTTGAATGATCGTTCCAGAAATCAGATGCAAGAGGATGTCAAGAACATGCTGAAGACACGCCACCCCGCCCCTGAAATGTCCTTTCCGCTGCTCGACGGCGGCACCTGGACCTTGTCGGAGCGCAAGCCCGAAAGCCTCTCCATGGTGGTGACCTACCGGGGCGCTCACTGTCCGCTATGCCGGAACTACCTGCAGGACCTGAACCGGCGCATGAGCGAGTTCAAGGCGCGAGGCGTCGACGTGGTCGCGGTGAGCGGCGATGGCAAGGAGCGTGCCGAGATGGCCAAGAAGGATTGGGAACTCTCCGAAGTACCGGTCGCCTATGGCCTCAGCATCGAAAAGGCGCGGGAACTGGAGCTGCCGATCTCGACCAGCCGCGGCAAGACCTCGATCGGAATAGAGGAACCGGCACAGTTCAGCGAGCCGGGCCTTTTCCTGATGAAGCCGGACGGCACGCTCTATGCCGCCTACATCCAAACCTTGCCCTTCGCTCGTCCGCCGCTGGACCAACTTCTGAAAGCCATCGATTTTATCAAGGAAAAAGACTACCCCGCCCGCGGCGAGGCCTGAGCGTCTCGCCGCCGCGTCCGGAGCCGGCGGGCGACGGGGCGTTGGAGAAAAGGGGGCCGGGCAGCGGACGCGGCAGGTCCGGCCCCCCTCGCGGATGCCGATGACGACCGCGCTCCGCAAGCCCAGCGCAAGACGGCGCTGAGTTGCCCTTCGGGGAGATTACGCCAGAGGTACATGTCGGCATCGTCCCTGAGGCGGTCGAAGTGCCGCGCAGCGCCGCGGGGCGGGCGGGCTGCCGTGGCGCCGCGTAAACCGCCTTTGCCGGCGCCAGGAGCCTTCTTGTCGAGACGGACTTCTAGAAGGCTAGGGTGCATCGGTCGGACCCCGGAATCCGTCTTGCTGAAGGGACGACCATGATGCGAATGATAATGATTGTCAATCGCGCTGGTCTGTGTAAGATCGCGCCTCGAGCCTTTGCTTGCCAGGGCCGTTCCTTCCACCGGGGCGGCCTTTTTCCGGCAGCTTTGTTAAGAATGCGTGTTATTAGCGATTAGGGCGATGACGCGCGCCAGCGATGTGAAGAGGGGAAGTCAACCGATGAAAATGTTGCAGACAGCCGCCCGGAGCGCGCTATTGGCCACGGTGCTGGCTGTGGGGCCGCTCGCCGTGCCGCTGAGCGCGGCGGAGGTGGACAAGCGGGCGGTCCTGAAGACCTACGCGGATATCGCCCATGCCGCCTACGAGGACTCACTGCTTACCGCGCGGACGCTGGACAGCGCGGTCGACGCGCTGATCGCCAATCCCTCCGACGTCACCCTGGCAGCGGCGCGCGAGGCCTGGATCGCCGCGCGCGTGCCCTACCAGCAGACGGAGGCCTATCGCTTCGGAAATGCGGTGGTCGACGACTGGGAAGGCAAGGTCAACGCCTGGCCGCTGGACGAAGGTCTCATCGACTACGTGGACGAGTCCGCTTACGGGAGCGAATCCGACGAGAACCCGATCTACACCGCCAATGTCATTGCCAACGAGACGCTGCGCGTGAACGGCCAGATGGTCGACGCCGGAAAGATCGACAAGACGTTGCTCGCGGAGGTGCTGCACGAGGCCGAGGAAGTCGAGGCCAACGTGGCCACCGGTTACCACGCGATCGAGTTTCTGCTCTGGGGCCAGGACCTGAACGGTACCGGCCCGGGTGCCGGCAAGCGTCCGGCCAGCGACTTCAGCAAGACCAGCTGCACCGGCGGCCACTGCGAGCGCCGGGCGGCCTATCTGAAAGCGGCGACCGGCCTGTTGATCGACGACCTGGAGGACATGGTGGCGCTCTGGGCGGCGGACGGCGGGGCGCGCGGCGGCCTGCTGTCGGGCGCGCCCGACGCGGGCCTGGCCGCCATGCTGACCGGTATGGGCAGCCTCTCCTACGGCGAACTGGCGGGCGAGCGCATCAAGCTGGGCCTCATGCTTCACGATCCCGAGGAAGAGCACGACTGCTTCAGCGACAACACTCACTACTCGCACTACTACGACCAGCAGGGCGTCATCAACGTCTACACCGGCAGCTACACCCGCGTCGACGGCAGTGTCGTGTCGGGCCCGAGCCTCGCAAACCTGGTCGCCGCAAAGGACGGCGCGGTGGACCGCGACCTGCGCGGCAAGCTCACGGCGACCAAGGGCACCATGCAGGCCATGGTCGACCGCGCCGAGACGGTCGAGGCCTACGACCAGATGATCGGCGAGGGCAATGCCGAGGGTAACGCGGTGATCGAGGCCGTGGTGCAGGCGCTGACCGACCAGACCAAGGCGATCGAGCGCGCCGTGGCCGTACTCGACCTCTCGGCCATCGCGTTCGAGGGGTCGGACAGCCTCGACGACCCGCAGGCCGTGTTCCAGTGATCGCTGGGGAAACGGCCCGGAGAGCAGGCGCTCTTCGGGGTTTGTGCTGAGTAAAGAAAGCGATGAACTATCCTAGCGCGGCCCTCCTGGGTCTTCTGTTGATGACGGGCGGGCCGGAGAGATTCGAGCGGCAGTGCGGGGGGGGCCGGCAGCCATGGCTGCCGCCCCGACACCTGCTGAAAAGGCGCGTATCGAAGCGGCGATCGCGCCGACGGAGGACTTCACCGGGCCGGAGAGATTCGAGCGGCAGTCCGGCGGTGCGGCGACCTCCGTCAATGCGGTCAACGGCGATGCCTTCTCCCATCCCTCCGCGAACATGAGCTTCGAGCGCGAGCTCGATTTCAAGATCGGCAACGGCCTCTTCCGGCGCCTCTGGGTTTCCGCGCCGGCTTCGACCACCTCGGCCGACGGCTTGGGGCCGCTGTTCAATGCACGTTCCTGTCAGCGCTGCCACCTGAAGGACGGGCGCGGCCATCCGCCGGCCTCGGCGCAAGACTCGGCGGTCTCCATGCTGCTGCGCCTCAGCATCGCGCCGCAGAACGACGAGCAGCGTGCCTTGCTGGCCAGCGGCCGCGCTGGAGTGATTCCCGAGCCGACCTACGGCGGCCAGTTGCAGGATCTGGCGATCAAGGGGCACAAGGCCGAAGGCAGGATGCACATCGAATACGAGGAGATGGAGGTGGTGCTGGCCGACGGCACCAAGGTCTCGCTGCGCCGCCCCACCTACACGATCACCGATCTCGCCTATGGCCCGCTGCACCCCGACATCATGATCTCGCCGCGCGTTGCGCCGCCGATGATCGGCCTCGGTCTGTTGGAGGCCGTCCACGACGAGGACATCGAAAGCCATGCCGATCCGGCGGACGCGGACGGCGACGGCATCTCCGGCCGCGTCAACAGGGTCTGGGACGATGTACGGCGGAGGGTGGTGCCTGGCCGCTTCGGCTGGAAGGCGGGCCAGCCCAACTTGCTTCAGCAGAGCAGCCATGCCATCAACGGGGACATCGGCCTTTCCGCGCCGACCATGCCCGCGGCCGCGGGGGACTGCACCGAGGCGCAGGTCGCCTGCAGGCAGGCGCCCAACGGCGACAGCCGCCAGCACGACGGCCTGGAGGCTTCGGCGGAGATGATGGATCTCATTGCCTTCTACAGCCGCAATCTGGCGGTGCCGGCGCGCCGGGACTTGGACGACCCGCAGGTCCTGGCCGGCAAGCAGGTCTTCTACGAGAGCGGCTGCATCGCCTGTCACCGGCCCAAGTACGTGACGCGGCGCGACGCCCTGGGCGAGGAGCAGTCCTTTCAGCTCATCTGGCCCTACAGCGACCTGTTGCTGCACGACATGGGCGAGGGCCTTGCGGATCACCGCCCCGAAGGCCGGGCATCCGGCCGGGAATGGCGTACGGCGCCTTTGTGGGGGATCGGCCTCACCGAGAGAGTGAACGGCCACACCCAGTTCCTGCACGACGGGCGCGCCCGCAACCTGCTGGAAGCGATCCTCTGGCACGGCGGCGAGGCGGAAGCCGCCAAGCAGGAGGTGGTGGACCTGCCCGCCGAAGCGCGCGAGGCGCTGCTGGCATTCCTGCGGACGCTGTGACCGGCGGTCCGGTTTGGGAGACTTAGTTATGCGATTCTGGCGCAGGCTCAAGACGGCGGCGACGATCCTGCTGCTGGCGCTGGGCGGTCAAACGCTGCCCGCCGCGGCGGCGGCGCCCGACTATGCGGCGCTCAACGCCGCGTTGGTCGACAGCTACGTCATCCCCCATTACGCGGCCTTCGCCGAGCGGACCGCGGTGCTGGAGGCTTCGCTGCGGGAGGCCTGCGCCGACGGCCGCCTGGAGGCACGCGAAAGCGCCGCCGCCTACAACGATGCCATGGATGCCTGGATGGCCGTGCAACACCTGCGCTTCGGGCCCGCCGTGCTGTTCCTGCGCTACGACCGCATCGAGTTCTGGCCGGACAAGCGCGGTACCCTGCGCCGTCACCTGGCGCGGATGCTCTCCCAGCGCGATACCAAGGCCTTGGAGCCGCGGGCCTTCGCCGAAGGCAGCGTCGCGGTACAAGGATTCCCGGCTCTGGAGCGGCTGCTGTTCGACGATGGCGATGCGGTCCGGGCATCGCCGCTCGCCTGCCCTCTGGCCTTGGCCATCGGCGGCAACCTGCGCGGCATCGCCGGCGCACTGCTGGCCGATTGGCGGGACGGCGGTTCTTCCTACGCGCAGGTCGTCAAGTCGGCGGCTGACGGCAATGAGCACTACTTCGATGCCAAGGAAGCTTCGCTCGAGTTCGCCAAGGCCCTGCGCGGCGCTCTTCTGCTGGTGGAGGACTACAAGCTCGGCCGGCCTCTGGGCGACGAGCCGGCGTCGGCCCGGCAGACGCGGGCCGAGTCCTGGCGCGCGTCGCGCTCCCTGCGCAATGTCCGCATCAATATCGAAGCCGCCCGGGCGCTCTATCGGGGCACCGGCGCCGTCAGTCTTTCCTCGCTGCTGCGCGAGCAGCCCGAGGGCGCGGGGCTTGACCGGGCGATCGGCGCCGCGTTCGAGCGCCTGTCGGCCGCGCTGGCGGCACAGCCGGAGTCTCTGGCCGTGGCCCTGCGGCAGCCGGATGGCTGGGAAAAGCTGGATGCCGTTCGCGCCGAAACCGGCCGGCTCATGGAACTGCTCAGCGGACCGCTTTCGGAGGTTCTCGATCTGCCAATCGGGTTCAACAGCTATGACGGCGATTGAGAGACGCCATTTTCTGGCCGCTGCCGCCGGGCTCCTGGCGGCCGGGGGCCTGCGCTGGACGGGGGCGGAAGCGGCGTCGTCCGCGCGCTATGTCGTCAGCGCCTGCGCCGCTGGAGATGGCGGGACACTGGCCCGCGTCGTCCGCGACGACGGTCATGTGGTCGCCACTCTGCCGCTGCCCGGCCGCGGGCACGGCGCGGCGCGGCGTCCGGCAATGCGCGAGGTCGTCGTCTTCGCGCGCCGGCCGGGCCGCTTCGCGCTGGCCTTCGATCCCCTGTCGCCGGACCCCGCCCGCCGGATCGATGCGCCGCCGGGACATCACTTCTACGGCCACGGCGTCTTCAGCCCCGACGGCCGCTGGCTCTTCGCCTGCGAGAACGACTACGGCAAGGGGCGCGGCCGTATCGGCGTCTACGATGCCGATGCCGCCTATCGCCGCGAAAGCGAGCTGGAGGCCTATGCCATCGGGCCGCACGAGATGGTGCTGATGTCCGACGGCCGTACGCTCGCCGTGGCCAACGGCGGTATCCTGACCCATCCGGACAAGGGCCGGCGCAAGCTCAACATCGACAGCATGCAGCCCGCGCTGACCTACATCGACACGGCCTCCGGCGCGCTGCTGCACGATCATCGCCTGGCGCCGGACCTGCACCAGCTCTCGATCCGCCATCTGGCTGTCACCTCCGACGACGAGGTCGGCTTCGTCATGCAGTTCGAGGGACCGCGCAACCGCCTGGTGCCGCTGGTCGGCCTGCACCGGGGCGAGGAGGAGATCTTCCTGCCGGAGGCGGACGAGACGGTCCTGCGGGCCATGCGCCAATATTGCGGCAGCGCGGCTGTGGACGTCTCCGGCCGGGTGCTGGCGGCCTCGGCGCCGCGCGGCGGCTGCGTCACCTTCTGGTCGATGGCCGGGTGCAGCTATCTCGGGGCTGTCGAGCTGAGCGACGGCTGCGGTGTCGCCGCTTCGGGCGGGCCAGGCGGATTTCTGCTGTCGAACGGCCACGGCAGGCTGCTGCGCTACAATGCGCTGAGCGGCGAGATGCGGCGCCTCGATGACCCGGCGGCGATGCCGGTGCTTTGGGACAACCACTTGCTCGCCTTCGCGCTGTGAAGGACCGGCTCTCGCGGGCCCGCAATGCGGGCTCAGGTCTCGGCCGGTCCTTTCAGGTTGAGACAGAGACCCGAGTAGAGCACGGGGCCCGTGGGCGCGGCGGGGGAGGCCCCGGCGTCCTCCAAGGTGACCGCCAGGGATTCCGACGTCTTGATGGCGGTCCAGCCGTCGTCGTCCAGCGGCAGGCGTAGCACTTCGCCGCTGCTCACCTGCAGCAGCGGGCGGACGCTGCCGCTGTCGCGCTCCACCGCCCAAACCTGGAAGGTCTTGCCGGCGCTGGGCGAAAGCTCCCGCAGCGGTTCCACGACCACACGCCAGGGGCCCTTGAAGGCGGTCACCACCATGACCGGCTGGCTTGCGTCGTCCTCCAGGACGGCGACGTAACTGGGGCTGGCTTGCCGCGGCGTATCCCGGGCGACCTGGTCTTCTTCCCAGGGCGCCACGGTCTCCAGGGCGGCATAGCCGGCGAGCAAGATCGCGAAGACGGCGGCCACGGCGCCGAAAGGGCGCCAGAAGGCAAGGCTGTTCCAGAAACCGCCGCGCCCCGGCGCGGACCTGCCGTCGGGACTCACGCGCTTGCGAATTGCTTGCCATACCCGCGCCGGCGGCTGCACGGCAGGGGTGGCGTCGCTCAGCGGCGTCAGGTGATCTTCCCAGGCCTCGACGCGGCGGCGCAGGTCAGGGCGCGAACGCATCAGCACCTCGAAGCGGCGCCGCGCGCGACCGTGCAGCGCGCCGGCCACGTAGGCGCTGGCCAGGGCTTCCTGCAGGTGGGGATCGTCGTATCTCATTGACCCACCCCCTTTTGCTCAAGGCATTCGCGCAGCTTCATCAGACCTCGGCGAATCCATGTCTTGACGGTGCCGGCCGGCCGTTTCATGCGGCCCGCGATCTCGGTCGGTGTCAGGCCTTGGTGGTAGGACAGAAGAATGCAATCCCGCTGCTCTTCGCCCAACCGGCCCAGGCAGGCGAGAACCTTCTGCATCTCCTCGCTGGTCTCCGCGCTGGCCGCCGGGTTGTCGGCACTGGTGCGCCGGTCCTTCGCCGCGGTCCATTCCTCCTCGGCTACGCGATAGTCGGCCCGCCGCAGCAGGTCCAGGGACTGGTTTCGAACGATATTGATCATCCAAGTCATCGGCCGCCCTCGGCCGGGATCATAGCTGCCGGCGTGCCGCCATACCTTCACGAAGGCCTCCTGCAGGGCCTCTTCGGCCCAAGCCTCCCGCCGTAATATACGCAAGGCGATGCCGAAGAGTTTCGCGGACGTCGCCTCATAGAGTTCGCCGAAGGCCGCCTGATCGCCAAGGCTGCAGCGCGACAGCAACCACGCCAGGCGTTCTGAGGACTCCCGGCCCGGCATCTCGCGGGGCGCCGTGGGGTTCTTGGGTGCAATCGGATGGGTCATACGCTCAGGTTCTTTCTCCAGCCGCTGGCGCCCGGCCAATTTCGCAGACCGCTCCTCCCCGGGCAACGGCACCCAGGCCACAGGGGGGCGGAGCCGTTGGGAGCCCGAGGTATAGGGAAAAAGTCTCTTGCATCTGCCCAGGCTGGCCTTCCGGGGAGTTGGCGGATCGACTTATGGATGCGGCGACTCGGTCGGGAGTGTGCACCTTGGCGGCGAGTCCCGCCAACGGGGAATCCTCGGCGGCTCCGCCCTTGCCGTCACCCTCACAAGCTGCAAGGGCAATCCGGCATTTCGCTTCACTTGTCCGGTGTTTTGCCTGATTTTTGGGCTTGGAAAGGCGGCTAGTTGCGGTTTTTTGGGGGAGCAAAGCCGCCGAGCGGCTGGTCAGTCCGCGCAATCCGTTTATAGTGTTTGCGCTAAAAGAAGAGGCCTAAATTCTCATTCCCGTTGTTGCGTCAGACGCGTTAAAGCATTTCCGCCAGCGTAGGTATTTGAGGGAATGGTAAGCACGATAGAGCGCGAGCGAGAGCCTCGCTCACGTTTCGAGGCGACCCGCGAACTGCTGGCGCAGCGGCGGCGCAATCTTCTGCTGCCCGTTCTCTTGCTGGTTGCCATCTCGCTCGTGGTGGTGGCGGGGGTGCTGTACTGGAGCGCCGACTCGCTCAACGAGCGCGAAGTGCAATCGCAGCGCGCGCTCGTCAAGTCGATGGTCCAGATCAGGCGGGACAATCTGCGTCAGCTTGTGATCGATTATGCCTGGTGGGACGAGGCGATCGTGGATTCCGGCGTGATCCTCGACGAGCGTTGGGCGAAAACCGGCCTGTCGGAATATCTGCACAGTGTCTTCGGCATTACCGGAGGTTGGGTCGTCGGGACGGACGACCGCGTCAGGCTGGCGTTCGAGCACGGCAAGCGCGTCAGTGAATCGAAAGCGCCCTCGCTGCCGCAGGGCGCCGGCCTGCTGATCGAGTCCGCGCGCAGCGCGAATTCTATCGACAAGGTGCCGGCGGCGGGGCTCGTGATTTATGAGCAGGAGGTCTCGCTGATCGCCGCAAGCCTGGTAAGCCCCTTGGTAGACACGCCCGGCGCCGACGGGTTTGGCGACGTCATGATTTTCGTGAAGCCGCTTGACCTGACCTTCTTCAACCGCGCCGGCGTCGGCGGTCACATCGAGGATTTGCACTTCATTCGCGGCCCGGCGCCGAAAGGCTACTACGAGTGCCCGGTCTTGGGCCTTGACGGCGAGGTCTTAGGGAACATCATCTGGCGCGACCATCAGCACGGCCATGGTATGCTCTGGAGTGTCGCTCCCTTTCTCCTGGTCTCGCTTCTGGCGGTCGGTTTCCTCCTCTTCCTTGCGGTCAAGCGCGTCGAAACGATGGTTTCGCGAGAAGGCCGCCTGTCGGTCTCGCTGTATCAGGAAAAGCAGCGGCGCTCGCAGAAATCCGATTTCGTGTCGATGTTTTCTCATGAGCTGCGAACCCCGCTCCAGGCGATCGGGACCTCGGCCGACATGCTGGACCGGTTCGGCGATCAGATGAGCGAGGGCGAACGGCGCGAGGAGACGCGGACCATCCGCCGTGCCGTCAGCACCCTGGCCTGCCTGGTGGACGACGTCCTGGTGATGGGGCGCAGCGATGCGGCGCGGGAACGGGCAGGGGAGCGCGGAACGGCGTTGGACCTGGCCCAATTCTGCCGGGCGATGTGGCGGGAGGTATCCCTGGCCCTGCGGTCCAAACAGGAACTGCAACTCGAAGACGGTATCGGCGCGCCGGTTGCCAAGGTGGACGAATTGGCCTTGCACACGGTGCTGTCGAACCTGCTGCAGAATGCCGTCAAGTACTCGAAGGGCGAGGGGCCGATCAAGGTCCGGCTGGCAAAAGAGGACGGCGAGTATGCGATTGCCGTCACCGACTTCGGCGCCGGCATCGCCGAAGGCCAGCAGGAACAGATTTTCAAGCCCTACTGGCGTGCCAAGGAAGTAGAGAACATTGACGGTACGGGCCTGGGGCTCGCGGTGGCGCGCTCGGCCGCGCGATCGCTGGGCGGCGACCTGCGCCTGAAATGTTCCGGAGGCAGTAGCGGCCCGGATTGCGGCACTTGCTTCGAAGTTCGCTGGCCCGTCTGCAACTGACGCTACTCCAATCTCCCTTCAGGTAAAACCGAACGACCCGGAACTGTGCGCCGGCGTAACCGCGAGGCTAGGGTTTTAGCTCGCTTTAGGCGGGTATCGCGGTTTTCGCGCCGTTAAGGTTGTGATTCGTAAGTGAAATGCCGCAACAGTATAACTCGCGGCAATATTTGAATACCCGGCATGGTTAAATATCGACTCTCGTTAAGGAAGCAAAATCATCCTGTTGGGTTTATCGATTTACCAGTTTAGCGGGTATTTTTCCTTTGTGACTTCCTAGCTAATTCGCATAGATTGTGGACGGGGTCATGGAATCATTGATTAGCATGGAGTTCGGATGCTTGCTCAACAAACGATGGGGAAGGCCAGACAGGCCCATCCCGTAGATGTCCATGTCGGCGGCCGTGTGCGCCTCCGCCGTGTATTCTTGGGCTATTCTCAGGAGAAATTGGCTAACGCGCTGGGACTGACCTTCCAGCAGATTCAGAAATACGAGCGTGGGGCAAATCGTATCAGCGCGAGCAAACTCTACGAGCTCTCGCGGATTCTGAGTGTTCCCGTGACCTATTTCTTCGAGGGCGTGGAATCCGAAGGGGAGTCCGGTTCGGCGGCGGGCCAGGAGGCAGGTGTCACCGTGGCCAGCACGATCCATTCCTCCGACCCCGATTTCACGAATCAGCGTGAAACGCTGCAACTTATCAGTTCTTATTATAGAATTCCCGACGCCAAGGTGCGCGCCGAGGTCTTGTCATTGCTGAAGACCTTGGGACGCACCACAGAGAGCTGATCGGGGCTTTTGAAGCGACGGAGGGGGTTACGACGGTCGTCAGCGAGGCAAGTCGGGTAGGGAGGGTGACACGGCTGCTTGCCAGCCGCGGCGCGCCGCTTTTCTTCCGTCTCGGACGTTCCGTATGCGGCTCCTCTCTTGAAGCACTGTCTCGCAGGGGGTGTTGGGGCCCCTGCGAGGCGGCTTCCCGGCGGCGGGGAGCGCGGGGATGAAAGCGAGCCTGCCCGGCACCGGCGTCGAAGGATTTGTGGAGGCTCTCTCGGGGGCCCGCAACACGGCGGAAATCGGGGTCAGGCTGGACGTCGTCCTCAAGGACATGGGCTTCGAGCGCTTCGCCTATGTGCATGTCCGTCCCCCGCTGGGCAAGAAACTGCGCTCTTTCGTGCCGTCCGGCTCGCGCAGCGGCAATCAGGTTCACGAGTTCCTCTCCAGCCTGCCGGATAGCTGGGTCGACTATTATCTCGCTCAGGACTACGGAGACCTGGATCCGACTCTGCAGGCGGCTGTCGGTCGCGTGATGCCCTTTCAGTGGCGTGAGATCGGCTCGCGCAACGACCTGTCCAACGGTCAGCGCAAGGTTCTCGACGAGGCCCGCGACCACGGCATCAGGGACGGCGCCACCATTCCCATCCACGGTCCCGACAGCGGCCTGTCGACCTTGAGCATCGTCGGCGGCGGCAGCGAGAGCGAATTCCAGGAGGCCTACCGGCGCAGCTATCGCGACCTGGTCTGGCTGGCCATCAACACGCACCAGGCCTTCCTGAGCCTGGCCGAGAGCGCGCCCGACCAGGGGCGCGTGCGCCTGACCGACCGCGAACGCGACTGCCTGGTGTGGACGGCACGGGGGAAGACGGCCTGGGAGGTCGGGCAGATCCTCTGCATTTCCGAGGAAACGGTGCTCTTCCACCTGAAGAACGCGACCCGAAAGCTCGGCGTGTTTTCCAAGCACCACGCCGTGGTCAAGGCCGTTATCCAGGGATATATCGTCCCCTAAACAGCTGAAACATAACAATTTAACTGGTCCGTGGCCCTCCCGGCCGCGCGTTACCGGCTGTCGCCTGCTTCGCGCACCCCCCAGTTCTGGGGGGCTGTCTCGGCACTTCCCGCGCGCTCCAATCCTCCCGTCAGATGATGGAGGAACGGGCCGCCGTGATCGATGTCGTAACACCGGATCTCTACCCAGCCTACGCCGAAGAGCTGCGGCTCATGTTCCAGCAGCGCTATCGCGTCTTCAAACAGCGCCTGGGCTGGAACGTGCCGGCCAGTGGCGGCGAAGAGCGCGACCAGTTCGACGACTACTATCCCATCTACCTGCTGGCCTTTGACGAGGGGCGCCGCCTGGCGGGCAGTTGGCGCTTCCTGCCGACCACCGGACCCTACATGCTGCGCAATGTCTTTCCCCAACTTCTGTACGGCGCCAAGGCGCCCTACCATCCGCTGATCTGGGAGGGCAGCCGCTTCGCGGTAGAGGGCAGGGGCATGCGCCGGCGCACCAGCAGCCACCTGCTCTGCGCGGTGACGGAAACCTGCATCGCCCTCGGCATCCGCGAGCTCATCACCGTCTACGACGCCCGGATGGAGCGTCTGCTGCCGCGCCTCGGCTGTCCGCCGAAGTGGCAGTCCCGGGCGGCGCGCATCAATGGCGAACTGGCTTACACCGGCCGTTTCGACATGAACCATGCCACGCTGGCCAGCCTGAGATCTGTGGCCGGCATCCAGCACTCCGTAGTTCGCAACGCGCCCTTCCATGATGAAGCCGCGGTTGCCTGACCGTGACCCCCATGGCTCTCCGGCAAAGAGCCGCTGATTGAGATGAAGGAGGACAAGATGTCTGAGAAAAATGGTCCGATCGAACTGAAACTCTTGGATCCGCTGCAGGATGCGGCGGCGATCAAGAGATGCCTCGAATACCTGCGTATCGAGGCCGGACGCACGGGATTGCATTTCGCGGCGCACCTGATCGGCGTTGCCGCGGAAGCGGTATCCGACTCCATCGCGCTGTCGGAAAAGTCTCTGGCCAAAGTCGACCGCGACGGCACGGCGCGGTTCTCTCCGGCCTCCATCAGCGAGATAACCCGGCGGCATTGAGCGGTCGTTGAGGAACATGCCGCCCGCGGCGAGGTGACGCCGCGCGGCGGCGGGGAAGGGGAGAAGACCGATGAGCTTGGCTTTCGATCACGCAACCGAAGACCTTGTCGCCGGCCGTCGCGGCGAGGCGGCGGCCGTTGCCCCGGCGAAGCTGAAGGGACGTCCTCTTCTGGGCGTGCTGCCGGAGTTGCGCGCCGACCCCTTGCGGTTCTTCACCCGTGTCGCGCGCGACCATGGCGATGCGGTCGAGCTGTCCGTCGGCCCCGACAGGGTTCTGATGCTGAACAGCCCGTCGATGATCCGCCACGTGTTGCAGGACAATCGCCTGAACTATGAGAAGAGCAAGTTCTACGACGTTCTGCGCTCCATCCTGGGCGACGGCATCTTTCTGGCCGAAGGCGAGGAATGGCTGTCCCAGCGCAAGACCGCCGGGCGCAGTTTCCAGGGTTGCCAGCTGCGCAGCATGACCGCGTCCATGCAGGAGGCGGTGGCCGACCTGGAGCGTCGCTGGTCGGACCTGGCGGCCCGAAGGACGGTCGTCGACGTGATCCCGGAGATGATGCGCCTCACCCTCGACATCCTCATGAGTACGCTTTTCAGCCTGCGTCTCGAAGACCGGCATGAAGAGGTTTTTCGCGCGCTGACGGTGATTCTGCAGGATGCCGAGAAGCGTATCTGGTCGCCGCTCGGCTTGCCGCGCTGGCTGCCGACCCGGCGTAACCGCGAGGTGCGCGCTGCGCTCGCCAGCTTCGACCGTTTCGTTCTGGATTTGGTGGCCGCGCGGCGCGCCGCACCGCCGCGCGGGGAGGGCGCCGAGAGCGACCTGCTCGACCTACTGCTGGCGAACCAGAACGGCCGCAGCGACCGCCAGCTTTGCGGGCAGATCCAGTCGATGATCCTGGCCGGCCACGAGACCACGGCCAACGCCTTGACCTGGTGCTGGTATCTGTTGTCGCTGCATCCGGAATCCCTGCGCCGCCTGCGCGGTGAGGCCCGCGCGGTGCTGAACGGACGCATGGCCGGCTTCGCCGAACTGCCGGCGCTGAAATACACGCGCATGGTCTTCGACGAGTCCCTGCGTCTCTATCCGCCGCTGTGGACCTTCTCGCGCACCGCGGTCGCCGACGACCGCATCGACGGCCTGCAGGTGCCCGCCGGCACCAACGTCATGCTGAACATGTTCGCCGTGCACCGCCGGCCTGAACTGTGGGACAATCCCGAAGGCTTCGACCCCGCCCGCTTCGATACGGAATCGGCCGATGCGGCGGGGCAGCGTTTCGCCTACTTCCCCTTCAGCGACGGCCCGCGCACCTGTCTGGGCGAGCGCTTCGCGGTGCTGGAGTCCATGATCGCCATCTCGGCCATCGTGCAGCGCTTCGACCTGCAACTGCTGCCCGGCCAGAACGTCGAGCCGGAGCCGATGATCACGCTGCGCCCGCGCGGGCCGCTGCTGATGCGGATCTGCCCGGCGCCGGCCGCCTGACCGCCGGGAGCCCGAAGCATGCCCGTCCCGATGCTGATCGCGCTCGCCTATCTGGTGGGCTTGGGGATCGTCTATCCCTTTCTGCCGTTTCAGGCGCTGGCGCTGGGTGCGAGTCCGCTGACCGTTTCCCTGCTGCTGGTCACCGATACCGTCGTGGTGCTGCTGCTGGCGCCGGTCTGGGGCCGGCTCAGCGACCGCTTGGGGCGGCGGCGGGTGATCTTCCTGGCCATGGCGACGGCGCCTTTCGCCAATCTGCTGCTGGCCCATGCCGACGGCCTGGCGCTGCTGTTCCTGGCGCGGGCCTGCGCCGGCGTCAGCAATGCCGCGATCCCGGTGATCCAGGCGCTGGTCGCCGACCGAACTTCTACGCAGACCCGGGTCTGGGGCATGGCCAATGTGAACGCAGCTTATGGGCTGGCTTTCATCATCGGGCCGCTGTTGGGCCGGCAGTTGCTTGGCGCCGGCGGCGACGACTACCACGGCGCCGCGCTGGGGGCCGCAGGCTTCGCGGTGCTGTCGATCCTCTTGACGCTGCTGCTCGGGGCGGATGCCGGGCGGCCCCCTGGGCAGCCCCTGTCGGCGCACCTCAGAGTGTCCTCACGGCGCATCGTCATGGCGCCGCTCTGCTTCGCCCCGATCGCGCTTATGGCCGTACTGTCCTTCGTCTACGCCTCCATGGATTCGACCCTGGGGTTATGGTCGCAGCGTGTCCTGGACTGGGATGCGCGCGACGTCTCGCTGGCCTTCACCCTGGCCGGCGCCTCGGCGGTCTTCAGTCTCTGGGTGCTGATCCCGAAGCTCTGCCGGCGTTACGGGGAAGGGCGGGTGACCGCCGGGGCCAGCGCCGCCATGGGCGTGGGTTTCCTGCTCTTCGTGCTGTGGCCCGGCGACCTCGCGGTCGCCCTGGCGCTGATGCTGCTGGGCGCGGGCATTGCCATGTGCCTGTCCTGCCTGCAATCGCTGCTGTCGAAAGCCACGCCGGATGGCGTGCAGGGCTCCGCCATGGGCCTCAATCACGCGGTGCTCAGCTTCGCGCGCATCCTGGGGCCGGTCTGGGGGGGCTTCGCCCTCGGCAGCCTTGGCGTCGGCTGGCCGTACCTCGTCGGCGCGCTGCTGACCTTCGTCGCGCTGGCCGTGGTGATCTGGATCTACCGGCCCGAAGCGCGCGCGCAGCCGGGCTGAGTCCCGTCGCAAGAGGGAGAGAGAGTCATGTCGAACGTCGCGTCCTTTCTCGACAGCGCTGCCGCGCGGCAGCCGCGGGCCCAGGCGCTGATCCACGAGGGGCGAAGCTTCGATTTCGCTCAGTTGCGGAGCATGGCCGGCCAGGTGGCCAACGGCCTGCGGGCGGCGGGCTACGGCCCTGGCAGCCGCATCGCGCTGGCCTGCGGCAACCGGCCGGGCTTCCTCGCCGCCTACTACGGCATCTTGAAGATCGGTGGCCTGGCGGTGGTGCTGAGCACCACGCTGCGTGAGCGCGACATCCGCTTCCAGCTTGAGGATTCCGGCGCCGAGGCCCTGCTGACCTACGACGGCCCGGCAGGTGCTCCGGGCGATGCCAGCTACGGCGAGCAGGCCCTGGCCGCCGCCGAGGCCGCAGCGGCCTGCCGGCAGGCCTGGGTCATTCCCGCCGACATCGCCGCAGCCTCGCCCATCGCCGGCACTCGGGCGCTCAGCGACCTCATGGCGGGGCAGCCGGATCACGCGCGGACCCACGGCTATGCGGCCGATGCTACCGCGGTGCTGCTCTACACCTCCGGCTCCACCGGCCGCCCGAAAGGCGTCGAACTGACCCAGGCGAACCTGCTCGCCATGACCCGCATCAACCAGGCCCTGGCGCCGCGCGCGAGCACCCGGGTGCGGCTCATCTCGACGCCGCTGTTCCACGTCATGGGCCAGGTCTGCGGGCTCAACCTGGCCATGCTGAACGGCGAGACCCTGGTGCTGGTCGAAGGCTTCGACCCGGCGCAGATCTGGCGGCTGATCGTCGAGCGGAACGTCAGCTACTTCGTGCATATGCCGATCTACTACCAGTATCTCATGGAGCGCGCCGACGGCGTCGACACCGCGGCGGTGCGGGCCTCCTTGCGCCTCTGCGCCACCGGCGGCGCGCCATTGCAGGCGGGCCTGTCGGAGGCCTTCGCCGAGCGCTTCGGCCTGCCCATCGTGCCCGGCTACGGCCTCACCGAAGCGTCTTCGATCGTCGCCTGGGGCGGGACACGGGACGGCGGCTCGGTGCTGTCGGGACGGGGCCTCAGGCCCACCACGGTCGGCCCGGCGGTGCCGGGCGTCGAGGTGGCGCTGGAGGCGGGCGGCGCCCTGAGCGCCCTGCCGGGCGCCCAGGGCGAGATCCTGCTGCGCGGACCGGGGGTGATGAAGGGCTACCTCAACCTGCCCGAGGTCACCGCACGGACGCTGCGTGGCGGTTGGCTCAGGACCGGCGATATCGGCCGCTTCGACGAGGCCGGGCGCCTCGACATCCTGGGCCGCGCCGACGACAAGATCCTGCGCGGCGAGGAGCATATCTACCCGGCCGAGGTGGAGGCGGTGCTGAAGGCCCATCCAGCGGTCGCCGAGGCGGCGGTGATCGGCGTGCCCGACGACTACCTGGGTCAGGAGGCCAAGACCTTCGTGGTGCTGCGTGACGGCTGCAGCCTGGCCGCGGAAGACCTGCTCGGCTGGCTGGCGCGCGAGCTGCCCGACGGCAAGTGCCCGGGACTGGTCGAGTTCCAGGCGGCGCTGCCCCTGACCCCTACCGGCAAGGTGGCGCGCCACCTGCTGTACTAGGTGTCTCGTATAAACCGGCCACTGCCACTCACGGAACCCGACCACGGATTTCGGGTAAGCGCTGGAGAGCAGACCTGCTTGCTGACGCAAAGCCTTGGCCGCTGTGTGCCAAGAGGAGAACTGAGCGCCGGCTATCGCGGCATACCTAAGCGAACGCGAAAGGAGTTCTTAAATTCTGCTTCTCATGCTTCGCGACGCATGGACTCAGTAGCCACCTGAAAAGGACGCAGCCGTGACAAATTTGGCAAAACTCTTCGCCTTGGCATTGCTGGTGTTGAGCCAAACAAGCATTGCAAATGCTCAGCAATCCGGGACAGAGCCAACAGACTTGGTTTGCGATATCGGTCCGACCACAAAGGCTTTCGGCGGTTCGCAGTGGCTCGTTTACAGTTGCAGCGATAGACGCACGGTAGTTGTCATGTCGGTACCAGGTAATGCAGCCGCGCCGTTCTATTTCGTGCTCCATCCTTCCGAGACTGGCTACCGCCTAGGCGGAGAAGGAACCGGAAACCAAGAACTCACTGCCGCGGCATTCAATGAGCTCCAGGCTCTATCTGCAACGGACATCGAAACCCTGATTCAGGAAACGAGACGACGCTGAAGCTGGTTGTGACTACATCTCCCAGGGCGACGGCGCGACGCACTAAGTCAGCATTTAGCATCGATCACGATGCAATTTCCGCGCCGGGTGAAAAGCGAACGACTATTTGTGGCTACCGCAGAACCAAGGTGTCGCCACTATGAACTTTTCTGCATCTGCTGGCGAAGCGAAGGGACCGACCAACTTTCCTGAATGCCTGTTCTTGAATGTAGTCCCTTCGACCCATTCCTGCTCATCGATATAGGTCTCACCGTTTTCGAACTCCAGCACGTCAACAGCCCGTTTTCCGTCCTCGCTGTAGAGCTTGAACGCGCTTCGGTATTCTTGCCCTTGTATCGAAGATTTACTCATTCGCCGACTCACATTGGGTACTGGCTACGGACCAGACACCATGCCTGGAAGTCGTTAACCAAGTATCAAGCGGCGTTCATGAACCGATAGGACGATGTCTGCCTCTGCTGTCACGGCAATCGATTGAAGATGTCCGGTGATGAATTGGGAGCGGGTATTGAGTCGTCGCCGCTGTCATGACCTACCGGCACAACAAGGTTATGGTTAATAAATCCCTGTCGGCGCGTAACGTTTTCTACAGAAGCCGGCCCTAGAGTCCTTCCCCGCCGCGACAAGAAGAACGAGGAGGGGCGGGTGAACCGCAACGGCATGAAGGTCATGCGCAAGGAGCGCCGCCGCGACCGGCGGCGCGGCTTGAACCTGGAGGCCACCCTGGGCGGCCATGAGGTGGTGCTGACCGATCTCAGCGCCGCCGGCTTCGGCGCGGCGCTGGACGCCACCGACCGTACGCCCTTCAGTTTCCGGCTGGGCGCCCAGTCCCGCTTGGAGCTGAAGGCGCCGCAGGGCGCGCCGCTGAGCCTCTCCGTGGAGATTGTCCGCGAAATGGGGGACAACGGCGTGGTGGGCGGTGTCTTTATCGGCCTGACCGACGCGGCCTACAACGCCATCGAAGGTATCCTGACCGGCCGCTCGCAGCGCCGGGGCTGAGCGCTCCGCAGCGCGCATAAACGAAACGGGCCGGCTTTCGCCGGCCCGTTCGGGATGCCGTTTCTCGTTCGCCTTGTCTAAGCCGTGTTCTCGCGCCGCGCCCTTCAGTTGCCCTGTGCGATCTGCGTCGGGGCCGTCTGCGGCTTGCGGGTGTAGAAGATGTGGCGGCCGATCGTCGGCCCCTCCGCGAAAGACTTCCGCCAGAACGGGTTCACATAGTCGGCGTGGTACCACAGGGCGCCGCCGGAGGGATCCTCGGCGCGGCCCCAGTACACCTGGCTCGCCAGCTCGGTGGCTTCCTGCCAGGCGCCCTGGTCCTCGATTTCATCCGCCTTGCCGTCGCAGTACCAGGAGAACTGGCAGCGGTGCAGCACCTCGTCGGTGCCGTCCTGCACCACGCCGCAGACGGTATCGGGAAAGAAGCGCGAGGCGACACGGTTCATCACCACGTGGGCGACGGCCAGCTTGCCGTCCAGGGGCTCGCTGCGGGCCTCGAAATAGATGTTCTGGGCCAGGCAGGTCAGCTCTTCGCGCAGCTTGCCCGGGTTCGAAGTGAAGGTGCTGGCGATCTGCTCCTCGAGATCGAGCTGGCTGATGCCGACCTGGCGCACGTAGAACTGATCGGGATCGATGTCCTTGGCGTCCACGGGAATGAAGCTCTGGGCGGTCACCCGGGTCCAGGCTTCGTCGACCTGGTCGCTGGAGGCGACACCGGCCAGGGCCGCGCCGGCGATGACGCAGGCGAAGGGCGCGCTGAGGGCGGAGCAAACGGCCTTCGTGCTGAGGCCGTGTCTGGTATGGCGCTGCCCGGTGAGCACGTGGCAGGCGGCAGCGAACCAACGGTCCCGCTGCGGCCGCCAATCGGCCAGCATCTTTGCAATCCGGTTCATCTAACGTCCATTACCCTGTGAACAATCCGTGGAACGTGCCCTGGTTCTCGTCGGGGCCTGCCGCCCTTCCTGCTCTGCCGGCGGGTCCCCCTTTCGGGGTTCAAGCAACGCCGCAGGGGCTCTTCCGGCCCAGGGGAGCTTCGTCCACGGACAAAGGTTTACACAATCTTAACCTGGGATATCAAGAAGAATCGTCTTATATTTGAGACAAATTCTCATAAAATCCTAAGAAAATTAACTATTAATCCTGTATATCTTCAAAAAGTTTTCCGAAAAAAATGGTAACAATGTTGCTTTTGGATGATTTTTACTTAGGTATGCTTGGATACGAGGGTAACTAATACTTTCTTGTGCTCTGATGTGTTCGCCGAGCGAGTAAGAATTCTGGACTCCATTACAATGAATCTCGCAACTGCGGGAGCGTGATTCATAGGTCCTCTATTAGACTCGGGGCGGTTGAATCTTGGCGTGGGGACGACTCTCGGGGATCAATACTGAGGCCCTTGGAGGGCCTCCGTGGGCGCGGCGGCCGGAGCGGGGGAGGGCAAATCTGTGATTTCGGCCGCCAGGCCGCTCCGAGTCGCGAGGGGCGAGTCCCGGCGATGGTTAACGGGCCGCTGCAGGGGCCGTTGGGAAGGGGCGCGGAGGAAGGGCTCAGCGCAGCCCCTTGGCGGGTGCCTGGGAAGCCCCCCTGGCGTTCCAGGGCGCCTTGTGGATGCCGCACTCGGTCTTGCCGCTGCCCGCCCAGCGCCCGGCGCGCGAGCCGTCACCCTGGGACTTGGAGGTGCAGGGGGCGCAGCCCACCGAGGGATAGCCCCGGGCGCCCAGCGGGTGGCGCGGCAGATCGCGCTCAACGAAGGCCCGGGCCAGATCCTTTGTGTCCCAGGTCACCAGGGGGTTTACCTTGATCCGCGACTCGGCCGCCTCGAAGAGGCCCAATTGCTGGCGCCGGCCGCCCTGGAAGCGCTTGCGCCCGTTGATCCAGGCGCTGAAGCCGGAGAGCGCTCGTTCCAGCGGCAGCACCTTGCGCAGTTGGCAGCAGAGGTCGGGGCTGCGCCGCCACAGGGCGCCGTCCTGGTCGGCCCAGTCCAGGTCGCCGGCGCTGGGGCCGACGCTGCGCACGTCGGTCAGGCCCAGCCTGTCGACCAGGGTGTCGCGGTAGGCCAGGGTCTCGGGAAAGTGCTGGCCGGTCTCCAGGAAGATCACCGGCGTGTGGCGGTTGACCCGGGCCACCAGGTCCAGCAGCACCGCCGATTCCGTCCCGAAGGAGGAGACCACGGCGATACGTCCGGCGAAGACCTCGTTGATGGCCGCGTCCAGGATGGCCTGGCTGTCCAGCCCACGGTAACGCAGTTCCAGCAGCCGCGCCCGCTCGCTGAGGCGCAGTCCGTTGTCCTGATTGGCCGGCGGGCGGACGACCAGGGAAGGGCGGGACAGCGGGGCGGCGGCCTGGGTCATGAGGGCTCCGGAGTCTCCTGAGGGCCGGTCAGCCGTTGCCCGCGCCGCGGCGCAGGGCGAAGGCTGTCCGCCGACGGTCGCCGGTCGGCTGGTAGAGCACCGAGATTTCGTTCATGGCCTCCTGCCAGCCGGCGATGGCTTTGCCGTCGGCCACTTCGAAGCTGTCGAAGCCGCAGCGCACCATGAAGAAAAGCTGGTCGCGCAGCACGTTGCCGACGGCGCGCAGTTCTCCGGTGAAGCCGTAGCGTTCGCGCAGCAGGCGCGCATAGGAATAGGCGCGGCCGTCGCCGAAACGCGGGAACTCCAGCGCGATGAGGTCGAAGCGGTCGAGATCGCCGGCCAGCTCGGCCGGCGACTGGTCGCTCTTCAGGCGCAAGCCCAGGCGGCCGTTGTGGGCGCGCAGCGTCTCGCGGCCGGTCCGCCACTGCTCCAGGCTGACGATGACATCGCCGTTAGGGGCGGCGTCCTCGGCCAGTGCCGTCCAGGGATCGGCGACGACCTCTCCGTTCTTAAGCAACGGCATAGAGCTTCTCCTTGAACGGCGCGGCGCCGACCCGGGCATAGGTGTCGTTGAAACGCTCGCCGTCGCGGCGCAGGTCCAGATAGGTGTCGACGATGGTCTCGACTGCGTCGACGACGTCGTCGTAGGAGAAAGCGGGCCCCAGGATCTTGCCGACCGCCGCATTCTCGTCGGCGCTGCCGCCAAGGGTGATCTGGTAGAATTCCTCGCCTTTCTTGTCGACGCCCAGGATGCCGATATGGCCGGCATGGTGATGGCCGCAGGCGTTGATGCAGCCGGAGATCTTGATCTTCAGGTCGCCGATCTCGTGCTGCTTCTTCAGGTCGCTGAATCGCTGGGTGATGCGCTGGGCCACCGGAATGGAGCGTGCGTTGGCCAGGTTGCAGTAGTCAAGGCCCGGGCAGGCGATGATATCGGAGACCAGGCCGGCGTTCGGCGTGCCCAGGCCGTTGTCGACCAGCGCTTCCCAGACCTCCGCCAGGTCGGTGAGCCTTACGTGCGGCAGCACCAGGTTCTGCTCGTGGGTGACGCGGATCTCGTCGAAGCTGAAACGCTCGGCCAGGTCCGCGACCGCCTCCATCTGCTCGGCGCTGGCGTCGCCCGGCGCTTTGCCCTCCGGCTTCAGCGAAATGGTGACGCAGGCATAGCCGGGCGCCTTGTGCGCGGTGACGTTGGATCGCACCCAGCGGGCGAAGTCGCCGTCCTCGAAGCGCCGCGCCTCGAAGGCGGGCTGGTTGCTCTCCAGCGCCTCGAAGGGCGGCGGCGCGAAGTAGGCTTCGATGCGCTCGATCTCGTCGGCCGGCAGCGTGAGGGCGCCGTCCTTGATCTGCTGCCACTCGTCCTCGACCAGATCCTTGAAGGTCTCGGCGCCGGTCTGCTGGACCAGGATCTTGATGCGCGACTTGAAGAGGTTGTCGCGCCGGCCGAGCTGGTTGTAGACGCGCAGGATGGCTTCCAGGTAGCTCAGCAGGTGCCGCTTCGGAAGGAATTTGCGGATCGACGTGCCGACCACCGGCGTACGCCCCAGGCCGCCACCGACGATGACCTCGAAGCCGACCTCGCCGGCCTCGTCGCGGCGGATCTGCAGGCCGATGTCGTGGAACCGCACGGCGGCGCGGTCGTTCGGCGCGCCGGTAATGGCGATCTTGAACTTGCGCGGCAGGAAGGAGAATTCGGGGTGCAGGCTCGACCACTGGCGGATGATCTCTGCATAGATGCGCGGATCCTCGATCTCGTCGGCGGCGGCGCCGGCGAAGTGGTCGGCGGTCACGTTGCGGATGCAGTTGCCGCTGGTCTGGATGGCGTGCATCTCGACCTCGGACAACTCCGCGAGGATGTCCGGGACGTCCTGCAGCTTCGGCCAGTTGTACTGGATGTTCTGGCGCGTGGTGAAGTGGCCGTAGCCGCGATCGTAGTCGCGGGCGATGCCGGCGAGCTTGCGGAGCTGCCGTGACGACAGCGTGCCGTAGGGCACGGCGACGCGCAGCATGTAGGCGTGCAGTTGCAGGTAGACTCCGTTCATCAGGCGCAGCGGCTTGAACTCGTCCTCGCTCAGATCACCGGCGAGGCGGCGCTCGACCTGTCCGCGGAACTGCTTTACGCGCTGGCGCACGAAGGCCGCATCGAACTCGTCGTAACGGTACATCTCTCAGACTTCCTTTCAGGCGGCGCGGTCGCGCTGCTGTTCATTTCCCCGGTAATCGGCCCGCACCGTGGGGCCGGCGGCGCGGATGATCTCGCGCGCCGAGAGCGGCTGCAGAATGCCGTCGACCTCGACCACTTCCATGTCGTAGGGGGCGACGATCTCGCGCGCCGCGACGGCTTCCTCGGCCAGGGCAAGCATGGCCTCCAATTCCGCCGCGTCGCGGGTCGCGCGGCTCTGGTTCAGGTGCGTCGACCACTTGCCGGTGTCGGTCAGGTAGACGACGTCGCCCTCGCGCAGGCGGTTGGCGGTGACGATCTTCAACTTGTCGTTCTTCTTGCTCATGGCGGCGGCTCTTTTCTCTATACGGCCTGCGGCAGGGCCGCTGCGGCGTTCTGCAGGTCGGCGGTGATGTCGGCCTCGAGCGCCTGACGCGCCACCTCGCCGATGACGATCAGGGCCGGGCCGGTGACACCTTCGACTTCCAGCCTTTCGGCCAGGGTATCCAGGCGGCCGGTGACCACCTTCTGCTCCGGGCGGGTGCCGTTCTCGATGACGGCCACCGGGGTGGCGGCGGCCAGGCCGTGCTCGATGAGGCGGCCGGCCAGCGTGGCGGCAGTGGAGACGCCCATGTAGACGGCCAGGGTCTGCTTGCCCGAGGCGAGGCTCGCCCAGTCCAGCTCCGGCTCGCCGTCCTTGGCGTGGCCGGTCAGGAAGGTCACGGCCAGGGCGGTGCCGCGCAGGGTCAGCGGGATGCCCGCCGCCGCCGCGCAGCCGGCGGCCGCGGTGACGCCCGGCACGACCTCCACGGCGATGCCGCGGGCCTGCAGGTAATCCATCTCCTCGCCGCCGCGCCCGAAGATGAAAGGGTCTCCGCCCTTCAGGCGCACGACCCGCTTGCCGGCCAGGGCCTGCTCGGCCATGAGGGTGTTGATCTCGTCCTGGGTCTTGGTGTGGTGGCCCTTGGCCTTGCCGACGTAGATGCGCTCGGCATCGCGGCGCGCGTAGTCGACGATTTCCGGGCCGACCAGCTTGTCGTAGAGCACCACGTCGGCTTCCTGCAGGCGGCGCAGCGCCTTGAAGGTCATGAGGTCCGGGTCGCCCGGGCCGGCGCCGACGATGGCGACGGAGCCCGCCTCCTGGCGCTGGGCGTCTCGCCCGTTGATGAGGCCGAGCATGGTCTCGCGGGCGCCGGTCTCGTCGCCGGCCAGCACCTTGTCGGCCACCGGGCCGCTGAAGAAACGCTCCCAGAAGCGGCGGCGCTGCAGGCCGTCGCCGATCTGGGCGGCGACGGCGCCGCGGAAGGCGCCGGCGAAGCGGGCGAGGCGGCCCAGGTTGGCCGGCAGCAGGGTTTCCAGGCGGGCGCGGATCTGGCGCGCCAGGATCGGCGCGTCGCCGCCGCTGGAAATGCCGATGACCACGGGGTCGCGGTCGATGATCGCCGGGGTGATGAAGCTGGAGAGGTCGGGGCGGTCGACCACGTTGACCGGCACGCCGCGGCTCCGGGCCGTCTCGGCGACGGCCGCGTCGACGGCGGCCAGGCCGCTGGCGCCGATCACCAGGCCGCAGCCGGCGACGTCGCCGGCCCGGAAGGCCCGCGGGTGCCAGGTAATCTCGCCCCGGCGGGCCAGGGCTGCGATCTCGGCCACGGCCTTGGGGGCGACCACGACAGGCCGGGCGCCCGCCTTCATGAGCAGGCGCAGCTTCCGGGCCGCCGCTTCACCGCCCCCCACCACCAGGCTGGGGCGGGCGGTAAGGTCATGAAATGCCGGGAAATACCGCATGCTACGCTTTCCTGCTTCCTTCGACGTCCGCTTTCCTGGGGCCGCAATCCCTGGGGTTTTGCCGCAGGCCGGCGGCCGCAGCCGCCCAGGCCTATTTCACGCTGAAGGTAGGGCTGAATATATTATTTGTCCATATAAAGATGTAAAAATTATCGTTATCACATATAAAAATAGTAAAATAAGAAGGCTGGGGCTTGGCGGGTGACAGGCAAGGCGCATCTGCCGTATCAAGGGGCACCACTTGATTCGGGGCCTGTTCTGGGGAGTCGCCCATGTCCTTTCGTCGGCCGCTTGGCCTTCTGCTGATGATCTGTGCGTCGGTTCTGCTGGCGGGCTGTTCCATGGCGCCTTTCCAGGTCGGGGGCTCCGATGCGGCAATGGAGGCGGCCGAGGCCGAAGGCCAGAACCAATTGCCGCGTCTGCAGCCGCGGGCCATCGGTATCTGCTACAGCCCGGCGTTCAACGAGCCGGCCGAAGTGGAAGCGGAAGCGATCTACCGCTGCGACGGCGGGCGCGTGGTGAAAAAAGACGAGGATGTGTTCTGGAACGGCTGCTCGCTCAGCCAGCCGAACCGCGTCAACTATGTTTGCTACCCGCCGGACATCACCAAGAAGCTGCGGGACGGCGAAGTGCCGTCGAACTAGTGGGCCGCGGCTAGAAAAGGGCGCTGGGGACATTGCCCTCGGCGAGGGCGCGGCGGTAGACGAGTTCGGCCGCGACAAGATCCTCCATGGCGATCCCCATGGCCTTGTAGACGGTGATCTCCTCGTCGTTTTCCCGCAGCGGCGCGCGGCCGAGCAGCGCATCCCCGAGGTGGATCGCCGCGGCCGGGTCGATGCCTTGCAGTTCCCCGCAGCCGACGGGTGGCGCCGCGAAAGCTGCGCCGTCCTCGACATAGAGCTGGTGGTCGTGGGCCAGCACGGCCGGCAGCTCGCCCCGCGGCGGCGCGTAGCCGACGGAGGTGACGTGGGTTCCAGGCTTCACCCAGGAAGGCTCGATGACCGGCGCATAGGAATGGCTGGCCAGGCAGACGACGTCGGAACGGCGCACCGCCGCTTCAGGATCTTCTACCGCGCGTGCCCGGGGATGGCCGGCCGCCAGTTTCCGCGCATCGTCGAAGTTCAGGGAGGTGACCAGGATCTCGTCGAAGTCGCGCACCAGGGGCAGCAGCCGCAGGTGCTCGCGCCCCTGGACGCCGGCGCCGATGATGGTCGCCACCGCCGCCTTCGGCCGGGCGAGCAGACGGACTGAGAGCACCGCGGCGGCAGCGGTCCGGATGCCGGTGATGCAGGTGCCGTCCATCAGGCATAGCGGCGCGCCGGTCGTCTCGTCGAAGAGGTTGATCATGGCCAGGTGGTTGGGCAGGCCGAGGTCCAGGTTTCCCTCGAAGACGCTGACCATTTTCACCATGATCGGGCCTCCGGCGCGCCAAGCCGGCATGGACAGCAGGAAGCCTGTGCCGGGCAGGGTGACGGCCGGGCGGTCGGGCGTTTGAACCTCCCCGCGTGCCAGCGCCCGGAAACCCTCGGCGAGCCCCTCCAGCAAGTCGCTGGGGTCGAGCAGCCGCTGAACCTCCGCCTCGCTGATCGTCATAACTTTCAGGTCGCCCTTGGTTATCTCGGCCGCGCTGCGGCATAGCGGCTTTGCCATTCCCGTCATTGTGATCTCCCTGGAAGAAACTGCGATATACCGGCACCAGTCGCCGGAAGCCGCCGCTATGAATGGCTTGACCTGAAGCTTCGGGCAAATGACTCTGCGGCGAAGAGACATAACCTGAGGTAATGAAATGGCCCGGCGCTACCTGCCGCCTTTCGCCGCGCTGCGGGCTTTCGAGGCCGTGGCGCGCAGCTTGAGCTTCACCCGCGCCGCCGACGAACTGGGCATAACTCAGGCCGCGGTCAGCCGGCAGGTGCGTCTTCTGGAGTGCGAACTGGGAGTGCGGCTGGTCGAGCGGCGGCCGCGGGGCAACGAACTGACGGCGCCCGGCCGGTCCCTGTCCGCCGCCCTGCGTGACAGCCTCGACGCGATGGCGGCGGCCGTCCGCGAGGTATCGTCGCATCCGGCGCGGACGGTTCTGACCGTCAGCGTGGCGCCCTATTTTTCGGCCTGCTGGCTTACTCCTCGGATCATGGGGTTCGTCGAGGCGCACCCGCAGATCGACCTCAGGCTCCATCATTCCTACGAGCCACCCGACTATCGGCGCGACCAGATCGATCTCGGCATCAATTGGGGTGCGGGAGAGTGGCCGGGCGTCGCCGCCGAACGGGTCCTCGACGGCTCCATGACGCCGCTGTGTTCGCCCGCTTTCCTGGATCGATGCGGCGGGCTCAGGCGGCCGGCGGACCTGCTCGGCCGGCAGTTGTTTTTCGAATTCCGCTTGAGCGACTGGGCCGCGTGGTTCGCGGCGGCCGGGGTGAGCGACACCGGCGAGCTTCAGGCGACGCGGCTGGACGACTCCAACGCCCTCAGGCGGGCGGCGCTGGACGGGCACGGTGTGGCGCTCTTCTTCCGAAGCCTGGCGCAGGACGACCTGGCTATTGGCCGTCTGGTGGAACCCTTCGGGCAGGCGGCCGATACCGGCAGCCATTACTTCCTGAACTACCCCGCGGGTCGCGAGCTCAGCTCCGGCGGCAAAGCCTTCCGCCGCTGGCTGCGCGCCGAGCTGAGGCGTGACGCGGACTAAGGGGCATTGCCCGCGCGCCACTCCGCCAGGACGTCGGTGTCGCTTTCCAAAGCCATCCGCCGGCCACGGAGGGCAGTGAAGTCGTTCCTGGGCAGCAGGCGCGCCAGGGCCCAGACGGCCATGGCGCGGACCAGCGGCGAGGCGTCCTCGAGCAAGACTTCGGCGCGTGGCGCCAGTGCGGCCTCGCCGCTGTTGCCCACGGCGATCAGCACATTGCGCAGGAAGCGGTCGCGGCCGACGCGCTTGATGGGGGAGCCCGCGAAGACGCGGCGGAAGGTGGCGTCGTCGAGCTGCAGCAGGTCGGCCAGGCGCGGCGCCGAAAGCTCGGCGCGCGGCAGGAAGGCGGGCTCGCTGCTGCGCCGGGCGAACTTGTTCCAGGGGCAGACCGCCAGGCAGTCGTCGCAGCCGTAGATGCGGTTGCCCATGGCGGCGCGGAACTCGCGCGGAATGTGCCCCTTGTGTTCGATGGTGAGGTAGGAGATGCAGCGCCGCGCGTCCAGCCGGTAGGGCCCGAGGAAGGCGTCGGTGGGGCAGACATCCAGGCAGCGCCGGCAGGAACCGCAGTGATCCTCCTCGCCGCCGTCCGGCGCCAGTTCCAGGTCGGTGAAGACCTCGCCCAGGAACAGCCAGGAGCCGAGCTCCAGCGAGACCAGGTTGCTGTGCTTGCCCTGCCAGCCGAGGCCCGCGGCCTGGGCCAGGTGTTTTTCCATCACCGGCGCGGTGTCGACGAAGACCTTCACATCGGCCGCGAGATCCTGGTGCATCCAGCGCGCCAGCGCTTTCAGGCGCTTCTTGATAAGATCGTGGTAGTCGGCGTTGCGCGCGTAGACGGAAATCGAGGCGCGGTCCTTGCGCTCCAGCAGGGCCAGGGGGTCGCTGCCGGGCCCGTAGTTCTGGCCCAGCACGACGACGCTGCGCGCCTCCGGCCAGAGCGTTTGCGGATCGGCCCGGCGTTCGGCGTTGCGCGCCAGCCAGTCCATGTCGCCGTGGCAGCCCTGGTCGAGGAAGTCGAGAAATTCGGCTTGTGCCGTCTCGGCGACCCGCGCCGGAGCGAAGCCGACCGCGTCGAAGCCCAGCGCCAGCGCATGCTCGCGGATCCGGATCTTCAGGTCGTCAGAGGGCGGGGATATCGCCTTCCGCGGCTTGTCGCTCGAAGTCGGCAACGAAATCCTCCAGGCGGCCAGCTTCGATGGCCTCGCGCAGGCCGGCCATGATCTGCTGGTAGTAGTGCAGATTGTGACGGGTCAGCAGGATGGGGCCAAGCATCTCCTTGGCCTTGAAGAGATGGTGCAGGTAGGCGCGGCTGTAGTCGCTGCAGGTCGGGCAGGGACAGTCCGGGTCCAGGGGGCGGGCGTCGTCGCGGTGGCGGGCGTTGAGGATGTTCAGCGTCGCGCGCCGCGTGAAGGCCTGGCCGGTGCGCCCGCTGCGCGTCGGCAGCACGCAGTCGAACATGTCGATGCCGCGCTTCACCGCGCCGACGATGTCGGCGGGCTTGCCGACGCCCATGAGGTAGCGCGGGCGCTGCGCCGGCAGGTGCGGCACCGTGGCATCCAGCACCTCGAACATCGCCTCCTGGCCCTCGCCGACGGCCAGGCCGCCCACGGCGTAGCCGTCGAAACCGATCTCCTTCAGGGCCTCCGCCGAGCGGTGGCGCAGCTCCGGATAGACGCTGCCCTGGACGATGCCGAACAGGCCGTAGCCGGGGCGCCGCGTGAAGGCCTCCTTGCAGCGGGCCGCCCAGCGCATGGAGCGCTCCATGGATTCCCGCGCCTCTTTTTCCGTTGCCGGGAAGGGCGTGCATTCGTCCAGCGCCATGGTGATGTCGGCGTCGAGCAGCTCCTGGATTTCCATGGCGCGCTCGGGCGTCAGGTTGTGCGGCGTGCCATCCAGGTGGGAGCGGAAGGTGACGCCCTCCTCGGTGATCTTGCGCAGCTCTTCCAGGGACATGACCTGGAAGCCGCCGGAGTCCGTCAGGATCGGCCCCGGCCAGTTCATGAACTTGTGCAAGCCGCCCAGGGCGGCAACGCGCTCGGCGCCGGGGCGCAGCATCAGGTGGTAGGTGTTGCCGAGAATGATCTCGGCGCCGCTGTCCTTGACCTGGTCCGTCGTCAGGCCCTTCACCGTGCCGGCGGTGCCGACGGTCATGAAGGCCGGGGTGTTGACCACGCCGTGCGCGGTGGTCAGGCGGCCGCGCCGCGCGGCGCCGTCCGTTGCCTGGACGTCGTAGTCGAGACCGAAGCCGCTCATGCGTGCTGCTCCGGCTCCAGCAGGCAGGCGTCGCCGTAGGAGTAGAAGCGGTAGCCCTCGGCGATCGCGTGGGCGTAGGCCGCCGCCATGCGCGCCTTGCCGGCGAAGGCGCAGACCAGCATGAAGAGGGTCGAGCGCGGCAGGTGGAAGTTGGTCATCAGCAGGTCGACGGCCTTGAAGCGGTAGCCGGGCAGGATGAAGAGGTTGGTCTCGCCGGTGAAGGCGGAGAGGGTGCCGTCCTCGGCGGCGACGCTCTCCAGCAGGCGTAGCGCCGTGGTGCCGACGGCGACGATGCGCCCGCCCGCGCCGCGCGCGGCGTTGATCGCCGTCGCGGCCTCCGCGCTGATCTCGCCCCATTCGCTGTGCATGACATGGGCCTCGACCTCCTCGGTCTTCACCGGCAGGAAGGTACCGGCGCCGACGTGGAGGGTGACGTTGGCGCGGCCGACGCCGCGTTCCTCGAGGCGCCGCAGGAGGGGCTGGGTGAAGTGCAGCCCGGCGGTGGGCGCGGCCACTGCGCCCTCGCGCTCGGCGAAGACCGTCTGGTAGTCGTGGCGGTCGCGCGGATCGCCGGTCTTGCCGCGGGTGATATAGGGCGGCAGCGGCATGACGCCGTGCTCTTCCAGGGCCGCCAGCAGGGCGCCGTCGCGGCGGTCGAAGTGCAGCGTGACCTCGCCGGCCTCGCCCTTGTCGATCACCGCGGCGGTGAAGTCCCCCGAAGCGTCAGATCCGAAGTCGATGCGGTCGTTGACGCTCAGCTTGCGGGCCGGGCGCGCGAAAGCCTTCCAGGTGCCGCCGTCCAGGGACTGGTGCAGCGTCACCTCGACCCCGGCGGTGCCGCGCCTGCCGGTCAGGCGGGCGGGGATTACCTTGGTGTCGTTGGTGACCAGCAGGTCGCCGGGGCGCAGCAGGTCCGGCAGATCGGCGATGCGGCGGTCGGCCCGGCCCGTTTCGGTTCCGGGGGCGCCCACATGCAGCAGCCGCGCCTGGTCGCGCGGCTCCATGGGGTGCTGGGCGATCAGTTCCCGAGGCAGATCGAAGTCGAAGTCGTCGGTTCTCATTTGGGGGGAGGCTCTACCACCGCGGCGGCGGCAGGCCAAGATGTCTAGTTTCCCGGCTGGCCGGAGGGCGGAATGAGCCGGATCGGCCCGCCGGGTCCGGCGCCGGTGGCCAGAGGCGCGGGCGGGGAGGGCCGGTAGAGACGGCCGGCTATGCCGGAAAGCTCGGTGGCGGGTGCGGCGCCGGCCGAGCCGGTGACCGCCGGGGGGATGGCCGCGCCCGCGACGGCGCCGCGCCCGCGGGCATAGTCTGCGGCCCGGTAGGTCAGCAGGCGGCCCCCCTCGATGACGTATACGACATCATTTCCCGGCGCGGATACGGCGCCGTCCTCCGGGCCGCGGCCCGGCGGTGCGGCGGGTGAGACCGGGGTCGAGGGAGCGGCGCTGGTGATCAGCGGCGCTGCCGGAGCGGCGGGAGGCGGCCCTCCGGCCCCGAAGGTGCGGGCGTAGACCGAGCTGTAGGGCGACCCCTCCGACGCGGCATAGGTGGGAGAGAAATGGCGTGCGTCCTGCGCCGCTGCCGTTCCGGCGCCCGCCGTTATCGCGGCCGCCAGGACGGCCGCCAGCGGGACGGCCGCCACCAGGACTGCCGCCCGGACGCACCGCGGGCGGGGCGGCTGCGAATGGCGCTGGCTGACGTCCGGCATGAGACCCCTAGCTCCCCCGCAGGCGGGGGCGTGCCGGTACCCCGGAGGCACCGCTGGAGCCATTTAGCGGGTTGCGGCGGCTGCCGTCCAGGGCGCAGTGGCCCAGGCAATGTCCGTTCGGGGCGGGATGGCGGCCGGATGGAGCCGTCACGGCGGGGCCGGGGGCGAGCCGGCGGGCCGGTTCTAGTCGCCGACCGTCTTCACCAGGGCATAGATCTGCCGCCGCACGTTGGGATCGGAAATCCGGTTATAGGCCTGGATCAGTTTCAGCGTATCGCTCTTGCCCAACAAGGCCCCGACCTGCGCGTCGGAGCCCGCTTCGCCGTCGCTGCCGGCCGCTTCCGGCGCCGGGGCCTCGCCGTCGGCCGGAATGCCCTGGAAGAAATAGCCGACGGGCACGCGCAGCACTTGGGACAATTGAAACAGGCGGCTGGCGAAGATGCGGTTGGTGCCGCGTTCGTATTTCTGAATCTGCTGGAAGGTGATGCCGAGGGCGCGGGCCAGTGTCTCCTGGCTGAAGCCCATGGCCAGGCGGCGCAGGCGGAGGCGAGATCCGATGGCGATGTCGATGGGATCTGGCGTCGGGGAAGAAGGGCGTGGTTTTCCGGTCACTCTCTGGATCTCTGTTGGCAGTTCGACCCAGCGGCGATGGGTGAAAAACGGGCTTTTTACTGGCAATGTCGGCATCAGGCTTACCGCAAACCGTTTCCGGCGATCAACCGTGCAAAATGATCACGTCGGGACTCACCGGGGCGCTTAGGCGCCTCTTAACCATACTACCGGGGATAGCCCCTTCGGCCGCCGGGAAGGGAGTGACTTTTTTGGGATGCCGATAAAACGGCTAGGCGCTGGATTTGCGCCAGGCGGCGCGCGCGTCCGCGGTCCTCGCGCCGGAGGGCCGGTGCTGGGAGGTGCCGTCGTTGCGTGCATTGGCGGCCGCCGCGGCGACCGAGGGGAAGACTTCGGAGAGGGCCTTCAGGATCGGCGCCACCTCGGGACTGGAGACCGAGTAGTACACGGTCTGGGCCGAACGCCGCGTCTTGACCAGATTGTCCCGGCGCAGCTTGGCCAGGTGCTGCGACAGAGCCGATTGGCTGAGCCCGACCAGGCGACACAGCTCGTTGACCGAGTGTTCGCGATCGCAGAGATGGCATAGGATGATCAGGCGCCGCTCGTTGCCCATCGCCCGGAGCAAACGGCTGGCGCGGCCAGAGGTCAGGAGGAGGGATCCGAACGACATAGTGTTGAAACTTGTTCGCCGAGGACGATGGTCAAGGGCGGAGGTGGATTTTATGCCCAGAACTAACCATCTGAGTTGTCTGTTGATTTTGAGAGTAGAGACAAGGGATCAGTGACTACTACTTTTTTGGATGCGACCGGCCTGCGCTGTCCCCTGCCGGTGCTGCGGGCCCGCAAGGCGATGAAGGGCGTCGCCGCGGGCGGTGTGCTGGAGGTCAAGGCGACGGATCCGGGCGCGGTCGCGGACTTTCAGTCGTTCTGCGAGACCACCGGCGACGAGTTGGTGGAGTGGCAGGAGAGCGACGGGGTTTTCCTGTTTCGTATCCGCAAGGCGGGTTAGGGCAGACCAGGGTCGGCTGGAATCGCCGAAGGCGATCCACCGTCCCTGTGAACCCGATCTAGGACCGCCGGCTATTCGCCGAGGGCTGGCTGGGTTCCGCGGCCGCCGGGCGGCTGCGCGGGGGCCGCGACAGCTTCCCGCCCTTCCAGCAGGCTGACCAGCAGCGACAGCATCGGCGGGATGATCAGCAAGGTCAGCGCCGCCGAGAGCGCCAGACCGCCGATCACCACGGAGCCGAGGCCGCGGTAAAGCTCCGAGCCCGCGCCGGGGAAGAACACCAGCGGGAGCATGCCGACGACCGAGGTCAGGGTCGACATGAAGATCGGCCGGATGCGGTTGCGCGTCGCCTCGACGATCGCCGGTCCCGCGGCCATGCCCTCTTCGCGCAGGTGATAGAGAGTCTGATGCACCAGAAGGATGGCGTTGTTGACGACGATGCCGATCAGGATGACGAAGCCCAGCAGCGTCAGCATGTCCAGCGGCTGATAGGCGTAGAGGTTCAGCACCGCCAGGCCGGCGACGCCGCCGGCGGTGGCCAGGGGGACCGACAGCAGGATGATCAGCGGATAGAAGAAGCTCTCGAAAAGCACCGCCATGACCAGATAGACGATGGCGATCGCGATGGCGAGTTGCAGCACCATGGCGTTCCAGGTCTGCGTCAACTTGTCGGCGGTGCCGGAGATGCTGAATTTTACCCCCGGCGGCAGGCCCGCCTGCTCCATCGGCGCCATGACCTGGTCGCGCAGAATCTCCAGCGCGGCTTCCAGGGGGATGCCCGGCGCCGGCCGGATCTCCAGGGTGATGGTGCGGGCGCGCTCGTGGTGGCGCACCTCTGTGGGGCCGGAGGTCAGGACCACCTCGGCCAGCGAGGAGGCGGGCAGGATGTCGCCGCTGGAGGTCACCACCGGCAGATTTGAAATCCCTTGAGTTTCCGCGACGTTGGCTTCCGGCCCCTGCAGCATGAGGTCCAGGCGGTCGTTGCCGACCGTCACCTCCAGCACGCGCAGGCCGTCGTTGAAGGTATCGATGGCTTCGCCGAACTGGCGGGCGCTGACGCCGTTGTCGGCGAGACGCAGACGGTCGGGGAACAGCCGAACCTCCGGCGCGCCCAGTTCCAGGCCGGGGTTGGGCCGTAGCTGGTTGCCCGTCTCGCGGGGGAGGATTTGCGCGATGCGTCCCACCGCCTGCTGGGCCACCTGCAGGATCGGCTCCAGGTGCTGGCCGGAGATGTTGAGATCGATCTTGCGCCCCGAGCCGATGCCGCGCCCGAAGATGGAGGGCTGGTTGATGAAGCCGAAGGTGCCGGGCTCGCTGAACACCGGGCCCTCCAGCAAGGGAATGACCTCCGCCGCGCGCTGCGGCTCCGCCGAGGTGGCGCCGATGAAGGTATTGGCGTTGAAGGCGACGAAGAAGAAGCGGTCCATCTTCGGCGGTGGCCGTTCCCCGGCGCCGGCGCCGAAGCCCGCGAGCAGGCCGCCGACGGCGTCCCGCGCAGCCTGCAGCAGCTCGCCGGGCAGGGCGCCGATCCGCTCCCCCAGAGGCCTCTCGTCTTTCGCGGCCTCTTCGAGGGAGGTTTCTTCCTCGGTCCAGTGCTCCCGGGTCGCCGTCTCGACGCCCTCGGCGATGCTCACCATGGTGTCGAGGTTATAGCCGGGCGGCGGGATGATGATGCCGAAGACCAGGTTGCGGTTGCCTTCGGGCAGATACTCCAGCTTGGGCAGGTAGTGCCAGCTTCCGTAGAGCGCCACCGTGGTGACCGCAGCAACGGTGCCCAGGGCGGCGAGGCGGCTGCGCACCACGAGTTGTGTGAAGCCGACCACCGTGGCGACGAAGCCCCTGGCGAGCTGGTCGACGACCGGCAGCCGCAGGCGCGTGACGCTGTGATCGGAGCGCGATTTGCCGTTGCCGAGCAGGCGGCTGGACAAGGCGGGCAGCACGGTGATGGAGACCAGCAGGGACAGCAGCACCGAGACGGAGATTGCCACCGCGATGTCGCGGAACAACTGGCCTACCTCCAACTGCATGACCAGGATCGGGATGAAGACCATGACCGTGGTGAGCGCCGAGACCAGCACCGCGCCCCAGACCTGCTTGGCGCCCAGATAGGCGGCCTCGCGCACCGGACGGCCTTGCTCGCGCAGGCGGTAGATGTTCTCCAGCACGACGATGGCGGCGTCGACCACCATGCCGACGGCGAAGGCGATGCCGGCAAGGGAAATGACGTTGATCGAGCGTCCCAGCGCGGCCATGGCCACGAAGGCGCCGATCACCGAGACGGGGATGGCCAGGGAGATCACCAGGGTGGCGCGGAAGGAGCGCAGGAAGAGCAGCAGGATGATGGCCGCCAGGGTGCCGCCGACCCAGATGTTCTGCTGCACCAGGTCGATGGCGGAATCGATGTAGACTGTCTCGTCGTAGACTTGGCGCAGCTTCAGTCCGGCGGCGGGGATGGGGCCTTCGTTCAGCTCCGTGATCGCGGCGCGGATGCCTTTCATGGTCTCGATGACGTTGGCTCCGGTCTCGCGGATGGCGTTCATGGCCAGGGCGGCGTCGCCGCGCATGCGAATGGCGGCGCGCGCCTCCTTGTAGCCGAAGCGTACCTCGGCGATGTCGCCGATCAGGACTCGTGCCAGACGGCCGCTGGCGGCGTCCTCGTCGCTGCGCACCACGACGGAGCGTACTGCCTCGACGGTGTTGAGCTCGCCCTCGGTGCGGACCACATAGCGGCGCTTGCCTTCGTCGACGTCGCCGGCGCTGAAGGAGGCGTTGGCGCGGCGCAGGGAGTCCACGACCTCGCTGACCGTCAGGCGGTAGCGGGCCAGAACCTGGGGGTCGACGGTCACCCGGATCTCCCGCTCCGTGCCGCCGTAGACGTTGATCCGGCTGACTCCGGGGACGCGCTCCAGGCGCTCCTGAATCACGTCCTCGGCGAAATCGCCGTATTCGCTGATCGGCCGTTCGTTGCCGGGCTCGCGCGTCAGAATGAACCAGGCGATGGCGTTGTCCTCGGCGCCGGCGGTGTCCAGCGTCGGCTCGTCGGCCTCGCTGGGGTAGCCGTTGACCCGGTCCAGGCGGTTGGAAACCAGCAGCAGCGCCCGGTCCATGTTGGTGCCGACGGCGAACTCCAGAGTGACGCGGCTGCGCCCGCGCTCGGAGCGCGAGGTGATCTCCTCCAGTCCCTCGATGCCCTTCAGCTCTTCTTCTTGACGGTTGGTGATCTCGCGCTCGACCTCGGCCGGCGCCGCGCCGGCCCATTCCGTGGTGACGGTGATGACCGGGCTGTTGATGTCGGGGGCAAGCTGGATGGGGATGGTCTGCAGGGCCACCAGGCCGAACATCACCACCATCAGCACGGCGGCGATGACGGCGATGGGACGTTCGATGGCTGTCTTGATGAGGTTCATCAAGACGCCTCTTCGATCTTCACCGGCGTTCCCGGTTGCAGCCGTTCGTTGCCCCGCACCACCACCAACTCGCCGACGGCTAGCCCGTCGAGCACCTCGTAGCGGCTGCCTACCGCTTCGCCGAGCACGATGCTGCGCGGCTGCGCCATACCGTCGACGACGACGAAGACGACGGTGTCGTTCGGCCGCTTGATGATGGCGTCCTTGTGAACCGAGACGATCTCCCGCGGTGCGCCGATCGGCACCTGAACGGTGACCGATTGCTCATTGGCCAGCGGGCCGGTGGCGGCCTGTCCCTGCGCGCCGAAGTCCGGCAGGAAGCGCACGGCGCGGGTGCGCGTCAGGGGGTTTTCGTTGGGGATGACGGCGCGCACCGCGGCCTGGAATTTGGTGCCGTTGTCCAGGGTGACGTCGACATGCGTGCCGGCCGAAAGGCCGAGCAGCCGGTTGGAGGGCACGTCGGCCTCCACCTCCAGGCTCCGGTCGGCGATCATGTACACCAGTTCGTCGCCGGCCGAGGCGTAGGAGCCGGCTTCGCTGAGACGCCGGGTGACGACGCCGTCGTAGGGCGCCGTGATCTGGGTATATTCCAGGTCGATTTCCTCCAGGCGCAACTGGGCGCGCGCCGAGGTCACGGAGGATTCGGCCTCGCGGGCCCCGGCCTCGGCGATGACGACTTCCTGCAGGGCGTCCTCGAAGCGGGCCTGGCTGAAAGCGGCCGACTTTTTCAGCCCTTCCAGGCGCTTCAGTTCCTGCTGGGCCAAGGTGATCTGGGCCTGTTTGGTCTTCAGTTCGGCGCGCGCCACCGCCAGGCCCGCGGCGGCGAGGTCGCGCTCGGCCCGCTTGGTGGCGTCGTCGAGCACGGCGATGACGTCGCCGGCGGTGACACGGTCGCCCACCTCGACGCGGAATTCCAGGATCGGCCCGCTGATGCGCGCCGCGACGGAGCCCGCCTGGCGGGCCACCAGCCGGCCGATCACCGGCACGGTCTGGCTCAAGGGTTCGCTGCGCACGGCGTCGACGCGGACCCGCGCGACATCCTGCTGGGCGGCGGCGGGGCCGCTGCCCAGCCAAAGGGCGGTCAGGGCCAGAAGAATGGCCGCCGACGGCGCAATGCCGTCAACTGCCGAGCGGCGTTTTGCCGTTCGTACGTACGCGATCAATTTCGCTCTCCACTGGCCCTTGGGTCGCGGAGGGGCGTCCTGCCGCCGTCCGCACTGGAAAAATCAGCTATTTCCCACAATTGGCGTGAGTTAGGAGGTGAGTCAATGCCGCAGAAGCAGCCTGGGCGGGACTGCTGACAGGGCCCTGAAGGCGCGTCCGCGGGGTGCGTTTCCGCCTTTCGGGGCGCTTCTTCGCGTCCCGGCAGGGAAATTGCTCGGTTAAATTGGCGGGCTTCAGGTTCTATGATTGGGCGAGTCGGACGAATCGAAAGCCCAATTGAGCCACTTTATGACCACTCTTCTCTTCAGTCACAGCGCCTGCGAAGACCACATCCCAGACATCGGGCACCCGGAGAGCCCGGTGCGCCTGAAGGCGATTCGCGAGGCGCTTTCCGCCTCGGAGTTCGACGCGCTGGAGCGGCGCGAGGCGCCGCGGGCCGAGGAAAGCCAGATCGCCCTGGTCCATCCCGGCGACTACGTCGCGAACATCCTGCAGGCGGTTCCAAGCGACGGCGAGGGGGAGCGGGCCCTGGACGCCGACACCATCCTTTCACCGGGCTCCGGCGAAGCGGCGCTGCGCGCGGCCGGCGCCGTTGTGGCCGCCGTCGACGCGGTCATGGCTGGCGAGGCTGACAACGCCTTCTGCGCGGTGCGCCCGCCGGGCCATCATGCCGAGCCGGACCATGCCATGGGCTTCTGCGTCTTCAACAACGTCGCGGTCGGCGCCTTGCATGCGCGTGCGGCGCATGGCCTGCACCGCATCGCGGTGGTGGATTTCGACGTGCACCACGGCAACGGCACCCAGGCGGCGTTCTGGAGCGATCCCGATCTTTTCTATGCCTCGACCCACCAGATGCCGCTTTACCCCGGCACCGGCGCGGCGCGGGAGCGCGGGGTGAACGCCAATATCGTCAACGTGCCGCTGCCGCCCGGCGGTGGTTCGGAAGAATTCCGCCAGGGCATGCGCGACAACATCGTGCCGGCCCTGACGAGCTTCCAACCTGAGTTTCTCTTCATCTCCGCCGGTTTCGACGCCCATGCCGAGGATCCGCTGGCCGGCCTCAACTTCACCGAGGATGACTACGTCTGGGCGACGCAGCAGCTCATGGCCTTGGCGCGCAACTCCTGCGGCGGGCGGCTGGTCTCGGTGCTGGAAGGCGGCTACAACCCCGCCGCCCTGGGGCGCAGCGTGGCTGCCCACGTCCGCACGTTGATGGCGCGGTGAAAGGCCGCGCCGGGGCGCAGACCCCGCCTTATGGGGCAAAGAAGGGGCAAACGGACGGAAAATGGTGTCCCCTGGCTATCTAGGGGCTGTTTTCCCGCCCGCGCTTCCGGCATGGTCGGCGGAGAACCCGCCGCGATTCCGCCGCGGCGCAAGCAGTGAAGGGGGGCGTGGGGCCCCACGGAGTGAGATCGAAAGCATGGCAGACAACGACATTCCCGCCGAAATCCGCAAGATGAGCTTCGAGGAAGCGCTGGACGAGTTGAAGGCGATCGTCGGCAAGTTGGAACAGGGCCAGGGCACGCTGGACAGCGCCATCGGCGACTACGACCGCGGCGCCGCCCTGAAGCGGCACTGCGATGCCAAGCTGCGCGAGGCCCAGGCCAAGATCGAGAAGATCAGCCTGGCCGCCGACGGCAGCGTGAGCAGCGAGGCTCTCGATGTCGAATAGCCAGGCCCGGACCCGGAGCCTGCCGCCGGAGGGCGGCGGCCTGCAGGAGGCGCTGAAGGCGCGGGCCGAGGCCGTCACCGGCTTGCTCGACCGGCTGCTGCCCCCGGCCGCGGGCCCGCGCGGCACGGTCGTCGAAGCCATGCGCTATGCCGCGCTGGGCGGCGGCAAGCGCCTCCGGCCCTTTCTGGTCTGCGAAACGGCCCGGCTCTTCGACGTGCCCGGCGAACAGGCGCTGCGCGCCGGCGCGGCCTTGGAGATGGTGCACTGCTACAGCCTGATCCACGACGATCTGCCGGCCATGGACGACAGCGATCTGCGCCACGGCAAGCCGACGGCGCATCTGGCCTTCGACGAGGCGATCGCCATCCTGGCCGGGGACGGTCTGCTGACCGAGGCTTTCACGGTGCTGTCGGACCCGCGCACCCATGAGAAGGCGGAAGTGCGCTGCGATCTGGTGGCCCGGCTGGCGGCCGCTGCCGGGGCGGCGGGGATGGTCGGCGGACAGATGATCGACATCTCGCCGCAGCGCGGCAGCCTGGACCTGGCGGGGATATCGGAGCTGCAGAGCCTCAAGACCGGGGCATTGATCCGCTTCGCCTGCGAGGCGGGGGCGATCCTCGGCGAGGCGGGGGCCGGCGAGCGGCAGGCCCTGGTCGCCTACGCGGAAGATCTGGGCCTGGCTTTCCAAATCGCCGACGACCTGTTGGACGAAGAGAGCACGCCCGAGGCCCTGGGCAAGCCCACAGGCCAGGATGCGGACCTTGGAAAAGCCACATTCGTCGGCCAGCTTGGCGTTGAAAAGGCGCGAGAAAAAGCCAGGGAGCTGGTTCACTCCGCTTGTGCGCGGCTTGATCTTTTCGGCCAAAAGTCGGACCTTCTAAGGCAGGCGGCGGATTTCGTCGTCTCCCGCCGGTCCTGAGGGGGCGCCACGAGAAGTTCGCGGCGGCAGGGATGCGGGCGCGACGGGGTATTGTTAATATTGTTGCGGTGTGACAACGAGACGCCGGCAAGGCGGCAGGAGTGATTTAAGGCGTGGCACAAATAGGTCATAACAGGCGTCCCACCCCCTTATTGGATCAGGTCAACGAGCCGGCGGATCTGCGTAAGCTGGGTGAAGAGCAACTCCGCGATTTCGCCGAAGAGTTGCGTTCGGAGATGATCGAGGCCGTTTCCTCGACGGGCGGCCACCTGGGCGCCGGCCTGGGCGTCGTGGAGCTGACCACGGCGCTGCACTATGTTTTCGAGACGCCCAAGGACAAGCTGATCTGGGACGTCTCCCATCAGTGCTATCCGCACAAGATCCTGACCGGCCGGCGCGACCGGATGCGCAGCCTGCGCCAGGGCGGCGGCCTCTCCGGCTTCACCAGCCGCAAGGAGAGTGAATACGACCCCTTCGGCGCGGCGCACAGCTCGACCTCGATTTCCGCCGGCCTGGGTTTCTCCGTGGCGCGCGACTTCCGCGGCGAGGACAACGCGGTCATCGCCGTCATCGGCGACGGCTCGATGAGCGCCGGCATGGCCTATGAGGCGATGAACAACGCCGGCGCCATGAACTCGCGCCTCATCGTCATCCTCAACGACAACGACATGTCGATCGCGCCGCCGGTGGGCGCCATGAGCGCCTATCTGTCGCAGCTCATCTCCTCCAAGCCTTTCCTCTCGGTCCGCTCGCTGGGCCGCGAGCTGGCCAAACGCTTCCCGCGGCCCATCGAGATGGCCGCCAAGCGGGCCGAGGAATACGCCCGCGGCCTCTTGACCGGCGGCACGCTGTTCGAGGAACTGGGATTCTTCTACGTCGGCCCCATCGACGGTCACAACCTGGACCACCTGCTGCCGGTGCTGAAGAACGTGCGCGACTCGCACTACGAAGGCCCGGTGCTGATCCACTGCGTCACGCAGAAGGGTAAGGGCTACGAGCCCGCCGAGGCCGCCGCCGACAAGTATCACGGCGTCGCCAAGTTCGACGTGGTCACCGGCAAGCAGGCTAAGGGCACGCCCAAGGCGCCGAGCTATCAGAACGTCTTCGCCGCGGGCCTCATCGCCGAGGCCGAGCACGACGACACCATCGTCGCGGTGACCGCCGCCATGCCCTCGGGCACCGGTCTCAACAAGTTCGCCGAGCGCTTTCCGGAACGCATGTTCGACGTCGGCATCGCCGAGCAGCATGCGGTCACCTTCTGCGCCGGCATGGCCTGCGAGGGTTTCAAGCCTTTCGCGGCGATCTATTCCACCTTCCTGCAGCGCGGCTACGACCAAGTGGTCCACGACGTGGCGATCCAGAGCCTGCCGGTGCGCTTCGCCATCGACCGTGCCGGCATGGTCGGCGCCGACGGCGTCACCCACCAGGGCAGCTACGACCTGACCTATCTGGGTTGCCTGCCGAATTTCGTGATCATGGCGCCCAGCGACGAGGTGGAGCTGATGCACATGGTGGCGACCGCCTGCCAGATCGACGACCGGCCCTCGGCCCTGCGCTATCCGCGCGGCGAGGCGCTGGGCATCGAGATGCCGGCGCGCGGCACGCCGCTGGAAATCGGCAAGGGCCGGATCATCCGCGAAGGCGGCAAAGTGGCGATCCTGTCCCTGGGCACGCGTCTGGCCGACGCCCTGGCGGCGGCTGACGACCTGGCGGCCCGCGGGCTTTCCACCACTGTGGCCGACGCCCGCTTCGCCAAGCCGCTGGACGAAGACCTGGTGCGACGCCTGGCCCGCGAGCATGAGGTGCTGGTGACCGTGGAGGAGGGCGCCATCGGCGGCTTCGCCACCCAGGTCATGCAGTTCCTGGCCTTGGAAGGCGTCTTCGACAAGGGCCTCAAGTTCCGTCCCCTGACTCTGCCCGACCGCTTCATCGACCACGACAAGCCGGAGGTGCAGATCGCCCAGGCGGGCCTGGACCGCGCCGGTATCCTCGCCGCCGTGCTGGGGGCGCTGGGCCAGGACGAGCTGGAGTCGCCCGCCCGCGCGTGACCGCTGGCTGACCGCGGGAAGGATCGAAAGAGCCGCGCATAGCGGCCCTGCGCGCGAAGTGGCTTCTCCCCTTCAGCGAAACCGGTCATATTGCCGCCATGTCCGGAACGCTTCTCCCCAACGCCGCGGCCTTGGCTGCCGATGGCGAGCTTAGTGCTGCTGCATTGTGGCGCCGCGAGATCCTCGCGACGCTGCGGCTGTCTGCGCCGCTGGTCTTCACCCAGTTGGCGATGATCGGCATCAACACCACGGACATCGTGATGATGGGCTGGCTGGGGCCGGAGGAACTGGCCGCCGGCGCTCTGGGCATGAACATCTTCATCCCGCTGTTCCTCTTCGGCCTGGGCATCGCCACGGTGGTCGCGCCTATGACCGCGCAAGCGCTGGGCGGGCGGGACTTCCGCGGTGTGCGCCGCACGGTGCGTCAGGGCTTCTGGCTGACGCTGCTGTTCGGGGCGGTCTTCACCGCGATCATCTTCTATGGCCGCTGGGTCCTGCTGGCCTTCGGGCAGGAGCCGGCCATCGCGCTGCTGGCCCAGGACTACCTGCAGGCCGTCGCCTGGTCGCTGTTGCCCAGCCTGTGGTTCGTGGTGCTGCGCAGTTTCGTCACCGCCCATTCCCGTCCACGCTCGGTGCTGGTCATCACCGTCATCGCGGTGGGCGTCAACGCGGTTTCGAACTACGGCCTGATGTTCGGCAACTTCGGCCTGCCGCGCTGGGGGCTGATGGGTGCGGGCGTCACCAGCTCCATCGTGCAGATCCTCTCGTTCCTGGCGTTGCTCGGCTACGTGCAGTGGGACCGGCGTTTCCGCCGCTATGCCATCTTGCTGCGCTTCTGGCGTCCCGACTGGCCACGCTTCTTCGAGCTGTTCCGCGTCGGCGTGCCTATCGGTCTGACCATCGTCGCCGAGGCCGGGCTGTTCTCCGCCGCCGCCTTCCTCATGGGGCTCATCAGCACCGAGGCGCTGGCCGCCCATGCCATCGCCCTGCAGTGCGCCGCGGTCGCTTTCATGGTGCCGCTGGGCATCGGGCAAGCGGCGGTGGTGCGTGTCGGCCTCGCCGCGGGCGCGCGAGACCACGACGGGGTGACGCGGGCCGGCTGGGCGGCGCTCGTTGCCGGCACCCTCTTCATGACCTGCTCGGCGCTGGTCTTTTGGTTTGCCGGGCACTTCCTGGTCGGCCTCTTCCTCGACCTCTCGACGCCGGAGAACGCGGAGGTCGTGGAATTGGCCGTGGCCTTCCTGGTCATCGCCGCCTTGTTCCAGTTGGTCGACGGGGGCCAGGTCATCGGCGTCCACGCCCTGCGCGGCCTCAGCGATACCAACGTGCCCATGTGGCTGGCCATCGGCGGCTATTGGATCATTGGCTTCGTCGCCTCGGTGGTGCTGGCCTTTCCACTCGGCCTGGGCGGCCGCGGTGTCTGGGTGGGGCTCGCCTGCGGCCTGGCTTTCGTTGCCTCGGCCGTGATCTGGCGCTTCCACCGCCGCCAGCGCTACCTGCCTGACGCAGGCCTCGTCCAGCGATGAGCAAGGCCCCCAGGAGCAAAGTCCCGTGAGCAAGCCGAAGGCCGGCAAGACCCGCGCCGACGTGGCGCTGGTCGAGCGCGGCCTGGTGGAAAGCCGGGCCAAGGCCCAGGCCCTGATCATGGCCGGGAAGGTCTTCGCCGGGGAGCGCAAGCTGGCCAAGGCCGGTGAAGGCGTTGCCGAGGATCAGGCGCTGGAGGTGCGCGGCCAGGACCACCCCTGGGTCAGCCGCGGCGGGCTGAAGCTGGCGCACGCGCTGGGGGCTTTCGGCCTCGACCCGGCGGGGCTGATCTGCCTCGACGTCGGTGCCTCGACCGGCGGCTTCACCGACGTGCTGCTGCAGCACGGCGCGGCCAGGGTCTACGCCGTCGACGTGGGACACGGGCAGTTGGCCTGGAAGCTGCGCAACGATCCCCGCGTCGTGGTGCTGGAGCGCACCAACGCCCGCACCCTGACCCCCGGGCAGGTGCCGGAGCCGGTCGATCTGCTGGTCTGCGATGCCAGCTTCATCGGCCTCGAGGTGCTGCTGCCGGCCCCGCTGGCCCTCACCGCGCCAGAAGCCGCCATGGCGGTGCTGATCAAGCCGCAGTTCGAGGTCGGCAAGGAAAGGGTCGGCAAGGGCGGCGTGGTGCGCGACCCCGCCCTGCATGAAGAGGTCTGCGCGCGTATCGCGGCCTGGGTCGACAGCCAGCCGGGTTGGTCGGTGGAAGGCGTCACCGAAAGCCCGGTCACCGGCCCCGAAGGGAACAAGGAATTCCTGCTGGTGGCGCGCAAGACCGTCCGGCGGTGGTAGACAGCTTGAGGGGGAGGCGGCGTCATGACGCCCGGTTCAAGACGCAGATCCTACGATACGATCGGGGTCAACTATTCCAATCTCAGGAAGCCGGATTCAAGGATCGCGGCGAGGATCGCGACGGCGCTGGGCGCCGCGGACTCCGTCTTGAACGTCGGCGCCGGCGCCGGCTCGTATGAGCCCGCCGGCAGGCGGGTCACCGCAGTCGAGCCCTCGGCGGAAATGATCCGGCAGCGCGCCGGGACTGCCGCTTCGGTCATTCAGGGCCATGCGGAAGGCCTGCCTTTCGGCGACCATTCCTTCGATGCCTCCATGGCGGTCCTGACGGTCCATCATTGGACCGACAAAGGCAAAGGCCTGTCGGAAATGCGCCGCGTGACCAGGGGTTCCGTTGTCCTGCTGACCTTCGATCCCGCGCAACGGGGCGCCTGGCTTACCGACTATTTTCCGGAGCTGGCGGCGCTGGACGACGTGATCATGCCGAGAATGACCGATTACGAGACGTGGCTTGGCCCGGTGGAGATCTCGGCCGTGCCCGTTCCACACGATTGTACCGACGGGTTCCTGTATGCCTACTGGCGGCGCCCCGCCGCCTATCTCGACGTCAAGATTCGGGCCGCCATGTCTTCTTTCTGGACGCTGGAGAACGTGTCCGAGGGGCTGAAAAGACTCGAAGACGACCTGAACTCGGGCGCCTGGGCGCAGCGCTACTCCAAGGTGCTCGACCTGGAAGAGTGCGACGTCGGCTACCGTCTCGTCGTGACGAAATGAGGCGCCCCTAAGGGCTTTAGCGGCGCCCCTCGAACCCCAGCAGCACGTTGACGGCGTTGATGCCGATCTCCGCCACCGCGTAGCCGCCTTCCATGACGAAGAGCGTTGGTTTGCCGAGCGCGGCGATGGTCTCGCCGATGACGAAGTAGTCGTCGGACTTCAGTTTGAACTGCGAGATCGGATCCTTCTCGAAGGTGTCGACGCCCAGCGACACCACCACCACCTCGGGTCCGTGGTGGGCGATCTTCTTGCAGGCATCCTCCAGCGCCGCCCGCCAGACGTCGAAGCCGCTGCCCCAGCGAAGCGGGTAATTGGCGTTGCATCCCTCGCCCGCGCCCGCGCCGGTCTCGTCCTCATAGCCGAGAAAGAAGGGGTACTCCTGCCGGGGATCACCGTGGATCGAGGCGAAGAAGACGTCGGGGCGGTCGTAGAAGATTGCCTGCGTGCCGTTGCCGTGATGATAGTCGACGTCCAGGACTGCGACCCGCCCGGCGCCCGCGTCGATGAAGGACTGGGCGGCGATGGCGGCATTGTTGAGAAAGCAATAGCCGCCGTAGAAGTCGGCCGCGGCGTGGTGGCCTGGCGGCCGGCAGAGCGCGAAGGCCGAGGTCGCGCCCCGGTGCAATTCGTCAGCACCGCTCAATGCCACGTCCGCGGCAGCGGTGGCCGCCTCCCAGGTGCCGGCGGTGATCGGCGTGCCGGCGTCGAAGGAGAAGTAGGAGAGCTTGCCGTCGATGTGTTCCGGCTCGATCTGGCGTAGGCCGCGCACCGGCCAGACCAGAGGCAGGGCGTCGTAGTCGCGGCCCTCGGCGGTCCACAGGTCCCAGGCCTTTTCCAGGAAGCCGACATAGCTGGCGTCATGCACCTTCAGCACCGGGCCCAGGCCGTGCACGCTGGGGCCCGATACCGGGCCCAGGCCGACGGCCTTCACGCGCTCCAGCACCGTTTCGGCCCGCGAAGGCATCTCCACGGCGGGCTCCATCTGGCCGTTGATGAGCTCCAGCTTGGCGTGATGAAGCTTGTGCTTTTCGCTGTAGACGGTCTTCACGGGAGGGGATCCTCGACAAGCGTGACGTGGTCGGCCCGCCAGGCGCCGGGCCAGACTTCGGCGCCGGATGCGCGCAGCCGGCGGATCTCGGCGAAGGGGATGTCGCGGGCGAACACCAGGGGGCCGTCGGCCTCGTGCTCCGCCAGCGGCGGAATGGCTTCCAGCACGCCGTGCATACCGAGGCTGGGCTCGCAGGGCAGGAACAGGGCGCAGGCGCCGACGTTGGTGGGATTGAGTGTCGTGCCGGGGGAACGTCCGATCAACCCGGTCGCGCCCACCGCGCAAATCAGCTCGACCGCACGCGCCTTGGCGCAGCCGAAGACCCTCGAATTGCCCGAGAGCCGGTGGGTCATCGAAGGCACGAGGATGAGGTCCGGGGCCTGCGGTGCCAGCAGGACCGAGAGCGCCGGCATCTCGATGTCGAGGCAGATCAGCGTGGCGATCCTGAGGCCCTCCCACTCGACGATGTGCAGCTCGTTGCCGGGCGTCAGGTTCCAGTAGTCCGGCTCCTGCTCGCCGGGGGTCAGGGAAAGCTTGTCCTGGGCAATGGCGCGGCCGTCGGGCAGAAGCAGCCAGGCGCGGTTGCTGAAGCCGCCCCCCTTCTTGGTGTCCACGCGCCAGGGCATGGTGCCGGCGAGCAGGCCGATGCCGTGGCGGGCGGGCAGGTCGCGCAGCAGTTCCAGCGCGCTCGGGGCCTGCTCGGCCATCCAGGCGATCTCCCTGTCGGAGGCGAGCCCTTCCGGCTTGAAGGACAACCAGGCTTCGGCCGCGTACTCCGGCATGACCAGCAGCTTCGCGCCGCCCGCGGCGGCTTCGGCCATCTTGGATTCCACACGATCGGCCCAGGCGCCGAGACCGCTGATCGGTGTCGAGAGATTGGTGGCCCAGAGAGCCAAGGTAAAGGAGGAGGGGACTGTCATGTACAAACTCTGCGGCGCGGGGGGGGGGCGGGCCGCGGCCCGCCCCCGAGCGGTCGGCTTACTTTTTCAGGCGCGTCCACACTTTGTTGCGCAGCTCGCGGGCGGCCGGCGAGCAGTTCTCGTTCGGCCGCAGTCGGTCGGCGTATTCCTCCGGCATGACCACCGCGGGGTCGGCCTTCAGGGACTCGTCCATAAAGGCGTCGGAGCCGCGGATGGCGTTCATGTAGCCGGTGAAATTGGATGCCACGGCGGCGTTCTCGGGCGCCATCATCCAGTTGATGAAGGTCTTGGCGTTTTCCTTGTTGGGCGCCGAGGCCGGCACGACGAAGTTGTCGTTCCAGAAGGTGATGCCCTCCTTGGGGTAGAGGTAGGCCGCAGTCGGCAGCTTCTCCTTGGTGCGGTGCGAGGCGCCGTTCCACTGCATGTGCGCCAGCACCTCACCGGCGGCCATCCGGTCGATCGTGCCATCGGAGTTGTAGGTGGCGACGAAGGGCTTCTGCTTTTCCAGTACGTCGAGGATCTTCTGCGCGTCCTTGGAATCTTCGGTGCACTTGGAGACGCCGACGTAGTAGGCCGCGGCGTTGTAGACCTCGACCTCGTCGTTCAGCATGGCGATCTGGCCTTTCAGGGCATCTCGCGGCTCGAAAACCTCCTTCCAGGAGTTCTCCAGCTCGCCGACCTTGGCGGCGTCGTAGGTGAAGCCGGTGGTGCCCCACATGTAGGGCGCGGAATACTCGCGCTTTGGATCGGCCGGCAAGTTGTTGTGCGGGGCCACGACGTTGTTGAAGTTCGGCATTGAGCCGGCGTCGATCTTCTCGGCCAGGCCCTCGTCGATCATGATCTTGACCATGTAGGCGGAAGGCACCACCACGTCGTAACCGGAGGCGCCGGCCTGTAGCTTGGCCAGCATGGTCTCGTTGGAATCGTAGACGTCGAGCGTCACCTTGATGCCGGTATCGGCCTCGAATTTCTTCAGCAGGTCCGGCGGGAAGTAGTTCGACCAGTTGTAGAGGAACAACTCGCCTTCGGCCTGGGCGCTGCCCGCGGTGAGCGGCCCCATCGTGAGAGCCAGGGCCGCCGCGCAGGCGACGCTTCCCAAGAGTTTCTTAAATGCCATCTGAGCCTCCAATTATCTTAGCCTTGCGGATTTATCGTCCGTCCCGCGCGGCGCCGCTTCGCCGCCGTGGGATCATCGCCGCATCCTGCCGACCAGAAACGACAGGGTGACGAAGAGGATCGACACGATCAGCATCAGGGAGGAGATCGCATTGACCTCCGGGGTGATGCCGATGCGGATCATGCCAAAGATATAGACCGGCAGCGTGGTCGCGCCGGCGCCGGCGACGAAGTAGGTGATGACGAAGTCGTCCAGCGAAATGATGAAAGCCAACATGCCGCCCGAGAGAATGCCCGGCCAGAGCAGCGGCAGGGTGACCCGGTGGAACGCCTGCCAGTCGTTGGCGTAAAGGTCGCTGGCGGCTTCGCCCAGGGCCTTATCCATGCCTTCCAGCCGTGCCCGGATCGGCAGATAAGCGAAGGGGATACAGAACACCGTATGGGCGACGATCACGGTCAACAGGCCCAACTGGAAGCCGATCAGGATGAAGAACAGAAGCGTGGCCACGGCGGTCACGATCTCCGGCACCACCAGTGGCAGGGCGATGAGCCCGGAGACGCCGTCGGCGCCGCGGAAGCGGCCCTTCGACATGCCCAGCGCGGCCAGGGTGGCGGCGAGGGTGGCGGCCAGGGTCGATACCGTTGCGATGATCAGCGAGTTGCCGGCGGCGCGGATGATGTCGTCGTTGTCCAGGACGATACCGTACCACTGGGTCGAGAAGCCGCTCCAGATCGTCGCCAGGCGGTTCTCGTTGAAGCTCAAGACGATGAGAACGACGATCGGCAGGTAGAGGTAGGCGAAGAAAAGCCAGGTCGTCGCGCGGAGGCCGCGAAAGCGCCACAGCGGATTGGTGACGTCGACGCGCATCAGTGATCTCCCGCCATCAGTGACCTCCCGAGGGCGCGCGGCGGAAGCGGACCAGGTAGATCATCATCGCCAGCAGCACGATGGCCAGCAGTGCGAAGGCCAGCGCCGCGCCGAAAGGCCAGTTGCGCGCCGCGCCGAACTGGCTCTGGATCAGGTTGCCGATCATCATCGACTTGCCGCCGCCCAGAAGTTCCGGGGTCACGTAGGCGCCCAGCGCCGGCACGAAGACCAGCACGCAGCCGGCGGCGACGCCCGGCGCGGCCAGCGGCAGGATGACGCGGGTCAAGGCCCGGCGGCGGTCGGCACCCAGGTCGAAGGCGGCCTCGATGAGGCGCGAGTCGAGTTTTTCCAGGCTGGCGTAGATCGGCAGGACCATGAAGGGCAGATAGGTATAGGTCAGGCCGATGGAGACGGCATAGGGCGTGTAGAGCAATCCCAGAGGCTGGTCGCCGGCGATGCCCAGCCAATGCAGCAGATTCTCCACCAAGCCGCCGTTGCGCAGCAGCAGGATCCAGGCGTAGTTGCGCACCAGCAGGTTGGTCCAGAAGGGAATGGTGACCAGGAAGATCAGCAGGTTGCGCCGTCCCTCCGGCTGCATGGACATGTAAAGCGCCGTCGGAAAGCCGATGGCCAGGGCCAGGGTGGCGGTCAGCAGCGACAGCCCGAAGGAGCGCGCGAAGATCTGCAGGTAGTCGGTGTTGAGCAGCAGGCTGTCGTCGAGGTCGCGCTCGAAGATGAAGTTCACGTAGGCTGCGGGCGTGTGCAGGTCCCAGACGACACCGCCGTTCAGTCCCTTCTCCAGGATCGACACGTAGGCCATGAGGCCCAGCGGCACCAGCATGAAGAAACCGATGATCGCCAGAGCGGGGGCGATCTGCAGGGCGCGTTTTCTGCTGGCGGCAGCGGTCATGGCGGTCAGTCCGCCAGGCGCTGGATAGCGGCTGGCGCGATGCGGACCTTCACGGCGGCCCCGCTGGCCAGGTCCAGCCGCGCGCCTTCGTGGTTCTGGCTGCGCACCGTGAAGGGGGTGCCGTCGGCCAGCGTCAGGTGATAGGTGGTGTCCGTGCCCATGTAGACCACGGCGCCCACCGTGGCGGGCAGGCCCTCGCCCTGCGGCGGTACGATCTCGGCGCGCTCCGGACGCACCGCCAGGGTCACCTGTTGCCCCTTGGCGCCGCCGCCGGCCTGCCCGTCGAGAGGCAGGAGGTGGCCGCAGGCGAGCTGCGCCACGGACGTGCCGCCGGACTCCTCGATGCGGCCTTCCAGGAAGTTGGTCTCGCCGATGAAGTCCGCGACGAAGCGGCGCTGAGGATGCTCGTAGATTTCGGTCGGCGAGCCGATCTGCAGGATCTTGCCGCTGTCCATCACCGCGATGCGGTCGGACATGGTGAGGGCCTCTTCCTGGTCGTGGGTCACGAAGACGAAGGTGATGCCGGTTTCCGTCTGCAGGCGTTTGAGCTCGATCTGCATTTCCTTGCGCAGCTTCAGGTCCAGCGCCGAGAGCGGCTCGTCCAGCAGCAGGACCTTGGGCTGGCTGGCGAGCGCCCGGGCCAGGGCGACGCGCTGCTGCTGCCCGCCGGAAAGCTGCGCCGGCTTGCGGTTGGCATAGCCCTGCAGCTTCACCAGGGCGAGCATCCGCTCGACCCGGGCGGAGCGCTCTTCCTTGGGGCGGCCCAGCATCTCCAGGCCGAAGGCGATGTTCTGCCCCACCGTCAGGTGCGGGAACAGCGCATAGCTCTGGAACACCGTGTTGATCGGCCGCTTGAACGGCGGCAGGCCGGTCAGCCGCTGGCCTTCCAGAAAGATGTCGCCCTGGCTCGGCTGCTCGAATCCCCCGATGAGGCGCAGCAGCGTGGTCTTGCCGCAGCCTGAAGGGCCAAGCAGGGTGAAAAATTCGTTTTGACGGATCGTCAGCGAAACGTCGTCAAGTGCGTGAACCGCATCTGTCCCGGCGCCGAAGACCTTGGACAGGCCTCGGGCTTCTATGGCTGGCGTAGTCACACGATCTCCCATTCGTGCCTTGCTACCGAGCATAGCCAGCGCCCGGTGACGGTCACAAGATGGAATCAGGAAAGAATCCCACACTTCGCCATGACGCGCGTTATTTTGTGGGAATCTCGTTCCGAAGAATCTCAATCTGCGAGAACGGTATCCGGTATCTGCAAGCTATGGCTGCGCGGATCTCCGTTCAGCAACTCCACGGTTTCGGCCAAAGGCGCCAGGGCCTGGGCCAGGCGTGCGAAGCTGCGGATCAGCGACAGGGCCGCCGGGCTTTCGATTTCGCCGCCCAGGGCGCCTTCCAGCAGCGCGGTGAAGGGATCGCGCGGTTCGGGGAAGGGGCGCAGGCGCACCGCCGTGCCGGCGTCGATGCCGGCCGCTTCCTTGGCCAGGTTCAGCGCCTTGCGATAGCCGCCCAGGGCATCGACCAGTCCCGCTTCCTTGGCGTCGCTTCCCGACCAGATCTGGCCCTTGGCCACAGCCTGCACGGCGTCCTGGCTGAGGCCGCGCCCGGCGGCCACCTTGCCGGTAAAGTCGGCGTAGGTGGCGTCGAGGGTCTGCTGCAGCCAACTCCACTCCTCGCGGCTGAAGGGCGCGTTGGGGCTGAACATGGCGGCGCGGCGGCCGGCCTGTACGCCGTCCCAGTTCACGCCCAAATCGGCCCAGAGTTCGCGCAGCGAAACCTTGCCGCTGACCACGCCGATGGAGCCGGTCAGGGTGCCGGGCTGGGCGACGATGGCGGCGGCCGGGGCGGAGACGAAATAGCCGCCGGAGGCCGCGACGTTGCCCATGGTGACGACAAGCGGCTTGCCCAGATCGCGGGCGCGCTGCACCTCGCGCCAGATGGTGTCGGAGCCGACATAGGAACCGCCGGGGCTGTCGACACGGAACAGGATCGCCTCCACCTCCGGATCGTCGATGGCGTCGGAGAGGGCCTGGGCGATGTCGACGGCGCCTGCCGTTACCCTGCCGAAGACCGGGTCGTTCTCGCCGCCGGCCAGCACGATCGGCCCCTCGCCGTGCACCAGGGCGACGACGGGGCCTTCGGCGACGGGCCCCGGTGCGGCGCGGAGATAGGCCTGCAGCGGCAGGATCTCGGCGCCGGGACCGGCGGCCTCCAGGACCAGGGCCTCCACCTCGTCCCAGTAGCCCAAACGGTCGACCAGGCCCAGGCGCTGGGCCTCGGCCCCGCGGAAGGGGGCACGGTCGATGAGGCTGCGCAGGGTGCCGGCCTCCATGTCGCGGGTCTCGGCCACGGCGGTGACGATCTGGCCCAGGGCGGACTCGAGATAGCGCAGCAGGTTCCGGCGTTGCGGCTCCGGCAGGCCGTCTTCCGTCAGGAAGCTCATGGCGCCCTTGTATTCCTCGCGCTGGGCGACCTGCGCGCGCACGCCGATCTCCTCGAGCAGCGGTTTGAGGAAGGGCTGCTGTAACGCGAAGCCGGTGATGCCCAGGTCGCCGGAGGGCTGCATCCAGACCTCGCCGGCCACGCTGGCCAGGAAGTAGTGCAGGGTTCCGTTGCCGGCCTCGCCGAAAGTTTCGGCGAAGGCGGTGACCGGTTTGCCCTGGGCGCGGAACTCCGTGACGGCGTCGCGCAGTTCCTGTACCTGCGCCAGGCCCGGCGCGCCCCAGCCGGCGCGGATCACCAGGGCCTTCACCCGGTCGTCGCGGCCGGCGGCCTCCAGGGCCTCCACCGCCTCGCGCAGCACCAGGGCATGGCCCAGGGAGGCGCGGGCGAGGGGATTGACGGGGCGCTGCTCGATGAGGCCGCGGGAAAGATCCAGCAGCAGGACGGTCTCCTCCGGCACGTCGCTTGCGGCCGGCTCCAGGCCGTCGAAGCGGGGCAGGAAGACCGCCGTGGCGGCGATGCCGGCGATGAGCAGGAAGCCGACCGTCGCGAAGAGGCCGAGCAGGCACTTCAGCAGAAACATGATGATGCGGGTCATGGCCCTATCTCAGCGTCCCGGACCTTCCCTGGCCAGTTAAATTTTCGCTCAAGGAAGCCCGGAAGAGGTAGGCGGGCAAGGCGCCGGGCGGCTGTCTGGCCGCTTGTGCTTGAGCGGGCGATCCCGCAAAGTCCGCTGCGCGCGATGGCGTGACGTGAAGACAGGCGGATATGCGATTTAAGATAGTTCAAAGGCCGGACCATGCGGCGTAAGGCGCGGCGTGGCGGCGGCCGCCAGCTTGAAGTGACGGTGGAGGCCTTGGGGGCCAAGGGCGACGGCCTGTCGAGCTGTGACGGGCGGCCGCTGTTCCTGGCCCAGACGGTGCCGGGCGACAGGGTGCTGGCGCGGGTCACCGGGCAGCGCGGCGGCGGCTTCAAGGGCGAGGTCATCGAACTGCTGGAAGAGGGCCCCAACCGGGCCGAGCCGCCCTGTCCCTTCTTCGGGCCCTGCGGCGGCTGCGCCCTGCAGCACCTGGCCGAGCCCGCTTACGTCGACTGGAAGGAAGGCCTGCTGCGCCTGGCGCTGGAGCGCCGCGGCCTGGCGCCGGAGACGCTGCATCCGCTGCGCCGGGTGCCGCCGGGACGGCGCCGGCGCATCACCTGGAGCGCGCTGAAGACGGCGCGCGGCCAGCTTCTCGGGTACTACGAGCGCGAGTCGCACCAACTGACCGATGTCGATGCCTGCCTGCTGGTGGTGCCGGAATTGCAGGCGCTCATCGCGCCGCTGCACGGTCTGCTGGAGCGGATCCTGGCGGTCCAGGAAGGAGCAAGGGTGACGGCGACGCTCTGCGAGACCGGCGTCGACCTGCTGCTCGATTCACGCCATGAACCCACCCTGACCGACCGCGAGGCCCTGGCCGCCTTTGCCGAGGCGAGCGACTTGGCGCGGCTGTCCTGGACCGACGGCCGCGAGGCGCCGGAGCCGCTCGCCGTGCGCCGCGATCCGGTCCTCACCTTCGGCGGCGTGCCGGTGCTGCCGCCGCCCGGCGGTTTCGTGCAGCCGACGGCGGAAGGCGAGGCCGTGCTGGTGGACCTGGTCATGGCCGCGGTGCCCGAGGGCGCGGAGACCGCCGCCGACCTCTTCGCCGGCTGCGGCACCTTCACCTTTCCGCTGGCCGAACGCCTGCAGGTCTACGCCGCGGAGGGGGCGGAGGACTCGCTCATGGCCCTGGACGCCGCCGCGCGCCGCGCCACGGGCGTTGTACGGGTGCAGGCGGAGCTGCGCGATCTGGCGCGCTTCCCAGTGCTGGCCGACGAGCTGTCCGGCGGCGATGTGGTGGTCTTCGATCCGCCGCGCAACGGCGCCCGCGAGCAGGCGGCGGAGATCGCCGCCAGCGACGTACCGGTCGTCATCGCCGTGTCCTGCAATCCGACGACCTTCGCCCGCGACGCCCGCATTCTGGTCGACGGGGGCTACCGCCTGAAAGAGGCGACGCCCATCGACCAGTTCCCCTGGTCGGGACACCTGGAACTGGTCGCGGTCTTCGCGCGGTAGAATCCCTTTGAGGGTCGCTGCGCGGCCCCCCCCCACCATCCCAACCTTCCCCCACAAGGGGGAAGGGACGAAGAGCGAAGCGGCTTCGCGGTTTAACTCCCTCCCCCTTGATGGGGGAGGGTTAGGGAGGGGGTGAAGCGCTTACGCCTTGGCGTCGCTCAGGACTTCGCGGATGGCGGTGATGGCCGCTTCGACGTCGGCGCGGGAGATGTCCAGGTGGGTGACGGCGCGGATGCGCGCGCCGGCGCCGCCCAGGTCGACGCCCTTTTCCTTCAGCGCCGCGCAGAAGGTCTCGGCGGAAAGGCCGGTGCCGGCGATGTCGAAGAAGACGATGTTGGTTTCCACCGCGTCGACGTCGACCCAGATGCCCGGCAGGTTGCGCAGGGACTCGGCAAAGAGCTTCGCGTTGTCGTGGTCCTCGGCCAGGCGCTCGACGTTGTGCTCCAGGGCATAGATGCCGGCGGCGGCGATGATGCCGGCCTGGCGCATGGCCCCGCCGGTGCGCTGCTTCAGGCGCCATACTTCTTCGATGAACTCGCTGGAGCCGGCCAGCACCGCGCCGACCGGGCAGCCGAGGCCTTTGGAGAGGTCGATCCACACGCTGTCGAAGGGCGCGGAGAAGTCTTTAGCGGATACGCCTGCCGCCACCACGGCGTTCAGCAGGCGCGCGCCGTCCATGTGGTAGGCGAGGCCCTGCTGCTGCGCCAGGGCACCCAGCGCCTCTATGTCCGACAGCGGCCAGATGGTGCCGCCGCCGAAGTTGGCGGTCTGCTCCACGGCGATCAGGCGGGTCTGCGGATTGTAGCGGCTCTTGGGGCGGATGGCCGCGCGTGCCGCTTCCACCGAAAACAGGCCGCCGGGGCCGTCGAGGCCCTGCACCTGGGCGCCGGAGAAGGCGGCGGTGCCGCCGCCCTCGGCGTTCAGGATGTGGGCCGAGCGGTGAGCGATGATCTCCTCGCCCGGGCGGCAGTGGATGTGGATGGCGAGCTGGTTGCACATGGTGCCCGAGGGCAGGAAGACCGCCGCCTCCTTGCCCAGCAGTTCGGCGGTCATCTCGCAAAGCCGGTTGACGCTGGGGTCCTCGCCGCGCTGCTCGTCGCCCACCTCGGCCTCGGCCATGGCCAGGCGCATGGCTTTGGAGGGCTGGGTCTGGGTATCGCTGTAGAGGTTGATCAGCTTCTCGGCCATCCTGTCTAGTCCTCGACGTTTCCGGCCAGGGCGCGCTGGCGCAGCAGGTGATCGGCCAGCACGATGGCCATCATGGCCTCGCCGACCGGGACCGCGCGGATGCCGACGCAGGGATCGTGGCGGCCCTTGGTGACGATTTCGGTTTCCTTGCCGTGGCGGTCCACGGTCTTGCGCGGCGTCAGGATGGAGGAGGTCGGCTTCACCGCGAAGCGCACCACCACGTCCTGGCCCGAGGAAATGCCGCCCAGGATGCCGCCGGCCCTGTTGGAGGTGAAGACCACGCGGTTGCCTTCCAGGCGCATCTCGTCGGCGTTCTCCTCGCCGCTGAGCGCCGCCGCTTCCAGGCCGGCGCCGATCTCCACCGCCTTGACCGCGTTGATCGACATCATCGCCTTGGCCAGGTCGGCGTCGAGCTTGTCGTAGACCGGCTCGCCGAGGCCTGCGGGCACGCCGGAGGCCACCACCTCGATGACCGCGCCGGTGGAGGAGCCCGCCTTGCGGATGCCGTCGAGGAAGCCCTCCCAGTCCCGGGCCGCCTTGGCGTCGGGGCACCAGAACGGATTTTCGTCGATCTGGCCCCAGTCCCAGTTGCCGCGCTCGATCCGGTGCGGGCCCATCTGCACCAGGGCGCCGCGGATGACGACGGGCTGCGTCAGGATGTGGTTCAGCACCTTGCGGGCAATGCCGCCGGCGGCGACCCGCATGGCGGTCTCGCGCGCCGAGGAGCGCCCGCCGCCGCGGTAGTCGCGGATGCCGTACTTCTTCCAATACGTATAGTCGGCGTGCCCCGGACGGAACTTGTCGGCGATGTCGCCGTAGTCCTTGGAGCGCTGGTCCTGGTTCTCGATGACCAGCGAGACCGGGGTGCCGGTGGTCTGCCCTTCGAAGACGCCGGAGAGGATCTTCACTTCGTCCGGCTCGCGGCGCTGGGTGGTGAAGCGCGACTGGCCGGGCTTGCGCTTGTCGAGCCAGTGCTGCAGTTCCGAAGCTTCAAGCGGGATGCGCGGCGGCACCCCGTCGACCACGCAGCCGATGGCCGGGCCGTGGCTCTCGCCCCAGGTGGTGAAGCGAAAGATCTCTCCGAAACTGTTGCCTGCCATCGCCGGATCGCCCTCGCGGGTGGAAGGAGGGCCTCAGGACTGAGGCGTGAAGTTCTTCAGCAGCTCCGCGAGCTGCGGTGCCGCGTCGACCGACATCATGCCGACCACGTGGTAGCCGGAATCGACGTGATGCACCTCGCCCGTGACGCCGGTCGAAAGGTCGGAGAGCAGATAGAGGCCGGCGCCGCCGACCTGTTCGATGCTGACGTTCTGACGCAGCGGCGAGTTCAACTCGTTCCACTTCAGGATATGGCGGAAGTCGCCGATGCCGGAGGCGGCCAAGGTCTTGATCGGCCCGGCGGAGATGGCATTGACGCGGATGTGCTGATCGCCCAGGTCGGCGGCCAGGTAGCGCACGCTGGCTTCCAGCGCCGCCTTGGCCACGCCCATGACGTTGTAGTGCGGCATGACCCGCTCGGCGCCGTAGTAGGTCAGCGTCAGGATGCTGCCGCCGTCCTTCATCAGCGGCACAGCCCGCTGGCTGATCGCGGTCAGCGAATAGCAGGAGATGTCGAGCGAGCGCAGGAAGTTGTCGCGGCTGGTCGCCAGGTACTTGCCCTTCAGCTCTTCCTTGTCGGCATAGGCGATGGCGTGGACCAGGAAGTCGAGCTTGCCCCAGGATTTCTCGATCTGGGTGAAGACGGCGTCGATGGAGGCGTCGTCGGTGACGTCGCAGGCGATGACCTGGTCGGAGCCGACCGATTCGGCCAGCGGGCGCACGCGCTTCTCCAGGGCCTCGCCCTGGTAGGTGAAGGCCAGTTGGGCCCCCTGGTCGTGCGCGGCCTTGGCGATGCCCCAAGCAATGGACCGGTCATTGGCGACCCCCATGACAAGGCCACGTTTGCCGGCCATTAGCGGTTGGGGCTCGGTCATTCCATTTCCTCAATGTAAATCTGGACTCAAAGGCGTTGCAAAACGTGCGGCATCCTACACCAAAGGATTCAGGGGTCAACGCTGCGACCTCCGAATAATCCCACATTTCCGCCGATTCTTGCTGTAGAGTGGCGATCTTTCGGGGGAGTGTGGCCGGAGCCGGGAAAACGCCATGAAGAAGCCCGATTTATCAGGATTCTGGCGGAATTTGATCCGTTTCGCGGGCTATTGCGGCCGCCGCTTTCTGGGCGACCAGTGCCTGCGCCGGGCCACCCAACTCAGCTATGCCTCGCTGCTGGCCATCGTCCCCATCCTGGCCATCTGCTTCAGCCTGCTTTCAGCCTTTCCGGCCTTCGAACAATTGCGGGTGGATGCCCAGCTCTTCCTGTACGAGAACCTGGTTCCCAACGCCGGTGTGGAGGTCAGCGACCAGCTCGCCACCTTTGTGGAGAACGCCCGCTCCATGACCGGAATCGGCATGGCGGCGCTGGTGGTCACGGCCATCCTGCTGCTCTCGGCGGTCAACGGCGCCTTCAACGCCATTTGGCGGGTGACCGAGCCGCGGCCGCTGATGATCCGCATCATGGCCTATTGGATGGTGCTGACCATCGGCCCGATCCTGCTCGGCACCTCGATGTCGCTGTCCAGCTACGGCTTCGCCACGGCGGTGTTCGAGCAAGGCGAGCGCGCCTTCGGCCTGACTCAGCTCCTGCCGTTTCTCCTGACCGCCGGGGGCTTCGCCCTGCTGTACATGGTGGTGCCGGCGCGCAGTGTCGCCTTCACCCATGCGCTGGCCGGCGGTGTCGTCGCGGCGGCCCTCTTCGAGGGTCTTAAGTGGGGATTCGCTTTTTATCTCAAGCAGTTTCCCTCCTATGAGGCGATCTACGGGGCGCTGGCCGCGGTGCCGGTCTTCCTGATCTGGATGTACCTTTCCTGGGCAGTGGTGCTGTTCGGCGCGGAGATCGCGGCGGCGGCGCGGGAATGGCGGCTGGTCGACCGGCTGGATGAAGGCAGCAGGGGCGCCGGCCACCGCCTGGCCCTGGCCCTGGCGCTGCTCTACCGGCTGCGCAATGCCGCGCGCAGCGGCACGGTGCTGAAGGAGACGGCCCTGACGCGCGGCCTGCCGGCTGACCTGGACCAGCTCTCGGCGGTGCTCCAAGCCTTGAAGCGGAGCGGTTTCATCAGCCGCAGCAGCGGCCGCTTCTTCCTGGCCCGCGACCTGACCGCCGCCAATCTGGACGAACTCATGACGGCGCTGGACCTGACTCTCGACCCGGGGCAGGGTTGGCCCGAAGGGGTCGAGGCCATCGTCACCGAGGCGGGGCAGGTGGGGGCCGCGGTCAAGGGCAAGAGTCTGGCGGCGCTGATCGACAAGGCGACGGCCAGCGACCCGCCCGACGGGGTGGCGCGCCTGCACCCGGCTCCGCAGGACGAGCGCTGATTTCCGGATCAATCCGAACAGAGGGGACCGAAGTGGAACTTGTGCATATTCTGGGCTTCGCGGCGGTGGCCGGCCTGCTGGTCATGTCCCCCGGCCCCAACGGCGTCCTGATCGCCAAAACGGTGCCGACGTCGGGACGCGCGGCGGGCTTCGCCAACATTGCCGGATTCGTCGGCGCCTTCTACCTGCACGGCGCCCTGTCGATCTTCGGCATCTCCATCCTTCTGGTGCGCTCGGCCGAGGCCTTCTTCGTGGTCAAGGTCCTGGGTGCGGCCTATCTCTGCTGGATCGGCCTCAAGGCCTTGCGGGACGCCTGGCGGGGCGTCGAAAGCGTGGCCCAGGTCGCCCCCGCGAAGCGCCGGCGCAAGTTCGCCAAGGCCTGCCTCGAGGGGTTCCTGACCAATGCCCTGAACCCGAAGGTGTCGATGTTCTACCTGGCGGCCTTTCCGCAATTCATGCCGCTGGGCGAGGGGGCGGTCCGGAGCGCCTTCGTGCTGGTCACCGTCCACGCCCTGCTGAACCTTCTGTGGTTCTCGGCCATGGTGCTGCTGTTCGGGCGCCTGATGCGGGCCGCGCGCAGCGGCCGATTCCAACGCTGGCTCAAAGCCGTCACCGGCGTCATTTTCGTCGGCTTCGGCGCCAAGCTGGCGGCGCTCAGTCCTTGAGGACAGCCCCGGCCCCGCCGCGCGTCAGTGGGCGGTGCGCTCGCCGTCGTCCTCGTTGTCGCTGAGATAGCTCCGCAGTTGTTCTTGCGCCGATTCGGGGAGCTCCTGGATGGCCTCGTTCAGATCCGCCAGGGCGCGGCGCAGGCTGTAGACCTGATCCAGCAGGCGCAGCACCACCGGGATGGCATCCTCGTTGACGCCCAGATCGTTGCGCAGTTCGGCGATCAGCCGTACGCGCGCGACGTCGGTATCGTCGAAGAAGTAGTCGCCGCCTTCCTCGACCGGCAGCACCCAGTTCTGCTCGATCCAGGCGTGCAGTTCGCTGGCACCGATATCGACCGAGACCAGCACTTCGTCGAATTTCACCAGCATGCGCTCCCCCTCGCTTCCCGATCCTGCGCTGTCGCCTGCCCGGCGCACCCCCTTGTTACGGGGGCTCTTCCCAATGTTGTTCCCGGTTTGCCCGGAGCCGCCGACCGGTCAGCGGTCCCGGTCCCAATCTATGTTCGGCTGTGACCGATCGAATTTCGGCGCGAAAATCGACAAGGCGGCAAAGCTCTGCCCCTCGTCCAGAATCGGACCGTGGAGCGTGCCGCGGGGGATGAAGACCAGATCGCCGCGCTTCACTTCCTCGATCTCCTCGCCCACTCGAAAGTTCACGCCGCCATCGATGATGACAAGCACCTCATCATGGTTCTTCTGCGTGTGAAGCGCGTTGCCGCTGTCCCTGACAATCCCGACGTTCGCGGTCAAATGTTCGCCATCCACGACGAATATCCGCTTGATCGGATGGTCTTTCGTCGAAGGGTCTATATCGAGCGTCTTGGCGATCCGGTCCAGGTTCTGAAAGTAGGTCATGGCACGCCCTCCTTGAGTGGCCGGCACCACACTACAGCACTTCCAAGCTTTTGCTCCACAACCTGCCCGAGCGTGGCCGAGTGGGGCTCTAGGTGGGCTTATGAAGCTCAGGTGAGGCCGGCCTTGCGGCGCGGGTCGTAGTCGTGCGAGCGGCTCCAGTTTTCGATGAAGTCGCGCAGTTCCTGGTCCGGGCGCTCGGGCAGCATCACCTTCAGTTTCACGTACTGGTCGCCGATCTCGTCGCCGTCGCGGGCCTTGATGCCCTTGCCCTTGAGGCGCAGCGTCGAGCCGCTGTTGGAGCCCGCAGGGATCTTCATCGACACGCTGCCGTGCACCGTAGGGACGGTCACGGTGGCGCCCAGCACCGCCTCCTGCAGCGTCACCGGCAGTTCCACGTGCACGTTGTTGCCTTTGCGCTCGAAGAAGGGATGCGGCTGGATGTGCGCCTCGACCAGGGCGTCGCCGGCCGGCCCGCCGCCGACTCCGGGCATGCCCTGGCCCTTCAGGCGCAGGGTCTGGCGGTCTTCCGTGCCCGGCGGAATGCGCACGTCCAGCGTCTTGCCGTCGGCCAGCTTGATGCGTTTCTTGGCGCCCTTGGCGGCCTCCAGGAAGGTGATCGGCACGGTGTAGGAGACGTTGGCGCCGGGGCGCCGGACCCGGCGGTTCCGGGCGCCGAAGAGATCGGCGAAGATGTCGTCGGCGCTGATGTCCTCACCGAAGTCGAAGGGATTGTACTTGGCGCCACGCTTGGTGCCCGCGTGGTTGCGATAGAAGCCGCCCTTGAAGGGGGTCTCCTGTCCGCTGGCGTCGATCTCGCCCTTGTCGAAGCGCTGCCGCTTCTCCGCGTCTCCCAGGATGCTGTAGGCCTGGGAGATTTCCTTGAATTTCTGCTCGACCGCCTCGTTGCCCGGATTGATGTCCGGGTGCAGCTCCTTGGCCAGCTTGCGGTAGGCGCGCTTGATGTCCTCTTGCGAAGCCTTGCGGTCGACGTTCAGCAGCTGATAGGGATCCTGCATAGGCTCTACGGTCGCGACCCCGGAAGTTTAAGGTTGGGGAATCGGGAAAAGGGGTATTCCGTTGAAGAATACCCCTTCCCAATCGCTCGCCCAAGGGGCTCTGTGAGCCCCGCCGGGAGCTGCGGCGGTGTGGATTCGCCGCCGCTAGTTGCGGATTTCCCAGGCACCGTCCGGCTGGCGGCAGGCCACGCCGTAGGCGGCTTCTTCCCTGCCGCCGATAATGACGGTTTGCTGGAACTCGCGGCAGTAGGCGCCGGTCGAGGAGGTGCCGTCGCGGGTCGGGGTGATCGTGCCGCTGTTGCCGGTGTTGGGGTTGTTCCAGGTGATGGTCTCGCCCACCGGCGCGGTGGTTGCCCGGGTGTAGGCGGCTTCCGCCTTCTGGCGATCGACCTCGTCCATGGTGCGGCCGATCTCGCTGCCGATGAAAGCGCCCAGCAGGGCGCCGGCGGCGGTGGCGGCAAGCTGGCCGGAGCCGCTGCCGAACTGGGCGCCGAAGAGGCCGCCCGCGGCGGCGCCGCCCAGAGTGCCGATGGTCTGCTTGGTGCCGCCCAGGCTGCTGTTTTCACAGGCGGCGGCGGTCAGCGCGATGGCGCCGGCGGCGATGACGACTCGAAGTTTCATAGAACGTCCCTCTCTCCACATGCGGGGCCCCAAGGGGGCGGCCCTGATAAACTGTTGGCCTGCGGGATCTTTGGGCTTCATAGCCCCGCTGGATGGCCCTGGGGAATGACTTGGCTCAAAATTAGGGCGATCTCATGGCAATCGCCGGATTTACCTGTGTCTTACGGGGGACTCGGCAAAACCATCCCCGCCGCCGGACGAGCTGCGGAGAATCCCGCCGATTAAGGGGTTTTCTCGCTTTTTCTAGGCCCTGGGGCCGCTATATGGTGGCATGGACTCAGATATCAACCCGAACGCTAGGGAAATCCCTTTTTATGGAGATCAGATCGGACCGGTCGGCCGACCCCCTTGAGGTCTTCGCGGCCTGGCTGGCCGAGGCCGAGGAATCGGAGCCCAACGATCCCAACGCCATGGCCCTGTCCACCGTGGGCGGCGACGGCATGCCGTCCTGCCGCATGGTTCTGCTGAAAGGCTACGACGAGAGCGGCTTCGTCTTCTATACCAATTACGAGAGCCGCAAGGGCCGTCAGTTGCTGGCGACGCCGAAGGCCGCGCTGCTGTTCCACTGGAAGAGCTTGCGCCGCCAGGTGCGCATCGAGGGCGCCGTGGCGCAGGTGAGCGACGCCGAGGCCGACGCCTATTTCGCCAGCCGCCATAAACAGAGCCAGATCGGGGCCTGGGCCAGCCAGCAGTCGCGGCCCCTGGAAGGACGCTTCGAGCTGGAGAAGAGGGTTGCGCTCTATGCCGCCAAATATGCGGTCGCTCAGGTGCCGCGCCCGCCTCATTGGTCCGGATTTCGTCTGGTGCCGCGGCTGATCGAGTTCTGGCAGGACGGTGCCTTCCGGCTGCACGACCGTCTGGTCTATACGCGCCAGGACGCCGGGGACGACTGGCAGACGGAGCGGCTGTATCCATGAGAGACGGGCTATGAGGGTCGGGCCATGAGCGGGTCGGAGCAGGCCGCGCCACGGGCAACGGGAGAGGAGGCGTCCCGGCTGCTGCGCCTGGCCACCACCGCGTCGGTGGCGACGGCCTGCGTGCTGATCGTGGTGAAGCTGGTCGCTTTCCTGCTGACCGATTCCATCAGCATCCTGTCGACGCTGATCGATTCGCTGTTGGACGCAGCCGCCTCGATGGTGAACCTCATCGCCGTCCGCCACGCCCTGGTGCCCGCCGACCGCGAGCACCGTTTCGGCCACGGCAAGGCGGAACCCCTGGCGGCGGTGGGCCAGGCGATCTTCATCACCGGTTCGGCCGTCTTCCTGCTGATCGAGGCGAGCCAGCGCTTCTTCACCCCGCAGCCGCTGACCAACAGCGAGGTCGGCATCGCGGTGATGATCTTCTCCATCATCGCCACCTTGGGACTGGTCACCCTGCAGCGCTACGTCATCCGGCGTACCGGCTCGCTGGCCATCAGCGCCGATCAGTTGCACTACACCGGGGATATTCTGGTCAACGGCGCCGTGATCGTGGCTTTGGTTCTGGCGGCACAGTTCGGCTGGCGCTTCATCGACCCGGCCTTCGGCATCGCCATCGCACTCTATATCCTCTACAACGCTTGGCAGATCGCCGCCGGCGCCCTCGACATGCTGATGGACCGCGAACTTCCGGAGGAAGACCGCAACCGTATCCGCGACGTGATCGTCAATCACGACGGCGTTCTGGGCTTCCACGACCTGCGCACCCGCGCCTCGGGGCCGCAGATCTTCATCCAATGCCATATCGAGCTGGATGCCGGGCTCAGCTTGATGAATGCCCATGACATTGCCGACGACGTGGAGAACGAACTGCGTGACGCCTTTCCCGGCGCCGAGGTCATCGTTCACCAGGATCCCTACGAGCCGGAGGTCGACGCCCCGGCCGGCGAGCCGGGCCATTGAACGGTGCAGGGCTGCCCTGCTTTGCGGGGGGCTTGACGCAGGTCAATGCCGCGCCGGACTATTCATCCTTCCATCGGGCGGGCAGGCGGGCGAAGCTTGGATCGCCGGGGCCCGGCAGGGAATCATTTTGAATTTCTTTTCCTCAGATTAAGGAGCCAGCCATGGATTGGGGCACCATTCTCGCCGTCACCGACGGAGCCGCAGGCAGCGACGCGGCCATGGCCGCCGCCATCGACCTTGGCCAGCGTTTCGGCGCGCGGGTCGATCTTCTTCACGTGGCCAACGATCCCCGCGACCTGATGCCCTACGTGGGCGAGGGCATGTCCGGCACGGCGATGGAGCAGATCATGGCGTCCGTCGAGGCCAGCAATGCCAAGCGTCGCGAAGCGGTGGAGGCCAGCTACAAGCGCTTGTGCAGCGGTGCGGGCCTGCCGGAGATCCAGCCCGAGGAATTGACCGAGGCGGGGCAGTTCGCGGTCTGCCTGGAGCAGGTGACCGGGCGCCAGCCCGAGGAGATCGAGCGTCGGGGCCGCTTGGCGGATCTGATCGTGATGCCGCATCCGGCGCTCACCGAGGGCGACGAGACGGCTTCCATGGACGCCGCGATCTTCGGCAGCGGCCGGCCGGTCCTGGTGGCACCGGCGGACCTCAAGGCGGGTTTCGGCAGCAAGGTCGCCATCGCCTGGGACGGTTCGCGCGAGGGCGCCGTGGCCACCACCGCCGCCCTGCCGCTGCTGAAGCAGGCCGCGGAGGTGGTGATCATCACCGCGCGCGAGGATGAAGAGGTGATGGAGCCGAGTTCCCTAGCGCGCTTCCTGGCCGGGCACGGGGTCAAAGGCAAGACCTGGGCCTACACGCCGGGGTCGGAATCCATTGCCGAAGGACTGCTCGATCAGGCCAACCATGCCGGGGCCGATTGCCTGGTGATGGGAGCTTACGGCCACAGCCGTCTGCGCGAGCGCATTCTGGGCGGTGCGACCGAAGGCGTCTTGGAGAATGCCAAGATCGCGGTTCTGATGAAACATTGAGCCTTAGCGATCCGCGCGGCCGCGCCGGCCGCAGGTTTGCGCTGCGCGCGGGAATAGGCGAAGCTAGCGGCCGGGCCCGCGTTGCCGGGCCCGGCTTTGTGTCGATGGCGCGGCAGGCGGCCCGGAGGAGAGGGTTGTCTCAGGAGGTTGGATGTCTTTGAAAACGATCCGTTTGGAACTCGCCCGGGACCAGGATTTCCCGAACGGTAGTCCGGACAGGGGCTATATTCTCAAGGCGCCCTTGACGCCGGAGGGCCACATCGATGCGGAAGGCTGGCGTCAGGCGCGCAAGGACTGCACCGTCACGCGCTTCTGGCAGGGCGAAGACGACCAGACCGGCCACCTGCGCCATACCCGCGGCGGCAAGTGGGCCTTTCACTACGATATCGAAGGCGATCCCGACGACGACGAGGTCGGCTTTAAGTTCGAGTCCCACATCTTCAATAAAGGCGAGTACGTCTCAATCCGCGAACAGGACGGGGAGCTGCGGACCTTCCGCGTGGTCTCGGTCCGCTGAGCGCCCAAAGCGGCGAAACGCCCAAGGCCGGGAAATCATCAGTGGCGCCGCGCGGCTTCCAGAGTAAGATCGCGCCATGACGGAACAACGCCAGAGGGTGATCCTGACCGGCGCCAGCCGCGGGATCGGCCATGCCACGGTGAAGCGCTTCAGCGACGAGGGCTGGGAGATCATCACCTGCTCGCGTGAGGAGGTGCCGGAGCACTGCCTGCGCGACCCCAACTGGACCCACCACATCACCGCCGACCTGGCCGACAAGAAGGCGGTCGCGGACTTCGTCGCCGAGGCCAAGTCGATCATCGGCGACGGCCCGGTCCATGCCCTGGTCAACAACGCCGCGGTCTCGCCCAAGACGGCCTTCAAGGAGCGCCTCGGCTGCCTCAACGGCAACCTCGACCTTTGGCGCGAAGTCTTCGAGTTGAACTTCTTCGCGCCCCTGGCACTCGGCCGCGGCTTCGCGGCGCCGCTGCGCAAGGGCCAGGGCGCGATCGTCAACATCACCTCCATCGCCGGGCACGGCGTGCACCCCTTCGCCGGTTCGGCTTATTCGACCTCCAAGGCGGCGCTCTCGGCGCTGACCCGTGAGATGGCGGTGGAGTTCGCCGAGCTGAACGTGCGTGTCAACGCCGTGGCGCCCGGTGAAATCGAGACGGCGATGATCGGGGAGGAATACGAGGCGTTGATCCCGCGCATTCCTCTGCACCGCATGGGCCGGCCGGAGGAAGTGGCGGCGACGGTGTTCCGGCTCTGCACGCCGGACTTCGGCTACGTGACCGGGACCGAGATCTTCGTCACCGGCGGCCAGCACCTCTATTAATTGGGTTTTGCTCTCGTGTCATCCCGGCACTCGTTGCCGGGACCCATGATCGTTGCCGCCTGATCGGGCTGCGAGGGCTTCACGCTCGGTGAGTGCTGCTTGCCGACGGCATTGGGTTCCGGGACCAAGTCCCGGGGCGACAGCCTTTGTATGGCGGGAGCCGGCACCTCAGGCCAGGCGGTCGCGCAGCCGGACGGTCCAGTCGAGGCGTGCCTGGGACTGGGCGATTTCCAGATCCAGCCAGTCGTGCAGATGGCCGGCTTCGACGTCGTGATGTTGGCGCAGGTCGATCAAGCGGGCCAGCTCACGCTCGCAGATGTCGTGCAGCAGCTCCGCCTGGACGCGTTGGTCGGCGGGGTCCATGAGGTGAAGGAAGCGCATCTTCAGGGCGACGATCAGCTTGTTGAGGTCGCTGATCTGCGGACGCACGTTGGCCGAGAGCAGCCGCAGCAGCTCGGCGCGGCCCTGTTCGGTGACCGTCAGCAACTGGTTCTCGGCCTCAGGATCGTCGTCCGGCAGGTCGGGCGCGCCGCCTTGGTTCTGCACCAGCCCCTCGACCTTCAGTACCTCCAGCGGGGCGCCGACCAGGTCCAGCGAAGGGCCGACGATGCGGCCGGTGAAATGCCGCACCTCGCGCGCCAGCTCGGCATAGCTCTTCGGCTTGCTGGCTAGGATACCCAGGGCCAGCAGCCGCACGGCCTCGCTGGGGATCAGGGTGTTGTCGCGGTACATGGCGGGCGATTCCGGTTGGTGCCTGCGGGATCTTGAATGTGGCGCGATTGCCGCGCCGCTTCCAGGCTGCGGACTATAGGCGAGGGCGGGTTAAATGTCCATATAAATGCAAATAAGAAGCAATCGCAAATAGGTGAGCTTGCTTCGGGAGCCCGGTCTTCGTCGCCGGGCGCGGAAATGAGCTGCCCGGGCGCTTCCCTGGGGAAGGCCCGGGCGGATTAGGATGGTTGCAGGCGCGCGATTTTCCCGGCCGCTGCGGCCCTTGGGATTATTGCGGGGTCATGCCGCGCAGACGCTCGGAGCGGCGGCGCAGCAGTTCGACCGAGGTGAGCAGCAGGATGGAGATCGTCACCAGGATGGTGGCGACCGCTAGGATGGTCGGGCTGATCTGCTCGCGCAGGCCGGAGAACATCTGCAAGGGGATGGTGCGCTGATCGAAGTCGGCCAGGAAGAGCACCACCACCACCTCGTCGAAGGAGGTGATGAAGGCGAAGAGGCCGCCGGAGATCACGCCCGGCAGGATCAGCGGCATGATGACCTTGAAGAACACCGTCGGCGGCGAGGCGCCCAGGTTCTGTGCTGCGCGGATCAGGCTCTGGTCGAAGCCGACCAGGGTGGCGGTGACGGTGATCACCACGAAGGGCGTGCCCAGCGCGGTGTGCGCCAGAATGATTCCCAGGTGCGTCTGGGCCAGTCCGACGTTGGTGTAGAAGAAGAACATGCCGGTTGCCGAGATGATCAGCGGCACGATCATCGGCGAGATCAGCGCCCCCATGATGACCGCCTTGTAGGGGGTGTAGGGGCGGCTGAGGCCGAGCGCGGCCAGCGTGCCCAGCACCGTCGAGAGGATGGTCGAGGCGATGGCGATGATGAAGCTGTTCTGCAGCGAGTGGATCCACTGGGGATTGTTCAGGAAGTCTTTGTACCAGCGCAGCGAATAGCCCGCCGGATCGAAGCTCAGCATCTCCGGCGTGAAGGTGAAGAAAGGCACCGAGTTGAAGGACAGTGGAATGATCACCAGAATCGGCACGATCAGAAAGAGGAAGATCAGCCCGCAGACGAAGCGGTAGCCGTAGTACCAGGCGATCTCTCCGGGGCCGGCGTAGGAAGGAAGTGCCATGGTCTGTTACCCCAGCTTCATCTTGTCGATGCCGACAACACGGTTGTAGAGGAAATACAGCGCGATCACCGTGGCCAGCAGAATGACGCCCAGAGCCGCGGCGAGTCCCCAGTTCAGAGACTGCTGCATGTGGTAGGCGATCTGGTTGCTGATCAAAGTGCCCGAGGTGCCGCCGACCAGGGCCGGCGTGATGTAGTAGCCGATGGCCAGAATGAAGACCAGGATGCTGCCGGCGCCGATACCGGAGAGCGTCTGCGGCACGTAGACCCTTATGAAGGCGGTCGCTTGATTGGCGCCCAGGGAGCGCGCCGCGCGCATATAGCTCGGCGGGATGGTCTTCATCACGCTGTAGAGCGGCAGCACCATGAAGGGCAGCAGGATGTGCGTCATGGCGACGATGGTGCCGATCTTGTTGTAGACAAGCTGCGGTCTGGCGTCGTCCGAGAAGAGGCCCAGCGCCACCAATATGTCGTTCAGCACCCCTTCGGACTGCAGCATCACGATCCAGGCCGTGGTGCGCACCAACAGCGAGGTCCAGAAGGGCAGCAGCACCAGGATCATCAACAGGTTGCTGTAGCGCAGCGGCATGGTCGCCATCAGGTGGGCGATGGGATAGCCCAGCAGGATGGTCAGGCCGGTGATGAGAATGCTCATCCAGAAGGTGCGCAGGAAGAGGTCGATGTAGATCTGCCGGAAATCCGGCTGCGCCTCGATCGCGCCGTCCGGGCTGAATCGCATGTCGATGGCGTTGAGGTAGTAGCCCATGGTGTAGGGCGAGCTAAGGCGCTTCAGCAATTGCCAGACGGCGGGGTCGGACCAATCCTTGTCGGCCTTGATCATGGCCTCCTTGTAGGGGCCCTCCTCGACCTTGGCGATCTTGCGGGCGGAGCCCATGACGGTGCCGCGCATGCCGCTCAGCTCGTAGTTCAGGCGCGTGGCGACCTTGCCGATGTCGCGGCTCTCGCGGCCTGCCTTCATATCGGCGGCCAGCGCCGCGAAGGCGTCTTCCGGCGGCAGGTCTTCGCCGTCCCACTCGGCCAGCGCGGCCACGGTCTTGGGCAGCACATCGGGGATCACCGAATTGTCGATGCTGCGCAGCGACATGTCGAAGATCGGAATGAGGAAGCTGAAGAGAATGAAGAAGAATAAGGGGGCGATGAGGGCCAGGGCCATCAGTTTGTTGCGCCGCATGGCGCGTGCGATGGAGACTTTCAGCGGCATTCCGTCCGCTGTCCGCATGACATCGCCTTGATCCGCTACCGCCTGAACCATGGTCCGTCCGCTCTTTCTTGGTGATGCTTGTTTTTCGGCCGGTACAGAAAGAACGAAGGGGACGGGAAGGCCCCGTCCCCTTCGCTGGCTTCTACTGCTGCAGCCAGGCTTCGAACCGCTCGTTCAGTTCGTCGCGGTTGTCGGCCCACCACTGGAAGTTGGTCAGGAAACCCTGATCGGCATACTTGGTCGGCATGTGCGGACCCATGTCGATGCCGAGTTCGGCGTGCTTGCCGACCAGCGGCAGCGAGGACGTGCGCGCCGGGCCGTAGGAGATGTACTTGGCCTGGTCGGCGAGGCGCTGGGTGTCCGTCGCGAACTTCACGAACTTCAGCACGTCGTCCTTGTTCTTGCCGCCGGAGGGAATCGCCCAGCCGTCGATGTCGAGCACCTGGCCGTCCCAGATGATGGCCAGCGGCTGCTTTTCTTCCTCGATGGCCGAGAACAGGCGGCCGTTGTAGCCGGTGCCGAAGACCACTTCGCCGTCGGCCAGCAACTGGGCCGGCACGGCGCCTTCGGTCCACCAGATCACCTCGTCCTTGATCGTGCCGAGCTTGGCGAAGGCACGGTCCACGCCTTCCGGCGTGTCGAGCACGTCATAGACCTCGGAGGGCGACACGCCGTCGGCGATCAGCGCCCATTCCAGGTTGTTGATCGGCGCACGCTGCAGGGTGCGCTTGCCCGGGAATTTCTCGAGGTTGAACACGTCGGCCATGGTCTTCGGCTGCTCGCCCTTGAAGGCATCGGTGCGATAGGCGAAAGCCGTCGAATAGATGATCTGCGGGATGAAGCAGTCCGACAGCGTGCCTTCCAGGAAGTCCTTGGTCGCCGGAGTGCCGTCGGGCGCCGCGGCGAGCATCTCGTCATGGTCGATCTCCATGAACAGGCCCTCGTCGCAGCCGCGGATGGCGTCGGAGACGACCACGTCGACCAGATCCCAGGTGACGTTGCCGGCTTCCGACTGGGCGCGGACCTCGGCGAGGCCGCCGCTGTAGTCGACGGAGTTGAGGGTGACGCCCGGATTGGCCTTCATGTAAGGCTGGTGATAGGCCTTAAGCTGGCTGGCGGTGTAGGCGCCGCCCCAGGAAACCACATTCAGTTCCTCGGCCTGCACCGAAGCCGCGAAGGCCATGGTCGCGGCGCCGGCGAGGCAGACGGTTGTGTATCGCAAGGCTTTCTTCATAGAAAAATTCTCCCTGTTTTTCTTCGCCGGACAGGCCGGCTCTCTCGCAAAGGTATGAGTCTGCGTGTCAACGCGGGCAGGAATCGCCGGTCGTCGGCGCGAGACTCCATCAGGGCTCCGGTCCGCCTCAGGAGGCGTCCAAGGCCCTGCAATCCTCCATGGCCCAGCCCACGCGTACCGAACCGCCTTCATTGATGATGGCGTGTCCTTGTGCGTTGGGGACCTTGACGACGAACTGGTCGTTGCCGGCGAAATTGATCCGCGTGCGGATGTGGTCGCCGAGATAGATCAGTTCCTCGACCTTGGCCTCGAAGGTGTTGGGATATTGATCCTGCGGCGGGTTGATCAAGACCCGCTCGGGCCGCAGGGACAGCGTCGTCTTTTCACCTTGGCCGGCGATGTTGACCGCCAAGGCTTGGACGGTGCCGCCGCTGTCCAGTTCCACGGTGCAGCTCTGCCCGTTCGTGCCGGTGACGCGGCCTGTCAGGCGGTTGTTCTCGCCGATGAAGGCCGCGACGAAGGCGTTCTGCGGTTCTTCGTAGAGTTCCGGCGGCGGTGCCAGCTGCTGAATGATTCCGTCGTCGAAGACGGCGATGCGGTTCGACATGGTCAGGGCCTCGGACTGGTCGTGCGTCACGTAGACGACCGAAACCCCGAGGCTCTCATGGATATGCTTGATCTCGAACTGCATCTCTTCGCGCAGGTTCTTGTCCAGCGCGCCCAGCGGCTCGTCCATCAGCACGAGTTCGGGTTCGAAGACCAGCGCGCGGGCCACGGCGACGCGCTGCTGCTGGCCGCCGGAAAGCTGCGCCGGCCGGCGGTGCTCGAACCCGTCGAGGCGCACCATGGACAACGCGCGGTTCACCTTCTCCTCGGCTTCGGCCTTGCCCATGCGGCGGACCTGAAGCGGGAAGGCCAGGTTCTCCGCGATCGTCATGTGCGGGAACAGCGCGTAGTTCTGGAACACCATGCCGATGCCGCGCTTGTGCGGCGGCACATTGTTGATCGGCCGTCCGTTGAGCAGAATGTCGCCGTGCGTGGCCACCTCGAAGCCGGCCAGCATCATCAGGACGGTCGTCTTGCCGGAGCCCGAAGGCCCGAGCATGGTGAGAAACTCACCCCGCTTTACGTTGAGGTTGAGGTCTTTGACGACCAGGGTTTCGCCGTCGTAGCTCTTCTGCACGCCGACGAATTCGACAATAAAATCCTCTTGTCCGCTGTTCACCCGCGGTTTCTCCCTGCGCCCCCGAAGTTACCGTTAGTATTACCACAATGCTCGTTCTAGGAGCTTGTAGCCTACGGCTCTTTTGTATTATCGGGCGAAGCCTAACCGATCAGTTCGAGGGATGAAACCGTCAAAAAACCCCAACCCCTTCTGTGAACGAAATCAGGCTTATTAGGCGTTAATTTATCGGGATTTGGCTCGCTGGGCCGATATTTCACCGAGATAGCCAGTCGTTGAAGCGGTCGACCAGGGCCGGGCCCTCTTCGCGCCAGAAGACAGCGTCGTTGCGCAGGGCGGTCTCCAGGTTCTCCGGCGTCGTCGGCAGGTAGGGGGCGATATCGATGTCCGTATGGACGAAATCGCCGGCCAGGGGCGCCGCCGAGCGCCGCACCGGCCCGTAGGGCAGCCATCGGGTCTGTCGTGCCAGCGGCTCCGTGCCGGTGGCGAAGCGCACGAACTCCAGCGCCGCCTCCCGGTGCGGGGCGCCTGCCGGCACAGCCCAGAGATCGATGTCCCAGAGCTGGCGGTCCCAGATCAGCTCGACCGGGCGCTGTCGCACGGCGATATCGTTGAAGGCCGGTGCGTTGTAGGCGGAGGACATGACCACCTGCCCGCTGGTCAGCAGCGCGGCCGGCTCGCCGGCGTCCTCCCACCAGACGATCGCCTCCCTGATGGTGTCGAGCTTGGCCAGGGCGCGTTTGACGCCGGCGTCGGTGCGCAGCAGAGAATAGACCTCCTCCGGCGCAATCCCGTCGGCCAGCAGCGCCCACTCCAGGTTCGCCATGGGCGTGCGGCGCAGCCCGCGCCCGCCCGGGAAGGTCTGCAGGTCGAAGAAATCCGCCAGGCTGTCGGGGCGCAGGTCATCGGCCGGCGCCGCATCCTCGCTGCCGGCCCGGGCGAGCACCATGGACCAGGCGACCGAACCTATGGCGCAGGGATGGATCGTGCCCGGCAGGAAGTCGTCGAGGGCCGGGGTGCCGTCGGGCGCGGCCGGAAGCACGAAGCTCAGCTTCTCGAAGAGGCCCTCCTCGCAGCCGGCCTCGGCATCGGCCGGGTCCACGTCGACCACGTCCCAGGTCATCGCGCCCTCGGCCTGCTGGCTGCGGATCTGGTCCAGGGTGCCGGCGTAGACCTTGTCCTTGATCTCGATCCCGGTGGCGCGGGTGAAGGGATGGAAGATGGCTTCCTGTTGGCTCTTCGAGTACACGCCGCCCCAGGACACCACCGTCAGTGGGCCTTGCGCCACCTCGGAGGGGGCCGGGCCGGTCTTGGCCGGATCGGTCTTGGCCGGATCGGCCTTATCCGGATCGGGGGTCGGTGTCGCGGGGGCCGCCGGATCGGGCTTGGCGATCGGCGTCGGCGGGGCCGGCTCTTCAGCCGGCGCGGCTGCGGGCGCGGCGCCGCCCGGCTCGGCGGCTGCGTCGCCGGCAGGCTCCGTTGCCGCGCCGGCTTCGGTTCCGGCCTTGGTCTCCACCGCCGCCGGTTCCTGCGCGCGGGCGCCCTCCGGCGCGGCGGCACCCAACAGTGCCAGTGCCACAGCCATCGCCGAAAAACGCCCGGCGGCTTCGAATTTGCCGTTGATCATGCGCTGCCTTCCCCCAGCTCGAGCGTCCCGGCTTGGCCCGTGGCGCTCGGTTTCGGTACCTCCAGGCGCATAGCATTGCCCGCCGCGCCCGCGGGAGCAATGCCCTGCCGGCGTGGCGGCTGTAACAATTGTTGGTTGATAACGGGGCCGGAGCGGCCGTTCAGGCGGCGCGGCGCAGGTCCATGGCCTGCCAGATCTCGCAGAGAGCCGCCACCAGGCGGTCCATCTCGGCATCGCTGTGCAGCGGCGTCGGCGTCAGGCGCAGGCGCTCGGTGCCGCGCGGTACCGTCGGATAATTGATCGGCTGCACGTAGATGGCGTACTGCTCCATCAGACGGTCGGTGACCGCGCGGCAGGCCACCGGATCGCCGACCAGAACCGGTACGATATGGCTCTCGGAGGGCATGACCGGCAGTCCGGCCTCGGTCAGGCGGCGTTTCAGCGTCGCCGCGCGCTCCTGGTGGGTGTCGCGCTCGGTCTGGCTGCGGCGCAGATGGGAGACGCTGGCCAGCGCCCCCGCGGCCACCGCCGGCGGCAGCGACGTGGTGAAGATGAAGCCGGAGGCAAAGGAGCGCACGAAGTCGCAGAGCGCGGCGGAGGCGGCGATGTAGCCGCCCATCACGCCGAAGGCCTTGCCGAGGGTGCCCTCGATCACCGTAAGGCGGTCCGTCAGGCCCTCGCGCTCGGCGATGCCGCCGCCGCGCGGTCCATAGAGGCCGACGGCGTGAACCTCGTCCAGGTAGGTCATCGCGCCGTGTTTTTCCGCCACGTCGCAGATCTCGGCGATGGGGGAGATATCGCCGTCCATGGAATAGACCGATTCGAAGGCCACCAGCTTGGCCGCGCCGGGGTCGGCCTCGCTCAGCAGGCGATCCAGGTCGGCCGGGTCGTTGTGCCGGAAGATAGTCTTGCGGGCCTTGGAATAGCGGATGCCCTCGATCATCGAGGCGTGGTTCAGCGCGTCGGAGAAGACGTGGCAGTTGGGCAGGCGCGCGGCCAGGGTGCCCAGCGCCGCCCAGTTGGAGACGTAGCCGGAGGTGAAGAGCAGGGCGGCTTCCTTGCCGTGCAGGGCCGCCAGTTCGCGTTCCAGCAGCACATGATAGTGGTTGGTGCCGGAGATATTGCGGGTGCCGCCCGCGCCGGCGCCGCACTTGTCGATGGCCTGGTGCATGGCGGCCAGAACCTCCGGGTGCTGGCCCATGCCCAGGTAGTCGTTTGAGCACCAGACGGTGACGGCGTCGGTATTCTGGGCGTTGTAACACCGGGCGTGCGGGAAATCGCCGGCTTGGCGCTCAAGCTCGGCGAAGACTCGATAGCGGCCCTCGGCTTTGAGGCCAGCCATCTCCTGTGCAAAGAAGTGCTCGAAGTCCATGCTCTTAACGTATTGAAGTGTCGGGATTTTCCTTTAACCGCCGGTCGCTCCGGCCCTGATTGCCTACCCTCTCAGCAAGCCAGGAAAGCCGCAGGATATCAGAAGCGGCAGGGATTAAACCTGACTAAAATCAATAAGGTGCCGCTTTGGCCGCGTCAAATCGACACGTTCGGCCCACCGGATCTTTGAAATCCATAGATTTCAAATAGTTGCGGGCTATCCGCCGGCGCGGTCCGACCGCCTCTTCTTCAGGCGACCTGCCCGAGCCCCTGCTCGGCCGCCCAGGCCGCGGTCTCCTCCAAAGCCTTGCCGAAACCGTCCAGCACCTCGTCGATCTCCGCCTCGGTGATGACCATCGGCGGGCAGCAGGCGATGCTGTCCCCCAGGTTGCGGAAGATCACGCCGTGGGCCTGGGCCCGGCCGGCGAAAAAGGCGCCGACCTTGCCGAGGGGGTCGAAGGGGGCCTTGGTCGCCTTGTCGGCCACCAGTTCCACCGCGGCGATGAGGCCGATGCCGCGCACCTCGCCCACCAGCGGGTGGTCGGCGAAGCGGCGCAGGCCCTCCTGCAGCCGCGGGGCGACCGCGCGGACATGGCCGACGATGTCGCGCTCCTCGTAGATCTTTAGCGTCTCAAGCGCCACGGCGGCGGAGACCGGGTGGGCGCTGTAGGTATAGCCGTGGCCGAAGGAGCCCAGCTTGGCCGAGTTGTCGGCGATGGCCTGGTAGATGGCGTCCGACACCAGCACGGCGGAGATCGGCATGTAAGCGGAACTGAGCTGCTTGGCCATGGTCATCATGTCGGGCCGGATGCCGAAGGTCTCGCAGCCGAAGAGGCTGCCGCTGCGCCCGAAGCCGGTGATGACCTCGTCGGCGATCAGCAGCACGTCGTACTTCTTCAGCACCGCCTGGACCTTCGCCCAGTAGCCTTCCGGAGGCACGATGACGCCGCCGGCGCCCTGCAGCGGCTCGCCGATGAAGGCGGCGACGGTCTCCGGGCCTTCCTTGAGGATCAGGTCTTCCAGTTCCTGCGCCAAGCGGTCGGTGAAGGCGTCCTCGCTCTCGCCTTCCTCGGCGAAGCGGTAGTGGTGCGGGCAGCCGGTGTGAATGATGTTGGGGATCGGCACGTCGAAGTCGGTCTGCACGTAGGGCATGGCCGTCAGGCTGGCGGCGGCGATGGTGACGCCGTGATAGCCCTTCACGCGGCTGATGACCTTCTTCTTCTCCGGCCGGCCCAGCGCGTTGTTGTAGTACCAGACCATCTTGATGGCGGTGTCGTTGGCCTCCGAGCCGGAGCTGGCGAAGAACACCTTGGTGAGCTGCGGCGGGGTCATCTGCACCACCTTTTCCGCCAGGTCGACCACCGGAGTCGCGGTCTTCTGGGCGAAGGAGTGGTAGTAGGGCAGCTTCGACATCTGTTTCGTCGCCGCCTCGACCAGGCGCTTCTCGCTGAAGCCCAGGCCCGCGCACCACAGCCCGGCCATGGCCTCCAGATAGCGGTTGCCGTCCTCGTCGATCACGTAGACCCCGTCGCCGCGGTCGAGGATCAGCGAGCCTTCGTTCTCGTTCTTGCGGGCGTTGGTGTAGGGGTGCAGGTGATAGGCGATGTCACGGCTGGCCGCCGAGTTTGGCCGGACACTCATGGGTATTCTCCTAAAGACAGAAGGACGCGGGCGAGGCTCGCGCTGCCGCAGCCTAACCCCGTCTCCGGCGCGCGGCCAAGCTTTTGACGCCGGGGCCGGGCGCATAGGCGGGCTGTGCCCGCTGCATGGACAGCCGCCGCATGGAGTGGCGGCGCCTTCGGTGCTAGAGAAGGGGAAACGGCAAGCTTTGAGGAACGACAGCAATATGACCAAGATCTGCATGGCCGGGGTGACCGGTTGGACCGGCCGGGCGGTCGCCGCCGGGATTCTGGACGCCGGCGACCTGGAACTGACCGGCGCCCTGGCGCGCAAGACCGCGGGCCTGGACGTCGGCGACGCCCTGGAGCGGGCGCCGACGGGCGTGACCATCACCGCCGACGTGGGCGAAGCCCTGGCGGGCGCGGAGGTGCTGATCGACTACACCCACCCGGAGGCGGTGAAGGAGCATACCCGCGCGGCGATCGGCCGCGGCATCTCGGTGGTCGTCGGGACCTCGGGCCTCACTGCGGCCGACTATGCGGAGATCGACGAAGATGCCAGGGCCGCCGGCGTCGGCGTGCTGGCGGCGGGCAACTTCTCGCTCACCGCCGCCCTGGTGCAGCACTTCGCCCTCATCGCCGCCCGGCACATCGGCCATTTCGAAGTCATCGACTATGCCAGCGCGGCCAAGCCCGACGCGCCCAGCGGCACGGCGCGGGAGATGGCCGAGCGCCTGGGCGAGGTGTGCCAGCCCGCGCTCGGCCACCCGCTGGAGAAGGTCAGCGGCACGCCCCAGGCCCGCGGCGGCAGGATCAACGGCGTGCAGGTCCACTCCCTGCGCCTGCCCAGCTATGTCGGGTCCGTGGAGGCGGTCTTCGCGGTGCCCGGGGCGCGCATGTCGCTGCGCCACGACGCCGGCGAGACGGCGGAGCCCTACGTCGAGGGAACCCTCGCCGCGGCGCGCAAGGTGCGTGAGGTGAAGGGCCTGGTCCGCGGCCTCGACCGGCTGCTGTTCGGCTGAGCGTGCTTGATCGACCTCGTGCTTCGAGACGCTCGCTTTCGCTCGCTCCTCAGCATGAGGGCGATCAAGGATCGGCAAGAGCCTCATCCTGAGGAGGGCTGAAAGCCCGTCTCGAAGGATGATGATACTCGCTGTCGGGGTCCCGCGAGCTACGGCGTCAGGACGCCTTGAGGGCCGCCGCGGCGGCGCTGGCCTCGTCGATGCCGATGAAGCCGCCGGACTGGCGCTCCCAGAGCTGGGCGTAGAGGCCGCCCTGGGCCAGCAGCTCGGCGTGGCTGCCCTGCTCGACGATGTGGCCCTTGTCCATGACCACCAGGCGGTCCATGGCGGCGATGGTGGAGAGCCGGTGGGCGATGGCGATCACCGTCTTGCCGGCCATGAGGTGCTGCAGCTGGCTCTGGATCGCCGCCTCGACCTCGGAGTCGAGGGCCGAGGTGGCCTCGTCGAGCACCAGGATCGGCGCGTCCTTCAGGATCACCCGGGCGATGGCGATGCGCTGGCGCTGGCCGCCGGAGAGCTTCACCCCGCGTTCGCCGACATGGGCGTCGTAGCCGCGGCGCCCGCGCAGGTCGCGCAGCTCCGGGATGAAGCCGCTGGCCTCGGCCAGCTCGGCGGCGCGCAGCATCTCCTCCTCGCTGGCCTGCGGGCGGCCGTAGACGATGTTGTCGCGGATCGAGCGGTGCAGCAGCGCGGTGTCCTGGGTCACCATGGCGATCTGCGCGCGCAGGCTGGACTGGGTCACCTGGGCAATGTCCTGCCCGTCGATGAGGATGCGCCCGCTCTCCAGGTCGTAAAAGCGCAGCAGCAGATTCACCAGGGTCGACTTGCCGGCGCCCGAACGTCCCACGATGCCGACCTTCTCGCCGGGACGCACGGTCAGCGACAGCTTGTCGATGACGCCGCCTTCCTGGCCGTAGTGGAAGCCGATGTCCTCGAAGCGCACCTCGCCGTCGCTCACCTGCAGCGCCGGTGCGCCTTGCCGGTCGGTCACCTGGTAGGGCTGGGAGATGGTCTCGATGCCGTTCTGCACCGTGCCGATGCTCTCGAAGAGGTGGGTGATGGTGCGCAGGATCCAGCCCGACATCTGGGTCAGGCGGATGATCAGGCCGATGGCCACGGCGATGGCGCCGACCGAGATGCTGGCGTCCATCCACAGCACCACGGCCAGCGCGGTGACCGCCAGGATCAGCACCGTGTTGAGCAGCGTCAGCGTCACCGTCATCACGAAGATGGCGCGCATCAACCGGCGGAAGGCGGTGGTGTGGCGGTCGATCACCTCGGCGACGAAATCGTCTTCGCGCCTGGTGTGGGCGAAGAGCTTGACCGACTGGATGTTGGTGTAGCTGTCGACCACGCGGCCGGTCAGCGCCGAGTTGGCTTCCGACACCGCGGCCGACTTGCGCCGGACCGGCGGCACCATGAAGTAGATGACGGCGCCGTAGGCGGCGGTCCAGATCAGCACCGGTAGCAGCATGCGCCAGTCGATGCCGGCGAAGAGCGCCAGGGTGCCGAAGAGGTAGATGGCCAGGAACCACACGCCGTCGATGACGTTGACCACCGCCTCGCGCACCGCGTGGCCGGTCTGCATGACCTTCTGGGCGATGCGCCCGGCGAAGTCGTTCTGGAAGTAGGTGAGGCTCTGGCGCAGCACATAGCGATGGTTCAGCCAGCGCACCCGGTTGGTCAGGCCCGGCACGATGGCCAGGTTGATCAGCCCGCGGGAGGCGAGTGTGGCGACCGGACGCAGCAGCAGGGCGACGAAGGCCATGCCGATCAGGGCCCAGCCGTGAGCCTCCAGGAAGGTTTCCGGCGCGCCTTCCGTGATCCAGTCGACCAGCATGCCGAGGAAGGCGTAGAGCGCCAGTTCGGCCCCGGCGGCGATGCCGGAAATCGCCAGGGTGATGAGCAGCAGCCAGCGGATCGGACCCAGGAAATGCCAGAAGAAGGCCGCGGTCGATTGGGGCGGCCGCGTGACCTTGGAGGGGGCGAGGGGGTCGAAAAGGCGCTCGAAGAAGGCGTACATGCGGGTCCTGGCTGCGGCTGGCTCCGGAATGGCGGATCGGGTGGACGGGCTTTATCTGGGGGCGCCGGCGGCGCGAGGCAATCGCGCGGCCGCTTTCCCTGCTCCGATAATAGCAGGTAAGCTCCTGCGAAGCCGTGCAAATCGGGCAGGGCGGCTGCCCGCGGCGGCGGCGCCGGAGCGGAAATTGTCAGGAGAGCGGTTATGAGGATGCGGAAAACCGGCGGCGGATTGGCGATGGCGGCGGCACTGCTCCTGACAGCCTGCGCGGCGCCCGCGCCGCCGCCCGACCCGGCCGAAGAAGCCCTGCTCAGCGATTTCCGGCAAGTTACCTACGGCGCCGAGCGCCCGGGCGGCGACCGCCTGGCCAAGTGGGAAATCCCGATCCGCGCCGCCTTCGTCGGGGAATCGGAGGAGGCCTACCGGGAGGAGGCCCGGCGGCACCTGGCCGACCTCGGCGCGCTGACCGGCCTGGAGATCGCCGAGGCCGCGGCGGGCGAGGCGAACCTGCTGATCTTCTTCGCCGACGACCCCTTCGCCGCGGCGCGCCGCCACCGTTCGCTCTACGCCCACCGCATCTTCGACACCCGCAGCTTCGACGACCTCATTGCCCGCATGGAGCAGAGCGCCACCTGCTTCGGCCTGCTGTGGGGCGGCTGGCCCAGCGGACGCACCATCGACTTCAGCGTGGTCTTCATCCGCACCGGTCTTGGCGCCCGCACCGTGAAGGGCTGCCTGGTTCAGGAGACGGCGGAGATCCTGGGCCCGAGATTCGGCCTCGACCCGGACGCGGATTCGGTGTTCAGCGATTCCGGAAAGCAGGTGGATCTGACGCCCCGAGACCGCCTCTTTTTGCAGATACTCTACGACCCGCGCCTGAAGCCCGGCATGGGCTGGGCCGAGGCCGAGCCGCTGGCCCGCGCGGCGCTGCGGGAATTGCGCAGCGGCCGTCCGCCGGTTGGCGGTTGATTACCGGTTTGCAGCCCGACCGCTGCCGCATAGCATGGAATGGCAAGGGGTGAACGAGGGAAGCTGCGACACATGATCCTGTTTGAGAACTGCCGGCTGTTCGACGGCCTGGGGACGGAACTGCTCGACGGCCGGCACGTGCTGGTCGACGGCGAGCGCATCAAGGAAGTCTCCGATACGCCGATCAAGGCAAGCGGTGCCGAGGTCTTCGACCTGAAGGGCCGCACCCTCATGCCGGGGCTTATCGACGCGCACTTCCATGCCATGGCGGCGGAGCCGGACTTCGCCAAGATGGAGGATCTGCCGCGCTCCTTCCTGCATCAGCACGCGCGCCACCTGCTGGAGGCGGCGCTCCAGCGCGGCTTCACCACGGTGCGTGACGCCGGCGGCGCCGACTATGGCCTGGCCATGGCGATCAAGGCCGGGCTCATCGAAGGGCCGCGCCTGTTCTACTCCGGGCGCGCGCTGACCCAGACCGGCGGCCATGCGGACTTCCGCTCTCTGGAAGCGGGGCACGGCGACTACTGTTTCTGCGGCCAGAGCGCCCATATCTTCGGCACCATCGCCGACGGCGTGCCGGCGGTGCGCAAGGCCGCGCGCGAGGAACTGCGCAAGGGCGCGACGCAGATCAAGATCATGGCCTCGGGCGGCGTCGCCTCGCCCAGCGACCCGATCTGGAACCTGCAGTATTCCGAGGAGGAAATCCGCGCCATCGTCTGGGAGGCGGAATCCTGGCGCAGCTACGTTATGGCCCATGCCTATACGCCGGAGGCCATCAGCCGCTGCGTCGCCTTCGGGGTGCGCTCCATCGAGCACGCCAACCTGATCGACGAAGCCGCCGCTGCGGCCTGCGCGGCGGCGGGGGCCTACGTGGTGCCGACCCTGGTGACCTACGAGGCGCTGGAGCGCTTCGGGCCCGAACTGGGCTTGCCGCCGGTCAGCCTGGAGAAGCTGAAGGTGGTGCGCGAGGCCGGGGTCAAGTCGCTGGAGATTCTCAAGGCCGCCGGCGTCTCGGTCGGCTTCGGCACCGACCTGCTGGGCGCCATGCAATCCCAGCAGTCGGGCGAGTTCTCGATTCGCGCGGAAGTCCTCGCGCCGGATGAGATTCTGCGCTCCGCCACCTCGGTCAACGCGGCCCTGCTGAATGCCGACGGCGATCTCGGCGTCGTCGCGCCCGGCGCCTTCGCCGATCTACTGGTGGTCGATGGCGACCCGCTGGCGGACCTCAGCCTCCTGCAAAACCAAGACGCGCATTTGGCGGCGATCATGAAAGATGGCCGCTTCGTCAAGCAGGGCCTCTAAAGCCTACTTCTTGTAGGGGAAAAGGCCCAGCAATGCGCTTGTTTTCCGGAAGCGGCTCGTAATAGGCTAGGCTGCTTCAAATCAGGCCGAAGATCTCATTAGAGGTTGCGACGCCGGAAAACAAACCAGCAGGCGCTCTCGATTTGCGCACAACTTGGACGAACAGGGGGAAGCGGTAATGTTTCTGCGACAAGGGTTCATTTCGGGGCGCGGTTTCTTCGCAGCGGCGCTGGGCGCCGGCCTGTTGGTCATGTCCGCGCTGCCCGGCGCCGCACCGGCCGGGGCCAAGACCTTCAAGTGGGCGTTTCAAGGCGATGTGCAGACGATCGACCCGCATGGCCTCTTCGAGACCTTTACCCTGGGCTTCCAGTCCAATTTCTATGAAGGCCTGGTGACCCGCACGCCGGACCTGAAATTGCAGCCGGCGCTGGCGACCTCCTGGGAGAACGTCGAGCCCACGGTCTGGCGCTTTACCCTGCGCCAGGGGGTCAAGTTCCACAACGGCAATACCTTCGATGCCGACGACGTGATCTTCTCCGTCGACCGCATCCGCACCGAAGGCTCCGACATGAAGGTGATCTCGGGCCTGATCAAGGAAGCGGTGAAGGTGGACGACTTCACCGTGGACCTGGTGACCGAGAAACCCAATCCGATCCTGCCGCTGCAGCTCGAAATCTTCTACATCATGGACAAGGAGTGGTCGGAGGCGAACAACACCACCGAGGCCACCAACGTCAAGGGCGACGACCAGGGCAACTACGCCAATCTGCACGAGAACGGCACGGGCCCCTTCATGGTCAAGGAGCGGCAGCCGGACGTGCGCTCCGTTCTGGTGCCGAACCCCAACTGGTGGGGAGACAACAAGAGCAACATCACCGAGGCGATCTTCACGCCGATCAGCCAGGACGCGACCCGCGTGGCGGCTTTGATCTCCGGCGACGTGGACATGGCCTATCCGGTTCCTGTGCAGGACTGGAAGCGGCTTGAGGATGCGAGCGGCGTCAGCCCCTTGACCGGGCCGGAGGCACGCACCATCTTCCTCGGCTTCGACCAGGACCGCGACGAACTGCTGTATTCCAACGTGAAGGGCAAGAACCCCTTCAAGGACCAGCGCGTGCGCCGGGCCTTCTTTCAGGCCATCGACATGGAGGCGATCAAGAGCAAGATCATGCGCGGAGCCTCGACGCCCAGCAATCTGATGATCGCGCCGCAGATCAATGGCTTCAATCCCGACCTCAATGTACGCCTGCCTTATGACGTCGACGCGGCCAAGGGGCTGCTGTCCGAGGCGGGCTACCCCGAAGGCTTCGAAGTCACCATGGACTGCCCCAACGACCGCTATGTGAACGACGAGCGGATCTGCCAGGCCGTCGCCTCCATGCTGGCCAAGATCGGCGTGAAGGTCGACCTGCTGGCCCAGACCAAGTCGAAGTACTTCGGCAAGGTGCTGGCGCAGAACAATTACGACACCAGCTTCTACCTGCTGGGCTGGACGCCTTCGACCTTCGACGCCCACAACGCACTCTTCTCGCTGATGGCCTGCCGGGTCGACGGCAAGGGCGCCTTCAATCTCGGCGGCTACTGCAACGAGCGGGTGACCGAGCTGACCGACCTCATCCAGGTGGAGACCGACCAGGAGAAGCGCCAGGCCCTGATCGACGAGGCCAACAGGATCCATGCCGAGGACGTCGGGCACATTCCGCTGCATCAGCAGCCGCTGTCCTGGGGCGTCAGCGACGGCGTGACCGTGGCCCAGCGCCCCGACAACGTCTTTCACCTTCAGTACGTGACGGTGAAGTAGGCAAGGTGCTATGAAGCGGGCCCGGACAGGTTGTCCGGGCCCGCTTCGATTCGCTTTTCGCGGGCATCCGTTTCAGGCATCGAAGTAGCAACGCATGATCGCCTTCGTTCTCCGACGGCTCTTTCAATCGATTCTGGTGATGCTGGCGGTCGGCTTCATCGCCTTTTCGCTCTTCAACTACGTGGGCGACCCCATCAACAACATGGTGGGCCAGGACACCACCCTGGAGCAGCGCCAGGAGCTGCGCGAGCGCCTGGGCCTCGACGACCCCTTCTTCGTGCAGTACGGGCGCTTCCTTGCCAATGCCGTGCAGGGCGATTTCGGCATCTCCTACCGTCACCGCCGGCCGGTGGCGGAGCTGATCGCCGAACGGGTGCCTGCGACCCTGGAGTTATCCCTCATCGCCGCCATTCTGGCGCTTTTCATCGGCGTGCCTATGGGGGTTTATACCGGGCTGCACCGGCGCGGGATGCTGTCGCAAATCTTCCTCAGCGTCTCGCTGGTCGGCGTGTCCTTGCCGACCTTTCTCATCGGAATCCTGCTGATCCTGATCTTCGGGGTCATGTCGCAGGACATCAACGCCGCCGCCGGGTTCTACCTGATACCTCAGCTGCCGACCTTCGGGCGCGGCGATACGGTGCAGCTCGGCTGGTGGTCGACCGGCTTCCTCACCAAATCCGGTCTGCTGGCCCTTATCCTGCCGTCGATCACCCTGGCGCTCTTCCAGATGACGCTCATCATGCGCCTGGTGCGCGCCGAGATGCTGGAGGTGCTGCGCACCGACTATATCAAGTTCGCCCGTGCCCGCGGCCTGACCAACCGCGCCGTGAACTTCGGTCACGCCCTGAAGAACACCCTGGTGCCGGTGATCACCATCACCGGGCTGCAGCTCGGCTCCATCATCGCCTTCTCGCTGATCACCGAGCAGGTCTTCCAGTGGCCGGGCATGGGCCTGCTGTTCATCCAGGCGATCAACGAGGTCGATATCCCGGTCATGGCCTCTTACCTGATGATGATCGGTTTCTTCTTCGTCTTCATCAATCTCGTCGTCGACCTGCTCTACTACGTCGTCGATCCCCGCCTGCGCGCCGACAAGGCCGTGTCCGGCGGGCATCAATAGCGGAGGGCCGATGACTGCCGGCGAGAACCAGCAAGCAGGCGTGCGGGTGGGCTTCGCGGCGCACCTCGCGGATGGGGTCAGGCGCTTCTTCCACAGCGATCTTTGGCACTCCTTCACCCGTTCGCCTGTGGTGATGATCTCCGCGGTCATCACCGTGGCGTTCGTCGCCTCCGCGCTTTTCGCGCCGCTGGTGGCGCCTTACGATCCCTTCGACCTTGCCTCCATCGACCTGCTCGATTCCGAGATTCCGCCCGTTTGGATGCAGGGCGGCGATCCGCGCTTCCTGCTGGGCACCGACGACCAGGGCCGGGACATTCTCTCGACCATGATCTACGGCTCGCGCATCTCGCTCGGCGTCGGCTTCGCCTCGGTGCTCTTCGCCATGGTGCTGGGGGTCGGGCTCGGCCTGCTGAGCGGCTATCTGGGCGGCACTTTGGACGCGATCATCATGCGCATCGCCGACGTGCAGCTCACCTTTCCGGCGATCCTCATCGCCCTGCTGATCGACGGGCTTTCCCGTACCGTGCTGCCGCGCGATCTGCACGGCGAGATCTGGTTCTACGTACTGGTTCTGGCCATCGGCCTGTCGTTCTGGGTGCAGTACGCGCGCACCGTGCGCGGCTCGGCCATGGTGGAACGCAGCAAGGAATACGTCCAGGCCGCCCGGGTGATCGGCATTCCGCCGCTGCTCATCATGCTGCGTCACGTGCTGCCCAACGTCATGGGACCGGTCCTGGTGATCGCCACCATCAACCTGGCCATCGCCGTGATCACCGAGGCGACGCTGTCCTTCCTGGGGGTCGGCGTGCCGCCGACCTCGCCCTCGCTGGGCACCCTGATCCGCGTCGGCAACGATTTCCTTTTCTCCGGGTCGTGGTGGATCACCATCTTCCCCGGCGCCGCGCTCGCCATTCTGGTGCTGGCCGTCAACCTTTTGGGCGACTGGCTGCGCGACGCCCTGAACCCCAAGCTGCGGTGACGGGCATGAGCGAGACCGGAACCAACCAGCCGCTGCTCCGGGTCGAGAACCTGCGCGTCGAGATTCCCGGCCGCCGCGGTACCCTGGTGGCCGTCGACGACATCTCTTTTTCGATCGGCGAGGGCGAGGTGCTGGGTGTGGTCGGCGAGTCCGGCGCCGGCAAGTCGCTGACCGGCGCCGCCGTCATCGGCCTGCTGGAGCCGCCCTGCCGCATCGGCAGCGGGCAGATCCTCTTCGACGGCCGGCGCATCGACAACCTGCCTTACGAGAAGCTGCGGCGCATCCGCGGGCGCCACATCGGCATGGTCTTCCAGGATCCGCTGACCTCGCTGAACCCGCTCTACACCGTCGGGCGGCAGCTCACAGAGACCATCCTCACCCATACCGACCTCAGCGAAAAGGGCGCGCGCAAGCGCGCCATCGAGCTGCTGCAGGAAGTCGGCATCCCGGCGGCCGAGCGGCGCATCGACCAGTACCCGCACGAATTTTCCGGCGGCATGCGCCAGCGGGTGGTCATCGCGCTCGCGCTCTGCGCCAACCCGCGGCTCATCATCGCCGACGAGCCGACCACGGCGCTGGACGTGTCGATCCAGGCGCAGATCATTACGCTGCTGAAGCGGCTCTGCCGGGAGCACGGCGCCGCCGTCATGCTGGTGACCCACGACATGGGCGTGATCGCCGAGACCGCCGACCGGGTCGCGGTGATGTATGCCGGGCGCATCGTCGAGATCGGCCCCGTGGCCGACGTGGTGCTGCGCGCCCGGCATCCCTATACCGAGGGCCTTATGGGCTCGATCCCCCTGGTTGGCCACGATGTCGAACGCCTGACCCAGATCGACGGCGCCATGCCGCGCCTCAACGCCATTCCGACGGGCTGCGCCTTCAATCCGCGCTGTCCCAAGGCCTTCGACCGCTGCCGCCAGGCGCGCCCGGAGCTGGCGCCGGTGGGCGGCGAAACGGAGGCGGCCTGCTGGCTCTATGGAGAAGTATCCGAACGGAGCGGCACCGATGGCTGAGGCGCGCGCAGTCGAAGCGACGCAGGACGTCCTGGTCGAGGTCGAGGGGCTGGCCAAGCTCTTCGACGTTTCGCCGCCGTTGCTGAACCGGCTGTTGCAAGGCCAGAAGCGCGTTCTTCTGACGGCGGTCGACGACGTTTCCTTCAGGATTCCGCGCGGCAAGACTTTCAGCCTGGTCGGCGAATCGGGCTGCGGCAAGTCGACGGTGGCGCGCCTGGTGGTCGGGCTCTACGGGGCGACGCGCGGGCGCATCTTCTTCGAGGGCGTGGACATGGCCGGCGTCACCGAGCGTGCCGAGGCGACCGCCCTGCGCAAGCGCCTGCAGATGATCTTCCAGGATCCCTACGCCAGCCTTAATCCGCGCTGGCGGGTGGCCGACATCATCGCCGAGCCGATCCGCGCCCATAAGCTCATCTCGGGACGCAGCGCCATCGCCGCGCGGGTCGGCGAACTGCTGGAGCAGGTCGGCCTCTCGGCGGCCGACGGCGAGAAGTTTCCGCACGAGTTCTCCGGCGGCCAGCGCCAACGTATCTCCATCGCCCGCGCGCTGGCCAGCAATCCGGAATTCCTGGTCTGCGACGAGCCGACCTCGGCCCTCGACGTCTCGGTGCAGGCGCAGATACTGAACCTGATGAAAACCTTGCAGCGCGAGCTGGGTCTGACCTACCTCTTCATCAGCCACGACCTCGCCGTGGTCTATCACATCTCCGACTACGTCGGCGTCATGTACCTGGGCCGCCTGGTCGAATGGGGCGAGGCCAAGGCCCTGTTCCGCCGCCCGCAACATCCCTATACGCGCATGCTGCTGGACGCCATCCCGGACCTGGAGATGACCGGGCGTGCGCGCATCCCCGTGGCCGGCGAGGTGCCGAGCCCCATCGCGCCGCCCAGCGGCTGCCATTTCCACCCGCGCTGCCCCTTCGCCGAAGAGCGCTGCCGCCGCGAGGCGCCGCGGCCCTTGGCGACGGCGGCGGGTGAGGTATCCTGCCACGCGGCGGCCGAGGGCCGGCTGCCGGAGGTGGAGCGGGCGGGCCCGCCCGCCGCGACCGAAACCTGAACACAAGCGCCTGTAGGAGAGTCACGCCCATGGCCGTCATCAACCGCATCGCCGAGTTCCACGAAGAGATCAAGGGCTGGCGCCGCGACATCCACGCCCATCCGGAGACCGCCTTCGAGGAGGTGCGCACCGCCGACTTCGTGGCCGAGAAACTGGCCGAGTTCGGCATCGAGGTGCATCGCGGGTTGGCCACCACCGGCGTGGTCGGCGTGCTGGACGGACAAAGCAACGCCTCCGGGCGCGCCATCGGCCTGCGCGCCGATATGGACGCCCTGCACATCCAGGAGCTCAACGGCTTCGACCACCGCTCCCGCCATGACGGCAAGATGCACGCCTGCGGCCACGACGGCCACACCGCCATGCTGCTGGGCGCGGCCAAATACCTCTCCGAGACCCGCAACTTCGACGGCCGCGTCGCCTTCATCTTCCAGCCTGCCGAGGAGAACGAGGGCGGCGGCCGGGTCATGGTGGAGGAGGGTCTCTTCGAGCAGTTCCCGGTGGAAGCGGTCTACGGCCTGCACAACATGCCCGGCATGCCGGTGGGCACGGTGTCGCTGCGCAGCGGCCCGGCCATGGCGGCTTTCGATATCTTCGAGATCGTGGTGACCGGCAAGGGCACCCACGCGGCCATGCCGCAGCTCGGCATCGATCCGGTGGTGACCGGCGCGCAGATCGTGACATCGCTGCAGACCATCGCCAGCCGCCGCACGGCGCCGCTCGATTCCGTGGTGGTCAGCGTGACGCAGTTCCATGCCGGCGATACCTGGAACGTGATCCCGGAGACCGCGGTCATCCGCGGCACCGTGCGTTCCTTCAAGAAGGAAACCCAGGACCAGATGGAGCGCGACATCGACCGCATGGCCCGCGCCATCTGCGAGTCCCAGGGCGCGACCATGACCCTGCGCTACGAGCGGCGCTACCCGGCGCTGGTCAACTCGGAAACCGAGACGGCCATTGCGGGCGCCGTGGCCGCCAAGGTGGTGGGCGAGGACAAGGTGGTGATGGGCGCCGAGCCGCTGATGGGCTCGGAGGATTTCGCCTACATGCTGGAGGCCAAGCCCGGCTGCTACGTCTGGCTGGGCAACGGCACGGAGGGCGGCCCCGGCGGCTGCGCCGTGCACAACCCGCACTACGACTTCAACGACGAGATTTCCGTGGTCGGCGCCAGCTATTGGGCGACCTTGGTGGAGCAGACCCTGCCGAAGTCAGCCTGATTATCGCCGTGAAAGCTGAATCCGGTCGTTGCCGCGCTTTGGGAAAGAGGTAAGCTACGCATTGGAGATATCGGGCACTGAAGGCTGGCCGCGCCGCTTTCCAGCCGGGTATCTTGCTTCTCTCGGCCCCTGCCGGAGACGTCGGATGAGCGAGAAACCGCAAGACCGCAGCTATACGGCCGAGGCAGCGCCGCTGTCGGCGCTGTCGCACCCGGACCACATCTGGTTTTTCGAGTATTGGCGGGCGCGCAAGCCGGCAGATGGCCTGCCGGGCCGCCACGACATCGACCCTGCCGACTTCCCCAAGCTGCTGCCGCGCGTCGCCATGATCGCGGTCGAGGCCGCCGAGGGTGGTTTCCGCTACCGCTATCGCCTGGCGGGGACCGAGATCGTCTCGCGGGCCGGGCGCGACCCCACCGGCAAGACCTTCGACGAGCTCTACCAGGGCGACTACCTGAAGTCGGCCCAGGCGCTCTACGACGAGTTGCGCCGGTCGAAGGAACCGCACTTTTCCGAGCGGGTCTTCCCCATCGGCGACGGCGAGAGCTTCCTGCGTTACGACCGCCTGATCCTGCCGCTGGCCGGCGACCACCGGAACGTGGACCAGTTCCTGCTGCTCATCGTGGTGGTGGAGCAGCGCGGCAGGGTCCGCCGGGAAGGCAGCTTCGAGCGGGCCGGGCGCTCGAGGTCCCGCTGATCCCGCTAAGTAGTGTAGAAGACCCGCCTTTTCCCTTGCCCCGGCGCTGGCGAGAGGTCACATCAAAGGGGCTTTTCCTCGGTGGAGCCGATTGCGCCCCAGATGTCCGCCCAGCCCGACCCTTCCCAAGACGACCGTCAGGGACCGCCGCCGCCGCGTTTCGGGGGCCGCGAGCCGGCGTTCAATCTGCCGCCGGGCACGCTGTGGCTGACCCTGGCGGTGCTGGCCGGTTTTGCGCTGCAGAACATCCTGGAGGGGCCGGCCTGGACCTCGTTCATGTCGGCGCTGGCTTTCGTTTCACCGGTTTTCTGGCCCCCGGGCAGCGACCTGCCGAGCCTCACGGCGCTGCCGTCGCTGGTGACCTATGCCTTCCTGCACGCCGACTTCATGCACCTGGCGCTGAACCTGGGCTTCTTTCTGGCCTTCGGCAGCTTCGTGGAGCGCCACCTGGGCCTGATCCGCTACCTGCTGCTCTTCGCGTTGACCGCCGCGGCGGGCGCGCTGGCGGAGTTCTGGTTCCGCGGCGCCGAGCCGGTGGCCCTGATCGGCGCCTCCGGAGCCGTCTACGGCATGACCGGGGCGGCCATGCGCTTCATGTTCGCCAGCGGCCAGCCCGGCCAGCGCCGCCGCGCCCTGGCCTTCGTCGGGGTCTTCATGGGCCTCAACTTGGTCTTCGGCATCTCCGGGCTGGGCGATTTTCTGGCCGGGGCGCAGGTCGGCTGGAAGGCCCATGCCGGCGGTTTCATCGCCGGGGCCGTCCTCTCCTACCTGCTGGCGCGCCGCCGGTCCGGCCTGCACGGCCCGGCCTAGGCTCCCCCTCACTTCCCCCCTTTGCGGTTTGACGGCAAGGGACCGCTCTTAGTACCTTCCCCCGGCACAGAATCCCGGCCTGCCCGCCAATGCGGGGCAGCCGGCCGTCAGTTCGACAGAGGGGGTACGATGAAGGGGCTTCGATGGAGCGCAGGCGCGCTCGCCGTCGCGGGTGTGGTGCTGGCGACCGCCGGCTGTGGCGGGCCGCGCGGTTACTACGAATCCGGCCCGCCCCGGGTGCCCGCCGGCGGCACCTTCGCCATCGAGCCGGGCCAGGAGGTCGTGGTCTACGGCGTGCGCTCCAAATACTGCGGCATGACGCCGCCGACCTTCGAGATCGCCAGCCAGGAAATGTTCAGCGGCGAGGGCTCGCAAGGCCCGGCCACGGGGCAGGTCTACGACGCCGGCATCGGCCAGCGCGTCAGCGTGCCCTGCGGCGGCAGCGTGCCGGTGCGCGCCATCGGCTACCGCGCGCCCGAGGGCTTCGAGGGCGAGGTGGCTATGGTGTTTTACGGCGTCGACCAGGCCACGGTGACCGTGGCCCTGCCGGAGCCGGAGCCTGAGGAAGAGCCCGAGGCAGAACCGGAAGCCGAGACGGAACCCGAAGCGGCGCCGGAGGCTGAGCCTGCGCCGGAACCTGCCAGCTAGCGCTCAGTCCTCGCCTTGCAGGGCGCGCGGGTCGAGCGCGTCCTGCAGACCGTCGCCCAGGAAATTAAAGGCGATGACCGTGAGGAAGATCAGCGCCCCCGGGTAGATCGCCAGTGCCGGGGCGTCCCAGATCAGCTCCTGCGCCGAGGTCAGCATGTTGCCCCAGGAGGGCAGCGGCGGCTGGATGCCGAGGCCCAGGAAGCTCAGCACCGATTCCAGCAGGATGATGCCGCCGATCGACAGCGTCGTGGCGACGATGATCGGCGAGACCACGTTGGGCAGGATGTGCACCAGCATGATGCGCGGCGCGGAGGCGCCCAGCGCTTCGGCGGCGCGCACGAACTCCCGCGTCTTCATCGACAGGGTGGCGCCGCGTACCAGGCGCGCCACGGTGGTCCAGCCGACCAGCGCGATGAGGAAGACGATGCGGTAGAGACTGATGCTCTCCGAAGTCACCAGGCCCTGGGGCAGGCCGATCTTGCCCAGGTCGATGGCTGCCAGGATGATCAGCAGCGGCAGGATCGGCAGGGCGATGACGCCGTCGGTGAAGCGCATCAGCAGGGCGTCCAGGCGCCCGCCGTAGTAACCGGCGGCGAGCCCCAGCAGCGTGCCGATCACCGCCGCGCAGAGCGCTGCGGCCAAGCCCACCACCAGCGACACCTGGCCGCCGTAGAGCAGGCGCACCAGAAGATCGCGGCCCAGCTCGTCGGTGCCCAGGGGATGGGCGGGCGAGGGCGGCTGCTTGGCGTTGAAGAGATCGACCAGGTTGCCGTCGACGTCCAGCAGCGCCTCCACCAGCGGCGCGGCGGCGGAGGCCAGCGCCAGCAGGATCAGGAAGGCGAGGCTGGCCACGGCCAGGCGGTGGCGCAGGAAGCGGCGCCAGAAGATCCGCCGCACGGTCAGCGCCGCGCCCTGGGCGTGGGCGGCTTCGGCGGCCAGCAGGCCCCGGGGCTGCGGTGTCTCCATCATTGGTACGTGATCCTGGGGTCGAGCCAGCTATAGGCCAGATCGGCCAGCAGGTTGGCCAGCAGGGTGGTCAGCGTCGCCAGCAGCAGGCCGGCCAGGGCGACGTTATAGTCGTTGCCGATGACCGCGTCGAAGATCGTCTTGCCCATGCCCAGATAGGCGAAGATCTGCTCGGTGATCAGCGCGCCGGAGAAGAGGTTGCCCATCTGCAGCGCCAGTATGGTGATCACCGGGATCATGGCGTTGCGCAGCACGTGGCCCAGCACCACCTGGCGGCCGCTGAGACCCTTGGCCAGCGCCGTGCGCACATAGTCCTGGCGCAGGGCCTCTATGGCGGCGGCGCGCATGAAGCGGATGACGCCGCCCACCGTGGCAATGGTCAGCGCCATCACCGGCAGCGCCAGGTAGCGCAGATCGGCCCAGAAGTCCCGGCCATCGCCCATGCCACCGGCGGGCAGCCAGCCCAGGGTGACGGCGAAGAGGATGATCAGCAGGATGGCGAGCCAGAAAGGCGGCACCGAGATGCCGGCGAAGGCGATGAGGTTGATGGCGTGGTCGACCGGGCTCTGCGGGCGCGTCGCGGCGTAGATCCCTGCGGGCAGGGCGATGGCCAGGGCCAGCAGGAAGCTGAGCCCCATGAGGACCACGGTGTTGCCCAGGCGCGGCAGCAGGATATCAAGGGCCGGCTGGTTGTAGAGCCGCGAATAGCCGAAGTCGCCGGAGAGAGCGTTGCCGAGCCAGGCCAGGTAGCGCTCGAGGATCGGCCGGTCGAGGCCGTAGATGGCGCGCAGGCGCTCGGCCTCCGCCGGGGTCATCTCCGGGTCGGAGAAGATCATGATGTCGATGGGATCGCCCGGCATGAGGCCGATGAGCCAGTAGATCACCAGCGACATGACGGCCAGCACAAAGAGCGATTCGATCAGCCGCCGGGCGAGATAGGAGAGCATGCTTCGCTCAGCGCCCCTCGACGCTCCACTCCTCGACCCACAGCGTCGAAGAGGCCTGCTGTCCCGTCGGGCGCAGGCCCTTCAGCCATTTCGGCAGGATGTAGGGATTGGCGCGCCAATAGAGCGGGATCACCGGCACCTCCTCGGCATAGATCTCCTGCAGGCGGTGCCACATCTGCTCGCGCTTGGAACGGTCGAGCTCCAGGTTGATGGCTTCGATGAGCTCGTCCATCTCGGCGTTCCTGAAGCCGGTGTAGTTCTGCCCCGACCAGCCGTTTGCCTCGGTGGGAATCTCCTCGGAATGCAGGGTGGAGCGCGGTACGTTCTCCGGCGACGAGCCCCAGGCGAACATGGCGAGGCCGGTGAAGCGGCGTTCGTGCACGGTCTGGCCGAAGAACACGCGCGGCGGCTCGTTGCGCACGCGCACGTCGATGCCGAGCTGTTTCCACTGGCTCTGCAGCACCTGCTGCACCAGCTCGCGCACGCGGTTGCCGGCGGTGGTCATGAACTCGAGCTGCAGGGTCTCCCCCGCCGCGTTGTGGCGCAGGCCCTGCTTCATCTCACTCCAGCCGGCGGCCTCCAGCAGCTCGGCGGCCCTGGCCGGATCGTAGGGATAGGTCTTCACGTCCTCGGAATAGACCCAGTCCAGCGGCGAGACGCTGGTGTGGGCGACCGGCTGGCGGCCCTCGAAGAGGCGCTCGTTGATGGCCTCGCGGTCGATGCCGTAGAGCAGCGCCTGGCGTACCCGCTTGTCGGCCAGGATCGGGTTGTCGAGCATGACGTCGATGTGCTCGTACAGCAGCCCCGGCTTGTAGATGACATCGAAGCGGTCGCCGTGGCGTTTCTCGAAGGCCAGCGCCTGGTCGAGGGTGAGGCCCAACTCGCCGGAGATCATGTCGATGTTGCCGGACAGCAGGTTCGCCTCCAGCGCCGTCGTCTTCTCGATGATCAGCACGGTGATGCGCGTGAAGGCGGGGGCTTTGCCCCACCAGGTCTCGTTGGGCTCCAGCACCACGCGCGAGCCCGGGACGACCTCGGTGATGCGGTAGGGGCCGTAGTAGAGCGCCTTGTCGGTCGGGTCGGTGTCGAAGGTGGTGCGGTTGCGGTAGTCCTCCGGCGCCGTGTCGAAAATCGGCTCTTCGATGTGCGCGGGCAGGATGCGGAAGTCGTTGATCGCCGCATACTCGAAGGAGATGCGGTCGGCGTGCAGGACGAAGGTCTTGTCGTCGATCACGTCGATGGCGTGGATACGCTTGTAGAGCTCCAGGTTGCCGATGCCGGCGGTGGGATGGCGCCCCGCCTTCCAGGTGAAAAGCACGTCCTTGGTGGTGACCGGCGTACCGTCGCCCCAGGTGGCGTCGGGCCGCAGGCTGTAGGTGAGGGCGATGCCCCGCCCGTCGCCCGCGCCCTCGACGCCCGGCGGCAGGTCTTCGGGCACCGCCGTTCCCGCTTCGATCGACGGCAGCTCGGTGCAAAGCATGCAGATCAGCTCCCACTGCTGATCGTAGACCGTCATCGGCCGGCGGGTCATGGAGGCGACGTAGGATTTGGCGACCGAGGGCTCGCGGCTGGGATGCAGGGTGGTGGGATACTGGGAGATGCCGATGCGCAATTCTTCGGCGGCGGCGGGCGGCCACGCAAAGGCGGCCAGCGCCAGGAAGAACGTCAGTATCAGCTTGCGCATGCCTTTTCCTCTCCGCCCCCTGGCGATTCCGGGACTCCATCCTAACCGACAGGCGCGGCGCCGCGAAGGGGCTGTGGGACCCCCTCGGCGCCGCAAGGGATTGGTTGGAAATCACCTTTCGGTGATTATATGGAGAATTGAGAGCGCAAAGGCGCTGCACGGCAGGAGAAATGGTCTCGGGATGAACGGACGCGGCATCACCCTTTTCGAACTGCTCGGCTTCAAGATACGGGTCGACATCAGCTGGATTTTCCTCGCCCTGCTGGTGACCTGGTCCCTGGCCAAGGGCGTCTTTCCGGCCTGGTACGCGGACGAGGGCCTGAGCCAGGCGGCCTTCTGGTGGATGGGCATCGCCGGTATGGCGGGCCTGGTCTTCTCCCTGATCTTCCACGAGCTCTCGCACTCCCTGGTGGCGCGGCGCTACGGCCTGCCGATCAAGGGCATCACCCTGTTCATCTTCGGCGGGGTCGCCGAGATGACCGAGGAGCCGAAGAGCGCCAAGGTCGAGTTCTGGATGGCCATCGCCGGACCCATCGCCAGCTTCTTCCTGGCGCTGGCCTTCTGGCTGCTGGCCGGTTTGGGCCGGGCGCAGGGGCTGCCGGTGCCGGTCACCGGCGTGCTGGGCTACCTCGCCTTCATCAACCTGCTGCTCGGCGGTTTCAACCTGATCCCGGCCTTTCCCATGGATGGCGGGCGGGTCTTGCGCGCCGCCCTGTGGCACTGGCGCGGCGACTTCCGCCAGGCCACCCGCATCGCCTCGGGCGCCGGCAAGGGCTTCGGCATGGCGCTGATGCTGCTGGGGCTGCTCAGCGTGGTGACCGGCAACTTCATCGGCGGCATGTGGTGGTTCCTCATCGGGCTCTTCGTGCGCGGCGCCGCCGAGGCCTCCTACCAGCAGATGATCACCCGCCGCCTCTTCGAGGGTGAGCCGGTGCGCCGTTTTATGACCCACGAAACCGTCGCCGTGCCGCCGGATCTGCCGCTGGCCGCCTTCGTCGAGGACTACGTCTACGAGTACCACTACGACCTCTTCCCCGTGGTCGCGGAGGGCCACCTCCTCGGCGCCATCTCGGCGCGCCAGGTGAAGACGGTGCCGCGTGAGGCCTGGCCCTACCGCCGCGTCGACGAACTGATGGCGCCCTGCACCGAGGAGAACACCGTCGACCCCGGCATGGACGCCATCGAGGCCATGGCCCTGATGCGCCGCACGGGGGCCAGCCGCCTGATCGTCGCCGTCGGCGACCGGCTGGTCGGCATCGTGGTGCTGAAGGACATGCTGGAACTGTTCAGCCTGAAGATGGACCTGGAGGGCCAGGGCTAGCATATCGTCGGACGGGGACATGGCCGAGAGCTACATTACGCACCCGCAGTACAGCCGCGCCGAGCGCGTCGCCGACGGCGTGGTTCACGTACTGGGCCTGGTCTTCGGGCTGGCGGCGGTCGTCTCCCTGGCCATCGCCGCCTGGCCCAGCAACGATCTGTTGCTGCACTTGGCGCTGGCGCTCTACGGCCTGGGCCTGCTGGCCATGCTCGGCTGCTCGGCGCTCTACAATCTTTCCAATCATGGCCGCTGGAAAGCGGTGTTCCGGCGCCTCGACCACGCCGCTATCTTCGTGATGATCGCCGGGACCTATACGCCCTTCATGGTGGTGGTGCTGGGCGACGCCTGGGGCTTAGGCCTGCTGGCCTTTGTCTGGGGTGTGGCGCTGGCCGGCGTGGCGCTGAAGCTGTTCTGGCCGAACCGCCTCGACCGCCTCTCCGTCGCCGCCTACCTGCTGCTCGGCTGGAGCATCGTGGTCGCGGCGGGGCCACTGCTGAGCGCGATTTCCGTGCCGGGACTGGTGCTGCTGGCCGTCGGCGGCGGGCTCTACAGCCTGGGCGTGGTGTTCCACCTCTGGCAAAGGCTGCCCTATCAGAACGCCATCTGGCACGCCTTCGTCCTGGCCGCCGCGGCCTGCCATTTCACCGCCGTGCTCAGCGAGGTGGCGATCGCCGGGTGAGGCAGGGCGACACATCGCTGTGGGCTTCAAGACCGGTTTCCGATCCTCCCCTCGGAGAGACCGGCGGCTCTCAAGGGTGGTCGGTCGCGCTTCAACCCTTGGGGGCGTTCGTGCCCAGGGTCGTCTATTCAGGAAACCCCGCCTTGTGCAGGCCCTCGAGGAAATGTTCGGCGTCTGAGGCAAGCCTGTACCGGCTGGCACGCTCCAGCGCCAAGTCCCGAGATGTGTAACGCGCGGACTCGTCAACGCCTGCTAGATCCCGCTGCTCGCAGCCGACGAACGCGTCGAGTTCCGTGCGGGCCTCGTCCTTGCGGTTCAGATATGCCAAGCAAGCAGCGAGGTAAGCATGACCTGGACGAAGCTGGGGACGGATCTTGCGGATGGCCCGCACCGCCGCTTCGTAGTCGCGACCGGAATAGAGCGCCAACCCCTCAAACCAGAAATACCAGCTCGGTGGAATCGGGTTCAAGCGCATAGCATCCCTGATCAATTTGAGGGCCTCCTCCCAACGGCCGAAATAGACCAGAATGTTGGCTCTGAAAGCGATCGCGTCGGCGTCGTTGGGGTTTAAGGCAACAGCGCGCTGGAACTCCATATCAGCTTCCGCATCCTGCCTGTGCTGGAAAAAGATGTAACCGAGGACCGCATGAGGCAAACCGTCGTATTCGTCGAGGGTCAAGGCACGCTGCGCCGCCTCGAAGGCCTCGTCCAGTGGCTTGTTCTGCCAATCCGCGAACACGTCCCAAACATCGGTCGCGGCGAGTAGTCCATGGGCTTGGGCGTATAACGGGTCGAGCTCGATGGCTTTGCGGAACTCCTCGCGCGCCACCACGTTTTCAATCCGGGTGAATCGCCGGAACCGCATGAGCCCCAGCAATAGGTGGTCATAAGCGGTCATGTTCGATGTCTGCTTGCGCCGGGCGCGCTCCGCGTCGGCCTCCGCCAGCCGACCCGGCAGTATCGAGACGATGGTCTGAGTGATCTCGTCCTGCAGCGCGAAGATATCCACCAGCTCGCGGTCGTAACGGTCGGCCCAGAGGTGGTTGCCGCTCGCCGCGTCGATGAGCTGCGCCGTTACCCGAACGCGATCGCCGGCTTTGCGTACGCTCCCCTCTACGACATAACGGACATTCAGGTCCGCTGCCACGTCCTGAACCTTGCAGTTGCGTCCCTTGTAGGTGAATGAAGAATTGCGAGCGATGACCAACATGCTGCGAAACCGAGCAAGCTCAGTAATAATGTCTTCAGTGATTCCGTCCGCAAAATACTCCTGCTCGGCGTCTCCGCTCATGTTCTCGAAGGGCAGAACGGCGATGGACGGCTTGTCGTGCGTGGTTCTCGGTTCAGCCACCCCTAGTGGCGGTGAGACGCATGGCGCCGGAGCAGTGGTCGACCAATGCCAAGTTCGCACAGGGAGCGAGATATTCTTGAGTGCCACCTCTTCGCCGCCAATGAATTCCGCATCAACCTTGCTACGCACCTGCTGGAAAGCGGCATCAGATAAGCAGATGCCATTCGGCTCGGCGATCTCTTGCAATCTCGCAGCGACGTTAACTCCGTCGCCGTAAAGGTCGTCACCGTCGACGATGATGTCGCCCACGTTGACCCCGATACGATATTCGATGCGATGTTCCGGGCGCTCGACGGCATTTGCCGCCACGACCGCAGTCTGCGCTTCCACCGCCCATTCGGCAGCGCTGACGACGCTCGGAAACTCCAATAGCAGGCCGTCACCCATCAGCTTGACGATGCGCCCACCGTAGTCCTCGATCATAGGAGCCACCAGCTCTTGGTAGCGGGCCTTGAGGCGGGAATGGGTGCCGGCCTCGTCTGCCTGCATGAGCCGAGAGTAACCCACGACGTCTGCCGAAACGATCGCCGCCAATTTCCGTTGCTGGCGCGCCATCACTGGCCTCTCGTCTGTTGGCCTGTACTTGGAGGCTAGGCTTCTAGTACGACCGGGGCAATGGTCGAATCGAACTCCCGTTCATGGAATTTCTGCGCAACGCATGCGCGATAGGCGGCCGCCCGAGGTTCCGCCGACAGCGGGTATCGGCGCCATTTCGACCATGCTTGCCCTCTAATCCAGCAGGCGGGTGATGATGTAGCCGCCGGACTTTTCGTCGTGCTGCAGTTCCAGCAGCTTACGGTCCTCGGCCTCCTCCAGCAGCTGCCCGAAGGAACGGAAGCCGTGGTAGCTCTCGCTGAAGCCGGGCTTGCGGCGCTTCAGGGTCTGCTTGACCATGGAACCCCAGACCTTTTCCTGCTGGCCGCGTTCCTTGAACAGGTCGTCGATGACCTCGGTCACCAGGTCGAAAGCCTCCTGCTTCAGCATTTCCTCGCTGCTGGGTTTTTTCTTGGCCGTGCTCTTCTTGGCACTGCGCCGGCGCTTGGCCTTCTGCTGCTTGTCCGACTCGCGGATCAGGTCGTCGTAGTAGATGAACTCGTGGCAGTTCGCGGTCAGCAGGTCCGAGGTCGAGTTCTTCACGCCGACGCCGATCACCGTCTTGTTGTTCTCGCGCAGCTTCGAGACCAGCGGCGAGAAGTCGGAGTCGCCGGAGATGATGACGAAGCTGTCGATGTGCGGCTTGGTGTAGCAGAGGTCCAGCGCGTCGACGACCAGGCGGATGTCGGCTGAGTTCTTGCCGGAGACACGCACGTGGGGAATCTCGATGAGCTCGAAGGCGGCCTCGTGCATGGGCGCCTTGAATTCCTTATAGCGCGCCCAGTCGCAGTAGGCCTTCTTGACGACGATATCGCCCTTCAGCAGCAGGCGCTCCAGCACCTTGGCGATATCGAAGGCGGCGTACTTGGCGTCCTTGACGCCCAGGGCCACGTTCTCGAAGTCGCAGAAGACGGCCATGTTCTGGGCCATGTTCTGAGTGGTGTCGCCTTCGCTCATAGTGCTCTCCGCCTTTGCTGTGCCGCCGGACCGTGCTGATGGGATCATAGGGCGCTATGGGCCTCACAGCCAGCCGCGTTCCCTGTAGTAGCGCAGCGCCCCCTCGTGGAGCGGTGCGCTGAGCCCGTCGGTGATCATCCGCTCCGGCATGAGATGCTGAAAGGCCGGATGCATGGCGCGGAAGGCGCTGAAGTTCTCGAAAACCGTTTTGGTGAGGGCATAGACGGTGTCGGCGTCGATCCTGGCGGAGGTGACGAGCGTCGCCCTGACGCCGAAGGTCTGTACGTCGCGGGGGTTGCCGGCATAGAGGCCGCCGGGGATCTCCATGCGGGAATAGAAGGGGTACTTCGCCACCAGGATGTCGATGGGCCGGCCCGAGACCTCGACCAGGACGGCGTCGCAGAGCCGCACCGCTTGCTCGACCGAGTCGTTGGGATGGCCGACGATGTAGATCATGGCCTGGACCCGGTCGTGGCACAGCGCCAGGGACTGCTGGCTGGCCGGCAGTTCCTCGGCCAGGGTGAAGGTCGATTTTTCCCAGCCCATGGCGAGCATGACGATTTCCATGGTGCCGCGCTGGCCGGAACCCGGATTGCCGATGTTGACCCGCTTGCCGGCCAGGTCCTGCAGGCGGGCGATTTCCGCGTCGCGCCGGGCGACCAGGGTGAAGGGCTCGCCGTGGACCGAGAAGAGCGCCCTCAGACCGGAATCCGGTTTGTCGGCGGAGAAACCGCCGGTCCCGTTCAGGGCATGGTACTGCCAGTCCGACTGGACCACCGCGAAGTCCAGCTTGCCGGCCCGCAGGTCGCGCAGGTTGGCAATGGAGCCGGCGGTCGGCAGCGCGCTGCAGGCCGGCACGGCGTCTTGCGAGCCCTGCGCCAGCAGGCGGCAGAGCGCGCGGCCGACCTGGAAGTAAACCCCGGCGCGGCTGCCCGTGCCGATGGTCACGCTGGGCTCGGCCGCGCGGGCCGGCGGGCTGGCGGCGCCGGCCGCCATGGCGGCGAGGACGGTTGTGAAAATCAGGCTGCGGGCGAGCGTGCGGGGCCTCATGCGCCTGGCCTCCGAGAATCTCATTTTTGATAATGAAGTCTGCTGCTTACGAAATCTCCGGTGAGCGGCAAACTGTCAGTCAGACCCTAACAAAGCCTGAAGGAGATTTCGATGGGCAGGCCGAAAAAAGACGGGGGGTCAGGCGCCGCTGGGCAGATTACTGTCCCAGGCGACGATGTCTTCGAACAGGGCGTCGAAACGTTCGTCCTCGCGGATGTCGAACAGGGGGTCGGCAACCGGCGCCGATTGGGCGGCCAACTGGCGCCAGTCCTCCGGCGTCAGGGCGCGCTGTGCGGCGGGGAAGAAATGCTTCTCCTCCATCATGATGTGGTGGCGATAGGCTTTCAGGAAATCGCCGGCCGCGCCGGTCAGTTCGTCCCGCTCCATGGGAACGTCCTGTTCCACGGCCTCCAAAGCGGCAGCGAAACGCTCGGTCGCCTGGGCCAGCTTGCGGTGCTCGCCCCGCAGGTCGCCCAGGGCCTCCGCGGTCGCCGGATCGCGCGCCTTCAGACGTTCGAAGACCAAGTCCTCGCGCGGGTGATGGTGCAGGTCGGGGTAGGTGCGGCAGTAATGCAGGACGCCGTCGGCAATCTGGAAATCCAGGGTGCCGCCCTCGCCGAAGGCGTCGACCTGGCGTTCCAGGGCGTCGAGGAGCTTGGTCAAGCGGGAATGGTCGCTGCGCAGTGCATCTATGATGCTGGCCATTTCTTCCACCTCGGGTCGGGATGAAGCTTCCCGGTTGAGCTTCGCAGCGAAGCGCCGGAACTGTCCGAAGAGGGTATTTTTGCCGCTTTGCCAAGGCATTGACCTGCGTCAAGCGGGGCCGGGGGGCATCGGGAAGGGGCGTGACTTTTTGCTTCGCGCGAAGTGGGGGGAATGCTAATGTTTTGCTGCGTCGCAACATGAGCTGTCAGGATGGCGCGGTGCGGAGCGGCGGTGCCGGTTCAGCGCAAAAAACAAGGCAGCACAGTGGGAGTGCCCTACAGGGTGCGCCAACTCTGGGGACCGAGTGACCTTGCTTTACCACGCTTACGAGATGACTCATGCTGCAGTGCAGCCTTTGCGTCTGCAGTCGGACGCACTGCGCCGTTTCTACCGCAGCGCCTTTAATCCTGTCGCCTATACGCCCGCAGGTAAGGCCATGGCGGCGGCCTGCGAAGTCTTCGAGAACGTGACCCGCCGCTACCGCAAGCCGGAGTGGGGCATCGACGAAACCAAGATCTTCGGTTTGCCCGTGAAGGTCGAACCGGAGGTGGTGCATTCCAAGCTGTTCTGCGACTTGCTGCACTTCAAGCGCGATGAAAGTGCGGCCGGCAAACGCTACGATCCGAAGGTGCTGATCGTGGCGCCGCTGTCGGGGCACTATGCGACGCTGCTGCGCGGCACGGTCAAGGCGATGCTGCCGGAACACGACGTCTACGTGACCGACTGGCGCGACGCCCGCGTGGTGCCGCTGATGTACGGCGGCTTCGACCTCGACGATTTCATCGATTATATCATCGAGTTCCTGCAGTTCATCGGACCCAACACCCACGTGATCGGCGTCTGTCAGCCGTCGGTTCCGGTCCTGGCCGCGGTGGCCGCCATGGCGGCGGCCGACGATCCGATGCAGCCCGCCTCCATGACCCTCATGGGCGGGCCCATCGACACGCGGCGCAATCCGACGGTGGTGAACGAGCTGGCCGCCTCGCGGCCGCTGTCATGGTTCGAGCAGTCGGTGATCCACATGGTGCCCTACCCGAACCCCGGCGTCATGCGGCGCGTCTACCCCGGTTTCGTCCAGCTTTCCGGCTTCATGACCATGAACCTGGAGCGGCACATGGACGCCCATGCCGATCTGTTCCGCCACCTGATCGAGGGCGACTGCGACTCCGTGGAGCAGCACCAGAAGTTCTACGACGAGTATCTTTCGGTCATGGACCTGACGGCGGAGTTCTATCTGCAAACGGTGAAGACCGTGTTTCAGGACCACGCCCTGCCGGAGGGCCGGATGATGCATCGCGGCGAACCGGTCGATTGCCGCAAGATTCGCAAGACGGCCTTGATGACCGTCGAGGGCGAGTTGGACGACATCTGCGGGCTGGGCCAGACCGAGGCGGCGCATGATCTCTGCGTCAACATTCCCATCGACGACCATTACCACTATGTGCAGCCCGGCGTCGGTCACTATGGCGTATTCAACGGCACGCGCTGGCGCACGGAGATCCAGCCGCGGGTGCGTGAAATGATCCGCACGACGGACTTTAAGCGGCGCATTCAGGCCAAGCCGGCCCGCATCATTCGCCGCGTCGACGCCGCGGAGTGACCTTCGGCGGGTTTCCCGGAAAAGGAAGCGCGAAGAGGCTGCGTCAGGCGCTTTGCTGTGTTTGCAGACTGACGCGCTGCGGCACGCGGTAGCGCCACACGCTGGCCGGCGGGATGTTGTCGACCACCCAGTTGATGCGCTCCGCCTGTAGTCCCAGCCGGGTCAGGATGCGCCGCGACACGGGCGAAGCCGGGCCGTAGGTGAATTGCAGCAGCACGCCGTCTTCCTGCAACGCCTCGACGGCCTCTGCGATGATGCGCAGGCAAACGCGATCGGGGATGGAGAGCAGCGGCAGGCCGGAGACCACTGCCTTTACCGGGCCGATGCCCGCATCACGCAGCAGCCGGCGCAGTTCCGCGGCATCGCCCTGCAGCAAGGTGACCTCGGGGAAGCGTGCGGCGATGACACGGGCAAAGCCGGGGTCGCGCTCGACCACGGCGATGCGGTTGCTGGGAACGCCGGCTTCCAGAAGCGCGGCGGTGATGTTGCCGGTGCCGCCGCCCAGCTCGACCACGGTGCCGGGGGCTTCCAGGTCGATGCCGGCCACCATGGCACAGGCTAGGCTGCGGCCGCTGGGCACGACCGCGCCCACCGCCTTGGGATTCTGCAGCCAGCGCCGCAGAAATCCGAGGTTGCGCCGCAGGGGCGCCAAGAGGGGCGGCTCTAGGGGCATAGGGGCTCGGTTGTCATCGAAGTGGCGGCCATCGTCGCGGGTCCGTCTGGCGGCGTCTGACCGCGCACCATCCGGCGACTCCGACACCGCACTGTTCTTCGATTGTATATGGAGAGCGGCCCTCTGCGCACAAGTGTTTATGATAGGGCTGCCAAGCGGAAGCGCTCCGAAGGGAAAGCCGGGCTTTCCCTTCGGAGCGGTCTGGGTAGAGACATCTTTGTTCCCCGGCGCAGACGGCGCGAAGGTTCGGCGGTCAAGCTTCTATGTCGACCGACTGTCCCCGGTTGGGCTCCGGATAGGGGAACCGCGGGGGAGGGTCCTTCGGCGCCGCGTCCACCGGGCGCGGCGTTTCCGCTTTGGCCCCGGCGGCGACCTCCTGGGTCTTGCCAGCGGTCTCTGCGCCAGTGTTGGCGAGAGGCACCGGGGCTGGTTGGATCTGCATCGTATCCTCCATTCAATCCAGGCATATAATCAGCCAGGTACAATAATATTTGCGGAAGTTTAAGTAAAGGTATAAATAAAAAGCAGTTTTATTCTAATTTATATTATACTTGAGTAAAATTTTATCTACTTTCTGGCGCCTGTCATGCCGTCTCTCATCAATTTTCGATTATTTTCTTTGCCGGTATCCTGGCGCGGACGCCGGCCTGGCCCCGATTTGATCGTCTTCGAATAAGTGTCTTTCCGGGTATTTTTATCTCAGGTTGCGTTGCGCAAAGCCCGCGGCGCAGGGTAAGAAGGAATCTGGAAGTGATTTTTACCGCAAGACCTGTAACATCGCCTTCCATTGATACGCTATATATAGTAGAAATTAACTAATTGTTAACTTTCGCTGCTGGGCATTGAGGCTTAGTCTTCGGTGTCGGACGTGATCGGAGCCACTGGCGCTGCGTCGGGCCGCAGTGTGCCAAGTATAGTTGGCTCCCAGAGAACTTCGGGGGGCAAGCAGGTTGAAGGTTTTGGTTGTTGCGTCTCAGAAGGGTGGCTCGGGCAAGACCACCCTCGCCGGGCATCTGGCTGTCCAGGCGGAGATGAGTGGAAGCGGGCCGGTCGGCCTCATCGATGTGGACCCCCAGGGCAGTCTGGCCGACTGGTGGAACGAGCGCACGGCGCCGAACCCCTTCTTCATACAGACAGCAGTGCCGCGGCTGGCCGACGACATCAGGGAACTGGCCGCCCATGGCATGGAACTGTTGATCATCGACACGCCGCCGGCGCTGACCGCGACCATCGCCGATGTGATCCGCGTTGCGGACCTGGTGGTTATCCCGACCCGGCCCAGCCCGCACGACCTGCGTTCCATCGGCGCGACCATGGAACTGGTGGAACATCTGGGCAAGCCGCTGGTCTTCGTCGTCAACGGGGCTGCCGCGCGGGCCCGTATCACCAACGAGGCCGTGACCCTGCTGTCTCAGTACGGCCCCCTGGCGCCGTCGATCGTCCACCAGCGCGTGGATTTCGCGGCGGCCATGATCGATGGCCGCACGGTGATGGAACTGCCCGGCGAGTCCCGCTCCGCCGACGAGATCGCCGAACTGTGGAGCTATCTGCAGGATCGCCTGGAAGGGGGCGGAATGCGGCGGCGACGCTTGCCGTCGATCCCCGGTCCCGTGGCGGCCATGACCCTGCAGACCAAGGCCGAGGGCAGGGCCTGAGATGACCCAGCACAAGGCCGCCTCGTTGACGAGCAATCTCTTCGCGCGCAAAGGCAGGGCTTCGCCTGCCAGCCTCCTGATCGCGGAAATCGAGGGCGCCCCCCTGGAGGAGCGGAAACTCAAGCCGAAGCGCGCCGCCGAGGGGGTGCGCAGGATGAATCTCAGCGCCGCCGCGAGAAAGGCCAAGGAGCCCGAGGAACTGCCGCTGCTCGCCTTCGTCGAGGCGCAGGCGGGAGAGCGCGAAAACGACGGCGTCCAGGGAACGCAGACCGCCGAGCCCCGTGAGCCGGAGGAGAAGGCGGAGCGGACCGCTGCCGTGCCGGTGGCCGAAACGGCGGACGAGCCGAGTCCGCCCGCCAGCCTGCTGGATCGCGGTGCGAGGGCGCTGCGCCAGGCGAACGGGCGGCGCCCTGCGCTGGGAGATTCGGCGCCGGACGAGGCGGAGGGGGAAGCGCAGTTGTCTCCTGCACCCGCTCCAGCCGAGGATTCCGCCGCCGCCGGCAACGGCGATGCCGCCTCAGGAATGGACGCCGGGCCCGAGCCCGAAACCGTCTCCGGTGACGAGAATGTCGCGGCCATCGAGGACGTGCCACGGGACGATGAGGACGAGCCCCAGACTGATGGGTGCCAGACCGTCGGGGATCAGGCCGCCGAGGCCGAGGTCTCGGGCCGGACTGGGGCGGAGTTGGCGGCCGAGCAGGACGGCTCCGAGGAGATCGAGGCCGAAGAGCCGGGCGCGCCACAGACGGATGGGACGCCGGAGGCCTTGAAGCCGGGGGCCGCCCCCGTGAGGCCCGCGGTGTCTCAGAAGCTCGGCACCGAGGCCGCGCTCTCGGCCACGGTAGCGCTGCGCCAGGCGGCGGCTCTACGCGCCACGCCCATGCCGCGACCGAAGCCGCAGACGCCCGAGGCCGCGACCGCGGCGCCACCTCCGAAGCCGTCGGGCGTGGCGCTGCCTTGGCGCAGCGCCGCGGTGGTGCTGCTCGGGGCCGCCCTGGGGCTGGGCAGTTACATCGCGTTCTCCGGCGCCCCCGAAGTGCCGCCGGTCGAGACGCCTGCGGCCGAAGTTCCGTCGAACGGGACGGCGGCGAACGGGACCGAGGCGAATGGGACGGCGGCGAATGGGACGGCGGCGAATGGGACAGGAGCGGCGGTTCGATTGGCGGATGTGCCTGACGCGATCCCGCTTATGGGGGAATCCGCTCCGGCAGGGGCCGCCGCGCAGGCTCCGGAACCCTCCTTCGACGTCATCCGCATCGAGCCCGATGGCCAGTCCATCATCGCCGGCCGTGCGACACCGGGCAGCGAATGGATCCTGCTCAATAACGGCGAGCCGATCGCCAGCGTGCAGGCCGATGCCAACGGCGAATGGGTGGTGTTGCCCGATGCCTCGCTGGTGCCTGGGGCCAACGCCTTCAGCCTCGTGCCCAAGACGGAACGCGGCAAGGTTGCCATTCCCGCACCGGCGGAGCGGGAGAACCTCTCCGAGCAGCCCGCGCCCGGCGTGCCGGCCGCGCCGCAGTCGAGCGGCGGCGCCGGCGCCGCCGTGACGCCGCGGGAAACATCCGAGGCGGATGTCGGCGTGGCCCTTCCGCAACCGAAGCCGGCGGTTCGCGGCGACAGGCTGATGCCGAACGCCCGGCTATCGCGGGACGGCGACTTCGAATTGCAGGTGGCTTCGGTGCGCCAGAGTGCCGCTGCGGAGCGCGAGCGCCTCCGTCTCGCGGCGGCTTATCCGAACCTCCTGGGCGCCCTGGAATTGCGGGTCCAGGAAGCCAGCGTCGACGGTGCCGGCACCTTCTTCCGTGTGCGCAGCGGCACCATCGCCGACCTCGGCGCGGCGCGCGAGGTCTGCCGCCGCCTGGAAGCCGAGGGACAGGGCTGTCTCGTGGTACGCCGCGCGCTGCCGGGTGAAGAGCCGCAAACCGAGGTGGTGCGGGACGATCCGGAGGATCCGGCGGGGGGCCACAGGGCCCCGGAGCAACAGGCTCAACGCCCCTGATCGCTAGATCGGATCACGATTAGGCGGAACCACAATGTGGTTCTGCCTAATCGTGTGAATCCGATCTATTTCAAAGGCATAGAGCAGAGTCACAGGGCCGGTGGATCGCCTTGGGCGATCCCAGCCGACCCTGATCTGCTCTAGGTCCGGCCGGCCGTCTCTTGCGCGAGGCGCCCGCGGCGGCCGCAGGCCGCGCCCTCAAGCGGGTTGCGACTCGAAGAGGCCGATGGCGGACAGCAGGTCTTGAATCTCCTGCCGCGCCGCGGCATGGCTGCTGGTTTCGAGCGCGCCCTTGTCTCGGCCGCGCGCTTGACCACGCGCCTGGCCGCCGGCCTGATGGGGCAGGTCCAGGGCGGTGAGCCCCTTCATGAAGAGCTCGCGAAAGACCACCCGCTCGCTGATCCCGGGGGCGGTGCGAAACCCGATACGCTTGGCCAGCAGATCCAGCAGGGCCGAGATCTCGCGCATGTTGCGGGCCTCGATGTGGGCCAGGCGGTTGCGCAGGACGACCCAGTCGATCGGCGGGCGGCCGGTGACCACGCGCTGATTGTTCTGCTCCCAGACCAGTTGGCTGTAGACGCTGGGCGCTTCGACCTCGCGGCGTTCGCGATTGATCTGCGCGAGCACCCCGATGTCCAGGAAGCTGTCGTTCAAGGGCGTGATCAAGGTGTCGGCGCGATTGTGGCCCAGCCGGCAGAGGTAGGTGTCGCTGCCCGGCGTGTCGACCACGACGAAGTGACAGTCGGCCAGGTCGTCGAAAGCGTCCTGCAGCCGGCCCGCCTCGTCCGCTTCGGCGGCGGCGCGTTCGCCCGACGTGGAGCGTTCTATGGCGCGGTGCTTCGGCAGTTCCAGCCCGCGGCCGAGCTGTTCGGCATAGCTGGCGCGGTTGCGTACGAAGGCGCTGAGCGTCCCTTGGCGGGCGTCGAGATCGATGGTGCCGACCCGGAAGCCCAGCTTCATCAAAGCGACGGCGAGATGGACGGCCGTCGTCGACTTGCCGGTGCCGCCTTTCTCGCTGCCGATCACGATGACGTAGGGCACCGCCTCTTCCGGCCGGTTGCTGCTGCGTTGCATCTCCACGATGCCCCCTTCTACGGACGGCTTGCCGCCAGGGCGCTGTTGGTACGGTCCGGCCCGGCGCAGGCTAGAGCAGCTTGGCGCCCATCGGCTTCCCGATCAGAACAGGACGGTCCAGTTTTCAGCATCTCTTGCCGTGCCCGCCGCCGAGACCATGCGCAGGTGCTCCGGGTCGGCGGGTGTTTCCTCGGCGTCTTCGTCGTCGCTGCCGTCCGAAGCTTCGCTGTCGGCGATGCGCTTTTCCGCTTCGGCGATAATGCCCTTCAAGGCGGCCAGCCGCCGCGCAAGGATCTCGGTCCGGGCCCAGGCGACGTATTCCTCGCCGTCAGATGACTTGTGGACCGCGGCCCACTGCTCGCGCCGCTCGGATTTCATCACGAAGGCGATGTTCTCGCCTTCCACGCCGCAGTCGAGCGACTGGGTGTAGGGCTCGACCTTGCCTTCCCAGATTTCCGAGATGACATCCCAGGAGAAGCCTTCATTGACCAGCAGTTCCATCATGACCTGATCGAACTCGCCCCGGGCTAGTTTCAGGGCATAGCTAATCATGCAGTCCAATTCCTGGCTGCCATGGGGCGCAGATTGCAAGGCCGACACCACGCGCCGGATGATGCCGTCTCTTCGTCTATATTCGCTCATCGACCCCCGTCCCTGAGCTCCATCTTCGATAGTACTGATTTTGGCGGCGAAGAGAAGCGCCCCTAAGGCCTGCGGGGGAAAAAAGCGATGGCGTTATGGTTAATTTCGCAGCTTGCGCCAGCTATGGGACTCCGCCGAGAGGTATCGGGCGGGAAGCTGCAATTACGGGTAGAGGCTGCCGCGTCAGGTCCCGGAGGTGCGATCCTCGTCGCCGGATTCCTTGCCGCCGTGGGCGGCCGACCAGGACTCCGGATCCTGCAGGAAGCTGCGCACCTCTTCGACCTGCGACGGCGACAGGTAGCCGCTGTTCTCGGCGGCGGCGAGAGCGTCCCACCAGGTTGCCAGGGCATGCAGCTTCACGCCCTTCTCCGCCAGGGCGGCGACGCCCTGGGGGAAGATGCCGTAGTGGAAGATTACGAAGGTATGTGAAATCTCGGCGCCGGCCTTGCGGATCGCCTCGACGAAATTCAATTTCGATCCGCCGTCGGTCGCCAGGTCTTCCACCAGCAGGACGCGGCTGCCCTCGGGCAGGTAGCCCTCGATCTGCGCGTCGCGGCCGAAGCCCTTGGGCTTCTTGCGCACGTAGAGCATCGGCAGGCCCAGGCGCTCGGCGATCCAGGCGGCGAAGGGGATGCCCGCCGTCTCGCCGCCGGCGATGCAGTCGATGGATTCGTAGCCGGCCTGGCGCTGGATCGTATCGCAGGCGAAATCCATGAGCTGCGCGCGGGCGCGCGGGTAGGAGATGATCTTGCGGCAATCCACGTAGACCGGGCTGGCCCGCCCGGAGGTGAAGATGAAGGGCTCGTCCGGGCGGAACAGCACCGCTTCGATTTCCAGCAGGATGCGGGCGGTGATTTCGGCGATGTCGCTGGAACTGGATGCGGCGGTCGGCATGGCGGGCCCCTTCAATTTCGGTTCGCCCTGTTTATCGCCAAAGCCCGCGAATGACAATCGGGCCGCCCGCCATGGAGGCGATGGGCGGAGGACTCAATCCGACTCGGGCGCCGGCTGGGCGCGGCACTCCAGGGGCAGGGGCTCGCGGGCCAGCAGATAGCCGAAGAATGCGATCACCGCCGAGACGATCATGACCGTCACCATGGGATAGACCGTGTCGGCCTGCAGCCAGCCGACCAGCAGGGTCACAAATGCGCCGATCATCATCTGGGTGAAGCCCAGCAGGCCGGAGGCGGTGCCCGCCAGGTCCGGTCGGCGCGAGATGGCTGCGGCGGTGGCGCTGGGCATGCTGAGGCCGTTGCCCAGGCCGACCAGCATCACCGGGGCAAAGAGAGCCAGCGGCGTCATCTCGATGCCCAGCGACAGGGCGGTCAGCAGGGCGGTGCCTGCCAGTGCCGCCAGGCTGCCGCTCAGCACCATGCGCTCGGGTCCGACGCGGGTGGCCAGACGGCCGGAGAGGAAGTTGCCCGCCATATAGCAGAGGGCGTTGAGGACGAAGTAGTTGCCGTAGTCGCTCGACGGCCGGCCCATCAGCTCGACCATGATGTAAGGAGCCCCGGCCAGGAAGGAGAAGAAAACCGCGGTGGTGAAGGACACGTTCAGGCAATAGCCGTTGAAGCCCCGGTCGCGCAGCAGCACTGGAAAGCCGCGCAGCATGTCCAGCGGGCCGGTGGAGACATGGCGCTGGTGATGGGTTTCGTGCAACAGCATCCACGCGAAACCCAGCGCCACCACGCCGACCGCGGCCACAGTGAAGAAGGTCGAGCGCCAGCCGAACCATTGGTCCAGGTGCCCACCCAGCAGCGGCGCGACCATCGGCGCCACCACCATGGCCATGGTGATGTAGCCGATCATGCTGGCGGATTCCTCGCGGCTGTGAGTGTCGCGCACGATGGCGCGGCCCAGCACCAGCCCCGCGCAGCCGCCAACGGCCTGGATGATGCGCCCGACGATCAGCAGCAGGATCGAATCGGCCAGCGCCGCCAGCAGGCTGCCGGCCAGGAACACCAGGATGCCGCCCAGCAGCACCGGGCGGCGCCCGAAGCGGTCGGAGAGCGGCCCCATGAAGAGCTGGGAGATGGCGACGCCGAAGAGATAGAGCGTCAGGGTGAGTTGGATGGTGGTGTAGTCGGTGTTGAAGACCGCGACCATGCCCGGCATCGCGGGAATGAAGATGTTGAGCGCCAGCGGCCCCAGCGCCGTCACCGCGATGAGAATCCCGAGTGCCGGGCGCGGTGCGGCGGAAAGCGAGGAATCCGAAGAGGGCTGCGCGGGCGCGCTCATGGGCGAAGAGAATCCGAGTTGTGAAGGCCGGGGCGGCGGCGAAAGAAGCGCCACCCTCCCGCCGCGGCGACAAGATGACGCTTTTGCCAGCATGCTATATGGGAAGTAAACCGACCAGTGTCCATGCTGCATGGCTGCTTTGTCCCGGCGATGAAAACGGGTTTTGCGGCGCAGCCCCGCGCCTTAAGCTGCGGCCCGAACAGCCAGATGAGACAACTGGAGCGGGACGGGAGGACAGGCGGCATGACGGCGGCAGGGGCGGCGCGGCAGGCGCCATCGATCGAGCTGGAACGCGCCGTAGTGGGTGAGAACGCGGCGGTCGCGACCCTGTGGCTCAACCGGCCGGAGCGGCGCAACGCCTTCGACCTCGCCATGTGGCGGCGCCTCGGCGACCTGACGCTGGATCTGGCCGGCGACGACGGCCTGCGCTGCCTGGTGCTGCGCGGGCGCGGCGGCGCCTTCGCCGCCGGCGCCGATATCTCCGAGTTCCCCGAGAAGCGCTACAGCGCCGCGCAGGCCGAGGACTACGCCCGGATCATGGACCGCGCCACCGAGGCCGTGGCCGACTGCCCGGCGCCGACCCTGGCGGTGATCGAGGGTCCCTGCGTCGGCGGCGGCCTGGAGCTGGCGGTGCAGTGCGACCTGCGGATCGCGTCCGAGAACGCGCGCCTGGGCATTCCCATCAACCGCATCGGTCACTGCCTGCCCTACCCGGCGATGATCGCCCTGGTCGAACTGGCCGGGCGCGCCGCGGCGCTGGAGATCCTGCTGGAGGGCCGCATCCTCACCGCCGAAGAGGCGCTCTCCAAGGGGCTGCTCACCCGCGTGGTGCCCGACGGCGAGTTGGAGGCCGAAGCCGCCGCCGCGGTGAAGCGCATCGCCGCCGGCGCCCCGCTGGCCGCGCGCTGGCACAAGAGCCTCGCGAAGAAGGCGCTGCGCCCGGAGACCCTGGACGCCGAAGCCTGGCGCGAGCCGCTGCTGTCCTGCGACACCGCCGACTACCGCGAAGGCATCCGCGCCTTCCGGGCGAAAGAGAAGCCGATCTTCCGGGGCGAGTAGGGCGAGCAAAAAAGGGACGGCGCTCCGGCCCGCTCTGCCGTCGCGCCGCCCCGCCCGGCGGACAACCGCCGGGGCCTCCCTGTTATTGCAGCGTCTCCTTGAAGAAGTTGACGGTGCGCCCCCAGGCGATCTCGGCTGACTTCTGGTCGTAGCGCGCAGCGTTGGTGTCGTTGTTGAAGGCGTGGTTGGCGCCCTCGTAGGTGAACATCTCGTAGGCCACGCCGTTGGCGTCCAGCGCCGACTTGAAGTCGGGAATGCCGGCGTTGATGCGCTCGTCGAGCCCCGCATAGTGCAGCAGCATCGGCGCGCGGATGTTCGCCACCTGCTCCGCCGAGGGCTGGCGGCCGTAGTAGGCGACGGTGCCCGAGACGGCGGGCGCGTTCACCGCCACCTGGTTGGCCATGGCGCCGCCCCAGCAGAAGCCGACGGCGCCGACCTTGCCGGTGGAAGCCGGGTGCTTGGCGAGGTAGTCGACCGCCGCCACCGCGTTCTGGATGGTCTGGGCGCTGTCGAGGGCGCGGATCATCTCGCGCGCCTGGTCCTCGTCGGAGGGCGTGCCGCCGGCGGGCGAGAGGAAGTCGACGCCCAGCGCCACGAAGCCCTCCAGCGCGATGCGCCGGGTGACGTCCTCGATGTGCGGGTTGAGGCCGCGGTTCTCGTGGATCACCAGCACGGCCGGCAGTTTCTCGGTGACCGGCACACTGGCCGGGCGCGCCATATAGCCGCTCAACTCGCCGCTGGCGCCGGGGAAGGTGACGGTGCCGGTCGTCACGCGGCTGTCGTCCGGGGCCACCATGGCTGCCTGGGCGTAGTTGTTCTCCAGCAGCGGCAGCAGGGCGCAGGCCGCGGCGCTGCCGCCGGCCACCCGGGTCAGGTGGTCGAAGAAGCGGCGGCGGTCCAGGGTCAGGTGGGTGTAGTCGTCATAGAGATCGATCACCTCCTGGGTGATTTTCGGTGCGGCCTTCGGCTTGGTCTTTGCAGGGGCGGTCATCGCTGGTCGGGCTCCTGAAGAGTTGTCGTCTGTCGGACGCGAAGGTGGGAAACGGCGGCTCCGGCAGGGCAGGGGCATTTCGGGGCGGTCCCGACCGGTGTCGCGGCCGGTGGCTTTGGGGGACCGTTTCGCCCGGCGCCGGAGCCGCCGCTTCTTCCTGGAAAGCCTAGTCGGGGCCTGGGTTTGCGAACAGGGGAGGGCGCGAATTATTTCTCGAATGTGCAACTGCACGAACGTCTGGGCTGAAGATCACGAAAAAATCAGTGCCGGTCGGGACTTAACTTCGAGTAGCATTTTCATGCAGCATGAAAATTCAGGCCCGGGAGGGCCCGTGATGGCTGTTCGCATGTCCTCGACGTCGATGCCCTGGCCCTTCTGGGGACTGGTGGCGACTCTGCTGACCGGTCTGCTTCTGGCCGGTCATCCCCGCGAGGCTTTTGCCGAGTTCTCGCTGCTGTTCAGCTATGGCTACTGGGCCGTCCGGCTGCTGATGGCATATCTGCTGTTTGCCGGTTGCCTGCTGCTGCTGGAAATGGGGCCGCTGGGGGCGCGTCTGCGGGGCCGCTGGGCCTGGGGCTGGCTGGCCCCGGCGGCGGCGCTGATCACCCTGCCGTTCTTTACCTTGAGCGTCACCATGCTCGACCTGCTGCTCGGCCTGCCGGAGCTCGGCATCGGCGGTTTCGGCGCCGACAGCGGCGGCGCCGCGGCGGCGGCGGCCTCGGCCTCCGGTATGGCGGCGCTCTTCGCGATGGAATCGCTCTATCACCTGGACAATCACCTTGTGCTCTGCGCCCTCATCGTTCTGCCCCGCGTGGTGATGGCACTGCAGGCCTCGGCTGCCGCTGCGGAGCACGGCGGAGCGGAACGGAGCGATGCGGGACAGAGAGATGCGGGGCAGGGCGGGGCGCCGGGGCGCGCGCCCTTTCCGGCGCCGGTGACGCTGCGCCCGGCGACGCCGGCGGCGCCCAGCTTCTTCCAGCGGTTCGATCCGCCGCTAAGAAGTCCGGTCCTGGCGGTGCAGGCGCAGGAGCACTACGTCAGGGTGGTGACCGCCGAGGGCGCGGTGACCACGCTTTACCGCTTCGGCGATGCGCTGCGCGAACTGGAAGGGCAATCGGGGCTGCAGGTGCACCGCTCCTTTTGGGTGGCGGATGCCGGCGTCGAGGCCCTGAAGAGCGGCAAGCGCGGCCTGAAGATCGTGCTGCGCAACGGCGAACAGGTTCCGGTGAGCGCGCGCCATGCGGATACGGTGCAGCAGCGCTTTGGCGAGCGCCTGGAAACCGTCGCCTGACGGGCGGAAAGGGACGATATGGTCGGCGGTATCGATCACGAAGGCGAATTGGCGGTCGCGCGCATCCGCATGAAGCTGGAACAGAACGCCGGCTCCCTGGCCGAGAGCGAGCGCTTGCGCCGCGAGGAAGGTGAAGAGCAGTTCCGCGGGCGGCTCTGGGCGCTCACCGTGACCGCAGTGATCTATGTGCTCTACTTGCTGTTCGGCTGAGCGCCCGCCGCCGCGCGGCGTGCCGCGAAAGTTGCACGGTCAATGCCGTAGCGCCGCGCCGCCTCGCCATCATGGTCAACCATCCCGGTGAAGCTCAATCCGATTTTCTCGGCCACGCGGATGGAGCCGTGGTTGTCGGGATGGATGTCGGCGACGATTCCGGTCATGTCGGCCTTCGCAAAACCCTGAGCCAGCACCGGCGCGGCGGCCTCGGTGGCGTAGCCCCGGCCCCAGGCGTCACGGCGCAGGCGCCAGCCGATCTCGACCTCGGCGCCGGCTACGCTGTAGGGGTGCAGCATGACCCAGCCGAGAAAGCGCGTGGGATCGTCCTTGGCGAAGATCGACCAGTAGCCGAGGCCGGGCGGATAACGCGCTTCGATGCGCCGCCGCAGGAAATCCCGGTGTTCTTCCTCGTTGGACCAGGGCGGGCCGACGTAGCGGATCACTTCCGGGTCGCTGTCCATCTCCAGGCAGGCCTCGAAATCGGCAGGCCCGCGCGGGCGCAGGATCAGGCGTTCGGTCCGGCAGGTCTCCATGGCGACGGGCAGATCCTACGTCCGCAGGGTGATGTACTTGAAGGTGCCCTGGCCGCTGCCGACGACGCGGCCGGTTTCGTCGCGCACTTCGCAGGCGGCGAAGAACAGCGACTTGCCGCCGCCGCTGCAGGTGGCGCGGGCCACCAGGCGCTGGCCTTCCTTGGCGGTGCCGATGAAGTTGCTGGTCAGCGACAGGGTGAAGGCGCGGCGCGGCGTCACCCCCTCCGGCGTGTAGCAGCCGCAGTAGCCGCAGGCGGTGTCGATCAGCGTGGTCAGCACGCCGCCGTGCATGACGCCGCTGCGGTTCAAGTGGCGCTTCTCGACTGTCAGGCCGACTTCGGCGACATCCTCTTCCCAGTTGGCCAATCTATAGCCGACCAGATCGGCGAAGCCGCCGTGGCTGCGCAGCGGATCGGCATCTTTTACGGGCTTTTTCGAATCGTCAGGCATGGCGGCAGACTGCCGCGTCTCGGCCGCCCTGTCCATACGACGGTACTTTCAGTCTGGCGGTTGGCCGCGGGCCGACAAAGCTAGACCGGGGCTCACGGCCCCGGTCTTTCGCTCTCGCTTGACAGGACCGCTCCGCACCGCGGTACGTTGGGAGCTTCCTGACGAGTCACCGCACAGGCTTTGCGGCGGCTAAATCGTCACCGGTTTTTCCCGGCCACGTGCGGTTAGCTTGCGACTCTGCGGGTGCTTTGGTCAAGAGTCCAATGCTAGGAATATCGGCGGGTTTCCGGGCTTTTGCCGTGTCTTTCGCGCCTGCAAAGCGGCTGCAGCCGAGGCAGGCGGCGGGACAGCGCAGCGGCTGCGGCCGCCCTTGCCGTAGCGCAGCAAAAAACACCCGCGACCGATAGGGCGCGCGTCCTTCACCGAGCGATTGCCTAGACCGCGGACCAAACCAAAGCTGGGGTTGCGGAAAACGATTCCGGGCCGCTGCGGGGCGCTCTCACTCCACGCCGATGGCGTAGAAGTGGGGGTTCTCGAAGCCGGGCTTGCCGTAGTCCAGGGGGTCGCCGTCCATGTCGCGGACCTGTCCGCCGGCGGCCAGCAGGACCGCATGGCCGGCCGCCGTGTCCCATTCCATGGTGCGCCCGAAGCGCGGATAGAGATCGGCGCGGCCGCTGGCGACGAGGCAGAATTTCAGCGAGGAGCCGGCGGTCACCCGTTCGGCCACCTTGTACTTCGCCAGGAAGTCGTCGAGCTCGCGGCCGCTGCCGTGGCGGCGGCTGGCCACCACCACCGCGCCGTCTTCCGGGATCTCGCGGGCGCGGATCTCCACCAGCGGCTTGTCGGTCTCGGCGAAGACGGCGCGGCCGCTGCCCTTGCCGCCGTCCGGGGTGTCGCCGCAGATCCCCGCCCAGGTCATGGCCATGGCCGGGGCGTGGACCACCCCGGCGACCGGCTGGCCGTCCTCGATGAGCGCGATGTTCACGGTGAACTCGCCGTTGCGGGAGATGAACTCCTTGGTGCCGTCCAAGGGATCGACCAGCCAGAAGCGGCCGCCGGAGATGTCGGGCTCGTCGCCCGCCGCCATGGCTTCCTCGGCGACCACGGGGATGTCCGGCGTCAGGGTGTTGAGGGCGCCCAGGATGAAGGTCTCCGCCGCTTCGTCGGCCTCGGTGACGGGGGAGGCGTCGTCCTTCTCGCGCACCTCGATCTCCTCGGCCTCCACGTAGTAGGCCAGGATCACCTTGCCGGCGCGTTCGGCGATGAGCCGCAGCACCGCGAGGATGTCGTCGGCCCCGGCTTCGTCCTGGTCGAGGATTCCCTGAAGCGTTTTCTCGGTTTCGCTCACTCGGCGGCTTCCTGTCGCTTGGCGTCCTGGATGGCGCGCCACACCTTCTCCGGCGTCGCCGGCATGTCGATGTGGCGGATGCCCAGCGGCGCCAGGGCGTCGACCAGGGCGTTGATGACCGCCGGGCAGGAGCCGATGGCCCCGGCTTCGCCGGCGCCCTTCACGCCCATGGGGTTGGTGGTGCAGGGGGTGTCCTCCACCATGGTCAGCTCGATGGCCGGCACGTCGTCGGCCCGCGGCATGGTGTAGTCCATGAAGGACCCGGTCAGCAGCTGGCCGTCGCTATCGTAGACCGTATGCTCCAGCAGCGCCTGGCCGATGCCTTGTGCGGTGCCGCCATGCACCTGACCGGCGGCCAGCAGCGGATTCACCACCACGCCGAAGTCGTCGACCACCACATAGCGCAGCAGCTTGACCACGCCGGTATCCGGGTCGACCTCCAACTCGCAGAGATGGCTGCCGTTGGGATAGGTCTGGGGGCCGGCGACGATGTGGTGCTGATCCTCCAGGTCTCCCTTCATTTCTTCCGGCAGGCTGTCGTCGCCGTAGGCCGCCTTGGCGACCTCGGTCAGCGTGACCGTCTTGTCGGTGCCGGCCACGGTGAAGACGCCTTCCTGGAACTCGATGTCGGCCTCGGCGGCTTCCAGCAGGTGTCCGGCGACCTTGCGGCTGCGCGCGATCACCTTGTCCGCGGCGCCGTCCAGCGCCTGGCCGCCCATCAGCAGCGAGCGCGAGCCGCCGGTGCCGCCGCCTTGGGGAAGGTCCCAGGAATCGCCCTGATGGACGGTCACCTGGCCGGGTTCCACGCCCAGCTTGTCGGCCAGCAATTGGCTGTAGGCCGTGAAGTGGCCTTGGCCGTTGGACTGGGTGCCGACCCACAGCTCGACGCCGCCGTCCTCCTTCACTTTCAGGCGCGCCGTCTCCTCGCCGACGGAACCGCAGACTTCACCGTAGCAGGCAAAGCCCAGGCCGCGCAGCTTGCCGGCCTTGGCGGCGGCCTCGCGGCGCGTCTCGAAGCCGGCGTAGTCGATGTCCGTCTGGCCGCGCGCCAGCAGGCCGGCGAAGTCGCCGCTGTCGTAGGTCTGGGCGAAGGCGGTGGTGTAGGGCAGCGCGTCCTTGGGAATGAAATTGCGCCGCCGGAATTCGTCCGGCGCCATGCCGATCTCGCGCGCCGCTGCGTCCATCAGGCGTTCCACCAGATAGGACGCTTCCGGCCGGCCGGCACCGCGGTAGGCGTCGACCGGTACGGTGTTGGTGAAGACCGTGGTCACCTCGGCATAGCCGGTGGGAAAGGTGTAGAGCCCGCTCAGCATGGGAGCGTAGCAACCCGTGGGGATGAAGGGCGCGAAGTTCGAGAGGTAGGCGCCCATGTTGGCGGTGGTGGTGACTCGGATGCCCAAGGCCTTGCCGTTTTCGTCCGTCGCCAGCTCCGCCAGGGTGACGTGGTCGCGGCCCTGGGTGTCGCTGAGGAAGCCTTCGCCGCGCTCAGAGATCCAGCGCACCGGCCGGCCCAGGCGCCGCGCCGCGAAGAGCACCAGCACGATCTCCGGATAGACGAAGATCTTCATGCCGAAGCCGCCGCCGACGTCCGGGGTGATGATGTGCAGCTTTTCCTTGGGCACGTTGAGGATGTGATCGGCCAGCCACGGCAGCATGCGGTGCGAGCCCTGGGAGACGGTATGGAGCGTGAAAGTCTCGCTGGCCGCGTCGTAGTCGCCGATGGCGGCGCGCGGCTCCATGGCGTTGACCACCACACGGTTGTTCACGAATTCCAGCTTGGTGACGTGGTGGGCCTTTTCGAAGGCCTCCTTGGTGGCGGCTTCGTTGCCGGCCTCCCACACCAGGCATCTGTTGCCGGGGGCCTGGTCCCAGACCTGGGGCTGGCCCGGGTCCTTGGCGGTCTTGGTGTCGGTCACCGCCGGCAGGGGATCGTAGTCGACCATCACCAGCTCGGCGGCGTCGCGCGCCGTGGCCGCCGTTTCGGCCACCACGAAGGCTACAGGATCGCCGACGTGGCGCACCCGGCCGCGCGCCAGCGCCGGGCGCGGCGGCATGATGGTCTCGGTGCCGCCCTTGCCCGGCAGCGGCACGACGCAGGGAATGTTGCCGATTCCGTCGGCGTCCAGGTCGTCCACGGTGAAGACGCCGAGCACGCCCGGCGCCGCCTTCGCCTCTTCCAGGTCGATCGACCTGATCTCGGCATGGGCAAAGGGACTGCGCACCAGGGCACCGAAGGTCTGCCCTTCAAGTTGAATGTCGTCGGTATAGCGGCCTTGGCCGGTCAGGAAGCGCGAGTCTTCCACCCGCCGCAGGCCTTGGCCTACGCCAAATCGCCCCATGGCTGAAACGTTCTCCGTGAAGGTGGGTTATATGAGGAGTTGGCCCCAATGATAGGCGAGACAAGGGGCCGCGAGAAAGTGGAAAGTCGTGATGCTTTCCTGGGAAGGCGGCTCATCGGTTGGGGCGTGCCCCGGCGAATTGGCAGGAGATTGTTCCGAGGCGCTTGGGCTAGGGTCCCCGCCCAACAGAAATGGAGCGGAGTCGATGGAGCAGCGGATGACCATGGTGACCCTGGGGGTTCGGGACCTCGCCAGGGCGCAGAAGTTTTATGAAGAAGGGCTAGGCTGGACGCTGAGCGACGGCGTTGAGGGGCAGGTCGCTTTCTATCAGCTTGCCGGCGGCGGGTTGCTCGGGCTCTATGGGCTGGAGGCTCTGGCCGAGGATGCCGCGGTGCCTCTGGCCGAGCTGAAGCCGGGGCAGAACTTCGGCGGTATGACTCTGGCCCACAACGTCGCAAGCCCGGAGGCCGTCGACGCCACCATGAAGGAGGTCGTGGCCGCCGGTGCGACGCTCATGAAACCCGCCGAGAAGGTTTTTTGGGGCGGCTACTCCGGCTATTTCGCCGACCCCGACGGCCATCTCTGGGAAGTCGCCTACAACCCCTTCTGGACCCTCAACGACGACGGCAGCGTGTCGCTGGAGCCGCCGGAATAGCGTCTCCTCGCCGTCACCCTCGGGCTTGACCCGGGCATCCAGGGCAGGTGTCGGGCCTGCGGCCCCAGGACCCTCGGGACAAGCCCGAGGGTGACGGATGGAGAGGGGGGCGGACGGTGCGACGTCATCCTTCGAGACGCTTGCTGCGCAAGCTCCTCAGGATGAGGCTACTGGCGTTGAAGTTCCCAAAATGAAAAGCCCCTCACCCTGAGGAGCGCTCATCAGAGCGCATCTCGACCTGCCTTCGCCGAAGCGGAGCCGCTTCGGCTTCGCGCAGGCAGGAGGGCGAGGGGCTCAGTTCCCCTGCCGAAAGCGGGTCGGCCTAGTCGAAGGCCTCTTCCCAGGTGCCCTGGGTGGCGGCCTTGGAGTATTCGGTCGCGCGGTTCTCGAAGAAGTTGGTGTGCTCGACGCCGTTCAGGATCGCGTCCAGCCAGGGCAGGGGGTTCTTTGCCGAGCGGTAGATCGGCTGCAGGCCCAGTTGGGTCAGGCGGCGGTCGGCGATGTAGCGGATGTAGGCCTTCACGTCCACCGGCTCCAGGCCCTCGACGCCGCCCTGCTCGAAGGCCAGGTCGATGAAGGCGTCCTCGTGCGTCACGATGGTCTCGCAGGCCTTGTAGAGGTCTTTCTCGAAGGCGTCGGTCCAGATCTCCGGGTTTTCCTCGATGAAGGTCTTGAACAGGCGGATCGCCGACTGGGTGTGCAGCGACTCGTCGCGCACCGACCAGGTGACGATCTGGCCCATGCCCTTCATCTTGTTGAAGCGCGGGAAGTTCAGCAGGATCGCGAAGGAGGCGAAGAGCTGCAGGCCCTCGGTGAAGGCGCCGAAGACGGCCAGGGTCTTGGCGATGTCTTCCTTGGTGTCGCAGCCGAACTCCTGCATGTAGTCGTACTTGTCCTTCATCTCCTTGTAGTGGAGGAAGGCGGAGTACTCGGCCTCCGGCATGCCGATAGTGTCCAGCAGGTAGGAGTAGGCGGCGATGTGCACCGTCTCCATGTTGGAGAAGGCCGAGAGCATCATCTGCACCTCGGTCGGCTGGAACACGCGGCTGTAGTGGCGCATGTAGCAGTTGTTCACTTCCACGTCCGACTGGGTGAAGAAGCGGAAGATCTGGCTCAAGAGGTTGCGCTCCGCGTCCGTCAGGTTGCGGTTCCAGTCCTTCACGTCGTCGGCCAGCGGCACTTCTTCCGGCAGCCAGTGCAGGCGCTGCTGCATCAGCCAGGCGTCATAGGCCCAGGGGTAGCGGAAGGGCTTGTAGACGGGGCTGGCATCGAGCAGGGACATCTTGTCGTTTCTCCCAAGGATGGCATCGCGCTTCTCTGGCGGGCGCGATCGCCGTGTCTGTCAAAAAATTTCGTACTCAAAAATGTATCCGGGGGAAGTTGGGGCCGGCGGTCCCCCCGAACCACCGGCCCCTTTCACCCCCGAAGCGCGTCTAGCGCACCTTAGCCCTTCGAAGGTCTCTAGCCTCGCGGCCGCTGCAGCCGCCGCGACAGCCTTGTCACTGGCAGGCGAGACACTCCTCATAGTCGGTGGTCGATTCCGCCGCGGCCGGCAGATCCTTGGAGGCGATCTTGCCGAGATGCGGCACCGTCGTCGCCACGGCCGCCGGCTGGGACGACTCCGCGCGCTGGATCGATTTGGAGCGGCAGTAGTAGAGGCTCTTTACGCCCTTCTTCCAGGCCTGGTAGTGGATCTGGTGCAGGTCGCGCTTGTGCACGTCGGCCGGCACGAAGACGTTCAGCGACTGCGCCTGGCAGATGAACTCGGCGCGGTCGCCGGCGTGCTCGATGAGCCAGCGCTGGTCCAGCTCGAAAGCGGTCTTGAAGACGTCCTTGTCGTCGTCGTCCAAAAAGTCCAGGTGCTGCACCGAACCGCCGTTGATGGTGATGGAGGTCCAGACGTCCTCGTTGTTCTCGCCCTTTTCCTCCAGCAGCGCGGTCAGGTGCTTGTTGCGCACGTTGAAGGAGCCCGACAGCGTCTTGTGGGTGAAGGAGTTGGCCGCGATGGGCTCGATGCCCGGCGAGGCGCCGCCGCAGATGATCGAGATCGAGGCGGTCGGCGCGATGGCCATCTTGTTGGAGAAGCGCTCCATGATGCCGAACTCCTCGGCATCGGGGCAGGGTCCGCGTTCCTCGGCCAGCTTCTTCGAGGCGGCGTCGGCGCCTTTGCGGATGTGGGCGAAGATCTTCTTGTTCCACACCTTGGCCATGACGCCTTCCAGGGGAATGCGGTTGGCCTGCATGAAGGAGTGGAAGCCCATGACGCCAAGGCCCACCGAGCGCTCGCGCAGGGCCGAGTACTTGGCGCGGGCCATGCCTTCGGGCGCCTTGTCGATGAAGTCCTGCAGCACGTTGTCGAGGAAGCGCATGACGTCCTCGATGAAGCCTTCCTCCTCCTGCCATTCGAAATACTTCTCGAGGTTCAGCGAGGAGAGGCAGCACACCGCGGTGCGGTCGACGCCGTGGTGGTCGACGCCGGTCGGCAGGGTGATCTCGCTGCAGAGGTTCGACATCTTCACGGTGAGGCCGGCCAGCTTGTGGTGCTCCGGGATCTGCCGGTTCACGTGGTCGCCGTAGATGATGTAGGGCTCGCCGGTCTCGATGCGGGCGGTGAGGATGCGGATCCACAGGTCGCGGGCGCGCACCTTGCGGATCACGGCGTTGTCCTTGGGGCTGGTCAGGCCCCATTCCTCGTCCTTCTCGACGGCGCGCATGAAGGCGTCGGAGATGACGATGCCGTGGTGCAGGTTCAGCGCCTTGCGGTTGGGATCGCCGCCGGTTGGTCGGCGCAGCTCGATGAATTCCTCGATCTCCGGGTGGGAGATCGGGATGTAACAGGCCGCCGAGCCGCGCCGTAGCGAACCCTGGCTGATCGCCAGGGTAAGGGAATCCATGACCCGGATGAAGGGGATGATGCCGGAGGTCTTGCCGTTGTGGCCGACCTTCTCGCCGATGGAGCGCAGGTTGCCCCAGTAGCTGCCGATGCCGCCGCCGCGCGCGGCCAGCCAGACGTTCTCGTTCCACAGGTCGACGATGCCGTCCAGGCTGTCGCCGGCCTCGTTGAGGAAGCAGGAGATCGGCAGGCCGCGGTTAGTGCCGCCGTTGGACAGCACCGGCGTGGCCGGCATGAACCACAGCTTCGAGATGTAGTCATAGAGCCGCTGGGCATGGGCGCTGTCGTCGGCATAGTGGGCCGCGACCCGGGCGAAGAGATCCTGGTAGGACTCCTCCGGCATGAGGTAGCGGTCGCTGAGCGTCGCCTTGCCGAACTCGGTCAGGTTGGCGTCGCGGCTGCGGTCCATGTGGACCCTGATGCCGCGCGCGTTCTGGAACTCGTCGCGCACTTCCCGGGCGTCGAAGAGGTCCTCGCTGTCGTCGTTGGCGGGCTGGACCGGGGCCGTCTGAATCGGGGGGAGGGCTTCGGCTTGTTTTCCTAGCGACCTTGCGTTATCCACAAGATCCGGTCCGGATTCATCCGACGTGGTGCGCCCGAAAATCCCCGATCCATCCATGCTTTTTTCCCCTCCGTCCACAGTTTGATCCACCTGTGGATGACTGTGGTATTCAATTACGGTAACAATATCTGGGGCTGATGCCCATCGCCCACACCAGATATGGGTCTCAATCTATACCGGGTGCCTTGAATCTGTCATCGTGAACAAAGCAAGAACATTTACCATAGTAACGCCTGATGCCGTTGCGGCAAGGGTGCGGGCCGGGTTACCCACAAGAATCTCTCGTCGTGCCGTATACGGGGAGGGTTGAATCATGTGCGGGCGCTTCCTGCTGACCGCGCCGCCGGAAGCGGTGCAGCGGCTTTTCGGCTTCCTGGAGCAGCCGAATCTGGAGCCGCGCTACAACATCGCGCCCAGCCAGGCGGTGGCGGCGATGATCCGCGACGACCAGGCGCGGCGGCATTTCGTGTGGATGCGCTGGGGGTTGCTGCCGTCCTGGTCGAAGGAAGGGCGGCATCCCGGAGAACCGGGGCGGGCGCCCCTCATCAACGCGCGGGCCGAGACGGTGGCGGAGAAGCCCTCCTTCCGCGATGCCTTCGCCCGGCGCCGCTGCGTGGTCTTCGCCGACGGGTTCTACGAATGGCGCCAGGGCGGCAATCGCCAACCCTATTGCATCCGGCTGACCGACGGCGCGCCCTTCGCCTTCGCGGCGATCTGGGAACCCACCGCCGGGGAGCAGGGGGAGCCGGCGGGGGGCTGCGCCCTCATCACCACGCAGGCGAACGCGAAGATGGCCGAGGTGCATCATCGTATGCCGGTGATCCTGACGCCGGAGGAAGTCGGCCCCTGGCTGGACCCGGCCGCGTCACGCGACGCCTTGGCGGCTTTGCTGAAGCCGCTGCCGGACGCCGCGGTGACCCTGACGCCGGTCTCCAAGCGGGTGAATTCCGTGCGTGAGGACGACGCCGAACTGCTGCGCGAGGAGGAGCTGCCCGCCGCGCCCTCGCAGCTCGACCTTTTCTAGTGCGATTTTTCTAGTGCGCTTTCGGTCCTGATGTTCAGACCGAAGAGGCGCCTGCCTGCTGCCCTTCGAAGATCTTCTGCAACACTTCGGGCGTGATGTCGGCTTCGCCTTCCGCGCCGACGCTGCTCAGGTAGGCGCCGATGGCGTTTCGCGTGCGCGGCCCCGACAGGCCGTCCACCGGCCCCGCATTGAATCCCAGCTGGTTGAGGCTGTGCTGGACGTACATCACCGTCGGTTTGTCGGCGAAGTCGGCCTCGTTCGAAGGGCGGAAGGCGCTGGCGCGGCTCTTGGCCTCCTCGATCTGCAGCGGCGTCATCTTGTTGGCGATGGCGGCGCGCACCTCGCCGGCCTTGCCGTGGCCGCGGTTGCTGGCGATGTCGAGCCAGGCATAGCCGGAGGTCAGGTTCTTTGGCAGCCCCAGGCCCGCGGCCTGCACCACACCATAGGAGAAGGCGCCATCGGCATGGCCCTGCGCTGCGGCTTTGCCGTACCAGCGCGCGGCCCAGGACAGGTTCTTGGTCACGCCGCGGCCGTTGGCGTAGCACTCGCCCAGCAGGTACTGCCCTCCGGGGTGGCCCTGGCTGGCGGCATTGCCGAGGTAGCGCACGGCGCGGACGTAGTCCTGCTCCACGCCGGCGCCGTTGTAGAGCGCGGCGCCGACGGCGTACTGCGCGCGCGGTTCGCCCCGCGCGGCGGCGGCGTTGATCCACTTGGCTCCGGCGTTGAGATCCTTCTCCACGCCGAGCCCGGCGTTGTAGGCCTCGCCGGTCTCGTAGGCGGCGGGGCCGTGGCCGCGTTCGGCGGCGTCGAGGAAATGGGCGAAGGCGTCCTCGTTCCTGCCTTGGTCGCGCAGTCCAAGGCCTTTCTGATAGATGGCTTCGGCCAGTTCGCCGCCGCTCAGCCCTTCGAATTCCGGATCGTCGGTGTTGAGGGCGCCGGACAGGGTCCGGTCGGCGCCGTCCAAGGTGTCCTTCACTTCGGTGCAGGCAAATCCCCCGAGCCCCACCAGGAAGAGCGCGGCGACCACGCCCAGCGGCTTTGCAATGCCTGTGATGATTTTCATCTAACTTTCCCCTCCGAATAGGCGGCTCTCCCCGCCGGGCCGCGACTGGGCGGCCCCTGTCCCGTCAAATGCCGTTTGTCGCTTTGCGCGTCTTCGATTTCCCGCAGCAGATCGTCGATTGCCGCCTGAACGGCGCCAAGCGGGATGTGCTCCATGGCCGCGCCGTCCGTCTGCCCCGCCGCATCGCCTGCGAAGTCTTGTGCCCGCAGCACCCGGGCATGAGCGACCAGCGGCGCGAATTTTTCCGGCGGCGTCGGGCCGAAAAGTGAAATCAGCGGACAGTTCGCCGCCGCCATCATGTGACCGACCCCCGCATCGTTGGCCACGGCCAGGCTGAGGCGCCGTGCCAGGGCGATGGTGACCAGGGGCGAGGGGCCGGCGTCCTCCACCGCCTGGGACTGCAACGGCAGCAGTGCCGCCGGCACCGCTTCGGCGACCCGCGCGGCCCAGTCGCTTTCCTCCGGGCCGAGGAAGACGACCGGCGTACTACCGGCGTGGAGCAGCGCCTCGGCGAGGTCCAGATAACGTTCCAGCGGCCAGCACTTGTGCTTGCCCCCGGCCCCCGGCGCCAGGCCGATGTAGCGGCGCCCGGCCGGCAGCAGGGCGGTGGCCAGGGCGTCGAGCCGCGGATCGCCGGGCAGTTCGCCCGAAGTGTCGGCCGGCCGGCCGCTGGCCAGTTCCACCAGGCTCAAGAGCTGCTGCACCATGGCCGGCGGCTTCTCGCGCGGCTTGGGTGGGCGGCGGCTGGAAAAGAAATAGTCGGCGGCGCCGGAAATGAAATGTTCGTGCGGAATGCGCCGCAGCAGCAGCGTCGTGCCGGCGCGGCGTTGGCTGTCGATGATCAGGTCGAAGCGGCGCCCCTCCATAGGGGTACCCTTGAGGGCGGGGCTCAAGGCCTCGTGCCAGTGCCGCCCGACGTCGGCCTCTTCGACGACCTCGTCCAGGAGGCCGCGGACCAGCGGCGCGAGGCCGTGGGCGTAGGCCGATTTGCCTTTGCCGGCAAGCCAGGTGATGCGCGCGTGGGGGAAGGCGTTGCGCAGGGCGCGCAGGAAAGGCAGCTTGATCAGGCCGTCGCCAACCAGGTCCAAGCCGACGTAGACCAGCACGGACCCCGGCGCCAACTCCAACGCGGGCGGTTCGACAGCTGGAGACATTACCCCCATTCGCTTTCCAAATTGCCGACGTCCACCTTAATTCGAGAATTCCGGGCCCGGCCGCGAACGGACCTGAAGCTACACCTTCAATCGACTGTGCGGTGACTCTACAAGAGGCAAAATAGCGGCATAAAGAACGTTATAAAAATGTAATTTTATATAAATCTACGGTGTGAAATAGTGTTTTTTGCCGATATTCCCCGGAGCAGAAAGGTCCGTCATGCAGGCCCTCTTGCCGCTGAAATGGCGCCTGGTGACCCGGCGCCTGGCGGCGGCTGCCGCCCTGGGCGCGCTCGCCGTTACCACCGCCGCCGTCCTGGCCCCCCGCGCCGCCCTCGCCGAGGAAGCGGCGCCGCCGCTCGTCGACGTCGCCTGGCTGCGTGCCAATGCTGAGCGCGACGACCTGGTGGTGCTCGACATCCGCAACCAGCTCGACGGCGGTTCGGAGCAGGTCTACCGGGCCGGGCACATCCCCGGCGCCATCTACAGCGACTATTTGAAGGCCGGCTGGCGTACCGAGCGCGACGGCGTTCCCGCCCAACTGCCCCGGCTGGAAACCCTGGAGGCGCTGATCGGAGAGTTGGGCATCAGCAACGACAGTCAGGTGGTTATCGTCTCGGCCGGCACCGGCGCCCTCGATGCCGGCAGCGCCGCGCGTGTCTACTGGACCTTCAAGGTGGTGGGCCACGACAAGGTCTCGATCTTGGATGGCGGCTACCGCGCCTACACGGCCGATCCCGCCAACCCGGTGGAAAGCGGCTGGGTCGACCCGCTGCCCGACATCTTTTCCGCCGAGCTGCGCCCCGAACTGCTGGCCGACCGCGCCGATGTCGAGGCGGCGCGCGCGCAGGGCGGTCTGCTGATCGACGCCCGGCCGGTGGAGTACTACCTGGGCCAGAAGCGCCATACCTGGGCCAAGCGCGCGGGCACCATTCCCGGCGCGGTCTCGGTGCCGGACTCCAGCTTCGTCGACGCGGCGGGCCATTTCGTGAAGGCCGAGGGCATCGGCGACCTGCTGCAGCGCGCCGGCCTGTCGCCGGACGGCGAAGGCGCCGGCTCCATCATGTTCTGCAACACCGGCCATTGGGCGGCGCTCGGCTGGTTTGCCCAGAGCGAGATCCTGGGCCAGAAGAACGCGCGGGTCTACGACGGCTCCATGGTCGACTGGTCCGCCCAGGCGGCGCTGCCGGTGCAGCAGGGCACGCCCGTCACCGAATAACGCGCGCGCCGGATAAAGCGCGCGCCGGTCAAGGCCGCTCACGATGCCGTGCGTCCGCCTCGACAGACGGGCGCCGCGGCGCTTTTATCTGTTACCAGGATGCTCAACAGAGAACGCCCAGCGATGACTCCGTCCGTTTCCTCTCAGACCCGGCGGCCCGATTGGCGGGTGACGATCCCAGCCCTGCTGCTGCTGTCCGGCGGCGCACTCTACATTTTCGGCGCCGAAGGCCAGAAGATGGCCGGCCTCTACCTGCTGGGCGGGGCGCTGGGCCTGGTGCTCTACCACGCCGCCTTCGGCTTCGCCTCGGCCTGGCGGGTCTTCTTGACCGAGGGGCGGGGCGAGGGGCTGCGCGCCCAGATGCTGATGCTGGGCCTGGCCACGCTGCTGTTCTTCCCCCTGATCGCCGAGGGCCCGGCAATCGGCGTCGATGTCGGCGGGGCCGTGGCGCCGCTGGGAATCTCCGTTCTGGTCGGGGCGGGGCTCTTCGGCGTCGGCATGCAGCTCGCCGGCGGCTGCGCCTCGGGCACGCTCTACACCGTGGGCGGCGGCTCCACCGCCATGGTCTTCACCCTGATCTTCTTCATGGTGGGCTCGGTCGTCGGCGCGGCGCATCTGCCCTGGTGGCTCGGCGCGCCGAGCCTGGGCAGCATCTCGATCCTCAAGGCCTGGGGGCTGTGGCCGGCGCTGGCCGCACAGCTCGCCGTCTTCGCGGCCATCGCCGGGGCGACGCTGGTCATCGAGCGGCGGCGCCACCCTTATTTTGCGGCGGCCAGCACGGCGTCCGGCGGCCCGCTGGCGCAGCGGCTGGTCAGCGGGCCCTGGCCGCTGGTCTGGGGGGCGGTGGCCCTGGCGGTGCTCAACGCCGTCACCCTGGTCTCCGCCGGTCATCCCTGGACCATCAGCTTCGGCTACACCTTGTGGGGCGGCAAGCTGGCCGCCGCGGCGGGCGTCGACCTCTCGGCCTATGCCTTCTGGACCTGGCCTTTCCCCAGCAGGGCGCTGGCCGGCTCGGTCTTCGCCGACACGACCTCGGTGATGAACTTCGGCGTGCTGGCCGGCGCCTTCCTGGCCGCGGGCCTGGCCGGGCGCTTCAATCCGGCCTGGCGCCTGCCCTGGGGCCGGGTGCTGGCGGCGGCTCTGGGCGGTCTGCTCATGGGCTATGGCGCCCGCCTGGCCTTCGGGTGCAACGTCGGCGCCTATTTCAGCGGGATCGCCTCCGGCAGCCTGCACGGCTGGCTGTGGTTCGCCGCGGCGCTGGGCGGCAGCTATCTCGGCACTGCCCTCAGGCCTTTCTTCGGGCTTTCCGGCGGTTTCGCCCGCGGCGCCACCCCGCGGACGGCCTAAGCGATCGCAGACCGACAGGTGGGTTGGAGGCTTAAAAATGCCCGCGTGAGTCGTATTTGGATTGTGCCATGTGTGGGCTTAACCCCTTGAATATCTTGAATCGCGGCCTATCTAACATGCATGAAGCAAGCTACCCTCAGCAAGCCGGGCCCCGTTGAGCCTGAGGATTCCAAAGTCAGGCGCTGCCTCATGTGCCGCGACCGCTTTGAGAGCTCCTGGCCGGGCGAGCGGATCTGCAAGCGCTGCAAGTCCACTGCCGCCTGGCGCGAGGGCTGAGGCCGCTCAAGCGTGACCGAGTGCGGATTTCCGCATGACACTCCACCGACAACATCGACGTAGCTGAAGGTCATGGGGGACGAGGATATTGTCAGCCCCTACCTGCGGCGCCCGCTGCGCAGCCTGGAAGAGGTGCTGCGTTTGCGCCTGGTCCGGCTTGCACGGCAAAGGGGACAGGTGCAGCTTCCCGAGGCCGACAACGGCAACGCGCCCGCAGAAACCCCGCCGGCCGCCAAATCGGCCTGATGGAGAGATCGGGACTGGCCGGCTGCCGCCGAGACCGGCGCCGTTGCGGGCAACCAGCGACCAAAGTCGAAAAAATCGCCGTTTTGCTGGGAATGGTGGGCGATACTGGGATTGAACCAGTGACCTCTCCCGTGTGAAGGGAGCGCTCTCCCGCTGAGCTAATCGCCCGTCGCCGACGCCCGAAAGGGGGCTTTGGCAAAAGGGAAGCGTGATTTAGGACAGGCGCTCCGGCCTGTCAAGCGCGGCCTCCCCCTCCGCTTGCGGTCTTGAAAAGCCCGGAAATCCGGCTCTTTCGCAGTGCCGAAGACTTACCTCGTTACAATCAAGAAACAATCTCTCCCCGGCCATGTCCTGACTGATGCAGCGGCCAATAATCCCTATGAAGTGGTAGACCGAAACCTTGCCGAGAGAAGGCCCCGAGATCGTTGAATCGCCGCTGTATCGCACCACTGGTTGAATTTTTTATCCAATAAAAACATGATATTATAGTGACTCTAAATGATCACAGTCATTGCTCTGCATTCAAGATAAGTTGGGAATAATCGGTACTATCAGGCGTCTCGTCGATACCTGGAATGGTAATCGTTTATTAATTGAATCGGGATAATAACCGTTTGCCATTAGCCGAAATCCAAATGGGTTTATGGAGTTAGACGAGGAAATAGCAATGGCTATCGCTAGCAAACAGGCTTCCCGGAAGTCTGGTACTAAGGCGGTTCGCAAGACCGCAAAGAAGACCACCGCGCGCCGTAAGACGACGGCTCGCAAGACGGCTGCCCGGAAGACCACGGCCCGGCGGACCACGGCTCGCAAGACCACGGCTCGCAAGACCACGGCTCGGAAGACGACGGCTCGCAAGAGCCCGGCTCGGAAGACGGCTGCCAAGAAGAAGACCACCGCTCGTAAGACGACGGCGCGCAAGACGACCGCCCGCAAGACGGCTGCTCGTAAGAGCCCGGCTCGCAAGACGGCCGCCAAGAAGACGACCGCTCGTAAGACGACGGCGCGCAAGACGACCGCCCGCAAGACGGCTGCTCGTAAGAGCCCGGCTCGCAAGACGGCCGCCAAGAAGACGACCGCTCGTAAGACGACGGCGCGTAAGACGACCGCCCGCAAGACGGTTGCTCGCAAGACGGCCGCCAAGAAGACGACCGCTCGTAAGACGACGGCGCGCAAGACGACCGCCCGCAAGACGGCTGCTCGCAAGAGCCCGGCTCGCAAGACGGCCGCCAAGAAGCGCGTGACCCGTAAGACGGCTGCGCGCAAGACGACCGCCCGCAAGACGGCTGCTCGCAAGAGCCCGGCTCGCAAGACGGCCGCCAAGAAGCGCGTGACCCGTAAGACGGCTGCGCGCAAGACGACCGCCCGCAAGACGGCTGCTCGCAAGAGCCCGGCTCGCAAGACGGCCGCCAAGAAGCGCGTGACCCGTAAGACGACGGCGCGCAAGACGACCGCCCGCAAGACGGCTGCTCGCAAGAGCCCGGCTCGCAAGACGGCCGCCAAGAAGCGCGTGACCCGTAAGACCGCGGCTCGCAAGAGCCCGGCCCGCAAGACCACGGCCCGCAAGACGGCTGCTCGCAAGAGTGCCGCTCGCAAGACGGCGGCCCGTCGGACGACCGCCCGCAAGACGCCTTCGCGTAAGGCCATTGCGACGCGTCGCCTGATTGCTGCCCGCCTTGCATCTTCGCGTCCGTCGACGGCGAGCCGGCTTGCTGCGGTCTCCCGTGCGACCGGTGGTTCCTACCGGAACGGCCTGGCGCATCGCTGAGAACTGACGACGCGATTTCGGCTTTACTGGTGCAAAGCAGTTGGAGGCGGGTACCCAGCGGTACCCGCCTCTTTCTCTTTCCGGTTTCGGAGGGGCGGATCCCGCTTCCGCCTTTTCGCCTTTGCCTCCCTGGCCGCAGAGCGGACTTGTTGTCTCTTCGCGTGGCAGGTTGTAATAACCAGCAACAATTGTTGATTTGATGGGAAAATTTGCGCTGTGGCAAAGTCCGCACCGTTCGGGGCGGCGAGTCGATTATCGTTTTACTGTGCAGGCATACTTCCCAGGTCCCTTCTACGTAGAGATCTTCTGACCAGATTATGTCCGATCGCAAGCTTGCCGTCGTTGTCCTGGCCGCCGGGAAAGGCAGCCGCATGAAATCCGACCTGGCCAAGGTTCTGCATCCGGTCGCCGGCCAGCCGATGCTGCGCCACGTGCTGACCGCGGTGGAGCCCTTGGCGCCGGCCGAGACGGTGGTGGTGATCGCGCCTGGAATGGACGACGTGGCCGCCGCCGCAGCACCCTGCCGCTGTGCCGTGCAGGTGCAGCCCCTGGGCACCGGTAATGCCGTTGACGCTGCCCGAGAAACCCTGAAGGCGGCGGCCGATGCCGGTGCCGACCTGCTGGTGCTGTTCGGCGACAGCCCGCTTGTGACCAGCGAAACGCTGCAGCGCCTGGCCGCCGCGCGCGCTGCACCGCAGGCGCCGGACCTTGTCGGCCTGGCTTTCCGGCCGGCCGACCCGGCGGCTTACGGCCGGGTGATCCTGGATGACGCCAAGGCAGGTGAGGCGGCCCGCATCGAGAAAATCGTCGAATTCGCGGACGCCGATACCGCGCAGCGCCAGATCGGCCTCTGCAACGCCGGCATTGTCCTGGGCGAGGCGCGCCGCCTCTTCGACCTCATCGAGCGCCTCGGCAGCCACAACGCCCAGGGCGAATACTATCTGACCGACATCTTCGGCCTGGCCCATGCCGAGGGGCGGCCCGCCGGTGTGGTCGAGTGCCCGGCCGAGGAGGTTCTGGGCGTCAATTCTCGCGCCGACCTGGCGCTGGTGGAAAAGGTCATGCAGCAGCGTCTGCGCCGGCGCGTCATGGCCGAAGGCGCGACCCTGGTCGACCCGGAGACGGTCTGGCTCTCCGCCGACACCCGCCTGGGCCGTGACGTCACGGTGCAGCCCTCGGTCTTCTTCGGTCCGGGCGTCACCGTCGGCGACCGGGTCGAGATCCGCAGCTTCTGCCACCTGGAAGGCGCCGAGGTCGGCGATGACGTGATCCTGGGCCCCTTTGCGCGGCTGCGCCCCGGGGCGAAACTGGGCCGCGCCGCTCATGTCGGTAATTTCGTCGAGATCAAGAACGCCGAGCTGGGCGAGGGCGCCAAGGCCAACCATCTGACCTATCTGGGAGACGCCTCGGTGGGGGCGGCGGCCAACGTCGGCGCCGGCACTATCACCTGCAACTACGACGGCTTCCTGAAGCACCGCACGGTGATCGGCGCCAAGGCGTTCATCGGGTCGAACACGGCGCTGGTCGCGCCGGTCAGCGTGGGTGAGGGTGCGCTGGTCGCCGCGGGCAGCACCATCACCGAGGATGTTCCCGCCGACGCCCTGGCTGTCGAGCGCAGCGAGCAGCGCATCCGCGAAGGCTCGGCCGCGCGCTTCCGTGACGAGCGCCAGGCCGCCAAGGAGGCTGCGGCCAAGCCGGCTGGGAAGAGTTCCAGGCGCAAGCCGTCTTAAACAGCGTTCTCGCAAGGAAAGGATCCAGGCTCTATGTGCGGCATCATCGGCATCATCGGCGAAGCGCCGGTCGCGCCCCTGCTTCTCGACGGGCTGAAGCGGCTGGAATACCGGGGCTATGATTCCGCCGGCATCGCGACGCTGATGAACGGCTCGATCGACCGCCGCCGGGCCGAGGGCAAGCTTTCCAACCTCGCCGCCGTGGTCGAGCGTCAACCGGTCGACGGCACCATCGGCATCGGCCACACCCGCTGGGCGACGCATGGCCGGCCGACCGAGATCAACGCTCATCCCCACGCCAACGAACGCGTCGCCCTGGTGCACAACGGCATCATCGAGAATTTCAAGGAGCTGCGCGGCGAGCTGGAAGCCGCCGGCCACCGCTTCGAGACTGAAACCGACACCGAGACGGTGGTCCACCTGATCTCCGACTTCCTGGACCAGCAGATGACGCCGCAGCAGGCGGTTGCGGCCACCTTGAAGCGCCTGGAAGGCGCCTTCGCGCTGGCCATCGTCTTCGCCGGGCGGCACGACCTGATGATCGGCGCCCGGCGCGGCTCTCCCCTGGCCGTGGGCTATGGCGACGGCGAGATGTACCTGGGCTCCGACGCCCTGGCGCTGGCGCCCTTGACCGACCGCATCTGCTACCTGGAGGAGGGCGACTGGGTCGAGCTGACGAAGGGGGGCGCCCAGGTGCACGACGCCGAGGATCGCCCGGTCGAGCGGGAGGTGAAGCAGACCGCTCTCTCGGGCGCCATGATCGGCAAGGGCGAATACCGTCACTTCATGCAGAAGGAGATCTTCGAGCAGCCTGCGGTCATCGGCGACACGCTGCGGACCTTCCTCAATCCGCTGAACCGCAACGTGGAACTGCCGGAGCTGGGGATCGACCTTTCGGATATCTCGCGCCTGACCATCTCGGCCTGCGGCACCGCCTATTACGCCGGCATGGTGGCCAAGTACTGGTTCGAGCAGATCGCCCGCCAGCCGGTGGAGGTCGACATTGCCTCGGAGTTCCGCTACCGCGAGGCGCCGATGCCGGACAAGGGAGTCAGCCTCTTCATCTCCCAGTCGGGCGAGACCATCGACACCCTGGAGGCGCTGCGCTACGCCAAGCGCTGCGGCCAGAAGATCCTGTCGCTGGTCAACGTGGCCGAGAGCGCCATCGCCCGCGAGTCCGACGCGATCCTGCAAACCCTGGCGGGTCCGGAGATCGGCGTCGCCTCGACCAAGGCCTTCACCACCCAGCTGACGGTGCTGGCCTGCCTGGCGCTGGCCACGGCGCGGGCGCGCGGCGCGATCGACGCCGCGCGTGAAGCGGCCCTGTCGCAGGCGCTGATGGAAGTGCCGGCCCGGGTCTCCGAGGTGATGAACCATGACGCCGCGATCCGCGCCATCGCGGTCGACATCATGGAGGCGCGCGACGTCCTCTATCTTGGCCGCGGCGCCCTCTATCCCATCGCCCTGGAAGGCGCCCTGAAGCTGAAGGAGATCAGCTATATCCACGCCGAGGGCTATGCCGCTGGCGAGATGAAGCACGGCCCTATCGCCCTCATCGACGAGGACGTGCCCATCGTGGTCTGCGCACCGGCCGGCCCGCTGTTCGAAAAGACGGCGGCCAACGTGCAGGAGGTGACCGCCCGCGGCGGCAAGGTGATCCTGCTGTCCGATGCCGAGGGCATCGCCCGGGCGGGCGACCAGGCGGCCCACGTGGTCGAATTGCCGGCGGTCGATCCCTTCGTTGCGCCGATCCTCTACAGCCTGCCGGTGCAGCTTCTGGCCTATCATACGGCTGTGCTCAAGGGCACCGACGTGGACCAGCCGCGCAACCTGGCCAAGGCGGTGACGGTCGAATAGGACTCGTTTGTACGCTAAAGTTGCCCACGCGCGATGAGTAGCCGCCTAATTCGCCCCCGCGGAGAGTTTTTCTTTGTGGCTCAGCGGCTTTTTTCGCGGATTTCCTGGATTCTACGCTCTTAATCAAGGCCTTAATTGGTGAACGGTCTTGAGCGCCTGCCGCGGGGATTTTCTCCAATAGGTAGTGTGGGGTAAAGAGTCGTTCATCTTCATTTCCTAAAACTATGCGACCTTTTCAGGAAGGGCGCGCCGGGACAGGTATGCCCGGCTAACGGCCCGCCGGCTTCGTCAGCACTTTGTCGGAGCGAGGGCGGTCCGGGATCTCCAGGAGATGGAACCATGGCATTTTCGACCAAGCTTGCAGTGTCGGATCTTCGCCGCCAGGTCATTGTTTCGGCCGGCGTGCTCCTTATGGCCGCTGCCGCGGCGCTGATGCTGCGGCCCGACCCGGCCTCCTCGAGCGCCGAATGGTCGGTCCTTGCCACCAGCGGCAGGGCGGAATGGCGCGCCGCCGCGGGCAGCGGCGACTGGGCGGAACTGACCCTCGAGAGCCGCGTGCCGGACGGCGCGGAGCTGCGAACCGGTGGGACGGGTGCGGCCGTGGTCGCCAAGGGCCTGGACCGTATCGAACTGCGGGCCAATACCTCCCTGGTGGTGGCAGCCCGCCGGTCGACCTTTGGCAGGATGGAGATCGATCAAACCTCCGGCAGCGCGACCTATACCGTCGAGAAGCGCCCGGCGGGCACTTTCTCGGTTCACACGCCTTATGTCGTGGCCGTTGTGAAGGGCACCAAGTTCGATGTCGACATCGAGGCTGAGGAAACCAGCGTCGCCGTGCAGGAAGGCCGGGTCGGCGTGTCCGACAGGCGCGGTGGCGGGACTTCCGTGGATGTGACGCCCGGCCAAACGGCGCGGGCGTCGAGCGGAGCGCCCGGTGTCGACGTAGGCGCCACGTCGCCCGGCAAGTCCGGTGCGAAGAACTCCGCCAAGCCGAGCGCGTCCGGCAGTTCCAGCGCACCCGGTAAGTCCGGCGATGCGCGCGGCAATGCCGGCGGTAACGGCGGCGGCAATAGTGGCGGTAACGGCGGCGGCAATAGTGGCGGCAATGGCGGCGGCAACGGTGGCGGAAATGGCGGCGGCAACGGTGGCGGCAATGGCGGCGGCAACGGTGGCGGCAATGGCGGCGGCAACGGCGGCGGCAACGGCGGCGGCAATGGCGGCGGCAACGGCGGCGACAAAGGCGGCGGCAACGGCGGCGACAAAGGCGGCGGCAACGGTGGTGGCAATGGCGGTGACAAAGGCCGCGACAATGGCAGGGGCCAGGACAAGTAACCTGGGGACTGAATGAGCGTCTCCACCAGGCGCTGTGCCGCCTGCCTCCTGGCTTGCCTGGTGACTTTTGCCGCTCTTGGCGGAGGCGCCCTGGAACCTCTCGAGCGGCCCCTGATCGATCTCAGGATGCGTCTGGTCGAGCGGCCGGCGCATCCCCTGCCGATCGTCATCGAGATCGACCCTCAATCGGTCAACGCTATCGGGCACTGGCCCTGGCCGCGGTCGCTGCACGCGCTGCTGCTCGACCGGCTCACGGCGGCCGGTGCCGGCGATGTCTTTCTCGATATCGATTTCAGCCTCCCCAGCGCAGAGGCGGAAGACGCCGCCCTGGAGGGCGCCCTGGCACGCCGCGCCGGGAAAACGCTGCTTGCGGCATTCCGGCAGTGGAGCGCGACGGACCAGGCTTACATCGATACGGCGCCGTTGCCCCGCTTCGCCGCGCAGGGACGGCTTGTCTCCGCCAACCTCGTTCCCTCCAGGGACGGCTTGGTGCGCGAAGTCCAGATGTCGCTCCCCTGGCGCGGCAGCAGGCTGCCGAGCGTGGCCGCCGCCATGCTGCAGCCGCAGACGGCCGCGCGACGGAGTTTCCTTATCGATTTCGGCATTGATGCCTCCAGCATTACACGCCTTTCCTACTTCGACGTCGCCAGCGGCAATGTCGCGGCGGATACCTTCACCGGGCGCCCGGTCTATGTCGGCGCCACGGCCATCGAACTGGGGGACATTCTCGCGGTCCCCAATCACCGCGTAATGCCAGGCGTCATCGTGCAGATGCTGGCGCTGCAGTCCCTGATGCTGGAGCGGGCGCTCCAGCGACCGCCGCTCTGGTTCCTTGTGGTCTCGGTCTCCGCCTTTGTGCTGCTGCTGGCTTTCCTGACCAGGAACCGCAGCTACGGCACCAATTTCATCATCATCTGCGGCGCAAACGCCGTGCTGTGGGGCGGGGCGGTGACGCTGCAGGCGGCGGTGCCGCTGGTGCTGGATCTCGTGCCCTTCACCCTGGCTTCCTTCGGTGCCGGTGCGCTGTCATTCCTGATGCGTTTTCGCTCCGTCGCGGCCAGCCTCGTCTCCGAGACCCTGGCCCGCAACCGCTCGGAGAGGCTGATGGGCGCTGTGGCGCAGAACGCATTCGACGCGCTGGTCACCGCCGATGCCGAAGGCAACATCCGCTCCATCAACCAGGCCGCCAGCCGTATGTTCGGTTGGACCCCCGGCCGGGCCGAGGGGCGCTCCCTCTCCGAATTCCTGGCCCGGCCGAACGCGATTGCCCGGCAGAGCCTCGCCGAAGCCCTGCGGCGGATCAGGAGCGCCGGGCGGCCGCGCCGCCTGGTTTGCCGGCGCAGCAACGGAGAGCTGTTCTATGCCGATCTGACGGTCGGCGAGCTGACCGAGGACGGCGAGAGCGTCTTCGTTCTGCTGGTGCGCGACATCGACCGGCGGGTGAAGGCCGAGCGCCGGCTGCTGACTCGTGAGCGCGAGCTGCGGCGCGCCAAGACCGACGCGGAGATGGCCAACCAGAGCAAGACCGAGTTCCTGGCCAACATGAGCCACGAACTTAAGACGCCGCTCAACGCCATCATCGGTTTCGCCGAGATCATGGAGCAGGAGATGCTGGGACCGATCGGCAAGCCGCAGTATCTGGCCTATGCCAAGGACATCCGCGAGAGCGGCCAGCGGCTCTACCACACGGTTTCCGATGTTCTGGAATTCTCACGCGTCGAGATCGACGACCTGATTGTGCGGGAGCAGGACTTCGACCTGGCGGAGCTCTGCCGCCGGGTGGCCTCGCGCCTGTCGCCCCGGGTCGCCGAGAAGGGGCAGCATCTGGAAGTCGTACTGCCGGACGCGGCGTTGCGCTTCAAGGGCGACGAGCGACTCCTGGGGCTGGCCCTCGCCCATGTTCTCTCGAACGCGGTGAAGTTCACGCCGGCGCGCGGGCGGGTCGACCTCACGCTGACGGACCGGCCGGGAGACGGCATCGTCATCACCGTCGCCGACAACGGCATCGGCATCGAGGCAGAGCGGATCGACTCCTGCTTCGATGCCTTTACCCAGGCCGATCGTGGATTGGACCGGTCGCATGAGGGCGCCGGCCTGGGATTGACTCTGGCCAAGCGCTTCATCGAGCTGCAGCGGGGCACGATCTCGCTGCAGTCGGTGCTGGGTGAGGGCACGACGGTGACCATCGCTCTGCCGGCACAACAGCGCGAGGCGGGCGACCTGCTCCGTTCGGCGTGACGCGGCGCCGGCGCGCGGTGGAAACTTCCGGCGTCTAGCGCTGGGGCAGACCGGGCAGGCTGCAGTCGCCGGTCGTGTAGGACTGCTGGACGACGCAGTTGCGCGTCATGTCAATGACCAGGTGACCGCTGCTGCAGGACTCGAGCCCGATCCAGGCATCCAGCCGATAGTTCGAGGCGGAGCGTGCGCCGCCGGAACGCCGCACGACCTTCACGGACTTCACCTCCGACTGCGGTACGGAGAGATCCTGCAGGGTCCGGTCGATCTGCGGCTGGCAAAGCGCGGCGGCGGTGGCGGGGCCCGCCGTGACGATGGTAGAGACGGCGAGGGGGAGGGCAAGGGCCACTGCGAGGGCGGCGGCAGGACGGGTAAGCTGCGCAATCATGGCGAAATGCTCCTGCGGGTGTTCCATAACCAGCAGATATGCCGCACGAGACATTTCCCAAGGCCATGCGACCCTGGGATGCGAAAATGGCATGGCAGGAGGAAGGTGGCCGGCAGGTCTCAGTAGGCGGTCACGTCTTCCAGGCGGCAGTCGCCGCGGGTGTAGCTCTGACGCACGAAGCAGGTACGCGTCATGTCGATCACCAGATAGCCGCTGTCGCAGGCCTTGAGGCGCACCCAGGCGCGCACTCCCAGAACGTCCGGGCCGTTTTCGTTCGGGTTGTATTTTCGAACGTAGCGGATGCTGCGGATGTCATCCTCGCCCAGTTCCAGGCGCGTTAATTCGTCCTGCGCCTTGCGGCTGCAGTCGAGGGCCTCGGCGGGCGCGCTGAGCAGGGTAAGGGCGGACAAGGCGAGCGGCAGCCATCGCATCGACGGGGCTCCTGGAAGTCTCAGGAAAGGACGATTAAAGCAAAATGTAGGCCGCTCAGAAATTTGACAAGCCCTCGACCCGGCAGTCGCCGCGCGTGTAGCTCTGGCGGACGTAGCACTTGGCGGTCATGTTGATGACCAGCCAGCCGCTGCAGGAGTTGAGGCGTACCCAGGCGTCGACGCCGAAGATCTCCGGCCCGAAGTCGTCGGCGATGTTCACCCGCTCGATGATGCGGACGCTCTTGACCTCGCCGTCGGCCAGGGGAAGCTCCTCTAGATGCCGACCGACCTCGCCGGCGCAGCGGGTCGAATCCGCCGCTTGCGGACCGGTCGGCCAGAGACAGGCTGCCGCCAGGACGGTGGCCGTGAGAAGAGCTGAGCGCTGGGCCATGAAGGGTCTCCGGGTTGCGGGACGCGGCCGCGGGCGGCAGCCAGGCCGGGGGCGCCTGTCCCCATGAATGGGCGGCGGCTGGCCTTTCGCCGCTTCGCCTGACAGGTCTATACTCGCAGCCGAGATCTGACAATGTCGGTATCCTTGCCGACCACAGTGGAGGACCCTAAATGACCGCGCAAGCGCAGAAAATTACGACAGCCACGCCACAACTCTCCGATCCCCGGCTGTTCCGGGAACAGTGCTACATCGATGGCCGCTGGGCCGACGCCGACAGCGGGGCGGTGATCGAAGTCACCAACCCGGCGAGCGGCGAGGTGCTGGGCACCGTCCCCAAGATGGGCGCCGCCGAGACCCGGCGCGCCATCGAGGCGGCGGAGAAGGCCTGGCCGGCGTGGCGCGGCCTGCTGGCCAAGGAGCGCGCCAACATCCTGCGCAAGTGGTACGACCTGATCCTGGAAAACCAGGAGGATCTGGCGCGGCTGATGACCCTGGAACAGGGTAAGCCGTTGACGGAGGCCAAGGGCGAAGTGGTCTACGGTGCCAGCTTCATCGAGTGGTTCGCTGAAGAGGCCAAACGCATCTACGGCGACACCATCCCGCAGCACCAGCCCGACAAGCGCATTGTCGTGGTCAAGCAGCCGGTCGGCGTGGTGGCGGCGATTACGCCGTGGAACTTCCCCAACGCCATGATCACCCGCAAGTGCGCCCCGGCCCTGGCCGCCGGCTGCCCTGTGGTCATCAAACCGGCGACCCAGACGCCGTATTCGGCCTTCGCCCTGGCCGAGTTGGCCGAGCGCGCGGGCATCCCGGCGGGCATCGTCAACATCCTGACCGGCTCGGCCAGCGAGATCGGCGGCGAGATGACCCACAGCCCGGTCGTGCGCAAGCTATCCTTCACCGGCTCGACCGAGGTCGGCAAGCTGCTGATGCAGCAGTGCGCCTCCACCATCAAGAAGGTCTCTCTCGAACTGGGCGGCAATGCGCCTTTCCTGGTCTTCGACGACGCCGACCTGGACGCCGCGGTCGAGGGCGCCATCATCTCCAAGTTCCGCAACACCGGCCAGACCTGCGTCTGTGCCAACCGCATTCTGGTGCAGGAAGGCGTCTACGACGAGTTCGCCGCCAAGCTTGCCGAGGCGGTGAAGAAGCTGAAAGTCGGCCCGGGGCTGGAAGACGGCGTCAGCCAGGGCCCGCTGATCGACGTGGCGGCCCTGGAGAAGGTCGAGGAGCATGTGGCCGACGCCACCGCCAAGGGCGCCAAGATCGCTTTGGGCGGCGCCCGGCACGAGCGCGGCGGCACCTTCTACCAGCCGACGGTGCTGACCGACGTGACCACGCAGATGAAGGTGACCCGCGAGGAAACCTTCGGTCCGGTGGCGCCGCTGTTCCGCTTTAAGACCGAGGAAGAGGGTGTGGCACTGGCCAACGACACCGAGTTCGGTCTGGCCTCCTACTTCTATGCCCGCGACATGGGCCGCATCTGGCGGGTCGGCGAGGCGCTGGAGACCGGCATGGTGGGCATCAACACCGGCCTCATTTCCACCGAGGTCGCCCCCTTCGGCGGCGTCAAGGAGTCGGGCATCGGCCGCGAAGGCTCCAAGTACGGCATCGACGAGTTCCTGGAGGTCAAGTACCTCTGCATGGGCGGCGTGTGATCCACGCGCCCCGTGTCATGCTCGGACTTGTTCCGAGCATCCAGGGCGGGTAGTAGAGCGTTTGCTCCTGGACTCTCGGGACAAGCCCGAGGGTGACGGACAGCGAAAACGAAGAAAGGGGCCGGTCCCTCCGAGCGCTTGGCGGGACCGGCCCCTTCCTTTGTCCGCAGGAGGCGGATTACTCCGCCGCCTGGCTGGCCTCCTCGGCGCGCTTGTGTTCCCACTCGTAGATGTAGTCCCGCGTCAGCGGCACGGCGTCGATCTTCTTGGCGATCTGGATCTGGAACACCATGAGCCCCTGATAGCGGAAGCCCATCTCGCAACCGATCAGGTAAGTCTCCCACATGCGGCAGAAGCGCTCGTCGTAGAGTTCCTTGATCTTGTCGCGGTTGGCCTGAAAGCGCTCTTCCCAGATGCGCAAGGTCTCGGCGTAGTGGATACGCAGGACTTCCACGTCGGTGACGATCATCATGGCGTCTTCGATCGCCGGCAGCACCTCGCCCAGGGTCGGAACGTCGGTGCCGGGGAAGATATACTTGCGGATGAAGGGATTGACCGGGCCCGGCTCGTTCACGCGGCCGACCGAGTGCAGGACGAAGATGCCGTCGTCCTCCAGCAGGTCCTTCACCTTCTCGAAGAACTCGCGGTAGTTCCTCTTGCCGACGTGCTCGAACATGCCGACCGAGACGATGCGGTCGTATTTGTTGGAGTCCTCGCGGTAGTCGCGCAGGTGGAACTGTACCCGGTCGTCCAATCCGGCCATCTTGGCGCGTTCCTGGCTGACCTTGTGCTGTTCGGTCGAGAGGGTGACGCCGGTCACCTCGCAGTCGCCGGCCTGGGCCAGGTAGAGGCCCAGCCCGCCCCAGCCGGAGCCGATGTCCAGCAGCTTCATGTCCGGACGGTCGAACAGCAGCTTGGCGGCGAGGTGGCGCTTCTTGTCGGTCTGGGCCTGCTCCAGGGTCTCGTCGCCGTTGCGGAAGTAGGCGCAGGAGTACTGGCGGTCGGCGTCCAGGAAGAGGTCGTAGAGCTGGCCCGAGAGGTCGTAGTGGTGGGCCACGTTCTTCCGGGCCTTGCCGATGGGGTTGTACTGCTTCATGCGGCGGACGTGGCCGCCCAGCGCGAAGCCGAACTTCACCAGCTTGTTATTTTCGAGATGATGGTAGTTGCGCGCGAGCTGGCCGATGAAGTCACGCAGGGTGCCTTCCGTGAGGTCGACTCCTCCGTTCATGTAGGCTTCGCCGAGAAAGAGCGGGGGATTCAAGACCAGCTTGTACTCGAGGTGGCGCTTGTGAATTTGCATCGTGCAGCGCGGCCCCGTGCCGTCGCCGCAGTCGTGGGCCTTACCGCTGGCGTCGATGATGCGCAGATTACCGGACTTAATGACCTTCTGCAGAAGCTTCTGGAAAAACATGGTTCAACTCCGGATGTTCTTCCCCTCATTCGCCTATAGGGGCTTACCGTTCGTTATGCCTTTATTTGTTGCATCCCTATCAGTATCTTGGCGCGATCTTTTGAACCGTGCAACTGTCTGAGACTTCGGCCCTATCTTCCGAGGGTTGCGCTCTTCCCGGAGTCGGCAAACCCTCTCGTTTTCTATGGTTAAAGGGCCCCTCCGCCGTGCCGAAGCCTCCCGTGCGGTTGCGGTGCAGCGTAGGCCTGCCTAGATTGATCTCTAGGCAGGCGCGGACTCGACCCGGCCTTCCGGCGGATGGTTGCCTGGCGGGCCCAGGCTCAGTCAGGGGCGGCGGACAGACCGAAGGATAAATTATGGCCGGGCACGACTACGATCTCTTTGTCATTGGCGGTGGCTCCGGCGGGGTCCGGGGCGCGCGCATGGCTGCGGCGACCGGGGCGAAGGTGGCCATCGCGGAATCCTACCGCTACGGCGGGACCTGCGTGATCCGCGGCTGCGTACCCAAGAAGCTGCTGTCCTACGCCAGCCACTTCCACGAGGACTTCGAGGATGCCGCCGGCTTCGGCTGGAGCGTGCCCGAGCCGTCTTTCGACTGGACGCGGCTGATCGCCAACAAGGACCAGGAGATCGACCGCCTGGAAGGTATTTATGAGAAGTTGCTAAAGACCGCCGGCGTCGAGTTCTTCCACGGCCACGCCCGTCTGCTGGACGCCCATACCGTGGAGGTGGGCGACAAGTCCTTCACCGCCGAGACCATCCTCATCGCCACCGGCGGCACCCCGACCTTCCCCATGGAGCCGGGCTGGGAGCACGGCATCTCCTCCAACGAGGCCTTTCACCTGGAAGCACTGCCGAAGCGCGTGGTGATCAACGGCGGCGGCTTCATCGCCGTGGAGTTCGCCGGCATCTTCAACGGCCTGGGCAGCGAGGTGACACAAATCTACCGCGGCCCGCAGATCCTGCGCGGCTTCGACGACGACATCCGCAACACCCTGGCCGGCGAGATCGTCAAGAAGGGCATCAACCTTATCGTCGAGACCACAATCGAGCGCATCGAGAAGCGCGAGAAGGACCTGTTGGTCCACCTCTCCGACGGCTCGGAGATCGAGTGCGACCTGGTCATGGCGGCGACCGGGCGCAGCCCCAACGTGCACAACCTGGGCCTGGAGGAGGTCGGCGTGGCGCTGGCCAAGAACGGCGCCATCAAGGTCGACGAATTCTCCAAAACCTCGGTCGACAACATCTACGCCGTTGGCGACGTGACCGACCGCATCAACCTCACCCCCGTCGCGATCCAGGAGGCCATGGCCTTCGTCGACACGGTCTACCGCGGCACGCCGCGCGCCATGGACCACGCCGACGTGCCCTCGGCCGTCTTCAGCCATCCGCCGGTCGGCACCGTCGGCCTCACCGAGCTGCAGGCGCGCGAACGGCATGGAGAGCTGGACATCTACCGCTCGACCTTTCGCCCCCTCAAACACACCCTCTCGGGCCGCGACGAGAAGACCATGATGAAGCTGATCGTCGCCAAGGACAGCCAGCGCGTGGTCGGCGTCCACATGGTGGGCCTCGACGCACCGGAGATCGTCCAGGGCATGGCCGTCGCCATCAAGGCCGGCGCCACCAAGCAGATCTTCGACGCCACCGTCGGCATCCACCCCACGGCGGCCGAAGAGTTCGTCACCATGCGCGAGCCCATCCCCGGCGACCAGGCCAAGGCGGCGGAGTAGGGGGCATGGCGATTGTTTCCAGGAGCGTCTTTCTGGGAGCAGCCATTTTCGCGGGCGCTGCAGTGATTGCGGTTTTGGCCGCCATGGTGCTTCATGGGATCCCTCACTCGGGCAGATCGTTCTCCGAAGCTCTCGCGATCCGACTAACTTTCAGCCTGGCCGCCGGCATTGCGGCTGCCATCTCCTATGTCGTGGTTTGGAGCTTCGGCTGGCGCTTGCGCTGTGAGCCATTGTTGGGCCGCGCACTTGTTGCTGGTTGCTCGACGGTTGTGATCGAGCACCTGCTTATCGGTGGGTCCTACGGCTTCCTGCTGCTGATTGTGAATATCGTTCTGCCCAACCCGCCTTTCTGGGCCAGAGGGCTCAATTTTTCTGTATTGGGGATGGGCATCCTGGTGGCCGCTTATGGGTGGTATCTGACGCTGCCCCTCGGAATTGCAGCGGCAGCGATCGTGGAATGGCTGGAGCGGCGTCGGGAGGCGGCAGCGGCCAAGGCTGCCGGCTAGGGAGCGCTTCATCGGAATGGATGCTCGGGTCAAGCCCGAGCATGACGGTGGTGGTAGGCGAGGTGCAGATGCGTGTCCCACACCCAATCGTCACCCTCGGGCTTGACCCGAGGGTCCATTCGTCAGCCGCTCAGGCCGTCCCAGAGATCGACCCACTGCGGGTTGTCGCGCTCGATCAGAGCGATCTTCCAGTCACGGTTCCAGCGTTTCAGGGCCTTCTCTCTTCGGATTGCCTGCTCCGGGCTGTCGTGGATCTCGTAGTAGACCAGAGTTTTCACGCCGTGCCGTTTGGTGAAGCCGTGGGCCAGCGCCTCGCGGTGTTCGTAGACACGGCGCACCAAGTCGTTCGTCACTCCGATGTAGAGGGTTCCGTTGGGCGCACTGGCCAGGATGTAGACGTAGTACTGCACGTCCAGGAGTTGGCGGCACAATGGATGCTCGGGTCAAGCCCGAGCATGACGGTGGGGGAGGAAGGGGCGCCAGTGCGTACCCTCAATCCAGGCAGTGCGCCCAAGACCGGGTCGTCACCCTCGGGCTTGACCCGAGGGTTCATGGGACGGTTAGGTCCGGTCTAGTTCGCGCGTTTCCAGGTGGTGCCGGCGGGGCCGTCTTCCAGGACGATGCCCTGCGCGGTCAGCTCGTCGCGGATGCGGTCTGACTCGGCGAAGTCCTTAGCCTTGCGGGCCTCGGCGCGGGCCGTGATCAGCTTCTCGATGTCGTCGGCTGACAGACCGCCTGCGGCGCTCTCGCCCTTGAACCAGGCCTCGGCGTCGCCTTCCAGCAGGCCCAGCAAATGGCCGCCGGCCAGCAGCGATCCTGCCAGCTTCCGCTTCTCCGTCTCGTCCGTCGCCTTGTGCAGCGCCGTGGCGATCTCGTGCAGCTCGGCGATGGCGAGAGGCGTGTTGAGGTCGTCGGCCAGTGCCGCCAGCACCTTGGCTGGCACGTCTGCTCCGGCGCGGGCGTCGAGGCCGCGCAGCGCGCCGTAGAGGCGGTCGAGCTGGCCTTTGCACTCGGCGATCTTCTCGCGGGTGATGTCGAGCGGCGCGCGGTAGTGGCCGGAGAGCAGCGCCAGTCGGATCGCCTCGCCGCGCAAGCCCTCTTCCAGCAACTGCCGCACCGTGAAGAAGTTGCCCAGCGACTTCGACATCTTCTCGCCGTTCACCACGACATAGCCGTTGTGCATCCACACCTTGGCCATGATCTGCGTGCCGTGGGCGCAGCGGCTCTGGGCGATTTCGTTTTCGTGGTGCGGGAAGACCAGGTCCAGGCCGCCGCCGTGGATGTCGAAGGTCTCGCCCAGGTGCTCCGCCGACATGGCCGAGCACTCGATGTGCCAGCCCGGGCGGCCGCGGCCCCAGGGGCTGTCCCAGCCCGGCTGGTCGTCGTTGCTGGGCTTCCACAGCACGAAGTCGGCGGGGTCCTTCTTGTAGGGCGCCACGTCGACCCGGGCGCCGGCGATCAACGCGTCGCGGTCCAGGCGTGCGAGCGCGCCGTAGTCGTCCATCGAGGGCACGGAGAACAGCACGTGGCCCTCGGCGGCGTAGGCGTGGCCCTTGGCGATCAGCGCCTCCATCATGGCGATCATCTGGGCGATGTGCTGGGTCGCGCGCGGCTCCACCGTGGGGCGCAGGGCCCCCAGGGCGTCCATGTCGTCGTGGTAGGCCTGGGTGGTGCGCGCGGTCACGGACTCAATGGGCTCGCCGGTCTCCTTGGAGGCCTGCATGATCTTGTCGTCCACGTCGGTGATGTTGCGCGCGTAGGTGACGTGGGCCTCGCCGTAGACGTGGCGCAGCAGACGGAACAGCACGTCGAAGACCACCACGGGGCGCGCGTTGCCGATGTGCGCCAGGTCGTAGACCGTCGGCCCGCAGACGTAGATGCGCAGGTTCTGGGGATCGAGCGGCGCGAAGCGCTCCTTCTTGCGCGTCAGCGTGTTGTGAAACTGCAGGTCAATGGAAGTCATTGGGGGAAGAAGTCCGGATCGTCTGGGAAGGGGTGGCCGGGCTTATCCGGGCCACGCGAAGGGGTCTGCCGGCGGCTTCAGGCCGGGCAGGGCAGACATCGCGCGGGACAGAGGGCGATCCGGATCGTCATGGGGCGGACTTTACGGCGCTCAGGGCCCAGGTCAAGAGCATTGGGGTCAAGTGCAACGGATCAGGCCGTCTTGCCGGCCAGCCGGGCCTCGGCCCGCTCGCGGCCGATGAGCGGCAGCAGGGCCTTCAGCTCGGGGCCGTGGTCGAGCCCGGTCAGCGCCAGGCGCAGCGGCAGGAAGAGGGCCTTGCCCTTGCGCCCCGTGGCCGCCTTCACCGCCCCGGTCCAGGCGCCCCAGGTGGTCTCGTCCCAGGGCTCCGGCGGCAGCAGCTCGGCGGCCTGGCGGGCGAAGCCGGCGTCCTCGACCTGCGGGATCACCGGGCCGCGGCAGATGTTCTGCCACACCGCGGCTTCGGCGAGGCGGGTGAGGTTGGGACGGATCGCGGCCCAGAGACCGGTATCGAAGCCCTCGGGCAGGCGTTCGGCGACGGCTTCGAAGGGCGTGACGTGCAGCAGGCGGGCGTTCAGGTGCTCCAGCTCGGCGGGGTCGAACTTGGGGGTCGCCCGGCCGAAGCGCGAGAGGTCGAAGCCCTCGGCCAGGCTTGCGAGGTCCGGCAGGGGCTCCACCGGGTCGGGCGTGCCCAGACGCGCCAGGTAGCAGTTGAGGGTCATGGCCTCCAGGCCGCTCTCCCGCAGCGAGGCGAGGGAGAGGCTGCCGAGGCGCTTGGAGAGGGACTCGCCGCCGGCCCCGGCGATGAGGGAGAGGTGGCCGAAGGTCGGCACGGCACCCCCCAGCGCCTGGAAGAGCTGGACCTGCACGGCGGTGTTGGCGACATGGTCCTCGCCGCGCAGCACGTGGGTGACCGCCAGTTCGACGTCGTCGACCACGGAGGTCAGGGTGTAGAGCGGCCGGCCGTCCTCGCGGATCAGCACCGGGTCGCTGAGGTTCTCGCCCTGGAAGGAGACGGGGCCGCGCACCAGGTCGTCCCAGGCGATCTCGCCCGGTTCCAGCTTGAAGCGCCAGTGCGGGCGGCGGCCTTCGGCCTCCAGCTTCGCCCTGTCCTCGTCGCTCAGGCCCAGGGCGGCGCGGTCGTAGATCGGCGGACGGCCTGCGGCCAGCGCCACCTTGCGCTTCAGGCCCAGTTCCTCCGGCGTCTCGTAGCAGGGGTAGAGCCGCCCGGCGGCCTCCAGGCGCTGGGCGGCGGCGCTGTAGCGCTCCAGCCGCTCGGACTGCACCGCCTTCTCGTCCCAGGTCAGGCCCAGCCACAGCAGGTCCCGCTCGATGGCGGCGGCGAACTCGGGCGTCGAGCGCTCCGTATCGGTGTCGTCGATGCGCAGCAGATAGCGTCCGCCGCCCGCGCGGGCGAAGAGCCAGTTGATCAGCGCCTGGCGCACGTTGCCGACGTGCAGCAGACCGGTGGGACTGGGGGCGAAACGGACTTTCAGCGTCAACCAGGGCCTCGGGCGAGACGGGAGCGGCGGGGCCGCGGTGCTGCGAATTCATGGTGCCGGTCTGACCGTCCGGCCGGCCGGCGGGAAAGAGCCGCCGCCCCACAAGCGGCGGGCGGCCCGGACGGTCCCTAGGTATCACTCCCGGCGGTCACCGCAAAGACCTCTCCGTCGAACGGGGGCTTTCTGGCCGGCGTGGGCAACTGCCGGAAGGAGTACTTCCCGCAGAGAACATCTACCTATAGTTAGTTGGTTTATATAACTAAACAAGACAATTAAGAAGTTTTTTAGGAAATGACCCAAAGATTGCAAAGTGATCCGAAATACACGCAACTCAATCGTCGGTGGAGTGCTGCCAATGGTTGAGTCGATGCGGGATTGAAAGGGCGGAAGCCTCCGCCGAGTGGCTGAGAGCCTGTTTGCCGGAAAGACGGATTTAGACGGCGGTCGCCGATATTTTGCCAGGAGAATGATATGTCCGAGTCCCAGTCGCGCGCCAAGAAGCTTGAGTACCTTCGTATCGACCAAGAGGCGCGCAGCTTGCTGAGTGAATTCCGTCCGACGGTCGAAAAGCTGATTCCGCAGATCCTCGACGACTTCTACCGCCACATCGGCGAGGAAGACGAACTACGGTCCATGTTCGTCAACGAAGCCCACGCCGCCCACGCCCGCGAGGCCCAGGCGAAACACTGGATGCGCATGTTCTCCGGAAAGTTCGACGACGAGTACTTCGACTCCGTCGCGCGCATCGGCAAGGCGCACTGCCAACTGGGCCTGCAGCCGGGCTGGTACATCGGCGGCTACGGCCTGATCAAGCAGGCCCTGATCGCCGCGGTCCTCAAGGAGGCGGCGGCGGGCGCGGTGAGCTTCAACGGCAAAGGGCGGCTGGCGAAGGCGAGCAAGCTGATCCAGTCGATCGACAAGGCGATCTCCTTGGACATGGACCTTGCCATCTCCGTCTACCTGGCCGAGAAGGACGCCGACTTCTCCAGCCGCCTCAACGACCTGGCCGATCAGTTCGGCGACGTGATCGCGGGCATCATCGGCGCTCTGTCGCAGTCCTCCGCCGGCCTTTCGGCGGAAGCCGAGGGGCTGCAAAGCAACTCCGAAGGAACCGCGCAGCAGGCGGATACCGCCAAGAACGGCGCCGAGGAGGCCAACTCCAATGCCCAGACCGTGGCCGCTGCCGTGGAAGAGCTTTCCGCCTCGATCGGGGAGATCGCGTCCCAGGTGAGCGACGCCGCAAGGGTGACCGATGCCGCCGTGACCAAGGCGGCGACCATGACCGACAGTGTCGGCGGGCTCAACGAGGCGGCGGAGAAGGTCGGCGGCATCGTCCGGCTGATTGAGGAGATTGCCGAGCAGACCAACCTGCTGGCCCTCAACGCCACCATTGAGGCCGCTCGGGCCGGAGAGGCCGGGAAGGGTTTCGCGGTCGTCGCCGGCGAGGTGAAGTCCTTGGCCCAGCAGACGGCCAACGCCACGGGAGAGATCGCGGGCCATGTCCGGGCCATCCAGGAAGCGACCTCCGGCGTCGGCAATCAGATCGACGATATTTCCAGGGCCATCGGGCAGATGGGGGAGGCCTCCGGCGCCATCGCTTCGGCCATCGAGGAACAGACCTCCGTGACCCAGGAGATTTCGCGCAGCGTTGCCGAGACCTCGACGGGCGTTGGAGCGGTGCTGGAAGCCATGCAATCGGTCTCCGCGGCGGCGGCGGAAACCCGGCAGAGCGCCGGCAAGGTGACTTCCGCTTCCGAAGACGTGCGCGGCAAGGCGCAGGAACTGGATGAACAGTCCAAGGTCTTCATCGATCGCATCCGCCACGCCGACCGCCGCAAGGAAGTGCGCGAGGAAACCGACGCTTCTTGCATGCTGACTATCGACGGAAAAACCATTAGCGCTCGCATGGTGGACATCTCGCCTTCGGGCGCGGCGATCCGCGCCAATGGCTGCGACTTCCAGATCGGCGCTGCCGCCGTGCTGCAGATCGACGGACACGGCAACCGCCTGGAAGGCGAAGTGGTGAGCGCCACGACGAATCGTATCTCTTTGAAGTTTCGCCCGAAGCTGGCCGAAGACGTGGCCGATAAGCTACGAGGCGTCCGCCGCACCGCTCAGGCGTCCGAAGCCGCCTGAGCGGATGCTCCAGTGACCGGGAGTTCCAGGGTTCCCCCAAGTCTCTAGGCTCCAGGCAACGGTCACGTCGTCACATCCCCCTTACCTCAGCCCCGGCAGTCTCCGACTTGCCGGGGCCTTTTTTCGCGCAGGGAAGCGCCCCCGCTTCGCCCTTGCGGGCGAGCGGCAAGGGGGCTCCCGTAAGGTCGCGGTGCCGCTGCGCAGCTCGCGTTACGCGGGGCCGCGGAAGGCGTTGGTGATCGGATAGCGGCGGTCCTTGCCGAAGGCGCGGCGGGTGATCTTCACGCCGGGGCAGGCCTGGCGGCGCTTGTACTCCGCCAGCTCCAGCATGTGCCAGACGCGGTTCACCAGTTCACGGTCGTGGCCGCGCGCGGCGATGACGTCGACGCTTTCCTCGCCCTCGATCAGCCCCTTCAGGATGTCGTCCAGTATCGGATAGGGCGGCAGGCTGTCCTCGTCCTTCTGGTCGGGCTTCAGCTCGGCCGAGGGCGGCTTGGTGATGATGCGCTCCGGGATGACTCGCCCGGCCGGGCCCAGCGCGCCCGGCGGCAGCGCCTGGTTGCGCCAGCGCGCCAGCTCGAAGACCATGGTCTTGTAGAGGTCCTTCATGGGATTGAAGCCGCCGACCATGTCGCCGTAGAGCGTGGCGTAGCCGACCGAGACCTCGGACTTGTTGCCCGTCGACAGCACCATGTAGCCGAGCTTGTTGGAGACAGCCATCAGGGTCAGGCCGCGCGAGCGCGCCTGGATGTTCTCTTCCGTCGTATCGGCAGCATAGCCGTTGAGGATCGGTTGCAGCATCTCGTCGAAGGCCTTCATGGCCGGCTCGATCGAGACGCTGTCGATCTCGATGCCCATCAACTGCGCGGCTTCCGCGGCATCGTCCAGGCTTTCCTGGCTGGTGTAGGGCGAGGGCATCATCACGCTGTGCACGCGCTCCGGCCCCAGTGCGTCGACCGCCACGGCGGCGGTCAGCGCCGAGTCTATGCCGCCGGAAAGTCCCAGGATGACGCCCGGAAAGCGGTTCTTGTTCACGTAGTCGCGCAGGCCCAGGATCAGCGCGCGATAGGCCAGTTCCAAATCGCTGTCCGGCGCCACCTGGCGTCCCGCCGCCGCCGCCCAGCCCCCGCCATTGCTATCGTCGCCGCGCCGCCACTCGACCACCTCCAGCGCCTCCTCGAAGGCGGGGAGTTGGACCGGCAGGCCGTGGTCGGCGTTGAGGGCGAAGGAGGCGCCGTCGAAGACCAGCTCGTCCTGGCCGCCGACCTGGTTCACGTAGATCAGCGGCAGGCCGGTTTCCGTGACGCGCTGAACGGCGAGCTGCATGCGCTCTTCGATCTTGTCCATCTCGAAGGGCGAGCCGTTGATGACCACCAGGATCTCCGCGCCGGACTCCTCCAGGCACTCGCTGACGTCGGGGAGCCACATGTCCTCGCAGACCATGACGCCCAGGCGCACGCCGCGGTAGTTCACCGGGCCCGGCAGGGGGCCGGCGCCGAAGACACGCTTCTCGTCGAAGACGCCATAGTTCGGCAGCTCGTGCTTGGTGCGGTGAGTGACCACCTTGCCGCCGTCCAGCACATAGGCGGTGTTGAAGACCTTGCCGAACAGCGGCGGTTTGGCGTTCGGGTCCTGGCGCCAGGGGCCGCCGACGATCATGCCGGGGCCGCCGTCGGCGGTGTCCTGCGCCAGGGCCTCGATGGCGCTGAGGGCGGCGTCGAGGAACATCGGCTTCAGCACCAGGTCCTCGGTGGGGTAGCCGGTGATGACCATCTCCGAGGCGACCACCAGATCGGCGCCTGCCGCCGCGGCCTCGGCCCGCGCCTTGCGCAGCAGGGCCAGGTTGCCGGCGATATCGCCCATGGTGGGGTTGCACTGCGCGAGCGCGATCTTCAGAGCGTCAGCCATGGCAGATACTTACCCTGCCCCGAGGGGGAGCGGCAAGACGGCGCGCAGCAACCCAGCTTTGCGCCGGGCGCCGGCGGCGGCTTTCAGGCCTTCCCTTGAGCTTCCTTGGCGGCCAGGGCGCGGATGCGCTCGACCATGGAGAACAGGCCGTTGGCCCGGTTGGGGCTCAGGTGCTGCTCGAAACCGAGCTGGCCGATGGCCCCCTTGATGTCCACCGCCAGGATTTCCTCCGGCGTGCGGCCGTCGTAGATCTCCATCAGCACGGCGATGAGCCCCTTGACGATGTGGGCGTCGCTGTCGGCGATGAAGTGCAGGGTGGGAGGCGTGCCGGGGCGGACCTCGTCGACGATCCAGACCTGGCTGGTGCAGCCGCGCACCTTGGTCTCCTCCGTCTTCAGGGCCTCGTCCATGGGCTCCAGCTTGCGCCCCAGGTCGATGACGTAGCGGAAGCGGTCTTCCCAGTCGTCCAGGAAGGAGAAGTTGCCGATCAGTTCCTCGACGCGAGAGTCGTTGGCGGTGGTGTGCGTCATGGGCCGGGTTATGCGGGATGCGGCCTAGCGGCGCAACAGGAACTCGCGCCCGACCTTCACCCGCGGCACGCCGTCGTAGTCCACGACATCCGCGGTGGCGTAGGTTTCCGACCACTTCGAAGGCAGGTAGGAGCCGGTGCCGATGACGTCGACCGGAGCCTTGGCCTCGGCCATGAGGCGGCACTTGGCTGGCCCGAAGCCGGAGGAGGCGACGATCTTCACCTTGTTGAAGCCCTCGCGGTCCAGGCATTCGCGCATGCGCCAGACGGCGGCGGCGGAGACGCCGGGGCCGACCAGGTAGCGCAACTCGTCGTCGGAGCGGTAGCCGCGCAGGGCGCCGGGGGCGTTGCGCTCCAGCACCGCATAGGATTCCGGCGGGTCCAGGCCCTCGATGAAGCGGCCGCCGGGGGTGTCGATGCGCACTGCCAGGCTGCCGGCTGCGGCGCGGCGCGGGAAGCGCCGGCAGCAGGTGAGGGCGTCGGTCACCTCGCGCGCGAAGTAGTCGACCAGCACAGTCATGGGCTCGTCGGGGAAGGTCTCGTCGTACATTTCCGCGGCGCGCAGGGTCGAGCCGGCGTAGCCGATGAAGGCGTGGGGCATGGTCCCGCGCCCGGCGTCGAGGCCGAAGTAGTGGGCGGTGGCGTCGGTGGCGTTGCCGATGAAGCCGACCGCGCCGACCTTGCGGCGCGCCCGCTCCGAGCCCACGGAGGCGGCATAGGCCATCAACTCGGCCATCTCCGTGCCCGCGCAGTGCCGCGCGTCCATGGCCAGGAAGGCCACCTTGGGCAGGTCCGCGCACATGGCATAGGCGTTGTAGGCGGCCACGCAGGCCGGCCCCAGCTTCTGCAGCAGCAGGGTCTCCAGGTCCGAGAGCTGCGACAGCGGGCCGGTGACGTAGAACATGGGCTCGCCGGCGCCGACCCACTTGCCCTCGGGATAGCGCAGGTCGATCTCGAAGCTGACGCCGCGGCGCCGGCCGATGTCGGCCAGCCAGTCGAGGGCCAGGCGCGGCGCGGAGATGACCGGGCGGCGCATGAAGATGGCGTAGGTGGCCTGGATATCGCCGAAGCGCTCGACCGCCTTGCGGGTGCGCTTGAAGTAGACGTCGGTCCAGGCGGAGATGTCGGCTTCGGCGGTCGGCCAGCCGACGCCGCAGGCGGTCAACCCCTCCGCCTCGGTTTCAGGGGATTTGGGCCGGCTGGGGCCTTCGGGCATGGCTCTTCCTTCCGAAAGCTGCAGCCTCCGTCATCTTTCGCCGGGCTGCTTGACGAAGTCTAGCGCGAAGGCGCCCGCTGGGACCAGAGCGCAGGGCGACTGGCAGGTCTGCAAATATCAACCAGCAAGGCAATCCGGGCTCCGCCGTACCGGCCGCTAGTGCCGGCGAGGCGCCTGGGCGGTGCCGGCGAAGCGGCTGCCCGGCGGCCGCAGGGCGGGCCGCCGGGGATGACGCTTAGCCGGGGTGACGCTCAGGAGGCCGCGGCGACCTTGTCGCTGTCGCCGTTCTGGCGGGCGATGCGCTCGTCCTTCAGGGCCTCGGAGATGAGGAAGGCCAGCTCCAGCGACTGCTTGGCGTTGAGGCGCGGGTCGCAGTGGGTGTGGTAGCGGTCGCCCAGCGTCTCGTCGCTGATCGCCTGGGCGCCGCCGATGCACTCGGTGACGTCCTGGCCGGTCATCTCGAAGTGGACGCCGCCGGCGTAGCTGCCCTCGGCGCGGTGCACGGCGAAGAAGTTCTTCACCTCGGCCAGCACCCGGTCGAAGGGCCGCGTCTTGTAGCCGCTGGCCGACTTAATGGTGTTGCCGTGCATGGGATCGCAGGACCACACCACCTTCTTGCCCTCGCGTTCGACGGCGCGGATCAGCGCCGGCAGGTGCTCGGCCACCTTGTCGTGGCCCATGCGGGCGATGAGGGTCAGGCGGCCGGCCTCGTTCTTCGGATTGAGCGTGTCGAGCAGGCGGATCAGATCGTCCGGGTCCGTGGTCGGGCCGCACTTCATGCCGATGGGGTTGCAGATGCCGCGCATGAACTCGACGTGCGCCTCCGCCGGGTCGCGGGTGCGGTCGCCGATCCACAGCATGTGGGCCGAGCAGTCGTACCACTGGCCGGTCAGGCTGTCGGTGCGGGTCAGCGCCTGCTCGTACCACAGCAGCAGCGCCTCGTGGCTGGTGTAGAAGTCGGTCTCGCGCAGCTCCGGCACCGTCGCCGGCTCGATGCCGCAGGCGCGCATGAAGTTCAGCGCCTCGTCGATGCGTCCGGCCAGTTCGTCGTAACGCTGGCCCTGGGCGCCGTCGGAGACGAACTCCAGGTTCCACTGGTGCACCTTGTGCAGGTCGGCGAAGCCGCCCTGGGCGAAGGCGCGCAGCAGGTTCAGCGTTGCGGCGGCCTGGTTGTAGGCGCGCACCAGGCGCTCGGGGTCCGGCTCGCGGGCGTCCTTGGTGAACTCGATGCCGTTGATGATGTCGCCGCGGTAGCTCGGCAGCTCGACGCCGTCGATGGTCTCCGTCGGCGCCGAGCGCGGCTTGGCGAACTGGCCGGCCATGCGGCCCACCTTCACGATGGGACAGCCGGCGCCGAAGGTCAGCACCACCGCCATCTGCAGCATCACCCGGAAGGTGTCGCGGATGTTGTTCGGGTGGAACTCGGCGAAGCTTTCCGCGCAGTCGCCGCCCTGGAGCAGAAAAGCCTTGCCTTCCGCCACCTGGGCCAGCTGCGCGCGCAGCCGGCGGGCCTCGCCGGCAAAAACCAGCGGCGGATAGTTGGAGAGCTGCTGCTCCACACGCTCCAGCGCGGCTTTGTCGGCGTAGTCCGGCACCTGCCGGATCGGCTTGCTGCGCCAGCTATCGGGCGCCCAGGGGGTGGCCATGACGGTCCTCTTTCTTAACTCTCAGGTATCGTTGATGTTGTCGGACCGCCGGTTTTACGCGCTTAGGCCCGGTTTTTCCACAGGAAAAGCCGCCTCATACCCCCTCAAGAAGCGCGGTTAACCTTGGAGTCGCGCGCGGGGGGCGCTGTTCCGCGGCGGTTAACCGCACCCACCGGGCAAGAGTAGCTTGCCGTCCCGGAGGGGCGCTTGACCGCCGCCGGGCAAACCGGGAAGCTGCGCCCTCCCAAAGGGCAGCGACCGAACATTCATGACTCCTTCCGATGATTCCCTGGCTGCGGCCCGCGCCCTCTTGGCGCCGGGCGAGACCCTGGTCTGGGCCGACCGCCCGGACCCGCAGGTGCTGGCGCGCTCCAGGCTGCCGCAGGTGATCCGCGGGGCCTTGGGCCTGGTGGTCATCGCCGGCTTCTTCTGGCTGAGTTTTCTGCCGAACTGGCCGGCAGGCGGCCGCGGGCTGCTGCTGACGTTTTTTCTGCTGGCGGCGGTGCTCTATTGCCTCTGGCTGCTCGCCGCGCAGGTCACGGCGCGCAAGGCTGCTGTGGGGACGCTTTACGCCGTCACCGACCGCCGGGTTCTGGTGCAGGAAACCTGGCCCTTGCGGCGGCTGCGCAGCTTCGCGCCCGGCGATCTGGACGCGCCCATGGTGAGCGCGGCGGGGCCCGGCTTCGGCACCGTCGTCTTTCACGACCGCAAGCTGCCCTGGTGGCAGCGCAGCGCCGGCGGCGGCACCCGCATCGAGGCCTTCTACGGTATTGCCGGCGCCCAGCGGGTGGCCGAGGAGATCGCCCGGCTGCGCGGCGCGCCGCAGACCGGGTCCGAGTTTCCCGACGAAGACACCTGACCCCGCCGGGGCCGCCGCTCGCATCCGCCGCCGCTCTTTACTATACCGTCCAGACGGTATAGTTTGAAGCATGATCAGACGCGACAGACGGCAGGAAATCCTTCAGGCGGCCGGGCGGGTCGTGCTGGACCAGGGCGTCGGCGCCTTCACCCTGGAGGCGGTGGCCGCCGCGGCCGGCGTCAGTAAGGGCGGGCTGCTCTACCACTTCGCCACCAAGGAAGAGCTGCTGAGCGGCATGGTCGACCAGTTGATCGAGATGACCGAGGCGCGCATCGAGCGCGCCATGGCCAAGGACGAAGGACCGGGCCGCTGGACCCGCGCCTACCTGGCCGCCTGCGCGGTCGACCCTTCGGGGCAAGACCCGCTGGACCGGCTCGCCACCGCCCTGCTGGCCGCCGGGGCTACCGACCCCGGCCTGCTGGACAGCCTGCGGCGGCATGAAACGGCGTGGAACGACCTCAGCCGTGCCGATGGCCTGGATGCGACGACCGCCAGCATCGTGCGCCTGGCCGCCGACGGCCTGTGGATGAACGATCTCTTCGGTATCGAGGTGCTCTCGGCGCGGGAGCGCAAGGCGGTGCTCAAGCGCCTCGGGGAGATGACCCGGAGCGGGGAGAGCGGATCATGACCGCGCCCGTTATCCCCTACCTGCTGCTGGTCCTGGCCATTGTGACGGAGGTGATCGCCACCTCGGCGCTGAAGGCCTCCGACGGCATGACGCGCCTCTGGCCTGCGGGCATCGTCGTCGTCGGCTACGCCGTCGCCTTCCTGCTGCTGGCCCAGACCCTGAAGACGCTGCCGGTCGGCCTGACCTACGCCATCTGGGCAGGGGTCGGGGTGGTCGGCGTCGCCCTGGTCGGCATCTTCTATTTCGGCGAGACCATGACCCTGGCCAAGGCGGCGGGCATCGCGCTGATCATCGTCGGCGTGATCCTGGTGCAGACCAACTCCGCCTAGCGCGACTTGACTACTCCGGAGCCCGTTCATCCCTGGCAAGCTCGAGCGGCAGCCAGCGGTAGTGACCGGTCATCGGCCAGTCGAAGAGCACGTCCTCCAGGCGCGGCCCGGCGCCGATGTTGTGCACCACCTTGGGCCGCCCGGTGATCCCCCTGCGGTCCGTCACGATGCCGATGTGCGGCAGGAAGCCCGAACTTCCCCTTAGGTTCCAGGCCGCCAGGTCGCCGGGCCGGTAGTCCGCCGGGTCGCCGCTGGCCGGCAGGGCGGCGCCCTGGCGTCTCAAGAAGGTCTCCAGGTTGGGCACCCGGCGGTGGTCGATGTTGCTGTCGGGCCGGCTGAGGCCCCAGTGCCTGGGGTAGGCATCGAAGGCGGTGCGCATGTCCTCGTGCACAAGCTGCTGCAGGTCGATGCCGAGGGCGCGGTAGCTGCGGATCACCACGTCGGAGCAGACGCCGCGATCCGCAGGCACGTCGCCGCCGGGGTAGGCGAGGCGCACATAGGCGGGGTCGTAGACCACCTTTGCCCGGGTGCGCGCCAGGGCGGCGGCGTTGAGCCGCGCCGCCAGGCGCCGGGCCGGATTCCGGGAGGCGAGTGCGGCGGCGGCAGGCCGGGCGGGCGGCAGCGCGCCCAGCATCAGGCCACCGGCCAAGCTACCGGCCAGGGTGCCGAGGCAGCGGCGGCGGGTCGGCAAGGTCGAAGCGGGCATGGGCTCCCTTTCGCTGGTGTCGAGGTAGGTCGGCGCGAGCCTGCGTCAGGTTCACCCGGCGGTGCGGCGGCTTTATGGCGGCCCTTGGGGGCAATTAGGGCAAAAAAAACGGCGGAGAGCCGGGTGGCCTCCGCCGCTTGTGAGTCTGCAGGTGAGGGTTCTGGCGTATTCGATCTAGGCCCGCCAGAAAGGCTTTCTCGTTTCCTCACGCACCTCGGCGGGGTGAAGGCCGATGTCACGCAGGATGTAGTCGGGCAAGCGTTCCAGGGCATTGCGCTCGCGCAGGCGGTGCTGCCAGAGAACCAGCGGGGCCGCGGCGGCGAAAAAGGCCCAGAGCAGGACGCGGGTCAAGGGGGAGCCCCTGCGCTGCCAGCGCAGCTCCGGCCGGCCGAGGTCGGCGCCCGGAGATTTGGGGAGACGGGGAGTGTCGGGGACCCTTCGGGAGGCCCCGGTCGTAAGGCTCGTCATTAGGTCACCTGATTGGCTGAGGTTGACGGAGGCGTTGACAGAAGGAGTGGCTTCTGTCCTGAAATATCGTGCGATTGCTCAAAACTCGCAAACGACGATTAATAATGCTGAATATTAGCTGCACTAATGTAAGGACAATCGGGGAGATGTGCTGATGGCGGTGCCGCCGCTGCCGGCCCTGCGCACCTTCGAGGTCGCGGCCCGGCACCTCAGTTTCACCAAGGCAGCCGCCGAGTTGCACGTCACCCAAGGCGCTGTCAGCCAGCAGATCAAGCAGTTGGAGGCCAGCCTCGGCTTCGCTCTCTTCAACCGTGGAGCGCGTGGCCTGACGCTGACCGACAAGGGTGAAGCCCTGGCCGAGACGGCGCAGCGCGCCTTCCGCCGCCTCTTCGACAAGATCGAGGAACTGCGCCAGCCGGAGGAGGGCGGCATCCTGACAGTTTCTGCCAGTCCCTCCCTGGCGGTGAAGTGGCTGATTCCCCGCCTGGGACGCTTCTATCAGCGCCACCCGGAAGTCGATCTGCGTATTCGTCCCGATCCCATGGTGATCGATCTGCTGGCCCAGTCGGACAGCGTCGACATGGCGATCCGCTTCGGCCAGGGACCGTTTCCCGAGCTGACGGCGGTGCCCTTCATGCACGAGACGGTTTTTGCCGTGGCCAGCCCGGAGTTGCTGGCCAAGGGGCCGCCGCTGCGCCGGCCCCGCGACCTGAAGCACCACACCCTCTTGCACAGCGATTCGGTACGCCTGGAGGTGAATTCCATGGCCAATTGGGAAGTCTGGCTGACGCTTCTGAACGTCACCGGCGTCGACGCCAATGCGGGGCCGACCTTTCCCAGCAGCTACATGCTGCTGCAGGCGGCGATGCACGGCCAGGGCGTGGCGCTGACCTGGGCGGCGCTGGCCGACGACGACCTGCGCGCGGGGCGCCTGGTGCGCCTTTTCGACCGGGCGCTGGAGGGCTCCATGAGCTACTTCGCCCTCACCACCCGGGCCGCCGCGCGCAAGCCGAAGGTCATCGCTTTCCGCGACTGGCTGCTGGAGGAGGGACGCAGTTTCACCCATGGCGCCGCGCCGCCGCCGCAGGACGTGCCGCTGAAGTGAAGTGAGCCGCGAAGCGGTTTTGGCAGGTGTTGTCATGACGTCTACGCTAAGCGGGGCGGAGGATGCGCTCTATCCGCATCTTGTGCCCGGATCTTGCGGCGCTTCGGGCAGGCGGTCTTGCACAGGATTGCGCCGAGCGGCGGCGGACATCGCCGCGGGCGCCGGGCCGCCCCAAGTTGACGTACCCCCCGGCCTGTGCTGAATAGCGCCCCTGGGGTTTTCGAGGGGAAGAAGCCCCGGCGCGAGCAGGTCAGGACGGGATCATGGTAAACGACAAGCGGGTCTATCTTTTCGATTCGACCCTGCGCGACGGGGCGCAGTGCCAGGGCGTGGACTTCACGGTGCCCGACAAGGGCGCCATCGCGCGCGCCCTGGACAAGCTGGGCCTCGACTACGTCGAAGGCGGCTGGCCGGGGGCCAATCCGACCGACGACGCCTTCTTCGCCGATCCGCCGGACTTCAAGACCAGCCGCTTCGTCGCCTTCGGCATGACCCGCCGGCCCGGTCGCAGCGCCGACAACGATCCGGGTCTGGCCGCGCTGTTGAACTCCAAGGCCGACGCCATCTGTATGGTCGGCAAGTCCTGGGATTTCCATGTCGACGTGGCGCTGGAGATTCCCCGCGCCGAGAACGTCGCCATGATCGCCGACTCCGTCGCCCATGCCCTGACCCGCAAGGACGAGGTGATGTTCGACGCCGAGCATTTCTTCGACGGCTACAAATCCAATCCGCAATATGCGCTGGAGTGCATCGAGGCGGCCCACAAGGCCGGCGCCCGCTGGGTGGTGCTCTGCGACACCAACGGCGGCACCCTGCCGGACGAGGTCGAGCGCATCGTGGCGCAGGTCTGCGAGAAGATCCCCGGCAGCCACGTCGGCATCCACTGCCACAACGACACCGAGAACGCTGTGGCCAACTCCCTGGCCGCGATCAAATCCGGCGCGCGCCAGGTACAGGGCACGCTCAACGGCCTGGGCGAGCGCTGCGGCAATGCCAACATCATCTCGCTCATCGCCTCGCTGAAATTGAAGAGCGACTACGACATCGGGATCGACGATCACGGCGTGTCGCAGCTTACCCATGTGTCGCGGCTGCTCGACGAGCGGCTCAACCGTCAGCCGGCGCGCAACGCCGCCTACGTCGGGGAGTCGGCCTTCGCGCACAAGGGCGGCCTGCACGTCTCCGCCGTCGCCAAGGATCCGCGTACCTACGAGCACATCGACCCGGCCCTGGTCGGCAACCGCCGCCATATCGTGGTCTCCGACCAGGCGGGGCGCTCCAACATCCTGGCGCGCCTCAGCGAGGTCGGCATCGAGCTCGACCCCAAGGATCCCGGCGTCAACAAGCTGGTGGAAGAGGTGAAGTCGCGCGAGTTCGAGGGCTATGCCTACGATGGCGCCGAGGCCTCTTTCGAGCTGCTGGCCCGCCGGGCGCGCGGCGAGGTGCCGGGCTACTTCTCGCTGACCCGCTTCCGCATCATGGACGACCGGCGCTGGAACGCGAAGGGCGAGTTGGTGACCGAGTCGGAGGCCACGGTGACTCTCGAAGTCGCCGGTCACGCTAAGATGGAGGTGGCCGACGGCAACGGCCCGGTCAACGCGCTGGACACCGCCCTGCGCAAAGCCCTGGTGCCGGTCTACCCGCAGCTCCAGGACATGCGCCTGGTGGACTACAAGGTGCGCATCCTCACGCCGCAGGCCGGCACCCGCGCGGTGACGCGCGTGATGATCGAGAGCGCCGACGCCAGCGGCCGGCGCTGGACCACCATCGGCGTCTCGACCAATATCATCGACGCTTCTTTCAACGCCCTGCACGACGGCATCACCTGGAAGCTTTTCCAGGATGGAGCGTCGATTCCGCAGGAGGTTGCCGAATGAGACGTGCCGCCTGGACGTTCCACGCCCTGCTGATCGCCCCCGTCCTGCTGCTGGGCCCGCTGCCGCTGGCCGCCCAGACGGAGAGCCCTTCCGACGCGCCCTCCGCGGTGGAGGCCAGCGAGGGCGAGACGGCGGCGCCGGCGGAGGTGCTGGCCGCCTTCACCCGGCTGGTCGACCGCGGCGAGGCGCGCAACCTCTTCGGCTTGCCGCGGGAGTCCTTCTGGCGCCGTTCCGGCGCCTTGGAGATCGCGATCTTCGCGCAAGACGCGGCAGCGCTGCGGCCCGTGCTGGAAGGCGTGGCGGCGCCCTTCGCCGAGGTGTCCGGGCTGGAGATATCTCTTTTG